>NZ_JBLTWO010000010.1:0-138760 GCF_049889055.1 Rhizorhabdus antheiae | reverse complement strand
CCCGCTGCGCGACGGGATGAACCTCGTCGCCAAGGAATATATCGCCGCGCAGGACCCCGAAGATCCCGGCGTCCTGATCCTGTCGCGCTTCGCCGGTGCTGCCGAGCAACTGGGCGACGCCCTGCTGATCAACCCCCACAGCCCCGAGGACATCGCCGACGCGATCCAGAAGGCGCTCGCCATGCCGCTTGCCGAACGCAAGACCCGCTGGCGCGCTTGCATGGACAGCGTCGAGAAGCAGGACGTTATGTGGTGGCGGCGTTGTTTCCTGAGCGCTCTGGCGGGGGAGGAGGCGTGCGTGGAGGCGGATTCGGCGTAATACATTTTATATTGTAGGTGAACTAATAAATGTAATAATGCGAATATTTCGTGATATGATCGCATTATAATTTTATAATTTTGCAATTGTTATTTTAGAATATTTCCAAATATCAAATAAAATCATCATAGTAAAAGTTCATATCGGTAGTACCATAATCTTTACTCAGTTTTATTACGCCGATCATAGAATCAATTGAATTATTTCCATCAGAATCCCAGAAAATTATTCTGTCAATAAAACTAGTTTTAACTACAGCGATCTCATGATTGCCGAGATGCTCGTTGAAGAGGCTCTGGGCGATAAAAAGCGCCTCTTCGACTGTTGAGGGCAATGAACTCATTTGCGTTTCGTTGAAAACATGTTGAGGGTTGAAGCCGACCGAAATTCGATCGTTGCGGAGTAGAAAATCGACGATCTTGTCAGCGTCAGCAATATCAGGCGCAATACTGCTAGTGCTTCGGCCAAACACGAACGTATCGGACCCCGCCCCGCCGTCGAGATAATCTGCGCCCATATCGCCGAACACAGTATCATCGCCGTCGCTCGCCAAGATAGTATCGTCGCCCTGACCTCCGCGAATGAAATCATTCCCTAGACCGCCGGTAATACTATCGTCTCCGCGATTGCCGTTGAGCGAGTCATTGCCTTTCCCGCCGTGCATCACGTCATTATCCGCACCGCCCTGCATGCGATCCGAACCTTCACCGCCGATCAACAGGTCATCGCCGGCGTTGCCTTGAATATAATCAGATCCTTGATCACCGTCGATTGTATCGTTTCCGTCAATGCCGGCGGTCGGACCGAATCCATAGAGATGATCATTGCCGCCGCCGCCAAAGATGCTGTCAGACCCCGCGGCTCCGTGAACTACATCATGGCCGTTTCCTGTGGTGCCCGGGACATCACGGGGGTACATGCTCGGATATTCAGCATTGATATAGTCATCGCCTCCGCCGGCATATATCGTATCGTTACCGGCATAGCCCAATATAGCGTCTTGCTCGTCGCTGCCGGTAATGCTGTCGTCTCCACCAAAGAACCTGTGGCCAACAGGGTCGACCAAGCGATTGTTACTTGTCAACGATACTAGGTCGGATGCAGAAAAGTTGAGGTTTGAGAGTCTAAAATCGACGACGCCATTCACAAGATGCTCGTAACTCGTAACCGTGCCCTCAAACGTTTCGCTATCCTCATCATATGCCAAGCCGTAGCCGTTGAATCGGTTAACCATGCCTGACGCGTCTGGCCACGTACCTGTCATGTCGAACGAGACGGACGTCGGGCTGTGATTGGTAACAGTTCCGTACAAGCTCTGGCTGAGGAGGAAGCCCATCCGCAATGGCAGTCCGTTGATCGAAGTAATCGTGACCATAGTTGCGAACCATTTCTGCCTGTTGTACGGAAATTTCCAAAACAACTCGCCAAGGCTATGTCAACGCCAACAAGATCCATTGTGGCGACGATAGCGCGAGATGCATTCGGGTAGCGCAGCGACGGATTTCTAATCGGCTCTAGCCGATGGCCGTAATTGACCTGTTTCCCAAAGAGGCGCGTAATATGCTGGCCATTCCGGGTGGAATGCCTGTCGCGAAGAAAGATGACTGTCAAGCAATTCGGGCTTCCCTTAGAAATCCTGCGGTGGTGCGCCGCGCTCGGTATTGGCTGGTATGCTTTCCGTCTCTCGACCGTGCCGTCTGCTGTCATTTCATGAACCGTGATCCTCTACTGGTTTCGGTGGTTCGTCTGTTTTGGAGGGGCCGTAATAACAAGCCTAGCGCGACGAATTCCTGCGGAGGAAAGCGAAACCAAGGGCCAGTTCGCTCAAGGACCCTAATTCACCGGGGCACGTCTCCGATAGCTCAGCGCCTCCGCAATATGCAGGCGCTGCACCGCTTCCGCCCCCGCCAGGTCCGCGATCGTCCGGCTGACCCGCAGCACCCGATGATAACCCCGCGCCGACAGCCGCATCGCCTCGGCGGCCTGCGCGAGCAGCTTGCGGCCGGCGTCGTCGAGGGCGGCGACGGTGTCGAGCAGGTCGCCGTCGGCCTCGGCATTGGTCCGCACGCCATGGCTGGCATAGCGGTCGGTCTGGATCGCGCGGGCGGTGGCGACGCGGGCGGCGACTTCGTCCGAGCCTTCGGCGGGCGGGGGCAGGACGAGGTCGGCGGCGCTGACGGCGGCGACGTCGACATGGAGGTCGATCCGGTCGAGCAGCGGCCCCGACAGCTTCGCCTGATAATCGGCGGCGCAGCGCGGCGCGCGCGAGCAGGCGAGGGCGGGGTCGTCGAGATGGCCGCAGCGGCACGGGTTCATCGCCGCGATCAGCTGGACACGCGCAGGGAAGGTGACATGCGCGTTGGCGCGAGCGACGGTGACCTTGCCCGTCTCCAGCGGCTGGCGCAGCGAGTCGAGCACGGTGCGCTGAAACTCGGGCAGTTCGTCAAGGAACAGCACGCCGAGATGCGCAAGGCTGACCTCGCCGGGGCGGACCTTGAAACCGCCGCCGACCAGCGCCGCCATCGACGCCGAATGGTGCGGGGTGCGGAACGGGCGGGCGCGCAGCAGGCGGCCGTCCTGCAGCTCCCCCGCGACCGAGGCGACCATCGATACCTCCAGCGCCTCGGCCGGGGTCAGCTCGGGCAATATGCCGGGCAGGCAGGCCGCCATCAGCGACTTGCCCGCGCCGGGCGGGCCGCTCATCAACAGGTTGTGGCCGCCGGCCGCCGCGATCTCCAGCGCGCGCTTGGCGGTCTCCTGTCCCTTGACCTGGCGCAGGTCGGCGAGGCGCGGCGGGAGGTCGGCGCTGCCCGGCTGGGGCGGGGTGAGCGGGGCGCCGCCCTTGAAATGGCCGATCAGCGAGAGAAGGTCGGGGGCGGCGATCACCTCGACGGTCGCGGCCCAGGCCGCCTCCGGGCCCTGGGCTGCGGGGCAGACGAGGCCCAGCTCGCGTTCGGCCGCGTGCAGCGCCGCGAGCAGCACGCCCGGCGCGGGGGCGACACGCGCATCGAGGCCGAGTTCGCCCACCACCAGATAGGCCGACAGCGTCTCGGCATCGATCACCCCCATCGCGCCGAGCAGGCCGAGCGCGATCGGCAGGTCGTAATGCGACCCTTCCTTGGGCAGGTCGGCGGGAGAAAGGTTGACGGTGATGCGCTTGGGCGGAAGCGTCAGCCCGATCGCCGACAAAGCGGCGCGGACGCGCTCGCGGCTTTCGGCGACGGCCTTGTCGGGGAGACCGACGACGATGAAGGCGGGGACCCCCGGCGCCAGCTGCACCTGAACCTCGACCGCCCGGGCCTCGAGCCCGAGAAAGGCGACCGTCGCGACCCGCGCCACCATGTGCATGATTCCCCTGATGTTCGCTGTGTGTTCTAATCGCGGCAGGCGCGCCTTGTCGAGGGGGCCTCGCGACGGCGCGGGTTGACCGCAGCCCAATGCAGCGCCCATGGACCGCGAGCGCCGCTGGAGCGGCGATCAGCGGGAAGATAGCGAATGAGCCTGGGCGAGACGGTCTGGAGCAGATGGCCGATTCTGCACGGCAAAGGGCCTGATGACTGGGCGGCCCATGCGCGCGTCCTGCAGGGCAAGGGCAAGCGGAGCGATGCGATCGATCTGGCGCTGGCCGCGCTCGATCATCCCGATTGCGGCGGCCGGGCGCGGGTGATGGCGGGTGTGGTCGTCAATGCCGGCGTGCCCGACTGGCACTGGCGACTGGTTCGCGATACCGTCCGGAACCAGGCCTATGAGGCGGCGCTGCGGCGGGTGATCCGGCCCGACAGCCTGGTGCTCGACATCGGTGCCGGGACCGGCTTGCTGAGTCTGCTCGCTTTGCGGGCCGGCGCCGGGCAGGTGATCGCCTGCGAAATGGAGCCGGCGGTCGCGCGCATGGCGATGACGATCGCACGGGCCAATGGCGCGGAGGACCGGTTGCGGATCATCCCGCGCAATTCGGCCGAGCTGATCCTGGGCGAGGACATCGAGCGGCCGGTCGACGTGATCGTCTCGGAGATCGTCGACAATGTCCTGCTGGGCGAACACACGCTGGAGGTGCATCGCGATGTCGTGCCCCGCCTGCTGCGAGCGGGCGGCAGCGTGATCCCCGGCGAGGGGCGCATCATGGCCGCGCTCGGCCATGATCCGACGCTGGAGAAGTGGCGGATGGCGAGCCATGAGGGCTTCGACCTGTCCGCGTTCAACCGGATCGCGTCGCCGTCTCACCAGATCAAGGTGGGCGAGCCTGGCATCCGCCTGCTTTCGGACGTCGCCTGTCTCTATGACTTCCGGTTCGATGCACCGGACAGCTGGGGCGACCGGGCGGCGGAGAGGACGGTCACAGCGGAGGCGGGCGAGGCCAATGCGATCATCCAGTGGATGAGGCTCGATCTCGACCGGTCGGGCGAGCCGGACTCGATCTACGAAGTCCGCCCGGCGGCGGGCGCTCGCTCGTCGTGGGCGGCGGTGTCCTGGCCGCTCGCGCGGCCGATCATGCTGCGCGAGGGCGAGCGCCGGCGCGTCGGTGCGATGCGCACCGACTCCGCCTTTTCGCTCTGGCTGGCGGACTGACGCGGTTCCGGCGCATCTCCCGCTCCTGCCTGCCGGTGACGGCGGGAGCTTAGCTGCTCAGCAGATCGACATTGCCGCTGTCGAAGCCCGAGATGCGGACAAAGCCCAGCTGGGTCGGCTGAACGCCGGGCAGGTCGATCACATATTGCTTCCAGCTGCCCGCCGGCAGCGGCTCCCGGGCGGTGAAGCTGGTCGACTGGTTGGCGCTGACCACCGGCAGACCCTTGCCGTCGATCGCGCCCCATTCGATCTTCGCTTTCATGCCCGACAGGCGCGCGGCGGTCGGGTTGCCGAAGTCGAGCGTGACGCGGGTGCCACCCGCATAGGCCTCGACCTTGGCGATCGCGACCGCGATGCGCCCCATGTCGCTCTGCAATATGCCATAGCCGGCGGCGCCGGGCTTCAGGCTGACCGCCTTGCCGGTTTCGGCGGCGGCCTCGACCTTGGCGAGGCGATCCTCCAGCGCCTTGAGGCGCGTGTCGGTCTTCGATCCGCAGGCGGTGAGAAGGGGAAGGGCGAGCATGGCGCACAGCAACGAACGGCGCATCAGCAACTCCTGAAAAGACTGAACTGCGCGTTGCGAACGCCCATGAAACGAAAAAGAGCCATCGGCCGAAACGAAACGCTCGATCTTCTTGCCAAGGACGCTGAGTGAGTGCCGGAAAGGCCATCGGACGGCCAATTCCACCGTCACAGAGATTGACTCGCGCCGGCCTTTTGCCTAAGCGCGCCGACGATCAGCGGCTGCCGCGTGTCGGCGGCCCTTTTGTTTTTTTGATTTGAGGCAGAGACAATGAAGCGCACTTTCCAGCCGAGCAACCTGGTCCGCAAGCGGCGCCACGGCTTCCGTTCGCGCAGCGCAACCCCCGGTGGCCGCAAGGTTCTGGCCGCCCGCCGCGCCCGCGGCCGCAAGAAGCTCTCCGCCTGAGCGATTGTCCCTACGCGGTGCTCGAGCGCCGCGCGGATTTTCTGGCTGCCAATGGGGGCAGGAGGGCGCCGATGCCCGGCTTCGTCCTGCTCGTCCGCCCGCGTGGCGATGACGATCCCATGATGCGCCTCGGCATCACCATCACCAAGAAGGTCGGCAACGCGGTGGTCCGGAACCGGATGCGCCGCCGTTTTCGTGAGCTCGCGCGGGAGCTGTTTCCCGTCGCCGGCATTGCGGGTGCGGACCATGTGCTGATCGGCCGGGCAGGCGGCATCGAACGCGATTTCGCGCTGCTGCGCGGCGAGTTGCTCAAGGCGCTCGGCAAGGTCGCGCGGTGATCGGCCGGATCATCATTCTCCTGGCCAGAGCGTGGCAGCTCGGCCCATCGATGATCCTTCCTCCCACCTGTCGCTATATTCCCAGCTGTTCGGCCTATACGATAGAGGCCGTCTCGCGCTATGGCGCGCTCAAAGGCGGGTGGCTCGGGGTTCGCCGAATCTGTCGCTGTCATCCCTGGGGGGGCTCGGGTCACGACCCGGTCCCTTGACCATTTAAGGAATATCGGGAGTTTTTGGTGGAAAACCAGCGCAACATGATCCTCGCGATCGTACTGTCGTTGCTCGTCCTGTTGGGCTGGCAACTGGCGAGCGAGCGTTTCTTCCCCACTCCCAAGGCGCCGCCGGCGTCGGCCAAGCCCGGAGCGGCTCCCGCCACGCCGGACGCTCTCCCGACCGCTGGTGACGCACCTCGCGTCCTCCGCTCGCGCGCGGCGGTGCTCGGCAGCAGCCCGCGAATCGCGATCGACACGCCCAAGCTGGCCGGCTCGATCAACCTGCGCGGCGCGCGGATCGACGACATCGTACTCAAGACCTATCGCGAGACGGTGAAGAAGGACGCGCCGCCGGTGCGTCTGCTGTCGCCACAGGGCTCGGCCGGCGCCTATTATGCCGGCTTCGGCTGGACGGGCGACGGCGTCGACGCGCCCGGCCCGAACAGCCTGTGGACCGCCGACCAGACCGCGCTGCGCCCCGGCCAGCCGGTCACGCTCAGCTGGAACAACAATCGCGGCCAGCTTTTCCAGACGGTCATCACGGTCGACCAGGACTATATGTTCACGGTCACCCAGCGGCTGATCAACAAGGGCGCGGGCGTCGTTGCCGCGCGGCCTTATGGCCTCGTGTCGCGCGACGGCGTCTCGAAGGATCCTTCGACCTGGACCCTTCACACCGGCCCGATCGGCGTGTTCTCGAACAAGGCCAATTATGACCTGAGCTTCGCCAAGCTCGATGAGGCCGGTTCGGCCGGTGCGCGCTTCTCGACGACGGGTGGCTGGCTCGGCTTCGGCGACAAATATTGGCTGACCGCGCTCGTGCCCGACGCGAAGGACAGCGTCGAGGCCGGATTCCTGACCACCGCTCCCAAGGTCTATCAGGCGGTCCAGACCGGCCGTCCGCAGATCATTCGCCCCAACGCGGTCGGAACCGTGACGCAGCGCTTCTTCGCCGGCGCCAAGGAGGTCAACCTCCTCGACCGCTATGAGGAGCAGGGCGGTGTCGAGCAGTTCGGCCGCGCGATCGACTGGGGCTGGTTCGAGATCATCGAGAAGCCGATGTTCTGGGTGCTCGATCAGGTGTTCAAGCTGGTCGGCAATTTCGGCGTCGCGATCATGATCCTGACCTTCCTGGTCCGCGGCATGATGTTCCCGATCGCGCAGAAGCAGTTCCGTTCGATGGCCGGCATGCGCCGCGTCCAGCCGAAGATGAAGGAGCTGCAGGAGCGCTACAAGGATGACAAGCCGCGCCTCCAGCAGGAGCTGCTGAAGCTCTACCAGGAGGAGAAGGTCAATCCGCTCGCGGGCTGTCTCCCGATCCTGGTGCAGATCCCCGTCTTCTACGGCCTCTACAAGGTGCTGATGGTGACGATCGAGATGCGTCACCAGCCCTTCGTGCTGTGGATCAAGGATCTCTCCGCGCCCGATCCCGCGCATATCCTCAACCTGTTCGGCCTGCTCTCGTTCGAGCCGCCGGCCTTCCTCGGCATCGGCATTCTGGCGCTGCTGCTCGGCATCTCGATGTGGCTGCAGTTCAAGCTTAACCCCCAGCCGATGGACGACGCGCAGAAGCAGGTCTTCGCCCTGATGCCGTGGATCATGATGTTCATCATGGCGCCGTTCGCGGCGGGCCTGCTGATCTACTGGATCACCTCCAACTTCCTCACCATCGCGCAGCAGGCCTGGCTGTACCGGCAATATCCGGTCGCGCCGGTGCCGGCCTCGGCCACCGTCGTGTCGGCGACCGCGAAGAAGAAGAAGTGAACGACGAGGTCCCCTTCGAGGAACTGCTGGAGCCCGCGCGCAAGCTGTTCGCGGGTCCCGTCTCCTTCCTCAAGTCGGCGCCCGGCCTGCAGCATCTGCCCGAGCCGGACGCACCCGAGATCGCCTTTGCCGGGCGGTCGAATGTCGGCAAGTCGTCGCTCCTCAACCGGCTGACCAACCGCACCGGGCTGGCGCGCACGTCGAACACGCCGGGCCGGACGCAGGAGCTCAACTTTTTCGACGTCGGTGCGGCCGAGGAGGGCGGCGTTCCCACGCTGCGCCTCGTCGACATGCCCGGCTATGGCTTTGCCAAGGCGCCGAAGGACATCGTCCGCAAGTGGCGCTTTCTGGTGAACGACTATCTGCGCGGGCGGGTCGTGCTGCGCCGGGCGCTCGTCCTGATCGACAGCCGCCACGGCATCAAGGATGTCGACCGTGAGATCATGGACATGCTCGACAAGGCGGCGGTGACCTATCACCTCGTCCTGACCAAGGCCGACAAGATCAAGGCCAGCGAACTCGCCGCCGTGACCGATCAGACCCAGGCCGAGGCGCGCAAGCATGTCGCCGCGCACCCCCGCCTGCTGGTCACGTCGAGCGAGAAGGATTTCGGCATGGCCGAGCTTCGCGCGGCGATCCTCGACGCGATCCGCTGATCCGCTTGTCCGCAGCGCCCTGCACAAAAGCGCAGGGCCTTGCATCTCTCTGCCACGGCGCTAGGCGAGGCGCGTGACCGATATGATCGACCCGCTCGCGCTGACCCAGCGCCTCATCGCCTGCCCCAGCGTGACGCCGGCCGACGCCGGTGCGATGGCGGTCATCGCGGAGGCGCTCGAAGGGCTGGGCTTCGCCGTGCATCGCTTCGCGGCAGGGGGGCCTCCCGACGGGCCGATCCAAAATCTCTTCGCCATCCGGGGCGAAAGCGGGCCGCATTTCGCCTTTGCCGGCCATAGCGACGTCGTTCCGCCCGGCGCCGGCTGGACCGGCGATCCCTTCGTGCCCGAGATTCGCGGCGATCTGCTCTACGGACGTGGTGCGGTCGACATGAAAGGCGCGATCGGCGCCTTCATCGCGGCGGTCGCCCGGATCGAGCAGCGGCGCGGCACGATCAGCCTGATCATAACCGGGGACGAAGAGGGGCCGGCGACATATGGCACCGTCGCTCTGATCGACTGGATGAACGAACGCGGCATCCGCCCTGATCTGTGTCTGGTCGGAGAGCCGACCTCGACCCATCGGCTTGGCGACATGGTCAAGATCGGGCGGCGCGGCTCGGTCAACATCTGGATCGAGAATGTCGGGACGCAGGGGCATGTCGCCTATCCCCATCTCGCGCGCAATCCGGTGCCCGAACTCGTGCTGGCGCTCGCCGCGCTCGAGGCGCTGCACCTCGATGACGGCAATGACTGGTTCCAGCCGTCGAACCTGGAGATCACGACGGTCGACGTCGCCAACGCCGCGACCAACGTCATCCCGGCGAAGGCGAGCGCGCGGATCAACATCCGCTTCAACGACGAGCATAAGGGTGCCGATCTGGTCGAGCTGGTGCGGGCCACTGTGCTCGCGCATGCGCCGCACGCCGAAATCCGCGCGGCCATCTCGGGGGAAAGCTTCATCACCCCGCCGGGCGATTTCTCCGCGCTGGTGTCGTCGGCGATCACCAAGGTGACGGGCCTCGTACCCGAGCTGTCGACGACGGGCGGCACCTCCGACGCGCGCTTCCTGTCGCGCATCTGCCCGGTGGTCGAGTTCGGTCTGTGCAACGCGACGATGCACAAGCTCGACGAAGCGGTTGCTGTACCCGACCTCCACGCGCTGGCCGACATCTACGAAGAGATCGTCCTTACCGCGCTTGCGCGCTGAACGGTTGCGCGGTCAGCAGGAGCCGCTATAGCTGCGGCGCACGCGGGCGTGGTGAAATTGGTAGACGCGCCGGACTCAAAATCCGGTTCCGCAAGGAGTGTCGGTTCGAGTCCGACCGCCCGCACCAGAGCTTTCTGCTCCTTCTCCATCGCTTTCTGCGCGGCAGCGTCGCATTCCCCTCCACCATGCTCCGCATGGTCCCCCTCCCCGTGCCGGGGAGGAACTCAGGAGTAATGTGCGGCCAAGATCCTCCCCGGGACGGGGAGGGGGACCGTCCGCAGGACGGTGGAGGGGAATGCGGTGCGCGAAAGAACGGCAGCGCCCCTCCCCATCACATATACAATATTCGCCGCAAATATTGCCATGGCGCGTCATGCTGGCAAATTACATCCGCGATAAGACATAAAATTGCGAATGGAGGGATGTATGCAGCGCGGAACTGTAAAATCTGCCTCGCGGACGATTCAAGTCCTCGAACTGTTCCAGCAGAAAAGGCGTCCTTTACGACTGAACGAGATATATCGGGAACTCAACTATCCCCAGTCGAGTGCAACAAATCTTCTGAAGAGTTTAGTTGTTGCAGGCTATCTCAACTATAATCGTTCGACCATGTCCTATTTGCCGACGCTCAAGGTGAGCAGTCTTGGCAACTGGCTCTCGACGGCGCTGAACAGCTATGGCGAACTCGATCGGCTGATCCAGGACATACACAGCCGAACCGGCGAGACGGTCGGGTTGGTATCGCAGAATGATCTCTTCATCCAGTATGTGCGCTTCATCAGCAATGCCGATGCGCCTTTTTCGCGGCTCCAGGAACTGAACATGCCGCCGGACGAGGGCGCGATGCGGCTGATGATCGATTCCTCGGCCGGGCTCGCGATGCTCAGTCGGCTGCGCGACCGGGAGATCGACAAGATCTACCGCTATTCGCGCCATTATAATCGCGACTCCGACGCGGTGCCGGATTTCGAGGAGTTCATGCGCGAGGTCCGTTGGGCGCGACAGGTCGGTTATGCCTTCCTGCCGAAGAAGCCGACTCCGGAACTGGCTTCGATCGCGATAGCGCTGGACCAGCGCGTGCACGGCATCCCGCTGGCTGTGGGTGTAGGCGGGCTCGTCGAGTCGATGTCCAAGCGGAAAAACGAAATCCTCCGTGTGATGCGAGAGGCGATCGCATCTTTTCATTCGACCCAACTGCTGGCGCAGGCCGGCGAGAGCGAGATGGAGTATGCCCAGGCAAGCTGATCAGGGCTCAACGCGGCTATCGTGAAACGAAAATGGGACGGGATCGCTTGGCGCTCCCGTCCCGTTATCTTTTCGGCGGACGCCGGTTCAGGCCGGTTCGTGACGCTCCGCAGAGGCGGGGACGCCAGCGAAGTCGAGCCCACGATATCCGTCCCGGACGACGGCGGTACAGGCCTCGTTGAACTTGAAGAACCCGCCCGTGTACATGATCAAGCCGTGCGGTTTGCCTTCGACGTTTGCGCCGACAAACCAGGTTTTGGCCTTGGACAGGAATGTGAGCTCGGCCAATCCGCGCACCTGGTCCATCCACTGGGCTTCTGCCTCGGCTGTCGCTTCGACGGTCGCAAGGTCATTGTCGCGCATGTGCGTGATAACCTGGCAGATCCAATCCACATTCTGCTCGTCGAGGGTGATGATGTTGGAGAGTGCCGCGGGACCGTTGGGGCCGCACACCATGAACAGGTTGGGAAAGCCTTCCATCAGCAGGCCGAGCAAGGATTGGGCACCATCGGCCCATTTGTCTCGCACGGTGCGTCCGTTACGCCCTGTGACTTCGAAGGCGAGCAGCGCGCCCGTCAATGCGTCATAGCCGGTTGCCAGGATCAGCGTGTCCAGTTCGACCTCGCCTGCGCTGGTACGCACACCGGCCTCGGTGACGCACTCGATCGGGTTTGCGAGGCAGTCGACGAGATGGACGTTCGGCTTGTTGTACATCTCATAATAGCCGGTATCCAGGCAGGGGCGCCGCGCCAGGATCGGATACCCCTTGGGCTTCAAGCGCTCTGCGGTATCCTGATCCCTGACCGTCTCGGCGATCTTCTCGCGGACGAAATCGGCGACCTGATCATTCGCTTCGATGTTCGTCAGCATGTCCGAGAACAGGCCGATGAAATGCAGACCTCCGCGTTTCCATGCATCCTCCATCAGTTCCCGGCGCTGGCGGGGCGTGATGCTGAAGAAGGGGCGGGTCGTCGTCGGCCGCACGCCACCAAGATGGCTGGCGCGGGCCGAAGCCCGGATGCCGCGATAGTTGCGCTTGAGTTCGGCTGCATAGTCAGCCTCGATCGGCGTATTCCGCATCGGGAAGCTGAAGCTGGGGGTCCGCTGGAACACGTGAAGCGACAGCGCTTCCTCGGCGACAACGGGGGCGATCTGAATGCCTGACGATCCGGTTCCCACAAGACCAACGCGCTTGCCGGCGAAGCTGACCGCTCGATGCGGCCATTTCGCGGCGCGGAGAATCTCGCCTTTGAAGGTATCGAGTCCGGGAAATTCAGGATCCTTCGGTACCGACAGCGGCCCCGTGGCCATCACGCAATAGGTCGCTTCGATCGTCGCACCGTCGTCGGTCTTAGCGACCCACAGCGTCCGGGCCTCGTCCCAGGCCGCGCTGAGGACGCGGGTATTGAAGCGGAAATGCGGACGCAGATCGAGCTTGTCGGCAACGAAATTGGCATAGGCCAGAATTTCCGGCTGGGCGGCGAACTGCTCGCTCCACGTCCACTCCTGCTGGATCTCGTCGGAGAAGCCATAGCTGTAATCGACGCACATCAGATCGCAGCGTGCGCCGGGATAGCGATTCCAGTACCACACGCCACCGACATTGTCGCCAGCCTCTACCCCTGTCAGCGACAGGCCCATCTCGCGCAGCCGGTGCACGGCATACATGCCGCCGAAGCCGGCACCGACGACCAGCGCGTCCACGCGCGTGACCTCGCCTGCGTGTTGCGATTTCCCGATATTCATCATCCTGCTGAGCCCTCAGTCATCTCTCGGAGCAACCATGCCGCGAGCGCGCGGCGCACCCGAACAAAAGCCGGATGGGGCGCGAACAATCACATCCGTGCACGGCGCGGCCGCCGCTCGCCCTCGCGCACGGAAAAGGGGGCCCCGAACGGGACCCCCTTTCCGAAATGGCGAGTCGATCAGAGCTTGAAGGTGACTTCCGCGCCGAGCACGCGCCCCTTGTTGATCGACGAGAAGGTCGAACCTGCGAAGAAGGGCAGAGGCGACACATTGCCCTCGGTCTGGTCGTCGAACAGATTGTTACCGTAGATCGAGAACTTCCAGCGACCATCGGGTGTTTCATAGGCGGCGGTCAGGTCGATCATGTTGGCCGATGACAACTGGCCGGTATTGGCGTCGTTCGACCAGGAGGCGTCGCGGTGGGCATAGCTCACCCGCGCGGTGAACTCGCCGCCATTGGGCAAGTCATGATCGAAGGTCGCGCTGGCGCCATAGGTCCAGGGCGAAAGGCGCGGCGGCTTGAGCGCGAAGTCGCGGGCGTTGATCACGCCATCGGCGGTCAGGTCGAAGAATATCTTCTTGTACTTGGCGTTGGTGTAGCCGAACTGGCCATTCAGCGTCAGGTGCTTGAACGGGCGCAGCGTCGCTTCGGCTTCGACACCCTGCAGGCGCAGATCGGCCGAGTTGCGGATCACCTGGGTCGTACCGATCGGCAGTACGGGCGTGATGATCTCGCGCTGCATCCCCAGCACCGTATTGTGGAAGGCGGCGAGGTTCAGGCGCAGCGTGCGGCCAAAATCGCGCTTCAAACCGACCTCGAACGAGTTTTGCTTCTCTGCATCAAACGGGCCCGGTGCGACGCTCGCATTGCCGTTGCGGAAGTTATAGCCGCCGCTGCGGAAGCCGCGTGCGAAGAAGCCGTAGAGCTGCGTTTCGCTATCCGGCTGCCACTGGACGCCGAGGCGGAAAGTCGGATCGCTCCAGCTCTTTGAATCCCGGAAGCCGTAATTGGTGCAGCCCTTGAGGACGAACGGGTCGCAGAGATTGCCGATCAGGTTGGCAACGCGAACCTTCTTGCGCTCGTAGGAATAGCGCAGACCCGCGTTCAAGGTGATCGTGTCGGTCGCATGCCAGTCAGTGGAGAAGAAGGCGCCGAGCGTCTTCTGGCGCTGGACGCCGCCGCCAGAGATGCGCAGCGCACCGCGCGCAAGGCGGCGAAGCTCGACATAGTCGATCTTCTGCTGGAAGAAGTAGAGGCCCGTCGTCACGTCGAACCGGCCGAAGGTGCCGGCATAGCGGAGCTCGTTGCTCCACTGATGCTGACGGGTTAGTGTATCCGCATGGAAGGCGTAGCTCGGTGAGGAGTCGATGTCGCTCGTGACGAAGCCGTCATAGGCGCGATAGGCGACCAGATTGGTGATCTTGCCGTCACCGAAGGCCGTGTCGAGATTGGCTTCGAGCGAAGCCTGGTCCCAGTTATTGCGGGTCACGCCTTCCTCGTCGACGCTGATGCCGAAGCTTTCGCGCGGGAAAAGGCCGAAATTGCTGACGACGGCGCCGTCGCCGCGGATGCGGCCATGTTCGTAACGACCCACGATGTCGAGCGTTTCGGTCGGCGTGAAGCGCAGGGCCGAACGGATGATCATCGTGCGCGCCGCGCCGAAGTCGTTGTTGCCGTTGAACTTGTTGTAGAACCAGCCGTCGTCGTCATTGTAATAGACGGCGATCTTGGCGGCGAGTTTGTCGGTGACGATCGGGCCCGAGACGACTGCGCTGGCGATCTTGTTGAGGCCGGTTTCCACCGCGACGCGCGCATTGACCGACAATTCGTTGCCGGGGGTCGAGGTGCGCACGACCACCGCGCCGCCGGTGACGTTGCGCCCGAACAGCAGGCCCTGCGGACCGCGCAGCACTTCGACGCCCTCGAGGTCGAAGGTGTCGAACAGGATGCCGGCGCTGATGCCCATATAGACGCCGTCGACGAAGACACCGACGGTCGGATCGATCGACGGGATCGAGCTGTTGATGCCCAGGCCGCGGATCGAGAAATTGGCGAAGCCCGGCGACGTGCCGACGTCATCGAGCTGGACGTTCGGAGCGCTATAGCTGAGACTGTCGAGCGTGCGGACATGCTGGTCGGCGAGTTGCCTCGCGCCGAAGGCGGTCACTGCAAACGGCACCTGCTGGACATTTTGCGCTTCGGCCCGCTTGGTCGCGGTCACGACGATGTCACCGAAAACGGAACCGTCCTCGGCCTGTTCCTGCGGCGCCGCAGTCTGCGCCATCGCGGTTGCGGAAAACGCCATAAGCGCACACCCGCCGCACAGCGCGGCCAGCGTTTTGAGTCGAGCCCCCATCATCCATCTCCCCGAATATTGCCTATATCAAAAGCCGACTGCCGAATTCGCCCTCTTTTGGGGAAGAGGGGCGTCAGGTGCCGGTCTGCCTGGTGACACTGCTGGATGACGCGGCGGATTGGCAATCGCGGCTTTCCACAGCGCGCTATAATCACAAACGCGATTGCCTCGTCATCGGCCGAGCCGATGCCCTATCCCGCCATCGACCGCGATCGACTGACCGGTGATGAAGCCCGCGCGTTTGCCCGCCAACCACAGTGCGGTTTGCGCAATGTCGGCGGTTTCGCCGAGGCGTCCGAGCGGTGTCTGCTCGACACGGAGCGCCAAATTGTCTTCCGACAATATGGCGAGCACGCCTTCGGTGGCGACGGTCGAGGGCGCGATGGCGTTGACGCGGATGCCCTTGGGTCCCAGTTCCACCGAGGCGGCGCGTGTCAGGCCGTCAACTCCGGCTTTGACCGCCGAATAGAGGATGCTGCCGCGGCTGCCGAGGCGCCCGGCCATCGAGCCGATGTTGATGATCGAGGAACCCGAAGCCATGTGCGGCGCGGCGGCCTGCATACCCCAGACGATGCCCGCGAGACCGACGCCGGTCATTCGCGCGAAGGTCTCGGGCGTGATGTCCTCCAGCGGATCGTAGCGGTTCCACATCGCGTTGTTGACGAGGATGTCGACGCGGCCGTGGCGGGCCACGCAGTCCGCCATCGCCGCAGCGACGGCGTCGCGATCAGACACGTCGGCCGCCAGCCCGACGGCGTCGCCGCCGCGCGCGACGATCTCGTCGGCAGCGGCCTGTGCCCAATGTTGCTTGAGGTCGAGCAGCACGACTTTGGCGCCCTCGTCCGCGAATAGCTCGGCCATGGCCTTGCCCAGTCCGCGCGATGCGCCGGTTATGACCGCAACCTTGTTCTCGAGTTCCCGTGCCATGTTCGCTCCTCTCGGACTCGTCCCCTAGGACCGGTCGGTGCAGCGACGGGTGCATTTCCACAGCCTGCGGGGAACTATCGCCAGCTTGATAGTTGAAAATGGGCGGAGTGCCCGTTTGACAAGCGGCGGGCGCGAGACTGCTCTCCCGGAGAAATTCGCAGCTGGAGAGTGGAACATGAGCGACGACATGGAAAGCCGGGAAGGCGCCGTCGTGCTGGTGACCGGAGCCGTTCGCGGTATCGGGCTGGCCTGCGCCCGGCGCTTTGCTGCCGCCGGGGACAGGGTCGTCATCGCCGACCGCGATCCGGCCTGTCATGCGATGGCGGCCAGCCTCGGCGCCGCGCACATGGGCGTGGAAATGGACGTTTCCGATCCTGTATCGGTATCGCACGCACTTTCCATGATCGAGGCGCGATACGGTTCCGTCGATATCCTGATCAACAATGCCGGCATCGTCGATGCCCAGGCGCGTCCCTTTCTGGACGTTCCCGCCGATGTCATCGACAGGCTGATGGCGGTCAATCTCGACGGCCCCTTTCTGCTGGCGCGCGCCGTCGTGCCCGGCATGACGCAGCGCGGCGGCGGGGCGATCGTCAATATCGGGTCGGGCGCGGGGGTGCGGGCGCTGCCCGGCCGTGCCGCTTATGGGGCGACCAAGGGGGCGCTGCTCGGCCTGACGCGGGCGCTCGCGGTCGAACTCGCGCCGGCCGGCGTCCGCGTCAACGCCGTGTTGCCGGGCTATACCGACACCGACATCATCAGTGCGCTCGAGGCCGAGGGTCGCTTTCAACGCGAGCATATCGCCGGGGCGATTCCGCTTGGCCGGCTCGGACGCCCCGAGGAAGTGGCCGAAGCCGTGTTCCGCGTCGCGCGGCTGGGTTTCTGCACCGGCGCCTCGCTGCCGGTCGACGGCGGCGTGGATGCCTTCGGTGCCGCGTCGAAGGCGTCCAGCAGCGTCGCACCGCAAGGACCGCAGGATGGTGCAGTCGTCATCACCGGGGGCGCCAAGGGGATCGGCGCGGCGACGGCGGCCCTGTTTCTGGCGCGCGGGCATCGGGTGGCGGTCATCGACAAGGACGAGCATGCCCTGGCAACCGTACCGACGGGCATTCTGCCGCTCCGGGCCGACGTGACCGATGGCGGAGCGATGTCCGCCGCCTTCGCGGAGGCTGTCCGGCAATTGGGCCCGGTCTCCACTTTTGTCGCCAATGCCGGCGCTGTGGATGCCCTGATCCCGACCGCCGAGCAGGACATCGCCGAGTTCCGGCGGATCGTGGCGATCAATCTGGGCGCCGCGATGCATGGCGCGCGGGCGGCCGCCGCCCATATGAAGGGGCAAGGCGGTGGCGCGATCGTCAACATCGCGTCGATTGCGTCGGTCCTCGGACTTCCGGCGCGCAATGCCTATTGTGCGGCCAAGGCGGGCGTTGTGATGCTGACCCGCAGCCTCGCCTGCGAACTGGCGACTTTCGGCATAAGGGTAAACGCGGTCGCGCCCGGCTATATCGAGACGCCCGGCGTCGCGCGGCTGCTGGAAAAGGGCGAGCGCAATGCCGATGGCATAATTGCCCGGACCCCGCTCGGTCGGCTGGGGCGGCCGGAAGAGATCGCCGAGGCTGTCGCTTTCCTCGCATCCGAGGCTGCGTCCTACGTAACCGGTGCGACGTTGGCGGTGGACGGAGGCTATGCCGCCGACGGGCGGGCTGCACTCTGATCCTCGTGGGGGCGCGGCCTGGATCGATCGCATATGAGATACTGCCGCGACCCTCTCCGCTTCGATGTGTCTCGCAACCGTCAGGGCATATGTCGCCCTGCAAAGGAGATGGAGCTATGAGTCAGGTCAGGCTGGACGTGTCGGATTATGTGGCGCTGGTCACGATGGACAATCCGCCGGTCAATTCCCAGAACATGGACTTCGTCGAGGAAATGACGGCGGTCTTCGACAGCTTCAACGATCGCGACGACGTACGCGTCGTCGTGCTTACCGGCGCTGGCAAATGCTTTTCGGCCGGCGCGGACCTGAAGAACCGTCCTGATCTTTCGCAGCCCGGCGCGCGCTGGGCGCGCAATCGCAAGGTCCGCGAGATCAGCTATGCGATCGCAGACAACGCCAAGCCGACCATCGCTGCCGTCAATGGTCCTGCGCTGGGGGCAGGCCTCGGCCTCGTCGCCAGCTGCGACATCATCGTCGCGTCGGAGGCGGCGGTCTTCGGCCTGCCCGAAGTCGACGTCGGGCTGATGGGCGGGGGAAAGCATGCCGCGCGCATCCTGCCGCATTCGCTGGTCCGCCGCATGATGCTGACGGGCTACCGCGCTCCGGCCGCCGAACTCTATCGCCGGGGGATCATCGAAGCCTGCCTGCCGCACAAAGAACTGCTGCCTTTCGCGATGGACATGGCGCGCACCATCGCGAGCAAGAGCCCGCTGGCGACGAAGCTGGCCAAGGACTCGATGCGCACGATCGAGAATATGACGCTGCGCGACGGCTATATCTACGAGCAGGGGAATACCGCGCTCCTGTCCAAGTCGCACGACGCCGCCGAAGCTGTGGCCGCCTTCGTCGAGAAGCGCGCGCCGAACTTCACAGGCCGCTGAGGGGCGCGGGCCATGGGCTGGGCGAGCGACTGGAACTTCGGTGATCTGCTGGACGCAACCGCATCGGTCGTACCGGCCGATCGGCCGGCGATCATCCATGGCGACCGCGTCATCACCTGGGGCGAGTTCGATGCTCGCACCAACCGGCTGGCCCGTGCGATGCTGTCGGGCGGATTGCAGACGGGTGACCGCGTTGCCATCATGGCGCGGAATATTCCCGAGTTCATCGAGATTTCCTGCGCTGCGTTCAAGGCGCGGCTGACGCACGTCAACATCAACTATCGCTACACCACGTCAGAGATCGAGTATGTCCTGGCCGACTGCACGGCGGCGGCGCTGTTCTACCAGGCGGAATTCGCGCCGGTCGTCGCGCCGATCGATGGACGCCTCGATCATCTGTTGCTGTCGGTCCAGATCGACGGCAGCGGCGACTATGGCGCAATGGTCGAGGAAGGTGACGGCTCGCCACTGGACGTCGCGCGATCACCCGATGACGGCTATCTGCTCTACACAGGCGGCACGACGGGCAAGCCCAAGGGCGTTATGTGGCGCGCCGCCGATGCGCGTCGCGTTCAGCTCGAATCGCCGGTAATTAAGACGGCGATACTGTCGATGGACGACCATATCAGCCAGGTCGCGAACAATGTGGCGCCGGGGCGGGTGTTGCCGGCTTGCCCGCTGATGCACGGCGCTGGCCTCAACAGCTGCATGGCGGAACTGATCATGGGCGGCACGGCGCTGCTCCTGGCAAAGGATCGCTTCGACGCCGAGGAACTGTGGGACGTCGTCGACCGCTGGCAGGTCACTCGCGTCCTGATCGTCGGTGATGTTTTCGCCCGTCCTATGGCGCAGGCGCTCGCTGCCCATCCCGGCCGATGGTCGCTCGCTTCTATGCGGGTGATCTCATCGGCGGGGCTGATGTGGAGCCGCGAGGTCAAGCAGGAGCTGGTCCGCCTGATCCCGCAGATTGTGCTGGTCGACATTCTCGGTGCCTCCGAAGCCTCGGGCCTCGGCTATGCGGTGACCACCGCGACCCAGGAAACCCCGACCGGCTTCTTCGAGCCGGGCCGCCAGACCGTGATCATCGATGTCGAGAGCGGCAAACCGCTGCCCGATGGCGTGCCGGGCGAGGGCTGGCTCGCGCGCCGGGCCCCGTTCGCCAAGGGCTATTATGGCGATCCGGACAAGACCGCCGCGACCTATCCGGTGATCGACGGGGAACGCTATGCCGTGCCGGGCGACATTGCCGAACGGATGCCCGACGGGCTGATCCGGCTGGTCGGGCGGGGCAATCTCTGCATCAACAGCGGAGGCGAGAAGATCTTCGTCGAAGAGGTCGAGGAGGCGCTCAAGCGGGCACCGGGGATCGAGGATGCGATGGTGGTCGGGGTTCCCGACGAGCGCTGGGGCAAGGCGGTCGTGGCACTCGTCCGGACCAGCAGCGGCTTCGATCGCGATACCGTCCGCGCGGCGCTCGAAACCGACCTGGCGCGCTACAAGCTGCCGCGTCGCCTGATCGAGGTGGCCGAGATGCCGCGCCACGCAAGCGGCAAGGCCGATTATCGGCGCGCGCTCGACCAGCTCGGCCCGATCCTCGCCGCCGACCCGCTGAACTGACCGATGGCACGGCCTCAGGCAATCGTGACCGGCGGCGCGCGCGGGATCGGCAATGCCGTCGCGCGGATGCTCGCAGGGCAGGGCTGGTCGGTCACCATGTTCGATCGCGATGCGGCGGAGGTAGCCGCAGCTGCGGCCGAAGCGGTGAGAGAGGGCTTCGACATCGCCGGCCGCGCTGTCGACATAACCGATCGCGCGGCGGTCGCGGACGCGATTGCGGCCTTCGACAGGCTAGACCTGATCGTCAACAATGCCGGCATCGCCGCCGAACTGCTGCCCTTCGCACAACTCCGCCGCACGGATTTCGACCGCATGCTGCGGGTGAATGTCCATGGCAGCTTCGTGGTGGCGCAGGAGGCGGCCAGGCGGATGGCGGGCGGGGCGATCGTCAACATCGCGTCGCGCGGCTATCTCGGCGGGGCAGGCGCGGCCCATTATGTCGCATCGAAGACTGCGGTGGTCGCAATGACCCGGGCGATGGCTGTCGAGCTGCGCTGGCGGAAGATCGCGGTCAACGCGGTGGCCCCCGGCATGGTCGAAACGCGCATGATCGCCGACTTCACCGACGCGATGCGGGCTCAGCTGACCGCACTCGAGCCGAGCGGCTCCCCGCTCGCACCGCGCTCGATCGCATCGGCGGTCGCCTATCTGGCGTCCGAGGACGGGCGAAAGCTGAGCGGGCAAGTGATTCTCGTCGATGGCGGCAAATCGCTCGGCGTCGAGCCACTCTGACGGGACCGATCATGACACACAGCCTGCTGGCGCTCGGCGCGACCAGTTTTCTTGCGGACATGCACCAGGCCATGGCCGCACTGCTGTCGCCCGAGGTCGCGGAGCGCAGCGTGCTGGTGGATGCCACTTCACCCCGTAGCGGGACGCCCTTCCTCGACCTTTCCGATGCCGATTTCGAGCAGGGTTTTCTGACGCCCGCGCTCGATTTGACGGATCATCTGCATTCGCTTCCGCCAGAGCGGACCAGCGTCCTGTTGCTGGGTTCGGTGGATCATCTGGGAGAGTGGCACGCGGTGCCCGCTGCAGCGCTGGCGGGTTTCGCGATCGGGCTTATGCGCTCGCTCGTGCTGGAGCGAATGCAGGCAGGCCTGGTCGTCAACATAATCGCCTTTCCGAGAGACAGGACGCGCCTGCCGGACGGCTGGATCGGGCAGGCCGCGCAACTGGGCGCCGCGCTGCTGTCTGCGGGCGGCATCAACGGCCATGTCCTGCCCTTCGACGGCGGCGCCAATTTGAGGATGACCAAGGCCCGGCGGCGGTAGTAGGACGGTCCCAACGATGCGCACCGCTTCGGCACGGTGACGCGCGCAGGGATAGGCTATGCTGGCTGGCGTCAAGTCCGCGCTGCGGACGTTCGAGATCATGGAGCTCTTCGCGGAGCGCCGCACGCCGCTGCCGTTGCACGAGATACACACCACGCTCGGCTATCCCCAGTCGAGCACCACCCAATTGCTCAAGAGCATGGTGGGCGCCGGCTATCTTAATTATAATCGCGAGACGCGCACCTACCTGCCGACCACCCGCTTCTCGCATCTCGGCAGCTGGCTGCCCGGTTATATCCAGGCGTCCGGCGGCTATCGCGAGATGATCAGCGAGTTGCAGCGCCGGACCGACGAGACCGTCGCGCTGGTGACCCAGAACGACCTTTTCATCCAGTACGTCATCCTGCTCACGCCCTCGCACGAGTATAAGATGGCGCCACGCGTGGGGGCGATGCGCAAGCTGGTCGATTCCTCCTCGGGGATCGCGATGATGTCGCGGATGGACGACGCAAAGATCGACAAGCTGCGCCGCTATTCCAACGCTTATGCGACCGACGACAGCGAACGGGTGTCGCTGACCGAGTTGATGCAGCAGATCGGCCGGGTTCGGGTGCTCGGCTACTCGCATGTGCCCCACCGGCCTACAATGGAAGTCTCGTCGATCGCGATGCCGCTCGACGCGGATCTCTACGGTATCCCGCTGGCGATCGGGGTGGGGGGATTTGCCGAACGGATCGACGACAATCGCGATCGCATCGTTTCGATCATGCGCGACATCATCGCCGAGTTCGAACAGGGCGCCTTCGCCCCGTCGCCCATGCCCGAGGGCGACGACGACTGATCGCCGGGCCGACCGCCATCGCAGACGTGATAGTGCGCGCGCCGGAGCGATCCGCGAACGGAGCGCGCCAGGCTCTGCCTAGAATATCCGTTCGATAGGAGAGGACAGGGCATCATGGCCGACATCGCATTTCTGGGCGAGCACCGCTGCAAGCTGGGCGAGAGCCCCTTGTGGGATGCACGCAACCAGTGCCTCTGGTGGGTCGACGCGCGCGCCATGGCGATCTTCGCCGCAAAGCCCGACGGCACGCTGCTCTCGCGCCGGGACTATGCCGAACTTCCCGGCAGCATCGCGCTGGCCGAAGATGGCCTGCTCGTCGCCTTCGCCGATCGCTTCTGCCTGGTGGACGCGGCGGACGGCTCTGTCCGCGAACTCGCTGCCCTTGCGCGTCCGTCGGGGTCTACCCGCTTGAACGACGGCAAGCTCGATCGCCAGGGCCGCTTCTTCTTCTGCGGAGAGACGCAGCTCGACGACGTCTCTACCGGACGGTTCTGGCGGCTGGGATGCGACGCCTTGCCGGTCGCACTGGCCGATGGAATACGGATCGGCAACGCGATCTGCTTCTCGCCCGACGGCAGAGAGATATTCTTCGCCGACAGCCTCGACGGTTTCATCCGCCGGCATCGGTACGACGCCGCAACCGGCGTGGTCGGCGAGACCGTCGGGCGCATCATGCTGGACGGCATCGGCAAGGCGCCCGATGGCGCCACGATCGACGCCGACGGCAATCTGTGGATCGCGCTGGTCCTCGACCAGGCAATCGCCTGCGTGTCGCCGAACGGCGCGCTGCTGCGCCGGATCGAGGTGCCTATGCCTTTCCCCTCCTGCCCGGCCTTCGGCGGGCCCGACCTCGACATTCTCTTCGTCACCAGCATCGGCGATTCGGGCCGGCATCTCGTCACCGACCATGCCGACGGCGGCCGCATCCTGGCGATCCGTGATTGCGGTGCGCGCGGTATCGCTGAAGCGCGCTTCGCGACGCCCGATCACATCCGGGATTAATCACCGCCGGACGCACTTCCCCTGCCGATCGGGGCGGCCGACGCATTAGCGTCTGCCGTTCAATACAGGGCAGATGGAATGAAGCTGGAACTCGATGCATCCGACCGCGCCTTTCAGGAAGAGGTGCGGGCCTTTTTTGCCGACAGCATCCCCGAGGAATGGCGCACCCGTGTCAGGGCGGGTCTGCGACTGAGCCCCGAGGAACTGACCGCCTATCAGAAACGCCTCGCCGCGCGGGGCTGGGGGGCGCCGACCTGGCCGGCCGAATATGGCGGGACCGGCTGGTCACCCGTCCAGCAATATATCTTCTGGAAGGAAGCCGCTGACGCCGATGCGCCCGCGCAGTTCCACCAGGGGCTGGAGCTGATCGGTCCGATCATCTTCACTTATGGCAGCCAGGAGCTGAAGGACCGCTACCTGCCGCGCATCATCAATGCCGACGACTGGTGGTGCCAGGGCTATTCCGAGCCCGGCGCCGGGTCCGACCTCGCTGCGCTGCGCACCCGCGCCGTCCGCGATGGCGATCATTATGTCCTCAACGGGCAGAAGGCCTGGACCAGCTACGCCCATGTCGCGTCGCACGTCTTCGTCCTGGCGCGGACCTCCGACGAACCCAAGCGCCAGCAGGGCATTTCGCTGCTGCTGCTCGACATGAAGACGCCGGGCATAACCGTTCGCCCCGTCGCGACGATGGACGAGAAGCATCACACCAACGAGATGTTCCTCGACGATGTGCGCGTGCCGGTCGGCAATCTGGTTGGCGAGGAAGGGCGCGGCTGGGAATATGGCAAGGTTCTGCTCGACCGCGAGCGCATGGTCACCGCCTCGGTTGCGATCTTCCTGACCCAGACGATCCGCGGCATCAAGGAAGCGGCGAGCCGCCGGACGATCGGTGGGGTGCGCCTGATCGACCAGCCGGGTTTCCGCAGCAAGCTCGCCCAGTTCGAGATCGAAGTGATCGCGCTCCAGACGATGATCCTGCGGTTGATGGCCGATGCCAGCGCCGGGGTCGATTCCGGACCGCGCGGATCGATGGTCAAGCTGCGTTGGTCGCAGCTGACGCAGCAGGGCACGGCACTGTGGATCGGCGCGCTCGGCCCCGAGGCCG
The DNA here is from genome assembly GCF_049889055.1 of Rhizorhabdus antheiae. NCBI lineage: Bacteria > Pseudomonadati > Pseudomonadota > Alphaproteobacteria > Sphingomonadales > Rhizorhabdaceae > Rhizorhabdus > Rhizorhabdus antheiae. The sequence continues at coordinate 114,058 of NZ_JBLTWO010000010.1, read as the reverse complement.
CCCATTTTGCACCGCTTGGCGAGGCCGGCGTTCCCGCCGACATGCCCTATGCGATGCAGGGCGCGCTCTATGCGCGCGTGACGTCGATCTATGGCGGGTCGAGCGAGATCCAGCACAACATCATCGCCCAGCGCGCGCTGCGGCTCTAGGAGGTCGTTCGGTGGACTTTCTCTATTCGGACGAGCAGCGGATGCTGCTCGAAAGCGCGGATCGTTTCGGTCTCGACAATTTCCCCGCGACCGACCGGCTGAAGCTGCTCGCCGAGGGCGAAGCGGGGGTGCGACGGACCTGGTCAATGATGGCCGAACTCGGCTGGCTGTTGCTGCCGATCGCCGAGGACCAGGGCGGTCTCGGTGGCGGTCTGGTCGAGGTGATGGCGCTGCAGGAGTCGCTCGGGCGCCATCTCGTGCCGTCGCCCTTCGTCACCTCCTGCGTGCTCGCGCCCGCTCTGCTCGAAGGCGCCGGTGATGCCGCGAGCGAGCTGCTCGCAGCGATCGGCGCGGGCGAGGCGATCGTGGCGGCCGGCCTGCTGGAGGCCGATGGTGGTTACGACCTGCACCGGGTGGCGCTCGCCGCGCGGTCGGCCGAGGGGGGCCATGTCCTGTCCGGCGCCAAATGCCATGTCGAGGACGGGGCCGATGCCGGCTGGTTCCTGATCTCGGCGCGCACCGCAGGCGGCGTCGCCGAGCGCGAGGGGATCAGCCTGTTCCTCGTTCCGGCCTCGGCGCCCGGTCTGACCGTCCACCGCTTCCGCGCGATCGACGGCCATCGTCACGCCCGGATCGAATTGAACGACGTGCGTGATGCGGTGCTGATCGGCGATCGGGACCAGGCGTTACCGGTGATCGAGGCTGCGGTGGCGCGGGCGTCCTGCGCCTATCTGGCCGAGGCCACGGGGTCGATGGAGAGCCTGTCGGCGATCACGCTCGACTATCTGCGCACCCGGCACCAGTTCGGCAAGCCGATCGGGTCGTTCCAGGTCCTTCAGCATCGCATGGTGGACATGGTCATCGCTTGCGAGGAAGCTCGCGCGATGATGCTGCATGGAACGCTAAACCACCATCTCGGCGCCCAGGAATGGCAGCGGGCTGTCGCGGCGGCGCGGGTGCGCGTCGGGGAATGCGGCATCTATGTCGGGCAGCAGGCGGTGCAGCTCCATGGCGGCGTCGGGTTCAGCGATGAACTTATCGTCAGCCATCATCTGAAGCGCCAGATGATGCTGGCGCAGGCCCATGGTTCGATCGATTTTCATCGGGGAAGGTTCGCGGCATGACGATTTCGCTGGAAGACAGCATCCGTGAGCTGCTCGCGCGGGAAGCGATCCGCGATTGCCTCTATCGCTATTGCCGGGGGATCGACCGGATGGACGAGGCGGCGCTGCGGTCGGCCTATTGGCCCGATGGCGAGGACCGGCACGGCCCCTATCAGGGGAGCGCAGAGGGCTTCATCGACTGGGCGCTCGCCACGCTGCCGAGCATCGAGCGCGGCATCCACCAGATCCACAATATCCTGATAGAGTTTCGCGAGGGCGGGGCGGCGGTCGAGAGCTATTTCTCGGCTTTCCAGCGTCAGCCGGGGCCCGAGGGCGGGATGAAGCAGTGGGACATGAAGGGCCGCTATCTCGACTGGTTCGTCGAGCGCGACGGCGAATGGCGCGTGCTCAGGCGGCAGGTGGTGTTCGACTGGGTCGAGGAAATGCCGCTGCCGACCGCGAGCGAAGCCGAACGTTTCGGCTTGCGCCAGCCGATCGGATCGCGCTGGCCCGACGATCCTGTCTATTCGATCGGCTGAGCGGGAATGGGGAGCGCCGGAGCGTTCCCCGCCCCGCAGGACATCAGACCAGGCTGGCGAGGGCCTCGCGCGAGAAGGGGCGGATCTCGTCGACCTTTCCGTCGCGGATCTTGGCCGCCCATTCGGGATCGCCGATCAGCGCACGGCCGACCGCCACCAGATCGATCTCGCCGTCCGCCAGCATCTCTTCCAGCCGGTCGAAATGCCCGGCGTCGACGTCCGGATCGACCCCGGTGCGCGTCACCAGAAACTCCTCGCTGAGCCCGACCGAACCCACCGTGATGACCGTCTTGCCGGTCAGCTTCTTGGTCCAGCCGGCGAGGTTGAGCCGGCTGCCGTCGAACTCGGGGGTCCAGAAGCGGCGGTTGGAACAGTGGAAGATGTCGACCCCCGCATCCGCCATCGGCACGACAAAGGCTTCGAGCTCCTCCGGCGTGGCGAACAGGCGGGCGTCATACTCCTGCTGCTTCCACTGCGAGAAGCGCATCGAAATGGGGAAGTCGGGCGCGGTCCGGCGGCGGCATTCGCGGACGATCTCCAGGCCGATCCGGTAGCGGTCGGCGCCATAGGCGTCGTCGCGGAGGTTGGTGGGCGCCCAGAAGAACTGGTCGACCAGATAGCCATGCGCAAAGTGGAGTTCGATCCCGTCGAAGCCGATTGCCCGGGCGTCGGCGGCCGCCTGCCCGTAAGCGAGGATGATCCGCTCGATCCGTTCGGCGGTCAGCGCATCGCCATTGGGCTGGTCGGGCGCGAACAGGCCCGAGGGAGAGACCGCCGGGACTTCGGGCGTGCTCGTATTTTCGGCTTTGCGTGCGGCGCCGACATGCCATAGCTGGGGGAAGATGCGCGCGCCGGCCGCGTGAACGGCGTCGCAGATCGCCTGCCAGCGCGGCAGCGCATCGGGGCCATGAAAGACGGGGATGTTGGCTTCTGCGAGCGCGGCGGGATCGTCGATCGCCGTGCCCTCGGTGATGATCAGGCCTACGCCCGCAGCGGCGCGGCGGGCATAATAGGCCAGCACATCGTCGCCGGGCAGGCCATCGGGGCTGAAGCGCCGGGTCATCGGCGCCATGACGATGCGGCTCGGCAGCGTCAGCGGACCCTGGCGAAAGGGCTGGAAGAGGGTATCAGCGACCATGATGCGCTCCGCTATGCAGGATATGTGGAGGTCTGTCAGACCCGTTCGATCGCGAGGGCAAGGCCTTGGCCCACGCCGACGCACAGCGTGGCGAGTCCGCGCCGGCCGCCGCTGCGCTCGAGTTGGTTCACCAGCGTCGTCACCAGCCGGGCGCCCGACATGCCGAGCGGGTGGCCGAGCGCGATTGCGCCGCCCTGCGCATTGACCTGGGGGGCGTCGTCGGGAAGGCCGAGCGCGCGCAGCACCGCCAGCGCCTGGCTGGCGAAGGCCTCGTTGAGTTCGATCGCGTCATAATCGCCTATGCCATGGCCGAGGCGCGCGAGCAGCTTGCCGACGGCATCGACCGGGCCGATGCCCATGATGCGCGGCTCGACGCCCGAACTCGCCATGCCCAATATCCGGGCGCGGGGCGTCAGGCCCTGGGCGCGGGCGGTCGCCTCATCGGCGACGATCAGCGCGGCGGCGCCGTCATTGACCCCCGATGCATTGCCGGCGGTGACGCTGCCGCCTTCGAACAGCGGTGCCAGCCGGCTCAGCTGCTCGACCGTGGTGTCCGGGCGGCCATGCTCGTCCTTAGCAAAGCGCACGGTTTCGCCGCGCTTCCGGCCAGGGACGTCGACCGGCACGATCTCGGCCTTGAACAAGCCTTCCGCTTGCGCACGTCCGGCGCGCTGCTGGCTGCATATGGCGAAGGCGTCCTGGTCGGCGCGGGCTATGCCGAACCGTTCGGCGACATTCTCGCCCGTGCGGGGCATCGATTCGCTGCCATAAAGGCGGTCCATCGCGGGATTGACGAAGCGCCAGCCGATCGTCGTGTCGAACATTTCCTGCGATCGTCCGAAGGCGGTCGTCGCCTTGCCCATCACATAGGGCGCGCGGCTCATGCTCTCCACGCCGCCGGCAAGCGCGAGCGCCATTTCTCCGGCGCGCACTGCGCGGGCGGCTGTCCCGATCGCTTCGAGGCCCGAGGCGCACAGCCGGTTGAGCGTCACGCCCGGTACCGAGGCGGGAAGGCCCGCCAGCAGCAGGCTCATCCGCGCGACGTTGCGATTATCCTCTCCCGCCTGGTTGGCGCAGCCAAGGAACACCTCCTCGATCGCGGCCGGGTCGAGCGATGGGTTGCGCTCCAGCAGGGCGCGGATCGGAACGGCGCCGAGATCGTCGGCACGGACGCTGGAGAGCGATCCGCCGTAGCGGCCGATAGGGGTGCGGATCGCGTCGCAGATGAAGGCTTCAGGCATTGTGATGTCCGGAGAAAGGAGAGGGTGTCGAAACGGATCGGCGCTTTACGCCGACCGGATCAGATGATCGCCGAAGCGCTCACGCAGCGCATATTTCAGCAGCTTGCCGGTCGCGCTGTGCGGCAGTTGGTCGACGACAATGATGTCGTCCGGCAGCCACCAGCGCGCGACCCGCGCCTCCAGATGGCGCAGGATCGCATCCTTGTCGAAGTCGGCACCGGGCCGCAGCGTCACGAGCATAAGCGGGCGTTCCTGCCAGCGCGGATGGGTCGCGCCGATAACGGCCGCTTCGGCGATGCCGGGGAAGGATTGCGCGGCGTTTTCCAAGTCGATCGAGGAGATCCATTCGCCGCCCGACTTGATCACGTCCTTCGACCGGTCGGTGATCCGAAGGAAGCCGTCGGGGGTGATCTGCGCGATGTCGCCGGTGTCGAACCAGCCATCGCTGTCGGTGGCGGAGGCGTCGCGCCCGAAATAGCGGTCGATCACCCATTGGCCGCGGACCTGCAGCAGGCCGGTGGCGGTGCCGTCATGGGGCAGGGGTACGCCCTCTTCCGACAGGATGCGGATGTCGACGCCATACATGACGCGGCCCTGCAGGGCCTGGAGCGCGGTCAGTTCGGCGCCTTCGAGTCCCTGCTGATGGGCGAGCGGGCGGCAGACGGTGACGACGGGGCTGGTCTCGGTCATGCCCCAGGCCTGGATGACGTCGATCCCCAGAAGCGCACGGAAGCGCTCGATCAGCGCCGGAGGCGGTGCCGCGCCGCCGATGAAGACCCGGTCGAGCGCGAGAGCGGAGCGCGCATCGGCATCCAGCCGCTCGACATGGTCGACGAAGCTCATCCAGACGGTCGGCACGCCCAGCGCGAAGGTCGCCTTCTCCCCGGCCATCAGCGCGAACAGCGAAGCCGGGTCGAGCGCGGAGCCCGGCAGGGCGAGTTTGGCCCCGCACATGGCCGCGGCAAAGGGCACGCCCCAGGCGTTCACGTGGAAGAGCGGCGTTACCAGCGCGATGCAGTCGCGTGCGGAGAGCGCCATCGAATCGGCCGTGCAGGCCGACAGGCAATGGAGCACGGTCGAGCGATGGCTGTAGAGCACGCCCTTGGGATCGCCGGTCGTGCCCGAGGTATAGCAGAGCGTCGAGGCGGCATTTTCGTCGACTTCAGGCCATTCGGCCATGGGCTCCGCCCCTTCGACCAGCTCGTCGAACGAGACCAGATTCGGGAGGCCGCTTTCGGGCATCTCGGAGCGGGCGCTCAGCACTATGATCCGCTCGACCGAGGTCAGGCGGTCGACGATCGGCTCGACGAGGGGGAGCAGATCCGGATCGACGCAGAGCAGCCGTGCCCCGCCATCGTTGAGGATATAGACGAGGTGATCGGCGTGGAGGCGCGGGTTGACGGTGTGGAGCACATGGCCCGCCGAGGTCACCCCGAAATAGAGTTCGAGGTGCGGCATCCGGTTCCACGCCAGCGTGGCGATACGGTCGCCCTGGCTGATCCCCAGCCGCGCGAGCGAAGAGGCGATCCGTCCGGCCCGGTCCCGCACCGCCGCCCAGTTGGCGCGTTCCAACTGACCGTCATGGCGGCGCGCGACGATTTCGCGGCGGCCGTGATGCAGGGCGGCATGGTCGATCACCGATCCGATCGTCAGCGGCCTCGCCTGCATCAGGCCGCTCAAGGTGGCTGCGCCGGCAGGCGCTCCGAACCTGGGCAAAGACATGTGCGCTCGTCGATCCTCTCTCCAACAGTGCGATTCACTCTTCCACGGGCACACCGCCAATTCGACCGGATCGCACGCACTGGCGCGACTATCGCGGACGTGATGGCAGGCGGCCGCGCCGACATGGAGGTATCGCATACGGAATAGCGGCAGGTGGAAGGGCGCCGAAATTGCGTCGCAGCCCTTCCGCAATAGGGTCCGCTGGTCTTTGCGTCCGGAGCGGGTTCGACCGGCTCCGGACCGTCCCGCCCGTACGGATGAGTGAACCGGATGCCCCTCGACAGCGAAACCTTCGATCTTCTGCTCGGCGCGGTCCGCCGCTTCGTCGACGAAAGCCTGATCCCCGCCGAGGCCGAGGTCGCCGAGCAGAACCGCATTCCCGATACCATCGTCGCCGCGATGCGCGACCTGGGCCTGTTCGGCCTGTCGATCGCCGAGGATTTTGGCGGCCTGGGGCTTACGATGGAGGAGGAGGTCCGCGTCGTATTCGAGCTGGGTCGGGCTTCGCCGGCCTTCCGCTCGATGGCGGGGACCAATATCGGCATCGGATCGCAGGCAATCGTGATCGCCGGCAGCGACGAGCAACGCCGCCATTATCTGCCCCGCCTCGCCTCGGGTGAGATCATCGGCAGCTTTGCCCTGACCGAGCCCGATGCCGGGTCCGACGCAATGTCGCTGCGGACCCAGGCGCGCCGCGACGGCGATCATTATGTGCTGAACGGCACCAAGCGCTACATCACCAACGCACCGATCGCGGGCCTCTTCTCGATCATGGCGCGGACTGGGGAGGGAAGCGGCGCCGACGCCATCTCCTGCTTCCTGGTCGAAGCCGGAACGCCGGGGCTGGTGATCGGCAAACCCGACAAGAAGATGGGCCAGGCGGGTGCGCTGACCAGCGACGTCATCCTCGACGACTGCCGTGTGCCCGCGTCGACGCTGCTGGGCGGCATCGAGGGGAACGGCTTCCGCACGGCGATGAAGGTGCTCGACAAGGGGCGGCTCCACATAGCGGCGCTGTGCATCGGCATGGCCGAGCGCCTGATCGCCGAAGCCGCCGGCTTTGCGACGACGCGCAAGCAGTTCGGAGAAACGATCGGCAGCTTCCAGCTGGTCCAGGCGATGATCGCCGACAGCCAGGCGGACATGCTGGCGGGCCGGGCGCTGGTGCTGGAGACGGCACGCCAGCGCGACCGGGGCGAGCGGGTCACGATGGAGGCAGCCTGCGCCAAGATGTTCGCCTCGGAAATGCTCGGCAAGGTCGCCGACCGCGCCGTCCAGATCCATGGTGGGGCGGGCTATATGGCCGAATATCCGGTCGAGCGTTTCTATCGCGATGCGCGCCTCTTCCGCATCTTCGAAGGCACGACCCAGATCCAGCAGCTGATCATCGCGCGCGAAGTCCTTCGCCAGTTCGCCTGACGGCAATCCAAGACAGCGAGACCCGATCCATGATTTCCACGACCCTCGACGGCGGCATCCTCGTCGTCCTTGCGGACAATCCGCCGGTCAATGCCCTCGGCGCTGCGCTGCGGGCAGCGCTCCATGATGCGATCGTCCAATCCGCGAGCGACCCTGCGGTCGAGGCCGTCGTGATCGGCTGCGCCGGTCGCACCTTCTTCGCAGGCGCCGACATCCGCGAATTCGGCCAGCCGCAGCAGGAGCCATCGCTGGTCGCCCTGATCGCGGCAATCGAGGCATCGGAGAAGCCGGTCGTCGCGGCGATCCACGGCAACGCGCTGGGCGGCGGGCTGGAGGTGGCGATGGCGTGCCATTACCGGCTCGCGACCGCACCGGCGAAGCTCGGCCTGCCAGAGGTCAAGCTGGGCCTGCTGCCCGGCGCCACGGGGACGCAGCGGCTGCCCAGGCTGGTCGGCATCGCAGAGGCTTGCCGGATGGCGGTGTCGGGCGATCCGGTCGATGCGCCGGCAGCTGCCCGGATTGGCCTCGTCGATCGCATCGTCGAGGAGGCCGATCCGCTGCCCGGCGCCATCGCCTATGCGCGAGAGATTGCCGGCAAGCCGTTCGTGCGGACGCGCGACCGCGCGGTTACCGGCGATGCGGGGGCCATCGAAGGCTATTTCGAACGCAACCGGTCCAAGCTGCGTGGTCTCGATGCGCCGATCGCGATCCGCCGCTGCCTCGAGGCGGCGATGACGTCGCCATTCGACGAGGGCGTGGCGCTCGAGCGCGAGGGATTCGTCCGGCTGCGCGATGGCGATCAATCCAAAGCGCTGCGCCATTATTTCTTCGCCGAACGCGCCGCCGCCAAGATCGACGGGCTCGATGCCGCCGCCGCGGCTTTGCCGGTGCAGAAGGTCGGAGTCATCGGCGCCGGCACGATGGGCGGCGGAATCGCAATCAACTTCCTGATCGCAGGCTTCGACGTGACCATCGTCGAGCAGGACCAGCAGCGGCTCGATGCGGGTGTAGCGCTGCTGCGGGACAATCTGGCGAAGACCGCGCGGCGCAAGGGGCTGGCCGCCGACCGGGTGGACGCCATGATGGCGCGGCTCTCGCCCAGCCTGTCCTACGCGGCGGTGGCCGACTGCGATCTGGTGATCGAAGCGGTGTTCGAGCTGATGGACGTCAAGAAGTCGCTGTTCGCGACGCTCGATGGCATCGTCAAACCCGGTGCGATTCTCGCCTCTAACACCAGCTATCTCGATCTGAACGAGATAGCGGCCGTGACCGGCCGCCCGGAATCGGTCGTCGGGCTCCATTTCTTCTCGCCGGCCAACATCATGAAGCTGCTGGAGGTCGTGCGTGGTGCCCGCACGTCAGATGCCGTTCTCGCCACCGCGATGCAGCTGGCGCGGCGGATAGGCAAGATCGGCGTCGTCTCGGGGGTCTGCTACGGCTTCATCGGCAACCGGATGCTGGCCGCGCGCCAGCGTCAGGCGATGAAGCTGATCGAGGAAGGCGCCAAGGTGGTCGAGGTCGACCGGGCCCTGACCGACTTCGGTCTGCCCATGGGGCCGTTCCAGATGACCGATCTTGCCGGCCTCGACATCGGCTGGGATCCGCGCACAAGCGCCGGGCGTACGATCCGCGAGCGACTGTGCGAAGCCGGGCTGCGCGGGCAGAAGAACGGCCGGGGCTTCTACGACTATGACGCCGAGCGCAACCGGACCCCGTCGCCCGAGGCGAAAGAGATCATCCGCCGCTTCGCCGAGGATCATGGCGTTGCCCAGCGCAGTATCGATGCGAACGAGATCGTCGAGCGGCTGCTTTATCCGATGATCAACGAGGCCGCGCTGATCCTTGAGGAGGGTATCGCGCAGCGCGCGTCGGACATCGATGTGGTGTGGGTGAACGGCTATGGCTGGCCGGCCTGGCGGGGAGGGCCGATGTTCTGGGCCGGGCAGGTGGGGCTGGTGAAGGTCGTCGACGGGCTGCGCCGTCATGCGGCATCGCTGGGACCGGACTTCCGCCTGTCCGACCGGCTGGTTCAGGCAGCAGAGTCCGGCGTGGCACTGTCATGAAGCCAATGTGCCACCGATTGGCGCGCGATGATGAAGGAGCGTGGGCGTAATGCGTGATGAGGCCATGATCGATCTCGAACGCGGCGAAGATATTGCCTGGCTGCGCCTGAACCGCCCGCATCGGCTGAACGCGCTCACGACCGAGATGCGGCGTGAGTTGCTGCAAACCCTCGAGACGGTGCGGGCTGATCCGCCGCACGTCCTGATCGTTACCGGAAACGGTCGGGGTTTCTGTGCCGGGCAGGACCTCGGCGAGCGGCTGGGCCAGGTCGAGCGTGGGGAGGAGATCGACCTGCGCGCGTCGCTGGCCGACACCTATAACCCGGTCATCCGGGCGCTGGGCGACCTGCCCTGCGTCACGCTGGCAGCGATCAACGGGGTCGCGGCGGGGGCGGGCATCGGCATCGCGCTGGCCTGCGACATGGCGATCATGACCCGCTCTGCGACGCTGGCGCTCGCCTTCGGCAAGATCGGCCTTGCGCCCGATGCCGGGGTGAGCTGGCGCCTCGCCCGCCAACTGGGGGAGGCGAGGGCGCTGGCGCTTGTGCTGTCGAGCGCGGTGATCGGGGCCGAGCAGGCGGTGGCCTGGGGGTTGGCGGCGCAGCTGGCTGAGGATGAAGTCTTCGCGAGCGATGTTGCGGCACTGGCCCGCCAGTTGGCGACCGGCTCGATCGAGGCGCAGCTCGCCACCCGGCGCCTCGTCCGCGATCCCGCAGCCCATCTGGACGATCAACTGGCGCGGGAGGCGGAAGAGCAGGGCGTGCTCGGTCGCACCGACTATTTCCGGAACCGGCTGCGGTCCTTTTCCGCCAAGGCGTGAGAAAGCGGCATTCGGGCAGCGAGTCGCTCTCCGCCAGTCGTCGATGCTCGGTGAGATGGGTGAAAATGCATCCAAATCCGCGACGGTTTCTATTGTAGTTCATGACCTTATATGGGACATGCAGGCTGGATGAAAGTTTGGCTCGCTGCACGGTTTGAGCTTGCTTTACCGGGCCGATGGGCTAAACCAGACAGGTCATTAGTCAGAATCCTCCAGAGAATAACCCGGCCCACAAAGCCGGGTTATTCGTTTTTTGGGCTGGAGTGATCGCAGGGTCAGGCTTCTCCCGCTGAGCGGCCTTTCCCTTGCGAGGCAAAGGCGGCTAGGCACGGGCGATGGCGCTCTTCCTCCTCTGGCGAGAATCCCTGCAAACGGCCGATCCGGCCTCGATGCTCGTCGAACTCGGCGCTCATGCGCATATTGCCGACGCGCACCGCCGGGTTTCGACATTCGAGACGGTGACGGGACGGTGGCGGCTGCTCTGCTGGCCGACCGCGACCCATTTCTATCAGCCGGATGCTCAAATCTGGCACGACGACGCGCTCGGTCTCTGCATCATCCATGGCCTGATCTGGCGGATGCGCGACGGTGCGGCAGAACTGCTCGATGCGGCGGCCGTGGCGGCCTTGCTTCGCACGCCCGGCGACCGGCTGCCCGATGATGCTGGCGGCGAATATGCGATCGCGCGGGTCTTTGCCGACGGCAGCCTGATGGCCTTCTCCGATCGAGCTGGCTTGCATCAGCTGTTTCGCGGGCGCGACGGGCAACCGGTGCTGTCGAACCGCGCCTCCCTTGCTGCCGCTTGCCTCGGCGACCGCAGCCCCGATCCGGTGGCGCAGCGATGGCTGGCCGCCATCGGCTATCGTGCGGGCACGGCTACGGCCTTCGCCTCGGTTGTCCAGATCGGACAGGGCCGGACGCTGACGATCGATGGCGACGGCTCGCGAGAAGAGGGCGGCCGGTTGGATGGCTTCCTTCCGCAAGGCCCGCGCGGCTGGTCCGCAGACCATAGCGAAGACCTTGATCGCGGCATCGCGCAGGCGCAGGCGGCGATCGGGCTCGGCATTCCGGCGGACGGGCCGGTCGATCTCCCGATTACGGGGGGCAAGGACAGCCGGGTCGTGCTCGCGCTGTGCCTGGCGATGGGACTGAGAGACCGGCTTCGGCTGTTCACGCGCGGCTATGAAGGTCATCCCGATGTCATCGCCGGCCGTGGCATTGCCGAGGCGCTGGGCCTGCCCCACCGCCGCGAAGCCCCGCATGGCAGCGATGAGCCCGCCTTCTGGTCGCGCGAGCGCTTCTTCGCGAAGCTGGCGGCGCAGGCGTGGCAGAGCGACGCGATGGTGGGCGGCTGGGACCTTATCCTCGGCGAGTCGCTTGGGCAGGAGACGCTGATCAGCGGCCATATGGGCGAGGTGCTCAAGGCCTATTCCAAGAAGCGGCTGCCCGAAGGGCCGCTCGATCCCGCCGCCATGGTCCGGTTGCAGGCGCCGTTCGACCCGATGGATGTGCTCCTGCCCGAGGCGCGCGTCGCGCTGGAGGCGGAATTGCGCGCGCAGATGGACGAGGCGCGCGCTGCCGGCGCTGTCGAGGCGGATCTTCCCGATCTCTTCTATTTTCGCAATCGCTTGCCCAACTGGCTCGGCGCGATCCGGGCAATCAAGTCGTTCGAGCGGCAGCCGGTCGTGCCCCTGGGCGCACCTGCGCTGCTGGACCTGGCTTTCCGCCTGACGCCGGAGGAGCGTGCGCGCGAAGTGCTCCACTACCGGATCATCGAGCGGACCGCGCCCGAGCTTCTGCCGCTGCCCTTTGCGCTGCAGGCATGGGATGCCGCGCTGGGCGAGGGCGCAGCGCGTGCCGACCCGGTCCGGCCGGCGGCCGGGGCGCCTCCGGTCTTCGGCAACTGGCAATATTCGCTGAACCACAATGTTGCGATCCGAGCGGCTTTGACGCGGCTGATCGAGGCCAGCCCCGATCTGACGCTCTGGGCCTCGGTCGATCGCGCGGCGCTGCTCGACCGGTTACGCCATCGGCGGTTCGATATGTTCGATGCCATCAGCATGCTCGGGATCGTGATCGCTCTGCTCCACGATGCCCGGCTGGCGACACCCGTTCGGCTTGGCGAAGCAAGCGGGCCGGCCGATACTCCGGGCGGTTTTTGCGACCTTGCCGATCTGCCGAGGGTCGATGGCTATCTGGATGCGGTGGTGGAGGAGGAAGGCAGGCTCCGCTTCGATGGCTGGGCCTTTTGCGGAGCCTGGCCTGGAGCCCAGCCGGCAATCGAAGTTCGGGTGGCTGGAAGGGTGCTCGCCATCGCGGCCGCCTCGAACGATCGCCCCGACCTCATCCCGCATGGGATGGGCGATGGCCGTCACGGCTTTTCGATTGTCGTGTCGCGTGATCTGCTGCGTCCACTGGTAGACGAGTCTGGGGAAGTGGAGGTGGTGCTGACACCCTTCGATAGCGATGGCGAGATCTGCCGCCGGATGGTCCGTCCATGAGCCGGGCCATTCTCGTCATCGGGCAAAGCCATGTCGCTGCGATCCGCTCCGCCGCAAAGGCGCGGAGGGAGGCCGATCCCGACCGGCCGCGCACGAGAGTGATCCACACGCTGGAAGAGCGCTACGCCCCCGAGATGATCGGCGCGGGCGAGGAGGCGCGCTTCTCGCCCGCGCTGGAGGAAGCGATTCGCGATCAGATCGCGCGCCACGATCCGATCCGGGCGTCGGTCAGCGGGGGCAATGTCCACAATGGCTTTGCCCTGATCCGCCACCCCCGGCCGTTCGATTTCCTGCTCTCGACAGAGGCTGGGCCGCCGCTCGATTCCGCCGCCGAGCCGATCATCGAGGCGATGATGCAGACCGCGCTCGAAAGCGCGCTCGACCACGACCGGGCGCGCCTGCGCGAGATCGCGCGGATCATGGGGCCGGGCGTGATCCAGATCGAATCGCCGCCGCCGCTGGCCGATGACGCGCGGATCGCCGCGCTCGCCGACGGCTATTTCCGCGAGCGCGGCATCGCTGCTCAGGGTGTCGCGCCGGCCCCGCTGCGCTACAAGATGTGGCGGCTCCATTCGCGCATCGTCGCGGGCTACTGCGCCGATCTCGGCCTTCGCTATCTGCCCGTCCCTGCCGAGACGCAGGACGGGGAGGGCTTTCTCCGGTCGGAACTGGCGGGCGACGCGACCCATGGCAACGAAGCCTATGGCGAGGCGATCATCCGCGCATTGGAGGCGATGTGAGCGACCATCCCTATCGCGGCCTGCCCGAACAGGCCTATTGGCGGCGCGCCGTGGTTGGACGCGGGCCGGCGATCGACCCGGTGGCGGGGCCTTTCCTGCGCCTCGATCCGACCGACAAGGTAGCGACGGCGGGCAGCTGCTTCGCCCAGAACATCGCGCGCTATCTGAAGCGCAGCGGCTTCGGCTATCTCGTCAGCGAGACGGCGCACCCGATCATCCCCCCCGCAGTGGCGGAACGCCATGGCTATGGCCTGTACAGCGCGCGCTACGGCAATATCTACACGGCGCGCCAGCTGCTCCAGCTGATCGAGCGCGCTTACGGGCGGTTCATGCCGTCGGTGGATATCTGGGATGCGCCGGGCTGGGGCGGGCGGGTCGTCGATCCGTTCCGGCCCACCGTGGAGCCCGAGGGCTATGCGAGCGCGGCCGAACTGCACGCCGACCGCGCCTGGCACCTCGCCTGCGTACGCGAGATGTTCGAGACGCTCGACGTGTTCGTCTTCACTCTGGGCCTGACCGAGGCTTGGGAATCGGTCGAGGACGGGGCGGTCTATCCGGTCTGCCCCGGCGTGGCGGGCGGGCGCTTCGATCCGGCCGCGCATCGCTTCCGCAACTTCCGGGTGTCGGAGATCGTCGCCGATCTGTCCGCCTTCGTTGCAGCGCTGCGCGCGGTGAACCCGGCGGCGCGGATCATCCTGACCGTGTCGCCGGTCCCTCTGGTCGCGACGGCGAGCGGCAATCATGTGCTGAGCGCCACGACCTATTCGAAGTCGGCGCTCCGCGCGGCGGCACAGGAGCTTTGCGAGGACCTGCCCGCGGTCCATTATTTTCCCTCCTATGAGATCATCATGGGGGCGCCTGCGGGAGCGCGCTATTTCGCCGAGGACATGCGCAACGTGACCGAAGAAGGCGTGGCGCATGTCATGTCGGTGTTTATGCGCCACGCGGCCGGGATCGAGGCCGCACCGGCGACCGCATCGGTATCGCCCGACGCGCTCGAAGAGGACGAGACGCTGAGCGCCGCGCGCGACTGGGTCCGGCTGATGTGCGACGAGGCGCTGCTCGACGACGGGCCCGACTGAGTCTCAGAGCTTACGGGCGACCAGCGTATTGCCCGCTGCATAAGCGGCTCGCGCCGGTTCCGGCAGCGCGGCCAGGATCCGGCTCCAGAAGGGACCGCCCGGCGGCTGGTCGAGCAGGGCGCCGACGCTCATCGCGCGGAGCTCGTCGCGCAATAGCTGGTCCTCCAGCGCTTCGAGCAGCCCGCTCAACTGCCAATGCAGCGCATGGTCGGGGGTCTGGTTGCCCTCGGTGGCGAGATGCAGCCGCTCGAAGCCGGCGTCGAACAGCCGGGCGAGGCCCTCACGCGTCGCGTTGAAATAATGTGACGGATAGCCGTGGACGGGCACCAGGAAGGGATAGTCGATGAACACCCGCCCGCCGGGCTTGAGCATGCGCCGGAACTCGGCGGCGGCCTCCCAGGGCGAGTCCATATGCTCCATCACAGCGAAGCAGCCGATTCCGTCGAGCGACCCGTCCGCGATCGGATAGCGGCAGGCCGGTTCCATCACGATGTCGGCGCTGCGCGAGGGATAGACTTCCAGATAGAGGCAGTTGTCGAAGGTCCGCGTGCGCCGCCCGCATCCGACGTCGAGATAGAGGCCCTGCGGATCGGCGCGCACCGCCTCGACGAACAGGCCGAGCCCCGGATTGGCGGACTCGTCGTCATAGTCACCCAGATCGTGGCTCGCCCCGCCATAGGCGATGGGGAAACTGTCGGCGGCATCGACGAAGCGGAAGCTGCCGCCCGCGCCGCGCGAAGGATCGAGGATCGGGGCGAAGCGGGCATATTTCGCTTCGGCACGGGTGCCCGCCAGCCCGGCGGCGGCGCGGGTGAGCTGCTTGCGCCCTTCGCGTCGGCCATGCCGCTCGAAATGCTTCCACGCATCGCCCCCCGCCGCGACGTGGCGGGCGACGTCGGCATTGGCCGCGAGATAAAGCTCTTCGACGAAATTCTCGTCGGTGGCCGGTTCGAACCGCGTGGGATCCTGCATCGCGTCTGCCTATCGCCATCCATCCGCGAGGGCCAGCGCGTAACCGCAGGCGCGCGCTGCCTCTGTCATTTCACGCCGCCAGCGGCTAGTCGTTCCGACCGATGATCAGGGAGACGAGATTGGGCGCCGACACCCGCCAAGCCCGCATAGCCATTTTGATCCTGGGCATGCACCGCAGCGGCACCTCGGCCCTGACCCGCCTGATCGGCCATCTGGGGGCTGCTTTGCCCGCCGATGCGATCGAGGCGCATGCAGACAATGCGCGCGGCTATTGGGAATCGGCGGCGGTGGTCAAGGCCGGCGATCAGTTGCTCCGCGTCGCGCGGTCGAGCTGGTTCGACGTCCGTCCGCTCGATCTGTCGCGGCTCGAACCCTCGGCACTCCGCTCGCGCAAGGACCGGCTGTGGGAGGCGATGGTGGCGGCCTTCGGTGATGCCGCGCTGATGGCGGTCAAGGATCCGCGCCAGTGCCGCTTCGTGCCGACCGTGGTCGAGACATTGGCCGAACATGGCGTGGCGAGCCGTGCGGTGCTGATGCTGCGCGATCCGGCCGCGGTAGCGCGCTCGGTTGCCCGGCGCGACGGCACCACGCCGGCTTTCGCCCAGCTGCTCTGGTTGCGCCACATGATCGAAGCCGAGCGGGCGACCCGCGGGCTGATGCGCGCGGTCGTCGACTATGATTCGATGCTGGCCGACTGGCGCGGGACCGCCTCGAGGCTGCTGCCGCTGACGGGCGCAACCATGCCCGAGGGCGAGGAAGCGGCGGCGATCGACGCCTTCCTCGATCCGGCCCTGCGGCACCATGTCGGCGGCGCGGAGGAATTGGCGGCACCCCTCGGTCCCATCGTCGCGGCAGTGCGCGACGCCATTGCCGCCCTGGCAGACGACGATAGCGACGCGGCACGCGCCCGGCTCGACCAGGCTTATGCGCAACTCGACGCCATGCCCTGGCTGGTCGACGACATCATCCATGACGAGCTGCGCCATCGCCGCGTCGGAGGCGGAAGCGAGCCGGAAACGGCTTCGGACGGGGCTGCTCCCGCTCCGGTCGTGCCCCGCCCGTCCTTGCCCGCGCCCGATCCTGCGCTCGCCGATTCGGTGGCGCTGATCCGCGAGAGCGGGCTGTTCGATGAGGGCTGGTATCTCGCTACCTATGCCGACGCGGCGGAGGCCGGGATCGATCCGATCGAACATTATCTGACGATCGGCGCGCCGCAGGGGCACAAGCCCAATCCGCTGTTCGATACCGCCTTCTACGCGCGGCAGATGGCGCGGCGGCTGGCGGCGGCGGGGGTGTCGGCATGAAGTGCGCGATCGTCCTCCACCTCTTCTACCCCGACGTCGCGCTCGAACTGATCGACCGCGTCGCGCCGCTCGCTGGGGACGTCGACCTGTTCGTGACGCACAGCGTCGCGCTGACCGACCAGGTGCAGGCAGCGCTCGACCGGCTCTCCCGGCCTGCCCGCATCGTCGAGGTGGCCAATCGCGGCTGGGACATCGGCCCGTTGTTCGAGCTGCTGCCGCAGCTGCGCGCCGAGGGCTATGAACTGGTCGGCAAGCTGCACAGCAAGAAGGGCGGGTCGGGCTATGCGCCCGAATGGCGCCAGCTCGCTTATGACGGGATGATCGCCGACCGCGACCTGGTAGGCCGCATCCGCGAGGCCTTCGCCGCCGATCCGGGCCTGTCGCTGCTGGGGCCTCGCCGGCTCTACAAGTCGGTCGCCAGCCATATGTTTCGCAATGCGGAGCTGCTGTCCGACCTCGCCCCGCGCCTGACTGCACCGTCCTATCCGCCGGCCGACTGGGGCTTTTTCGCCGGCACCTTCTTCTGGGGGCGCCTGTCGCTGCTCGAGAAGGTCGCGACGCTCGCCGACTTCCGCGACGCCTCGCCCAACCAGGATCGCGACGGCGCCCTGGGCCATGCGGTCGAGCGGCTGTTCGGCCTTGCCCCGATCGGGCTGGGCGGTCGGATCGGACTGGTCGAGGATGGCGTGATCGAGATCGTCCAGGCGCCAGGCACCCCCTCGCACGAACCGGTGATCCAGACGCTGGTCGACGCCGCCGGCCTGTCGACCGGGCCGGTCGACGAGGCGCTGGCCGCGCTGATCGCCCGCCATAACCCTCTGATCGACTATATCCGCCATGGCCGCGAGGCCGATGCGCTCGACCCCAATCTCTATTTCTCGTCGAGCTGGTACAACAGCATCCATGCCGACGTGCACGCCGCCGGTATGCTGCCGCTGCACCATTATATCCACCATGGCGCCGCCGAGGGGCGGTCGACCGGGCCGCTGTTCGACGGCCAATATTATCGCCGCAGCTATGGCGATGTGCAGGGCGATCCGCTGCGCCATTTCCTCGAAACGGGCGCTGCGGAGGGGCGGGTGGCGATCCCGGTCAGCCGGCCGAGCTACGAGACCAGCGACGAACGCCCGCGCCGCTTCTACCGCCATTTCGACATCGTCCGCGAGGAAGCCTTCCTGCGGTCGATCGCAGACCTGCCCCAAGACGTGCGCGAGCGGGCCGATGCGACGCTGGTCAGCGTGGTCATGCCGGCCTGGAATCGGGCGGACCGAATCGCGGCGGCGATCCGCTCGGTGCTGGCGCAGAGCCATGGCCATTTCGAGCTGCTCGTGGTCGATGATGGCTCGACCGACGGCACCGCCGAGATCGCCGCCGCCTTCACCAGCGACCCGCGCGTCCGACTGATTCGGGGCGCCCATGGCGGGGTCAGCGCGGCGCGCAATCTGGGTCTGGCCGAAGCGAAAGGCGAGATCGTCGCCTATCTCGACAGCGACAACAGCTGGAAGAGCTGGTTCCTCGACGTGATGACGTTGTTCATGACGGCCGAAGGGCTCGATACCGCCTATTCGGGCATCGCCCTGCGCGACGAGATCAACCAACTGACCGGCTATCGGGGCGACGATTTCGACTGGGACGCCTGCCTCGCCGAAAATTATGTCGACCTCAACGCCTTCTGCCACCGCCGCGCGCTGGTCGACAGCCATGGCCCGTTCGATACCAATTTGCGGCGCATGGTCGATTGGGATCTGATCCTGCGCTACGCCAAGGGACGCATGGTCGGCTATGCGCCCTTCGTAGGCTGCGAATATCATGATGCGCGCAGCGATACCGGGCGGATCACCGTCAGCCAGCCCGCCGCCTTCCAGGCGCTGGTGCGGACGAAGAACCGGCTCGGCCTGCCGACCGGCGCCGACGCGCATGAGCTGGCGGCGGCGCTGCGCCTGAACGTGGCGATCAAAATCGCCGCGCCCGAGGAGGAGAAGGCCGCCTGGGGCGACTTCCACTTCGCCGAAAGCCTGGCTGCGGCGATCGAGCGTCTGGGCCATGGCGTGCGGATCGACTTTCGCGGCCGGTGGCACGGCCATTCGATCGCCAGCGAGGATCTGGTGATCGTGCTGCGTGGCCTGATCCCCTATGAGCCGCGCCCCGGCCAGATGGCGTTCCTGTGGAACATCAGCCATCCCGATCAGGTCGGCTTCGACGAATATGACCGCTACAGCCGCGTCTATGCCGCCTCGGCCTCGACCGCCGCGCTGCTGGCGCCGATCGTCCGACCGCCGGTCATCCCGATGCTGCAGGCGACCGATCCGGAGCGCTTTCATCCGCTGGAGGAGCGACCCGAGGCGCCCGATGTGCTGTTCGTCGGCAATTCGCGCGGCGTCGACCGGGCGATCGTCGGCTGGGCGATCGAGGCGGGGCATCCGCCAGCGATCTATGGCGACGGCTGGGCCGGGCGAGTGCCGGACGATCTCGTCCGCGCCGCCAATGTCGACAATCGCGACCTGGGCCGGCTCTATGCCGGGGCCGGGGTCGTCCTCAACGACCATTGGGAGTCGATGCGCGCCTTCGGCCTGTTGTCGAACCGGCTGTTCGACGTGGTCGCCGCCGGGGGCAGGGCGGTGTCCGACGCGGTGCCGTCGATGGCCTCGGTGTTCGGCGATGCGGTGCGCCAGGTCGGTAGCGCAGCTGAGTGCCGGACGGCGATCGACGAGATGCTGTCGGCGCCGCGCGACGAGGCGGCGCTGGCGGCAGCGGCGACCGAGGTTCATGCGCGTCACAGCTTCGACGCGCGGGCGCGGACTTTCATCGCCGACGCCTTCGCCATCCTGGGCCTGCCAGCGCCCTTCGCTGTGGAGGCGCAGCCGAAGGACGATCGGCTGGCGGTCCATATCGTCGCCCGCAACAGCCCGATCGGGCCGCAAAGCTCGGCCTTCATCCGCCTCGTGGCGCCGCTGACCGACGAAAGCATTGCCGGGCGGCTGCGCCTGACCCTTGGATCGCCCGACGACCCGCTGCCCGATTGCGATGTCTGCATCGTCCAGCGCACCGCGCTGCCCACCGTCGAGGCGGTCGACGCGCTGGTGCGTCAGCTGGGAGCCATGGGCGCGGCGCTGGTGGTCGATGTCGACGACGCCTTCCGGCTGATCGGCCCCGATCATCCCGAGCATGATCTCTACCGGCCCTATAATGTGGCGCTCGACCGGCTGGTTGCGGCGGCGGCGGAGACCTGGTTCTCGACCCCCGAGCTCGCCGAGGCCTATGCCGCGCTGGCGCCGCGATCGGTGATCGCGCCCAATGCGATCGACCCGCGTCTCTGGCGCGACTGGCGCAAGCCGCGCCCGATGTCGTTCGCCGGGCCGAAGGTGCATATGCTCTATATGGGCACCCACACCCATGGGGCGGATTTCGCGCTGGTCAGGCCGGCGCTCGACCGCCTGTTCGCCGAGCGCGGGGACGCGTTCGACGTGACCCTGATCGGCGTCGCGCCCGATGTCGAACCCGCGCCCTGGCTCCTCCGGCTGTCGCCGCCGGCCGAGGCGGTCAGCTATCCGCGCTTCGTTCGCTGGCTGCGCGAGCAGGGACCGTTCGATCTCGGGCTGGCGCCGCTGGTCGACAATGCGTTCAACCGTTGCAAGTCGGACATCAAGGCGCTCGATTATGCTGCGCTGGGGATGCTGCCGCTGGTGTCGGACGGCCCCGCCTATCGCGCCGATGTCGCACTGGCCCGCCATATCGTGCTGGTCGGTGACGACGACTGGCAGGGCGCGCTGTCAGCCATTCTCGACGATCGCGCCGGCGCGGCGGAACGGGCGAGGGCGCTGCACGACTGGCTCTGGTCGAACCGGGTGGTGGCGAAGGGGGCTGCCTCGCTTGCGGCACGGCTCGAAGCCTATCGGCGCTGACCAGGGGATAGCGCGAACGGCCTTTTCGTTCATGCGGGGTAAGGCGCGACAAGGCAGAACGCTTACTGTCGCACAGCTTCTCAGGAAGGACGATCGATGAAGCCCTGGCCCCTGATGACGCTCGCCGCACCGGTTCTGCTCGGTGCCGGGGCCGACATGCCGCAGCTCGGCAAGCCAATCGCCTGCACGCTGGGCAAGGATTGCGCGATCCAGAACTATACCGATCTCGACCCAAGCCCCGCCGCCAGCGACTTTCGCTGCGGCAGCCGCACCTATGATGGGCATAATGGCACCGATTTCCGGCTGCACAGCATGGATCAGCAGCGGCGCGGCGTCGCGGTGCTGGCAGCAGCCGATGGCAAGGTGTTGCGCGTGCGCGACGGGGTTCCCGACGTCTCGGTGAAGGAGGCCGGGCAGAGCGAGGCGGTGGCGCAGGCGATGTGCGGCAACGGTCTCGTCATCGAACATGCCGGCGGGCTCGAAACCCAATATTGCCACATGGCCAAGGGCAGTATCGCCGTTCGGCCCGGCCAGCAGGTAAAGGCAGGGGAGCGGATCGGTCTGGTCGGCCTGTCGGGCAACACCGAATATCCGCACCTCCACATGACGGTGCGCAAGGACGGCAAGGTGGTCGATCCCTTCGCTTATGGCGCGACGGCCGGGCAATGCGGCGGTGGACGCTCGCTCTGGTCAGCCGGTAGCGGGCTGACCGGCGCCTATCGGCCGGGCGAGGTGCTGCTGACCGGCTTCGCGACCGGCCCGGTGACGATCGCCTCTGCGCGCGAGCATGGCGAGGCGCAGCGGCCCGCCCCCGACAAGAGCGCACCCGCGCTGGTCGCCTTCGTCCAGGCGATGGGTCTCAAGGCGGGCGATGTGCAGCGGCTGATCGTGACCGGCCCCGACGGCAGCGTGCTGGCCGACAACCGCGCCAAGCCGTTGGAAGGTGACAAGGCGGAATGGTTGATCTTCACCGGCCGTAAACGCCCTGCGACCGGCTGGCAGTCCGGGCGGTACGAGGCACGCTATGAGGTCGTGCGCAACGGTAAAGCGCTCGTCTCGGAGCGTTTCTCCGTGACGCTGTGACCGCCTTTCGGCTATCCGGTCGCCTCATTGGGCGGCATGTGCCGCCGACGCCTGAATATCGGGATAGCCCAAGCCGATGCGCATATTGATCGTCCACCAGAATTTTCCCGGCCAGTTTCCGGCCATTGCCGATGCGCTGGTGGCGCGGGGCGACGAGGTGGTGGCGCTTGGGAGCACCAGCGCCACCGAACGGCCCGGCGTGCGGCTGGTCCGCTGGACGAACAAGCGCGGGACGACCCAGGGCATATTGCCGATCGCCGTGCGCGCCGAGGCGGATCTGATCCGCGGCACGGCGGCGGCGCAGGCGGCGTCGCAGCTGGCGGCGAGCGGCTTTCGCCCCGATGTCATCATCGGCCATCCCGGCTGGGGCGAGACGATCTATCTGCGCGAGATATTTCCCGACGCCAGGATCGTCCTGTTCGGCGAGCTGTTCTACCGGACCCACGGCGCCGACATCAATTTCGACAGCGAGTTCGAGGCGCCCGACCTGCCGCAGATGCTGCGGACCCACGCCAAGAACGCAACCCAGGTGCTGGCGATGACGACCGCCGACCTGATCGTCTCCCCGACCCAGTTCCAGGCATCGACCTATCCCGAGATCTTCCGGCCGATCCACCGCGTGCTGCACGAGGGCGTCGACCTGTCGGCTGCTCGCCACAATCCCAGGGCAGTCGTTCGCCTGCGCGATCGGCAGGAGCTTCGCCCGGGCGCGCCGGTGATCACCTTCATCAACCGCAATTTCGAGCGGCTGCGCGGCTTTCACATCTTCATGCGCGCGCTGCCCGATTTCTTCCGGCAGGTGCCCGAGGCCCATGTCCTCGCGATCGGCGCCGACGGGAACGGCTATGGCGGCGCGCGCGCCGACGGCAAGCACTGGCGCCATGCTATGCTGGAGGAAGTGGGGAGCGGCATTCCCGAGGGGCATCTGCACTTCGTCGGCCGGGTCGATCACAAGGCGATGATCGACATCCTCTCGGTCGGTGCGGCGCATGTCTATTATACCTATCCCTTCGCCCTCTCCTGGTCGCTGGTCGAGGCGATGGCGTGCGAATGCCTGGTGCTGGGGTCGGATACCGCACCGGTGCGCGATGCGATCGATAATGGTGTCGAGGGCGTCCTCAACGATTTCTTCGACGTGGGCGCGCTCAGCGCCGCCATGGTCCGGGCGGTGCGCGAGCCCGAGGCCTTTGCCGATATGCGCAAGGCCGCCCGTGCCACGGCGCTGGCGCGTTTCGATCGGGAGAGCGTCGGCGTTCCCGGCTGGCTGCGCCTGATCGACGATATCGCCGAGGGGCGGGTTTCCGCCGACCTCGCCGAGGTTGCGAGCGTGGCTCGCTGAGCGCGAGCGGCCGGTACGAGAGCAAGAAAAGGGCGGCCTTTCGACCGCCCTCCCGAATCCGATAGGCTGTGGAGGCTCAGCCTTCGAAGATGCCCGTGTCGACGAAGCTGTCCGCCGTCAGTGTCGTGACGCCGTTGAGGGTGATCACCGAATCGACCGCGCCGTCCTGGCCACCTGCCCGGTAGAACAAATAGGTGTCTGTTCCGACGGTGAGCGCCAGGACCTCATTATCGTCGACCGTGGCGGTCGCGGCATAGTCGAAGGCGGCCGCGATCGTGGTGAACTGGATGCCTGGCGCTGATGCGACGTCGACGACCGCGAAGGCGAGGTCGATCCTGTCGCCGGTGCCGAAGTCGGTGATCCGGTCGGTGAAGGTCACGTCGCCGACCTCCAGGCTCTGCGCCTGCGTGCCGATGAAGGCGAACAGGTCATTGCCATCGCCGCCGCTGAGGATGTCGACGCCGTCGCCACCGATGATGGTGTCGTTGCCCGCATCGCCCTGGATGATGTCGTTGCCGGCATCCCCGTTGAGGATGTCGCCATCGGCGCCGCCGCGCAGCGAATCATTGCCGGCGCCGCCGGAGATCTCGTCCTCGCCCTTATTGCCGTTGACGGTGTCGTTGCCGTCGCCTCCGGAAATGGCGTCATTGTCGGCGCCGCCGAAGATCCGGTCGCTGCCGTCGCCGCCGACCAGCGAATCCGCGCCGGCATTGCCCTGCAGATAGTCGGAGCCGTCGCCACCGCTGAGGCTGTCATTGCCGTCGATGCCGCCCGCAGCGCTCTGTCCGTACAGACGGTCATTGCCGTCGCCGCCGGACAGCGTGTCCGCGCCGCTGCCGCCGTTGACGATGACAGTCGTGTCGGAGCCATTGGCATTGAAGACGTCGTTGCCGTCGTCGAGGGAGATGTTGAACAGGCCGGTGCCGTCTGCATCGACGGTCACGCTGTCGTCGCCGGTCCCGCCGCTGACGGTGACCGCGCCGCCGCCGTTCAGCAGAATTTCGTCATTCCCGACCCCGCCGGCAATGACCAGGTCTTCTGTTGCCGTGGAGGTGATGCTGTCATCGCCTGCACCGCCATCGATCGAGCCGCCACCGAAGGCGGTAATGTCGTCATTCCCGTCGCCGCCCGACAGGGTCGCCGCGCCGGTGCCGATCGATTCGATCGTGTCGTTACCGGCAAAGCCGTAAAGATAGGAGCCGTCGTCGCTGGTGTTGAGGGTCGGGTTGTCGGACGCGTTGGAACCGATTTCCAGCGTCGCACCGCTACCGGCGATGAACGAGCTGACGAACTGGATGCTGCTGCCCGAAAGCGCGGGGCCGGGGAAGGAGAGGGTCTTGCCGTCGGCGGTCACCGTGGTGATGTCGAACGCGTTGCCGCTGTTGGTGACGGTGACGTCGGCCGGGGTGATCGCGGTCGCGGAGAAGGTCAGCGTGTCGCCGGCCATCAGATTGGCGGCTTCGGCCGAGGTCATCGTCTCGAACACATAATTGGCCATGGGAAACTCCAGTTGGACGTGGCGGGATCATCGGGCGCGCATCACCGGGATGGCGATCCGCTGCCTGAAACGCCGAAGCGGCCAACAAGGGTCTGGAATGAAGCGAGATTTTCGCCGGAACGTGCTGGCGGGTCGATGGATGCCGCCCGGTGGGCGGGCGCCTGATCGGAATGAGGCGAAGTCGGCTTGCAAAAGAAAAGGGGCGACCTTTCGGCCGCCCCGATCCCTTTCTCTGTTCCAACGGATCAGATGCCGAAGCCGAAGGCGCGCGGTACATCGAAGAAGTCCGCGTCAACGAAGCTCGCCGTGGTGATCGTAGTCACACCGTTGAGGGCAATCGCCGAGTCTACCGAGCCCTGATCGTTCCCCGAATTGTAGAACAGATAGGTGTCGGTACCGACGGTGAGGGCCAGAACCTCGCCTTCTTCGACCTCAGCATCGTTCGCATAGTTGAACGCGGCTTCGATAGTGGTGAAGATCAATCCCGGAGCCGAAGTGACATCCGTGACTTCATGGCCAATGTCGATCAGGTCGCCGGCCGAGAAGTCGGTGATGCGATCGGTGAGCGTGTCGCTGCCGATGGTGGCGATGGCTGCGTCGGTGCTGCCGAACACGAAGACGTCGTTGCCGGCCCCACCGGTCAGGATGTCGATCGTGTCATTGCCTGCACCGCCGATGAGCGTGTCGTTGCCGGCATCGCCGAGGATGACGTCGTTGCCGCTGCCGATGATATTGGCGTTATTGCCGTCAAAGCCACCGTAAATGATGTCGTCATCTGCGCCGCCGCGCAGCGAATCATTGCCGTCGCCGCCGTCGATCTTGTCGGCACCCTTGTTGCCGTTGACGGTGTCGTTGCCGTCATTGCCACGAATGAAGTCGTTGTCGGCACCACCGAAGATGCGGTCCGAGCCACGGCCGCCATCGAGCGTATCGGCGCCGGCATTGCCCTGCAGATAATCCGAACCATTGCCGCCCGAGATGATGTCGTTGCCATCCGCGCCGCCAGCAGCGCTCTGGCCATAGAGGCGGTCGTTGCTGTCGCCGCCCTCGATGGAGTCGGCGCCAGCGCCGCCTTCGACGATCGACGTCGCAGCGCTGCCGTTCGATTCGAACAGGTCGTTGCCGTCGCCCAGGCTGACGTTCAGCAGGCCGCCATCGTTGCTGAGCTGGACATTATCGTCGCCCGCGCCAGCGGTGATCGTGACAGCCGCTTCGCCGTTCAGAGTAACGGTATCGTTACCGGCGCCGCCCGTGACGACGACCGAATCGTCCTCGGTGGTCGCGCCGCCCAGAGTGATGACGTCGTTGCCGGCTCCTCCGTCGATCGAGCCGCTGCCGTTGAGCGTGATGTTGTCGCTGCCGTCACCGCCCGAAATGGTCGATGCGCCGCTCCCCGTCGACAAAATCGTGTCATTTCCCGCGAAGCCATAAATGTACGAGCCGTCGTTGCTCGTGCCCAGTTCAAGCTGGCCAGGCCCCTCATCGGCGCCATTGGTGCCAACCACCAGGGTCGCGCCGCTGCCGGCGATGAACGAGCTGGCGAACTGGATATTCGCGTCCGACAGGGCCGCACCCGGGAAGGAGAGCGACTTGCCGCCTGCGGTCAGCGTGGTGATGTCGAAAGCGTTGCCGCTGTTCGCGACGACGACATCGGCCGGGGTCAGCGTGCTGCTCGAGAATCTGAGCGTGTCAGCCGACGTGAAAATCGCGGCATCGGCCGAGGTCATCGTTTCGAACGTATAATTCGCCATCATTAACTCCAGTTGGCCCCGGCCGCGAGCGGCGTTGAGAAGGCAGCAGCGCCCTGTCGGCCGCTTATATCATGAGAACCGAAAGCGCCTAGAGCGTTTTCGAACCAGATGGAATCATCTGGTGACTCGGAAAACGCGGTAAAACAATAATCTAGAGCGATCTGTCCGATGCAATCGGAACGGATTTCGCTCTAGTGGTTTTGGGTCCGTAACTGCCGGCTGGCAAGATCGACGGGACAGGCCATCTCCTGCTCTCTTCCCGGCGAAGTGGAGGCTGTTGTGCCCCGTTCTCTGCGGTGGGTTCCGGAAGTGTCGGGAGTGCGCTTTTCAGCTTCGAACCGGGTGGCGTCGGGAAGCGGGGGCGTGCCGAATCGGTCGGTGGCGCGACAGGTCGAGACGGAGAGCCCGAGCTAAGGTGGCCAGCAGACGAGGCCCTTGGCGGCGGCGCTGGTCTGAGCTGATCGATGTCGATCGTCTCGGACCGTCATCCGGAAATGGCAGATCGAGGTCGGGAGGCTTGGAATGTCCGTCGGGAAGCTGCGATATCAGCGACACAAAAGAAAAGGGGCGGCCTTTCGGCCGCCCCGATCCTTCGATCCATCCTGACGGATCAGGCGGGTTCGACGAAGCTCGCATCGGTGAGCGTCGTCACGCCGGTGAGGGCGATGACCGACGAAGCGGCACCGCCGGTCCCAGCTGCATCGTAGAACAGATAGGTGTCGGTGCCGACGGTCAGAGCGAGAACCTCACCGTTGGTGATATCGGCATCCGCAGCATAGTTGAACGCCGCCGTCACGGTGGTGAAGATCAGGCCCGGAGCAGCGCTGACTTCGGTCACTTCGTAGCCCAGGTCGATCTTGTCGCCGGTTGCGAAGTCGGTGATGCGATCGGTGAAGGTGTCATCGCCGTCGATCAGACGGTTAGCGTCGGTCGTGCGGAACACGAACACGTCGTTACCAGCGCCACCGGTCAGGATATCGGCGCCTGCGCCACCGGTGATCGAGTCATCGCCGGCATCGCCGAGGATCACGTCGTTGCCGATACCGCCCAAGATGGTGTCGTTGTCGGCACCGCCACGCAGCGAGTCATTGCCATCGTCGCCGCTGATGTTGTCGGCGCCCTTGTTGCCGTTGACGGTGTCGTTGCCGATGCCACCGGTGATCGCGTCGTTATCGGCGCCACCAAAGATGCGATCCGAGCCGTCGCCGCCGTTGAGCGTGTCAGCGCCGGCGTTGCCCTGAATATAATCGGAGCCGCCGTTGCCGTTAATCAGATCATTAAGATCGTCGCCGCCAGCAGCACTCTGACCATAAAGACGGTCATTGCTGGTTCCGCCATTGAGCGTGTCGGAGCCCGCACCGCCTTCGACGATCATAGCACCATCGGCGCCGGTCGAGGTGAGGGTGTCGTTACCGTCGCCCAGCGAGATGTTCAGCAGGCCGTCGCCCGTGACGGTCACCGAGTCGACACCAGCACCGCCCGTGACGGTTGCTGCGGCATTACCAGCCAGAGTGATGCTGTCATTACCAGCGCCGCCCGTAACGACGACCGAGTCCTCGTCAGTGCTCGAGCCGCCCAGGGTGATAACGTCGTTGCCGGCGCCGCCGTCGACCGAGCCGCCGCCACCGAGGAAGATGTCGTCGTTGCCGTCGCCGCCAGAAATGGTGCTCGCGCCCGATCCGTCAGAAACGAGGTCATCGTCACCACCAAAGCCATAGACGTAAGAACCGTCGCTGTCGGTATCGACACCGGCTTCGTCGCTGCCGTTGGTGCCGACCGCAAGGGTCGCGCCGCTGCCGGCGATGAACGAGCTGACAAACTGAATGTTCGCGCCCGAAAGAGCCGAGCCCGGGAAGGAGAGCGACTTGCCGCCGGCGGTCAGCGTGGTGATGTCGAAAGCGTTGCCGCTGTTCGCGACGACGACATCAGCCGGGGTGAGCGTGCTGCTCGAGAAGGTGAGGACGTCGCCGGTCGTGAAATTGGCGGCGTCGGTCGACGTCATTGTTTCGAAAGTGAAATTAGCCATTAGAACCTCCAGTTGAACCTTACCCGGGCAAGCAGCGCGCAACCTCCCGTATTCACGAGCGGGAGGCGCCCCTTGCCGCCCGCGAACCGATCCCCCACGGCATGGTTCGACGAGCAAGCCCAGCACGTTGCTTAGCCAAGCTTTCTCAACCGCGCAACAGACAAAAGCGCAGCGCAGCATGGCTTTCTTCATGCGACGAGCCGCTATTTTCTATGCGGTCTGCAATGCTTGCGGTCGGGAAAGGCGCCGATTTTCGTAGAAAGGCGATCACAGCGACGAAACGAGCGCCTGTCGGGAAGCAGCAGGCGCGGTTTTCCGCGATTATTTCTGAACCAGGGCAGGTCCTGCGCGGCCGGACCTATGTCCTCAGCGATGCCAGGCGCTTGTGCCGAGCCCGGTAAGCCGTTCGAATCGCCGGAGGTCTGTGCGGTAGAGTTCGGCCAGCAGGGCCCGGTCGTCCGCCGTCAGCCGCGACGGATAATCGACATCGTCGCGCGCCTCGTGCACGCTGCGGGGCAGCACGCACGCCGGTGCATCGACCCCGAGGAAGCTGCAGACCGACGCGATCGTGGCGGCAGGATCGCTGCGGAGATCCTCGGATCGCAGGAACAGGCATTGCGCGCGGGGAAAGCTCCGCAGCAGCCGTTCGACCTGCGCGCCGTAAAGGCCTCGCTCGACATAGCTGAACACGCGGTGATGGCCGGGCGCCTGCGGATCGCCGGGCGTCAGGCGCGCGCGGCCTTCGCGGATGCACCATGCGAAGGGCTCGCGCTCCTTGCGCTTGGCATATTCCATCTTCCAGTGTGACCAGGCGCGTTCGACGGGATTGCGGAAGATCAGGATCATCCGCATCGCCGGATTATAGCGGGCGATCCGCTCGATCGCGTTCGGCCAATAGAGATAGATCGGCGTCGCCTCGCCCCACAGGCCGGGCCGGTCGGGAAAGAGAGCATGGTAGGAATCGGTGTCGGGCCGGCACCAGTCCTGCTCTTCGTCGTCGAAGAAATGCGCTTCCTTGACGTCGGGCAGATGCAGGCCCGGCACCTCGCACAGATATTCGAACAGCGCGCTGGTGCCGCCCTTCTGGACCCCCGCGACGAGGAAATCGACCTTGCGGGTCATCTCAGCGTTCGCGGAGGGCCGTGCGCATGGAGTCGGTGAAGGGTTCGAGCAGATAGTCGATGATCGTCCGCTCACCCGTCACGATCGCGACGCTCGCCTGCATGCCGGGGACGAGGCGGACATTCGGTCCGGCCTTCGCGATCTGCTCGGCGGGCACGGTGATCTCGACCAGGAAGTGGCTCTGTCCGGTCTTGTCGTTGACGCGGGCGTCGGCCGATACCAACGTCACCTTGCCGTCGACCGGAGAGACGAGGCGCGGATTGAAGCCGACCAGCGTCACGCGCGCGGGCATGTCGCGACGTACGTCGGACACGTCGCGCGGCGAGACCTCGGCGGCGACCACCAGCTTGGTGTTGGACGGCACGATCTGCAGCAGCACCTGTCCCGCACCCGCAATGCCGCCCTTGGTGAACTGGGTCAGGTTGAAGACATAGCCGGCGACCGGCGCGCGAATCTCCGTCTGCTGCAGCATCATCTTCGCCGAGCGCAGCTTCGGGTCGGCCTCTGCCAGCTTCTCCTGCGCGGCGCGGATGCCATCGGCGACCTCGGTCTGGTGCTTGTCTTCGAGCTGGGCGATCTGCAGGCGGACCTGGCCGATCGACTGGCGCGCGCGGGAGATGTCGGACATCGCCGATCCCTTCTGCCCGCGCACCTGCACGGTGCTGCGTTCGAGCGCGAGAAGGCGGCTGTTGGGGGCATAGCCCTGCCGCGCCAGTTCGCGCACGCCCTGCAATTCCTCACGGATCAGCTTGCCCTGATCTTCGATCGCGTCGGCCTGGATCTGCAGTCCGGTGACCTGGGTCTGCAATTGCTGCGCCTGCGAATTCAAGACCATCGCCTGGCTGCGGTAGAGGGTCATCCGGGTGTCGAACAACGCCCGCTGCCCGTCGAGCAGGGCGGCGACATTCGGATCGGTCGCGGCGCGCGCGACCAGGTCCTGAGGGAAGGTGACCGAGGACGCGTTGGCCGCCTCGGCCTGGAAGCGGGCGATTTGCGCACGGGCGCTGTCGACCGCGCTTTGGAAGATGTCGACGGCGGCTTCGGACTGGGTGTCGTCGAAGCGGATCAGAAGCTGGCCCTGCGCGACCTTCTCTCCTTCGCGAACGAGAATGTCGCGGACGACGCCGGCCTCGAGCCGGCTCAGCGTCTTGCTGTTGTCCTCGACCTTGATCACGCCCTGGGCAAGCACCGCTCCCGAGACGCGGAACAGCGATGCCCAGATCAGAAGGACGATGATGAGGAGCAGAAGCGCGATGCCGCCCTTCGCCATCGGGTGGCGCAGCCGGCGTTCGATCTCCTCGTCGCGGGCGGCGAAGGCGGCAGCCGGATCGACCGGCTCGCCCTCAACCGTCTCGCTGGAATCGGGGCGCGCGATGGCGCGGCGCAGGTCGGCGAGCAGCTTCATGGCTTGACCTCCGCCAGAGCGGGGCTCGGCGGCTTGCCCTGTGGCGCCTGCGGCGGGTTCAGCGCGCGCAGCACATCCTCGCGCGGGCCGTATTTCTCGATCCGGCCGGCGCGGATCATCATCAGCTTGTCGGCCTGCGACAGGACGCTCGGCTTGTGCGACACCATGACGATGGTCGTGCCCTTTGCCCTGAGTTTGTGAAGCGCCTCGGCCAGCGCCGTCTCGCCGTCGGCGTCGAGATTGGCGTTCGGCTCGTCGAGCACGACCACCTTGGGATCGCCGTAGAGGGTGCGGGCAAGGCCGACGCGCTGGCGCTGACCGGCCGACAGTACCGATCCTGCCTCGCCCAGTTCGGTGTCATAGCCCTTGGGCAGGCGCAGGATGAGGTCATGTGCGCCGGCCAGTTGCGCGGCGGCGACGATGTCGGCGTCCTGTGCGTTCGGCAGGAAGCGGCAGATATTGTTGCGCACGGTTCCGGCGAACAATTCGGTGTCCTGCGGCTGATAGGCGACATGGCGACCGAAATCGCTGCGTTCCCAGCTATAGACGTCGGCCCCGTCGAGCCGGACAGTGCCGGTGCCGGGTTTCCAGATGCCGACCATCAGCCGCAGCAGGGTCGATTTGCCCGCGCCCGACGGACCGATCACGCCGACCATCTCGCCCGGGACGATGATGAAGCTGGCGCCCATCAGGATCGGTGCGGGCGACGCCTTGGTGGTGAAGCTGACCCCTTCGAAGGCGATGCGTCCGGTGGGGGTCGGCAGCTGGGTCGACAGGACGGGCGGCTCGAACTCGGCGAGGACCTTGTCGAGGCGGGCGTAGGATTGCGATGCCTCGAACAGCATCTTCCAGGAGGCGACGAGGCGTTCGATCGGCGCCAGCGCGCGCGAGGCGAGCAGCATGTTGGCGAACAGCAGGCCGGAGGCGATGTTGCCGATGATGACCAGATAGGCGCCGACCGCGATCGTCGCGACCTGGATGCCCATGCGGACGAAGCGGATCGCGGCCTGATAGAAGCTGCCCTGATCGCTGGCGACGATGTTCATCCGCTGCGAAATCTGGCGATAGGTGAACCAGGCGCTGCCGAGCATCGGCAGCATGCCGAGCGCGCGGACGATTTCGGAGTTGCGCAGAGCGGCGTCGGTGAAGGAATAGCTCTTGATCGCAGCGCTGCTCGCTTCCTTGAGCGCGGCGTGGGTCGCCCGATCCTGCAGGATGGCGAGCAGCAGCAGGAGGAGCCCGCCGATCGTCGTAACGGCACCGATCCAGGGATCGATCACGAACAGGACACCGAGAAAGATCGGCATCCAGGGCAGATCGAACAGCACGCTGACGGCAGCCCCGCTGATCGCCGCACGCAGCGTGTCGAGGTCGCGCAGCGCCTGCGCATGCGATCCGCCGACGCGGCGGACGACCAGATCGAACAGCGCGGCGAAGGTCGGGCTCGCCAGTTCGCGGTCGAAGGCGATGCCGAAATTGGACAGGGTCTGCGTGCGATAATGGTCGAGGATGCTCGAGACCAGGAACACGACCAGCGCGCCGAAGGTCAGGACGAGCAGGGTCGATCCGCTATGGCTGGCGAGCACCCGCGAATAGATCTGGTTGGTGTAGATCGGCAGCGCGAGGAACAGCAGATTGCTGAACAGGCTGAACACAGCGGCCGCCGCAAAGGCCTTCTTGCCCTTGGCCAGCGCGTCGTTGATCATGTTCTTCTGAAACAGGGCGGAAATCATCGCGCAGTCATTCCCGTTTGCGGCGTCCGCCGATCATCGCTTGCTGGCCGGCCTGATATCATCGCGGCCGCCGGACGGCTAAATCTTTTCATTGGGGCTCCGCGGGGCGGGGCGGCGGATTGCCATAGTCGCCGAGCAGCGCCGGAATCTCCTCGGCGGCGATAACGCGGCTCTTGCTGATCGGGGTCAGCGGTTCGTTGACGACGCTCTGCGGCGGCGTTGCGGGCAGATCGAACTGACCGGTCGGCTTCGGCTGCCCGGCGCCGCGCAGATCGGGCTTGGGCTTCGCATTGGGGCTGGCCGATCCCAGCCGGTCGAGCAGCATCACGAAGGGTTCGGTCGGCGAAACGCCACGCCAGCGCACCTTGTTGAATTCGGCGTCGGGGTCCCTGGCGGGAATGGCCGAGTTGACCGTGCGCGCATCGAGCCGGCCCATGGCGAGCAGCAGCGAGGCGCGTGCGACATATTCATTGTAGCGGTTGGACAGGAGCCCCAACTGCGCCGAGGCGAGCTCCTGTTCGGCGTTGAGCACGTCGGTGGTGGTGCGCAGCCCGTTCTGTTCCTCGAGCCGCATGCCGGCGAAGGTCACCTGTGCGGCCTCGACCTGGCGGCGCCCGGCGGTAACGGCGATGCGGGCCGAACGCAGCTGGTTCCACGCGATCACGACGTCCTGCAGCGCCTGGCGCCGTTCGCCGTCGAGCGCGGCCTGCGCGGCACCATTCTGGTCCTGCGCCTGGCGGATGCGCGACTGGATCGCACCCGCCTGGAAGATCGGCTGGGTGATCGTGATCTGCGCCTGAACGTCGGTGCGCAGCTGGCGGCTGTCATAGGGCGACAGTGGGCCGAGCTTGCCGGCCGAGGCGGAGATGGTCGCCTGCGGCCGCTGGTTGCCGCGCTGGGCCGCGACATTGGCGCGGGTCGCCTGTTCGTTGTAGCGGGCCGCGACGAGATTGGCATTCTCGTCGTCCGCAATGGCGAAGGCCTCGTCGATGCTCTCGGGCAGGCCGCCCAGTTCGGGCAGCGGCTGAAGATCGCGTGGCTCATGGCCGACGACGAGCAGATATTGGCCACGGCTGACTGCCAGCTGCGCTTCGGCAGCCGCCACCTGAAGCTCGCCCGCTGCCAGCCGCGCGTCCGCCTGGGCGACGTCGGTGATGGTGGCGTCCCGCACATTGCGCCGCGCGCGCCGTTCGGCGAGCTGCTCCTGGAGCGCCGCAATATTTTCCTTGGCGACCTCAAGCCGCTGCTCGTCCCGCAGCACGGCGCCATAGACCTCGATCACGCGCTGGACGGTCTCGCCCTCGACGCGACGCAATATCTCCTGGCTTTGGTCGACATTGGCGCGCGCCTGGGCGATCGCCCCGCGCACCCGTCCGCCGGTGTAGACCGGCTGGCGGACGCTGACGCTCAGCTCGCCCTGATTGCTATCGCCGGATCTGCTGCCGAATTTCGGCCCCAGCTTCTGATATTCATAATTGCCGGTCGCGGTGAGCGAGACGGTCGGGCCATATTGGCCCCGCGTCTGGACATAGCTTTCATTGGTCGCCTTCTGGCGAAAGCGTTGCTCGACCAGCGTCGGATTGGTCGCATAAGCGGATTCGACCGCGTCCATCAGCGTCTCTGCCGAGACCGAAGGCGCCCACGTTGCGAGCGACAGGCCGAGCAGCGAGCCGGCCATCAGGCGCGCTCGATCAACCGCTTGCGGAAATCGACGGGTGCTGCGCTGTCTTATGAGGATCATCCAGTTCGCCGTCATTGCGTCGACGGCTCCTTCGGGGATCGCCGCTCGTGCCGGGCCGCCCCCATAGCCGCCTGTGCGCGGGAGTCAATCATGGCCGCCGCCTTGCTGCAGCCTTAACGACTTGCGTTTGAATGCAGCTTCTTCCTAAGAGGCAGGACCGGCGCGGCCGGCGCAACCGCCCCGCGGCACCTTCGATCAAGAGTTTTCCGCCATGCGCGCTCCTCCTTTCGTTCCTTCCGTCATCATGACAGCGTGTCGGGGATGATGGCGGGCTATTGGCAGCGAAGGGCTATCCGGCGGGCCTTCCAGAAAGGGTCTGCGGCACGCGATGCGCGGGACTGGCGCTCGGCGGCGAACCATTATCGCCGCTTTCTCGCGGCACGGCCCGACGATTTCGCGATCTGGGTCCAGCTCGGCCATATGCTGGCCGAGTCAGGCGACCATGGCGAGGCCGATGCCGCCTATCGCCAGGCTTTCGCGCTCAAGCCCGACGACGCGGACCTGGCCCTGTGCCGGGGACATCTCGAACGGCGCCGGGGCGATCTAGACGCCGCGATCGAATTCTATCGCCGCAGTTTCGAACTCGACGGAAACGAGCACGCTGCCCGCGCGCTGGACGAACTTGCTCCGCCGCCGCCCGAGGAGCCCGCTGTCGAAGAGGCTGAGCTGCCGGTCGAGGAGGCCGAGGTTGAGGAGGTGCCCGAACCCGAGCCCGAACCCGAGCCCGAGCCCGAACCCGAACCCGAACCCGAGCCTGAGCCCGAACCCGAGCCCGAGCCCGAGCCCGAGCCCGAGCCGGCACCCGCATGGGGCGGCCGGATAGAGGGATGGTATCTGCGCGGCGTGTCGGGCGTGCTGTTCGATCTGGACGGGGCAGACGCGGCTCCGGAGACATGGGTCGAGTTTCGCGAGGGCGACCGGCTGGTGGGGCAGGCGACGCCGGCCCGGCGCGACGACGGGATGCTCGAGTTCCGCGCTGTGCTGGATGTCGAACTGGGCGAGAATGGCGAAGGTGCAGAGGTCGTGGCGCGGCGCATGCCCGACGGGTCGCCGCTGGAGCCCGGCCCGATCCTCCTCTTTCCGCCCTCGCGCCATCCCGAGGATCACGCGGTGGCCTGGTCGCTGCCCGCCGTCACCGTCAAACCCTTTGTCGGGGATGCGCGGGGCGAGGTGGCCCTGTTCGTCACCCATTCGCGCAGCGGCAAGGTCAAGCCGCATGTCCTTCCTTATATAAGGGCGCTGAAAGCGGCGGGGCTGTCGGTCCTGCTTATCGCCTCGGTCGATCGGCCGTTCGATCCGTCGGCGGAGTTGCTGGATCTGGTCGACGGCATGCTGGTCCGCCGCAATGGCGGCTACGACTTCGCCGCCTGGGCCCATGCGCTCAAGCTCGATCCCCGGCTCTACGGCGCCGCGACGCTCTATCTGGTCAACGACAGCGTGCTGCCGGCGGCCGATCCAGCCCGGATCGCCGCGCTGATCGGTGAAATCCGCGCCCGCGACGCCGATCTGGTCGGCCTTACCGAAAGCCATGAATGGCGCTGGCATGTGCAGAGCTATTTCCTTGCGGTGAAGAGCCGGCTGCTGTCGTCGCGCGCCTTTCACGGCTTCATGGACGATGTTCGCCTGCTGACCCGCAAGGACCATGTGATCCGCGCCTATGAGGTTCGCCTGGCCGAACTGGCCGAGGAGAGCGGGCACAAGGTCGACATCCTCTACCCCAGCGCGACGGCGATCAACCCCACCCTGTTCGGCTGGCGCGCGCTGGTCGAGGCAGGGATGCCGCTGGTCAAGCTGCTGCTGCTGCGCGGCGCTTTCAAGACGGTCGATATCGAGGGCTGGCAGGACTTTCTTGCGGCGCACGGTTTCGACGCCACGCTGGCGGAAGCGGTCGTCATCGCCGCCGCCGAAGAAGGTCCGGTCGACGATGGCGGGCGGTTGCTGGCGCGCCGCCTGCCGGAGCAGGCAGCGGCCGACGACCGGCTCAAGGTCGCCTTTTTCGGTCCCTGGAATTACGACAATGGCCTGGGCTCGGCGAGCCGGGGCATCATCGGCGCGCTGCGATCGACCGGCGTGCGGCTGAACCTCCACCCGATCCACAAGCCGTTCCACGTCCACCAGCCGCTGACACCGCCGGTCGACATCGTCGACTTTGCGGGGCCGGCCGATGTGGCGGTCGTCCATCTCAACCCCGACAGCTGGCACCTCCTGACCGACGATCAACTGGCGGCGATCGGCGCGGCGCGGCACCGGATCGGCTATTGGGTCTGGGAAATGGGCCACATCCCGCCGGCCTGGCGGCGCAATTTCGGCGCGGTGGATCGCATCTGGGCGCCGAGCCATTATTGCGCGGACGTCTTCGCTGCGGGTGGCGACGTGCCGGTCGACGTCGTTCCGCACGTCGTGCCGATCGCAGAACCGCTCCCGATAGATCGCGCGGCGAGCCGTGAAAGGCTGGGCCTGCCTGGCGAGCGTCGGACGATCCTCTACACCTTCGACGGGTCGAGCTATCTCGTCCGCAAGAATCCGGCGGCGCTGGTCCGCGCCTTCGCGGCGTCCGGCCTCGCGGCGCGCGGCTGGTCGCTCGTCCTCAAGACCAAGTATCTGCTCGACCGGCCCGAGGAAGGGGCGGCGCTGCGTGCGCTGGCCGAGGGGACCGAGGGCGTCGTCCTGATGGACCGCTCGATGACCGCCGACGAACTGGCGGAACTGCTCGCGACGGCGGACATCTACGCATCGCCGCATTGTTCGGAAGGCTTCGGTCTGACCGTTGCCGAGGCGATGGCGATGGGCAAGGAGGTCGTCGCGACCGATTTCGGCGGCACCCGCGACTTTCTCGATGCGGAAAGCGGCTGGCCGGTGCGCGCGCATCCATGGACGCTGGATCAGGATTTCGGCCATTATACCAGCGGCGGTAGCTGGGCGCGGGTCGACGAACCGGCGCTGTCGCAGGCGCTGATCATGGCCGCCGACGCGGTCGAGGCGGGTGACGCCAGCAAAGGCGCGGCAGCCCGTGCCCGGATCGCCGAGCGGCTGTCGCAGGCGGCGGTTGCCGGGCGGATACGGGAGAGCTTCGACCATCTTGGCACGGCCGCCGAGCCGCGCGGGCTCAGCTTCGCGGTCAACGCACGTGCGGGCATGCCGGTCGAGCATGTCGCGTTCGGCGACGGGCTGCACATGCTGTTGCTCGCCCCCGACGGCGCGCTGGAGAGCCTGGTCCCGCCCGAACTGCCCGAGGATGACGATGGCTGGGTGGTGCTCGCCCCGCGCGGCAGCCGGCTCGCGCCGATGTTCGAGCGCGCCTGGCGTGATGCGCGCCAGATCCGGCCCGACGCAGGCATCTTCTTCGGCGACGACGTTGCGGTCGAGGCGGCCCGCCCGATCGACCAGCTCCGTCTGAAGCCCTGTTTCGACCCGACGCTGCTGGTGGCGCAGGACTGTATCGGCGCGCCGCTGATCGTGAAGGTCTCGGTGCTGCGCGACATCGGCCTCGACCCCGCAATGGGCGGTGCAGTGCTCGACCATCTGCTGTTGCGCGCCCACCATGCAGGCGTGCCGATCGCGCGGATCGCGCAGGTGCTGCTCTGCCATCCGGGCGAGCGACCGCAGGCCGACCCGGTGACACGCCGCCGCATGCTGGAAAGCCTGCCGCCCTATCGCGATCATATGTTCGTCGCGGGGCGGTCGCCCGGAACGCTGGTGCAGCGCCGGCGCTTCGGCAGGAGCTTTCCGGAGGTTTCGCTGGTCATCCCGACCCGTCGCAGCCGGATCCCGGACAGCCGGACCACCTATGTCGACCGCCTGTTGAAGGCGGTCGCGAAGGTCGACTGGCCGATGGACCGGCTGACCGTGATCGTCGGCGACGATGTGGCGGGCGAGCCGGCCTGGGCGAAGCGCGACTGGCCCTTCACCCTGCGCCGGATCGAGACGCTGCGCGGCGCGGACGAACCGTTCAACTATGCCGCGAAGATGAATCAGCTGTGGCGCGCGGCGAGCAGCGAGCAGATCGTGTTGATGAACGACGATCTGCTGCCGGTCGACGGCGGCTGGCTGCGCGCACTGATCGGCTTCGCGCTCGACGAAGGCTTGGGCGGGGTCGGCGGGCGGCTGCTCTACCCCGACGGGCGGCTGCAACATGCCGGAATCGCACCCCTGTTCGGCGCGATCGCGCATCCCTGGGCGGGCCGGACGACCGATCGCGCCACCTATCAGGACTGGGCGTCGGTGCAGCGGCAATGGTCGGCGGTGACGGGCGCGCTGTTCGCGACGCGCCGCTCGGTGCTCGAACGGATCGGCGGCTTCGACGAGCAGTTCACGCTCGAATATAACGACATCGACATGTGCCTGCGGATGCGGGCGCTGGGCCTGCGGATCGTCTGCACACCGGATGCGGAGATGGTCCATGCCGAAAAGGCGTCGCGCGGCGAGATGCCGGCGGGCGGCGATCAATATGCCCTGTTCATGCTCCGCTGGAAGGCGTGGCTGGCGCAGGATCCGTCCTGGCATCCGGCGCTCCGCTGGGACAGTTTCGAGGTGATGCCGGTCGACGACCGCGGGGCGTGGTACCGATGACCGGCCCGAAGCCCGTTCATGGCTGAACCGATCATCCGCGAAGACGGCGGAGCGTCCGCGCTTCCGCCCCGGTTCGATGCGGCCTTCTATCTGGCGACGAACCCCGATCTCGATGTGGCGCCGTCCGAGGCCGAGGCGCATTATGATCGCGAGGGGCGGGCACGGGGCCTCGTGGCTTCGCCGCTGGCGTTGCGCGAAAATCTCGTGGCGATGATCGCCGATGGCCGTTCGGTGCTGGAGATCGGCCCTTTCTGCAATCCGCTGCTCAGGGGGCCGGCAGTCGCCTATCTCGACGTGCTCGACGCCGGACAGCTCCGTGCGCGGGCGCAGGCCATCGGCCTCGATCCTGCCGGTTGTCCCGACCATGTCGACTATGTCGGCGGGCTGGAACAGGTGCGGCGCCGTTTCGACGCCGTGGTCAGCAGCCACGCGATCGAGCATCAGCCCGACCTCGTCCACCATTTCCAGCAGATCGAACGCATCCTCGAGCCCGATGGACTGTTCTGCCTGATCATCCCCGACAAGCGCTACTGCTTCGACCATTTTCTGGCCGAAAGCACGATCGCGCAGGTGCTGCAGGCGCATCGCGAGCAGCGCCGGACGCACAGTCTGGCGAGCATCGTCGAGCATGTCGCGCTGACGACGCACAATGACAGCCAGCGCCACTGGCAGGGCGATCATGGCGAAGCGGTGCCGGCCGATCGGGTGGCGCGGCTGCGCAAGGCGATGCGTGACCACGACTTCGCACTGGGCGGCTATGTCGATGTCCACGCCTGGTATTTCACGCCCGACCGCTTCGCCGAGATCGTCGAGGGCCTCGGCGCGCTGGGTTTGATCGGGCTGGAGGTTGCGGGCCTCTATGATACGGCGCGGGGCCGCAACGAGTTCTGCGCGGTGCTCCGTCTGTCCCCCGAGGCGCGGCGGCTGGCGGCGAATGCGACAGGAGGGCCGGATGTCGTGCT
Source organism: Rhizorhabdus antheiae (assembly GCF_049889055.1). Classification (NCBI taxonomy): domain Bacteria; kingdom Pseudomonadati; phylum Pseudomonadota; class Alphaproteobacteria; order Sphingomonadales; family Rhizorhabdaceae; genus Rhizorhabdus; species Rhizorhabdus antheiae. Next base: position 74,134 of record NZ_JBLTWO010000010.1, on the reverse strand, counting down.
CGTGCAATGCGCGGGCGGGGAGGGCTATGCTGCCGCCCGCGCCGTGACGGCGCCGAACATCCAAGCCTATGCGCGGCGCCATGGCTATCGATATGCGCTGGCACAGGCGGACACCGCTTCGTTGGCCGGGGATGGCTGGGCGGTCATGTTCGGCCCGGACGGATTCATCGGCGACCTCGATTTCGACCTGTCGGCCCATCTGAACGGGCGGGACGATCGGCTCGCCATCGCGCCGCCGGAGGGGGATCTCGCGCTCGGCGCGCGGGGGAGGATGCCGTGGCTGCTCAACCGCGGCCATGTCGGGGCGCAACGCCTGATCGCGGCGCTGGAGGCGGCGCATGACAACGGGAAGGCTGATCTGCCCGCGCTTCTGAGCGGGCTCGACCAGGCCGATGCGCTGTCGATCGAACGCGATCCCCAACTCGGCGGACAGCTGTCCGCCTTTGCCCGCTTCGCGCCTGTCGCGTCCACATCAGCCGAGGGGCTCGAAGCGCTTGTCACAGCGGTCACGGCATCGCTTGCGGCGGTCGATCCGACGGTGGTGCCGGTGCGATCGGCCGAAGGCGGCGATCGCTGGTCGGCGCGATACGCCCACCAGCATGGCCTGACCCTGCCGCTGATCGAAGCCCCTGCCGCCGTGCCCGACATCGCGAGAGCCGCCCGTCTGCGCGGCGCGTGGGAGCGCGCCGGGGGACCGGAGGAGATCGAGCGTCTGCCGACCCGGCTGCGTCCGCTTGCTGCGATGCTGGCAGCGGCGGATGACGAGCGCCTGGCCGAGGAACTGGCCGCGCTGGGCCGGTCGCGGGCGGCACAGGGGCTGCTCGGCGGCGACCGCCAGCACGCCCGCGCGGCCGATCCGGCCTTCGCTGCCAAGCTGTCGCGCTGGACCTATGACAAGCTCGTCTCGCTCGCCGAGGCGGTCGGTTGCCTGCGTCTGGAAAACCCGGAAGCCGGCCCTTGGGGCGACAATGGCCGGCGCGATCCGGCCGAACTGTTCGCCGCGATCGAAGCTGCGCTGGGCGCGGATCTTTCGCCGCCCCCGTCGATCGGCGCCTATCTCGGCATAGGTGTCGGCGGTGGTCGGGTCATCCACATGCGCATGCTCGATGCCATTCATGCGGCGTGGCGGGTAGGGCAGCTGGCCGACCAGATGACGCCGTCAGGCGGTCGGGACGTCGAGGTCCATGTCGGCGAGGTCGGTGCCGGCATCGGCCTTGCGGCCTTTTATGCGCGGCGACTGGGCCAGCCGCGCTGGACGCTATTCGACGGCCCGACCGCAGCGCTGCTCCAGCAGCATGTTGCGGGAGACGGAGGCGTCACGATAGGGCCGTCGCAACTGGCGCAGGCGAATGTGGACCTGCTCCTGAACAGCGATTCGCTCCCCGAAATGCCCGAGGCCGAGGCGCTCTCGATCCTGCGACTGGCCCACGAAGGCGGCGTCCGCGGGATAGTGAGCATCAACCAGGAGGCGGCCCAGCCCGGCATCGTCCCCGTTGCCACGCTGGTCGCCAAGGCAGGAGGATACACGCTCGTCAGCCGCCACCGCCACTGGCTGCGAACTGGCCATGTGGAGGAGGTCTATCGGCGGCTGTGAGGCGAGGGAGGTCCTTGCTACTGAACTTCCGTGGCGTTGCTGAGCCGCAAGCTTAGGGTTTGTAAGCAGTCAGTGGTCTGTGCAAGCCAGCGGGACCATCTGGTCCGCAGGATAGCTGGAGTATAGCCAGTCGGGTTTACCGGCGATAGGCGCTCGTTCAGCTTTGCGCCACCGACTGAAGATATACAGTCCCAGCGTATCGCGACGCGACTTTATCAACTCCCATAGATCTGGTGATATATCGATGTCGCCAATGTCGTCCCCGTGCACATCGGACGTGAACATTTGATCTGGATCGAACCCGCAAAATGGCATGAGAGAATTTAGCTCTCCGACTGAGAACTCTCGATTGTGGCGTCCGTAAGGGCCATATGCTGAATAGGGGTCGTGAATATTCAACCCGGCAACTATGCGATGGACGTTGGCCATTCGGGCGATGTTGGGCGTGGTGAGGATGAGCCAGCCGCCAGGTTTCAACACGCGCCAAATCTCTCTCAGCGCACGTAGGGGATTCATCTGCAGATGCTCAATCACCTCGCAGAAGAGCACGCCATCGAAGCTTGCGTCGTCGTAAGGAAATCGTGACGGAGGTGGTGCTTCGACATTCACGTTTGAATAGACGAAGTGGTGGTCCTCTCGCGATCCGGTTGGCGCAACCACGCTAAGCGACTGGCTTGCAGTCCCTTCTGTTGCCGAAAAGAAGTTGGTGTATTGGGAGCGGATGCCTGGCCTGAACCATCGTATCAACAGCGAGGTGAACCACGGGGCGCCTCCGATCTCCAGAACCTCTCCGTGTTGATCCGGAACTAAGCCTACTGTTCGAATGAAGCGTTCACAATCGTGCCGGGCATAGGCAGCCATTTCATTCGGCGCGGCACCTTCGATCGCAGTGCTGCAAAGGGACTGGCAAATTGCCTCCCGGGAATGTCCGCCCAATTCCTCCAGAGGGGGGCGCAGGCTGCGCATGGTAGGAGGTGCGCCGTGACCCTGCTCGACGATCTTGCCGATACCTAGTGTGCTGGCGATTCTGGATATCGTCACTTAAGATCTCTCCGTGATGCGCCGGTCATCGACAATGTGATCCGCATCTGTCGACTGCCTTTTCATGGTGGGATTCGATAGGCGTCGGTGAAACCTATAATCTGCGCTGAAACTCGTAAACCTGGGCCCAATGCGAGTTGGGATCATGGTAGTGGTTGCAGCGGAAGCCATTCTGATCAAATAAAGAAAGCAGAAAATCCTTCTGGAAGCCGAGTTCGAGCCATCCGCGAATGCGCATAACCGCGACGTTCTCCCAATCCAGACGAAAACCCCAGAGATAAGGTAATTCTGGGCATAGCTGATCGAAAATTGGCTCGCCTGCCAATATAATCTTCCCTGAATCCTTTAGTAGCATAGGAAGCCTTGATATAAATTCTTTGAAATCTATGCAGTGGTGGAAGCTCTCGTAAAAGAAGATCAGGGAATAGGCATTGGCAATGCCCGCTGGATTTAATCCGAATTGACCGACATGCGGTCTCAGATCGACCGAATAACGCTCCGCCGCCGTCGCCACCGCGTTGCAAAAATGTGGATTTACGTCGACCGTGTCGACTCTTGCACCGAGCCTTGCGAGTGCCAAAGCTGTCTGGCCGTAGCCCGCCCCATATTCGAGCACCCGGTCGCCGGGACGGACGCCGCTTCGCATGATGATATGACCCATCGCCATCAACTGCGCGCCCGCGAAATGGCTGTCTCCCGAAGCATAGAAGGCGGGTCTATAGATCGCATCGAGTTCAGCGATTTCGGGTGTGTCCTCGTTCCGGAGCGGGTCATATCCCTGTCGCCCGGTTATCGTTTCCCACAGCCTGAGCATCTGGTGGGAATAATCTTGTCCTAGCGGATCTAGCGTCGCGTCAAACCACTCCGGCAAAATCAGGGATTTGCCGCGCCATCGATCACCGTTGCCGCGCTCGAAATCTGCGGCAACCTCGTCAAGATCTTCTATCTTGATTCCACCATCCTGGTGGCGGAACGCATTCAACCGTGACTGATATTCTGTAGAGCGCACCAGCGCGACCAACAGAGCGATTCGATCGCCAAGCTCTTGGTGATGCTCGATGACGTGCGCATTTTCGGGCTCGCGTCCCAGAACAGCCTGATATCCATCCACGATATCGGCCGGAGTAAGCTGAGTCTGAATCGCTTGGTCCATTCCGTCGATCAATCGCGGGTTGCCCTTCGTTGCTGCCGGTGTCCGCCCATTCCTCGATAGAAGGGTATGGAGGAGATTGCTGTATTTCATCGCCATGGCCTCCCGCTTCGATGGACGAAGACCGGACAAGGCGCATCACGGGCGCAGGTAGTGAGCGCAGTGGATGCGCTCTGCCGCGTGAATGTGGTTTTGTTGACATGAATGAGCACTCACAGTGAATGCTCGCGGACGCCTGCTGCCAGAAGCCAGCCGATGCCGTAAGCGACCAGTAGCGACAGGAAGATCGTCAGCAGGGTTTCGCCCCTTTTGGGAAACTCCGACTTCACCGGCATGTTCGGATCGACCACGCGGACGATGTAGAGTTGCTGCTTCATCGCGGCATCGCGCGCTTTTTCGAGATTGGCGGCTGCGACTTCGTATCGTTTGGCGGCGAATTCTTGCCGGATCTGCAGGTCCTGATAATTGCCAAGTCGGGCGGCGATGGCTCCGCCGCCACTGGTCAGCTTGCCCGACTGGCCGGCGACCTGCGCCTCCAGCGCGCGAACGCGGGCCAGGGTCGCGACATATTGCGGGCTCGAAGGGGCGATGATGCCCTTCATCGCATTGAGCTGGGCCCGCGCGTTGGTGAGTTGGCCCTCCAGCGTCGCAACGAGGCCGATCTGCGCCTTGCCCGAACCCTCGGGGTCGAGATCACCTCGCGCCTGACGGAAGCTGGTCATTTTCGACTGGATTTCGAGCAGGCCCTGCTCGGCCTCGGCCAGCTGCCGCCGCGCGCTCGCGAGCTGATCGGTCTGGCTGCGTCGGTTGATCTCGTTGACCCGGCCCTCGCCCAGCGCCAGCAGTTCGTTGATGATCGCATAGCTGTCGGACGGGCGGAACGCGCGCACCTGCAAGCTGGTGATACCGGAGTCCTGATTATATTTTACACTGACCTGCCGACGGTAATAGCGCAGCAGCATCTCGGGCGTGGGCTGCGAGAACCACAGCCGCGTCGCCACATCCGCTTCGGGCCGACGGAAGCGTTCGACAAGATTCAGCTTGTCGTTGATCCTGCTCACGACCTGCTGTGAATCCAGATAGTCATTGACGCTCATTGCCTCGCTTCGGGAGGGCGACATGCCCCCGCCAAGGCCTAGAAACTGACTAAAGCCGCTCGTCGGCATCGGCGAGGCATCAGCGGTACGGACGATGAAATGCGCTTCCGACTGATATTGGTCGGCCGCTACGATATAATAATAGAGCGCCGCCAGAAGCGTCGGAACGACCACGATCGCGAGGAACCATTTGTTCCGCCCCGACCAGGCACGGACGTTCTCCGACCAGTGCGGACGCTCGACGAGCGCGTCGGCGGAGTGCGGCTTGATGATTCCGTGCATCGATTATCCAGAAGTTGCAGGCTGAGACATTAGCGGACGTGTATGCGCTTGCGAAGCCGGCGGATGCCCAGCAGGCCGGTGTAAGTAAACACAGCGCACCAAGCCACCGCATAGCCCGGATAGAGATGTTGCGACGAAGCGACTTCGAACATCCCATAGCGGATGATTTCGAAGATATTGACCATAGGAATCCAGTCCAGGGCTTTTTGCAGGGCTGGCGGAAGCCAGTCCACAACAAAGAAAGCGCCCGACAGAGGCATCATGAAGTAGGATATTGGGTGGACCAATCGCTGCAGCGTTGGTCGCTCGAAGGTCACTGCCGTGACGTTGAGACCCAATGCGAACGATATCCAGACCATCATGGCGATGCCGCCCATGGCATATAGCGGCCGCGCCGGTAGCTGGGCGAAGCCGAGGAGAATGAGCAACGAATAAAGAATGATGAACGTGGTGACACAGCCCGCTGTTTCCACCACGACACGCGCAATGGAGAGGTTCAGAACCGAAACCATGCGGTGATACATCAAGGGCAGGTTGCTCTCGATGATGCTCTCGGCTCGATTGAAAACGCCGCGAAAAATAATGAAGATGCAATAGCCGACGACAGAAAGGGCCACCGGCGGTATCGTTGAGCCGAGATGCCCCGGCTGAAAGGCGTGGATTGCGCCGACAACCGTCGCCAGCATCATCGGCTCGCCGATCATCCACAGATAGCCGATGTTGTTGCGGCCGAAGCGCGTGTGCAACTCGCGCAGGACGAGCGCCCCCACGACGTTCATCTGATGCGTCAGATCGTCGTAGAAGGAAGAGCGGACGGCGGTCATTTCGCCATGTCTCCGCGCGCATCGATGTCGCGAACAAGGTCAAGCACGGTGGCGATATGCGCGTCCCATGTGGGTGGTGTCCAGTCCCGCATGCGTTCCATCTGTCGCAATCGCGCGGCGGAACCGTCCCGCGCATAATCGGTGATCGCCGACAGCCAGCCCGGTCCGTTGAGCGGATCGAGGAAATCGGGGACAGAGCCGCCGGCCTCGCGCAATGCGGGCAGGTCGCTGCAGAGGACTGGGGTGCCGCTCAGCAGTGCTTCGGTCACCGGCATGCCGAAGCCCTCGGCGAAGGACGGACACAGCAGCGCGCGGGCGTTGCGTAACAGGGTGCCTACCGCGCGATCGGGCAGGCCGGACAGTTCATGGACATGGCCGCGAATGCTGTCGCAGCGTTCGAGCATGTCGACGACATTCTCATTCTCCCAGCCGCGCCGCCCGACGATCGCCAGGTGCGGCGTGGCATCCGGACCGAGCGTCTCGATCATCCGCCGCCAGAGATTGAGGAGGAGGAGATGGTTCTTGCGCGGTTCGATCGTGCTCAGGACCACGAAATAGGGCGGCGTGAGGCCGGCGGGCAGTCCCGCGTCCGAAGGCAGCGGGTCGCAACCGAGATGGGCGACGCGCATGGCCGGCGTCCGCTCGCGCAGGAAGGCGGTCACGGAGTCGGCTGTGGCCTGGCTGTTCGCGATCAGCCCGTCCGCGCAGGCGCCCAGCGTCTCGATCCGACGGCGATGGGTCGCGGCGCCGTTGGGCCGGGCATATTCCGGATATTCGATCGGGATGAGGTCGTGCACCAGACACAGAAAGCGTGCGCCTTCGCTGCGCAGCTTTGCCCGCACCCGATCCGGTCGATCCAGATGGTGCGGGGACGCCTGCAGATAATAGCGGCGAGCACCGGCTGCCGGACGCGGGACTGCGCGCGGGCGAAGCCGGGCGAGGGTCCGTGCCGCGGCGATGGTCAGTTCGCGACGTGACGGAGTCCGGGCGCTGGCCCAGCGTTCCTCGGTCTCGTCGAGGAAGCGCAATACAGCGTCTAGCGGCAGCCGGCCGTAGCCGCCGAGCGGGCTAATTGCTGCGAAATGCAGTCTATTGGGTGCCTTGTCCAGCAGCTGGCGGGCATAGACCAGCTCGACCCGGTCGATCCCCGTCGGCATCGCGTGCAACATGCGCGACAGAAGGCGGGAGATGTCGAGAATGATCTCGATCCCGTCGGGCAGCACCTGTAGCCCCGATGCCAGAGCGGCCCTCTCGCGCGTTGTCATGCCAGCGCTATCGGCGAAGGCCGGGCGCGGGGCAAGAGGGCTTCACCTGTCGCGAAAGGCACTCAGCGCATCGAGCCTGTTCAGCGCCACGGCTTCGATGAAATCGAGCCGCGCCGTCGTGTCTTCGGCCGCGAGCAGGAAGAAGCCGCGCACGAAATAGGTCGGCAGCGTTCCATCGGCAGCGGGCAGGGCGTCGAAGCGGATGTCGAGCGCATAAGGTGCGGCAGAGGCAGGAAGATCGCAGCTGACCCACTTATCCTCGTGAATGCCGATATCCCCCGACATCAGCTCCGTGCCGTAGCCAAGCGTCCACTGGCAGGGAAACTGCTCGTCCCCCCCGAACTGGAACAGCATCCGGACGGCCGTCTCATGCGCTGGCATGGGAAGCGTCAACGCGGCGCCGTCGCTCTTGATCCGACAGCCCCGATGCTCGGGCGGATGCCAGCCGAGATTGCTGCGGTAGATCTCCGCAGTCTTCATCCCGCGCCAGATCCGCACCTCCTCGTTCCGGGTCAGCGCGTGCCATGCGCCGATCCGCGCCGGCGTATTCGGAAGGGCGAGCGGCTTGCCTGCGTCGCGCAGTGCGAACCGGTCGAGATCCTGGCCGATCTGCCGGGCGAGATCGCTCCAGGAACGCGGCTTGAAGTCCGCTGCGATGCGGGCTTCCAGCGTGTGGCGATAGGCGCCATCGAACATCAGCCGGTCTGCGGCCTCGACCAGCGATTGTACAGATCCCGCCTCGACATAGACCGCAAAATCGCCGCCGGCCTGCGGTAGCGAGGCTGCGTCCGAGATCAGCGGGACCTTGCCGTAACAGAGCGACTCGGTCACCGGCAGGCCCCAGCCTTCGTAGAGGCTCGGATAGAGGGTGAAGCGGCAGCTGCGATAGAGCAGCGCCAGTTCCTCGTCGGACAGGCGCGACAGCATCGTCACCCGCTCCGCCAGCACCGGATCGTCGGTCAGGCGCTGATAGATCTGGCTGTTCAGCCAGCCCTGGTTGCCGACGCAGACCAGCTTCGGCACCGCCGAGGGACCATGGCGGGCGATCAGCTCGGCCCAGGCCTCGAACGCGATCAGGTGGCCCTTGCGCGATTCGATCGTCGACACGAACAGGACGAAATCATCGGCTTCGAGAGACCATTGTCCAAGCGCGCTGTCGGGCAGACGCTTGCGCTCCGGCTTGCGGAAGTCGGTGTCGAGCGCGATCACGGCGACATCGTCGCGGTCGACGGTGTAGCCGAGCTGCGCCGCCACTGCGATCAGGTCGTCGCGGGTTGCATCCGAATTGACCAGGAAATGGTCGGCATGATCGAACACCCCGATCACCCAGCTGATGAAGTCCTGAGTCAGCCCACGCACGCAATGTTCGGGGGTGATGATCGGGATCATGTCGTGGACGAAGGGGACGTAGCGGATGCCGCGCTTCGCCTTGGCCTCGCGCACATAGAGAAAGTAGTTCTGCAGCCACCAGCTGGTGCCGAGATTGATCAGCGATGCGCCTTGCGGGAAGTCGAACGGCTCTGTCAGCGACAGGAACAGCCGCAGCCGGTCCATCGCCTCGACCCATTCGGGCGCGGTGCGATCGCCGCTGGCGGTGCTCAGCCGGGCGATGGCGCGCATATGCTCCAGCGGAAGCTCGAGCCAGTCTTCGCGCCCGTCGATGAAGCAGCACAGCCTTATGTCGCGGTCGCCGCCCTCCTGAACCGCGCCCTCGATCGTTTCGATCTGGACGCGCTGGATCCCGGTCGGCAGGCGCGCATTGCGATAATAGGCAATCAGATCGGATATATCGAAAACCAGCGTATGCCGCTGTTCGCCCGTGCTGACGGGCTCCGCCATGTCCTCGGTCAGGATCGCGCGAAGCTGTGTCAGCAGCGGCAGCTCGCCCTTACGGGGTGCGAGCGGCGCGACCGCCCGCTTGAGCAGCGCCGGCAGCGTCTCGCGCTGCTTGTGCCGGGGGCGGTGGTTGATCAGCCAGAGCAGCTCGTCGCTGGTCTCCGGGCTGCAGTCGCCGGCGTGAAGGGCATGGAGGAAGGAAAGGATCGCCTTGTCGACAAGCCCCATGCGCTTCTGCAGATGTGCGAGATGAACGAAGGCGTCGGCCTCCAATGGCCGCAGCTTCGTCGCCTCGCCATAGGCTTCCAGCGCCGCGTTGGCCGCCCCGCGCTCCTTTTCCGCATGACCGAGTTGTACCCAGATCGCCGCGAGATCGGGCTGTTCCTCCAGCGCGGCGCGATAAGCGGCCGCCGCTGCGGCCCAGTCTCCGCGACCGCGCGCCGCGTCGCCGGACGCGACCAGCCCTCCCGCTGCGCCGGAGGACGGCACATCGCGTCTCGGATCGGACGGCTGTCCGCCGAGCTTCCGCAAAAGCTTTCTGCCGAGCTTCATGCGCCGCGTGCTCTCAAAACACGCTGGCTCGATGGCGCGACCGGAAAATGCCGCGTCACGCAGCTATAATTATTATGTAATATCAATGCCATGAAGTATGTTTGACCTGTCCCCACACAGAAGGCACTGGTACTGCAGCCTTTGGTGCGCCGCAATATGGCTCGGGAAATTATGATGGTGTCACCTCGGCACTGGACAGGGGCGGCAATGCCTGCGAACCGGCGCAGGTTCGATGGCAGGAGCCGTATATTGCCCGTCAGATTGATCAAGACCCGCCGCTTCGGCGATGATCGTGGTTGGTTTTCCGAGACATATCGCCGGGACCGCTTCGTCGATCTCGGCGTTCCCGACCTCTTCGTCCAGGACAATCACAGCTATTCGCGGCACGTGGGAACCCTTCGTGGCATTCATTTCCAGGCGCCCCCGCATGCGCAGGCTAAGCTGGTTCGCTGCGTCCGTGGGCGGATAATCGACTATGCGGTCGATCTTCGCGCCGGGTCGCCGACCTATGGCCGGCATGTCGCGGCTGAATTGTCCGCAGACAATGGCGACCAGCTCTACATCCCGGTCGGCTTCGGCCATGCCTTCGTGACGCTCGAGCCGGACTGCGAGGTCAGTTACAAGGTGTCGGACGTCTATGCCCCAGAGACCGACGGCGGCATCGCGTGGGACTGTCCGACCCTCGCCATAGACTGGCCGCTCCCGTCGTCCGGACCGATCCTGTCGGACAAGGATTCGGTCTTGCCTCCCCTCCTCGGCTGGGCCAGTCCCTTTCACTATGACGGCGTGCCGCTCGGCCCGCTTTCGGAGGAGTGACGATGCGTATCCTGGTCACCGGCGGGGCGGGTTTCATCGGCTCCGCGCTGATCCGCCACCTGATCGGCGAGACGACGCACGAGGTGCTCAACCTCGACAAGCTGACCTATGCCGGTGTGCTGACCTCGCTCGCGCCGGTCGGCAACAATCCCCGCTATCGTTTCGTCCAGGGCGACATCTGCGATGCCGAGCGGGTCCGCTCGCTGTTGGCCGAATTCCAGCCCGACATCGTTGCCCATCTCGCCGCCGAGAGCCATGTCGATCGTTCGATCGACGGGCCGGGCGCGTTCATCCAGACGAACGTCGTCGGCACCTACACGCTGCTCGACCAGGCGCTCGCTTATTGGCGCGCGCTCGATGGCGAGCGGCGGGCGTCCTTCCGCTTCCACCATATCTCGACCGACGAGGTCTATGGATCGCTGGGCGACGAAGGCCTGTTCACCGAGAGCACGGCCTATGATCCGCGCTCGCCCTATTCGGCTTCCAAGGCTGGCTCCGATCATCTCGTTCGGGCCTGGGGGCATACCTATGGCCTGCCGGTGCTCGTCACCAATTGCTCGAACAATTACGGGCCCTATCATTTTCCCGAAAAGTTGATCCCGCTGATCATCATCCGTGCGCTCGCCGGGGAGCCACTGCCCGTCTATGGCGACGGCTCGAACGTCCGCGACTGGCTCTATGTCGAGGATCATGCCCGCGCCCTGCGCACCGTCTTCGAGCGGGGAACGCCCGGCGAGACCTATAATGTCGGCGGCAATTCGGAACGCCGCAACATCGCGGTGGTGCAGGCGATCTGCGCCGCGCTCGATCGCCTGCAACCGCGCGCCGACGGCCGGGGCTATGCCAGCCAGATCAGCTTCGTCGCCGACCGGCCGGGGCATGACCGCCGCTATGCGATCGACGCGAGCAAGATCCGCGACCAGCTGGGCTGGGAACCGCAGGTCTCGTTCGACGAAGGGATCGAACGGACCGTGCGCTGGTATCTCGACAACCGACCCTGGTGGCAGGAGATACTGGACAGGCGCTATGCCACGGAGCGGCTGGGCCTCGCGACCGGATGAACCAGCGCCATATCCTCGTCACGGGCGGTCAAGGGCAGGTCGGGCTGGAGATGGCGCGATTGTCCTGGCCCGAGGGCACCGTCGCTCTCTTCCCGACGCGCGCAGACCTCGACCTCGCGTCGCGCGACAGCATCTGGGCCTATCTGGATCGCCATCCTGTCGATGCGATCGTCAACTGCGCCGCCTATACGGCGGTCGATCGCGCCGAGGAGGAGCCCGATCTCGCCTTTCGCATCAATGGCGAAGCGGCGGGGTGGCTGGCCGAGGCCGGCCGTCCCATCGTCCATCTGTCGACCGACTATGTCTTCGACGGCACAAAGGCCGGGCCCTACGCCGTCGACGATCCTGTCGCCCCGCTCGGCGTCTATGGTGCGTCGAAGCTGGCGGGCGAGCGCGCGATACTCGGCGGCAGGGCGAGGGCGCTGGTGCTGCGGACCGCCTGGGTCCTGTCGGTGCACCGCCACAATTTCCTGAAGACGATGCTGCGGGTTGCGCAAACCGCGCCCCGGCTGCGCGTCGTCGACGATCAACGCGGTTGCCCGACGGGTGCGGCTGACATTGCCGCCACCGTGCAGACGATTCTGTTGCGGATGCTAGACGATCCGTCTGCGCCGCTGGGCATCCAGCATTTCGTCAATGACGGCGAGGCGAGCTGGTGCGGACTGGCGCGCGAGATCTTCCGGATGAGCGCGGAGCGCGGCGGACCCGTCGCCGAGGTCGAGGCGATCACGACGGCGGACTATCCGACTCCCGCGCGCCGGCCGGTCAACTCCCGGCTGTCGACCGCCGCGCTGCACGAAGCTTTCGGCATCGAGCCTCGCCACTGGCACGCGGCCGTGGGAGACATTATCGATGAACTGCTCGGGCCGCCGGCCCGGAATCAGGGGATGAACGCGTGAAGGGCATTATCCTGGCGGGCGGCGCGGGGACGCGGCTCCACCCGATGACGATGGTGACGTCGAAGCAGCTTCTGCCGGTCTACGACAAACCGATGATCTATTATCCGCTGTCGACCCTGATGCTGGCGGGCATCCAGGAGGTGCTGCTGATCTCCACCCCGCGCGACATTCCCTCCTTCCAGGCGCTGCTCGGAGATGGTCGCCAGTGGGGGATGGAGATCAGCTATGCCGTGCAGCCGAGCCCCGACGGTCTGGCGCAGGCTTATATCATCGGCGCCGATTTCGTCGGCAACGAGCCCTCCGCGCTGATCCTCGGCGACAATATCTATTATGGCCATGGCGCGACCGAGCTGTTCCGCTCGGCGGCGACGCGGCGCGACGGCGCGACCGTCTTCGCCTATCATGTGACCGATCCCGAGCGCTACGGGGTGGTCGAGTTCGACGCCGCAATGCGCGCCGTGTCGATCGAGGAGAAGCCGCAGCGGCCCCGCTCCAACTGGGCGGTGACCGGCCTCTATTTCTATGATTCCGACGTCGTCGAGATCGCCCGCTCGCTCAAGCCTTCGGCGCGCGGCGAGCTCGAGATCACCGACGTCAACAGGGCCTATCTCGACGCCGGCAAGCTTTCGGTCGAGCTGATGGGGCGCGGCTATGCCTGGCTCGATACCGGAACCCCCGACAGCCTGATCGAAGCGGCGGAGTTCGTCCGTACGCTCGAAAAGCGCCAGGGATTCAAGATCGCCTGCCTGGAGGAGGTGGCCTATCTTCAGGGCTTCATCGATGCCGGACAGCTCGAACGCCTGGCCGATGCCCTCGGCAAGAGCGCCTATGGAACTTATCTGCGGGATCAAGTGCGAAAGCGTTGATGAAGAACGCCCGCTACATCGCCGCCGGTCTGAGCGACGCCGACATGCTCTGGCTCCTCTCCGTCGGCACGCTGCGCAGCCTCAAACCGGGCGACATGCTGGTGAGCGCGGGCAGGCCCGTGAACGAGATATTCTTCGTGCTGGCCGGCAGCGTCGCAGTCCGCCTGCGCGACGGGACGCAGGTCGCGCGGCTGGGCGTCGGCGATGTGGTGGGGGAGATGTCCTTCGTGGAGCGTCATTCCCCGCTCGTCTCGGTGCTGGCCGAGGAACCCGTCGAGGTTCTCGCCATCGCCCGCAAACTCATCCTTGACCGCTTCGAGGAGCAGCCGGTGTTCGCGGCGCGCTTCTATCGGGCGCTCGCGATCTTTCTGTCCGAACGCCTGCGTGAGACGACCGCCGTGGTGCAGGCGAAGGCCGGTGAAGGGCAGGACGACAAGGACGACCGCGATGCCCGGGCGCGCTTCGGAAGACTGTTTCGCCGGTCAGCCAGCTGACGGGTCAGCCCTTCATCGCATTGCCGATGGCTTCCAGCGCCTCAGGGAGATGGTGTCGCAGTTCTATGACGGGATCGGCTGCAATATCCTTGGACAGCAGCCTTGGCACCGTGAGGGCGACCGCAGCGGCAAACAAGCAGGTGAACAGCGCGAAGCGCGCAGCCGCAACGCCCCGTCTGTCACGCAGGAGCGTCGCAGCAAATTTGTGGCATGCCAGACGTGCGGTCATCGTCATCCGATTACCGAGCGAAAGCTAAGCCGGGGTAAAGGCGGGGCGGTTGCCAAAGCGGGGGCGGCGTCCCTATCTGCACATCCGAGAATCACCCGCATCACCGGAACGACACCCATGACCGCCACCCACTCGACCCGCATGTTGATCATCGGTTCCGGCCCCGCCGGCCTTTCGGCCGCGATCTATGGCGCCCGCGCCGGCATGGCGCCGATCGTGGTTCAGGGAATCCAGCCCGGCGGACAGCTGACCATCACCACCGATGTCGAGAATTATCCGGGATTTCGCGAGGTCATCCAGGGCCCCTGGCTGATGGAAGAGATGCGCGCCCAGGCCGAGCATGTCGGAGCGACGATGGTCTGGGACATGATTTCCGAGATCGATCTGAGCGAGCGTCCCTTCCGGCTGAAGGGCGACGGCGGCACGATCTATGTCGCCGATACGCTGATCATCGCGACCGGTGCGCAGGCCAAATGGCTGGGCGTCGAAGGCGAGATGGAGCTGGGTGGCAAGGGCGTTTCCGCCTGCGCGACCTGCGACGGCTTCTTCTACCGCGGGAAGAAGGTTGCGGTCATCGGCGGCGGCAACACCGCCGTGGAAGAGGCGCTGTACCTGACCAACCACAGCCATGACGTGACGCTGATCCACCGTCGCGACTCGCTGCGGGCCGAGAAGATCCTGCAGGAGCGGCTGTTCGCCCATCCGAACATCAAGGTGCTGTGGAATCAGCAGGTCGAGCGCTTCGTCGGCGGAGAAGGCAATGCCGGGCTCGTCGCGATCGAACTCAAGGACACCGTCACCGGCGCGGTATCGCAGCTGGAGACCGACGGCGGCTTCGTCGCGATCGGCCACAGCCCCTCGACCGAGCTGTTCCGGGGGCATCTGGATCTCGACGAGGACGGCTATCTGGTGGTCGAGAAGGGCGGCACCCGGACCAACATTCCCGGCGTGTTCGGCTGCGGCGACGTCGCCGACAAGGTCTATCGTCAGGCGGTGACCGCTGCTGGCATGGGCTGCATGGCCGCGCTGGATGCCGAGCGTTTCCTGGCCGAGGCGGATTTCGAGGCGCGGGTTACCGTCGACGCCTGAGCCCTACCTACTTGGGCGGGGCGGCCGGCCGCCCCGCTCGTTCAGCGCTTGAGCTTGCGCTCCACGAACGCCAGCAGCGCGCCGAAGCTTTCCAGCATCTCGCCGTCGACCTCGTCATCGTCGATGATGATGTCGAGCCGGTCTTCGAGCGCCGTCAGCAACCCGGCGACCGCCATGGAATCGAGTTCGGGCAGTGATCCGAACAGCTGCGTGTCGGCACCGAACCCGTCGACGCGCGCGACATCCAGCGACAGGCTCTCCACGAGAACGGCGCGAACGGCTTGCTCGGTGCTCTCGAAATCGGCTGCGCTCACGTCGGATGGTCCTCGCGGTTCGGAAGTGGCGGCTCCCTAGACGCATTGATGGCGCGGAACAAGATTCGGATAGGCATTGTCCGCAGCCGGTTGCCCATCCCGCCGCCAGTCCCTAGCTGTCAGGCGATGCCCGTCGTCGCAGATCCCGTTCCCCGCCCGCTCGATCATCTCGCCCTTCGCGGCGATCGCTCGGCGCCTGCGCTCGTGGACCGGAACGGGCTGCTCGACCATGCCGGGCTCGACGAGGCGGTCGGGCGGCTGGCCGCCGGTTTGAAGGCGCGCGGGCTGCATCCGGGTGACCGGGTGGCGAGCTGGATGGCCAAGGGCAGGCTGGCCTGCATTCTCCCCCTCGCCTCCGCCCGCGCCGGGCTGGTCCATGTCCCGATCAACCCGCAGCTCAAGCATCATCAGGTATCGCACATCCTGACCGACAGCGGCGCCCGGCTGCTGATTGCCGGGCAGGGGCGTGCCACGACGCTGGAGGGAGAAGACAGGCCGGGGGACTGCGCCTTGGCGATCGAGGAGGAGGAGGGGGGGGCGCTGCTCTCTTCCGGCGATGAGCTGCCGCCGTCCGTCGCCGATCCAGCTGACCTTACGGCGATCCTCTACACGTCGGGGTCGACCGGACGGCCCAAGGGGGTGATGCTGAGCCATGCCAATCTCTGGCTCGGCGCGGTGTCGGTCGCCCATTATCTGGGCCTCGATAGCGACGACCGGACGCTTGCGGTGCTGCCGCTGAGTTTCGATTATGGGCAGAACCAGCTGTTGTCGACCTGGGCGGCCGGGGGCTGTGTCCATCCGCTCGATTATCTGACCCCGCGCGACGTGATCCGCGCGGTAGGACGGCATGGGATTACCACCCTCGCCGGTGTTCCGCCGCTGTGGATACAGCTGGCAGAGGCAGACTGGCCCGCCGAGGCGATCGGATCGCTGCGCCGGCTGACCAACACCGGGGGACGGATGAGCGTCGCTCTGGTCCGGCGGCTGCGTGCGCTGTTCCCGGAAGCGCGCCTTTTCTCGATGTATGGGCTCACCGAGGCCTTCCGTTCGACCTATCTCGATCCCGCTCTGATCGATGCCCATCCCGACTCGATCGGCAAGGCGATCCCTTTCGCTGAAATCCTCGTCGTCCGGCCCGACGGCAGCGTGGCTGCCGACGATCAGCCGGGCGAACTGGTCCATGCCGGCCCGCTCGTGGCCCAAGGCTATTGGCAGGATGTGGAGCGGACCGCACTACGCTTCCGTCCGGCGCCGGCGGCTTCGGTGCATGGCGGCATCGCCGTCTGGTCGGGCGACACGGTGGTGCGCGACCGGGATGGCCTGCTGCGCTTCATCGGCCGCGATGACGAGATGATGAAGGTGTCGGGCAATCGCATCAGCCCGACCGAAATCGAGGAGGCGGCGATCACCAGCGGCGCGACGGCCGAAGTGGTCGCCCTGGGCCTGCCCGACGAGCGGCAGGGGCAGGTCATCTGGCTCTATGCGCGGCCTCAGGTCGACGATGCCGACGAACGCCTGCGCGATTGGTTTCGCCGGAACCTGCCGTCCTTCATGCAACCGTCGCACATCGTCTGGCAGGATGAATTGCCGCGCAACGCAAACGGCAAGCTCGATCGGGTCGCGCTGCGCAGCGCAGCCCTTGCCCAAGCGGAGAAGGACGCATGAAGCCCACCGGTCCCATTCCCGCCGATCATGTCTGGCAGGACGGCGCGCTGATGCTCGGTGGGCGGACCGCCGACGCGTGGGCCGCGCTCGCGGGCGATACGCCGCTATTCGTCTATGATCTCGCCATCGTGCGCCGAAAGGTGGGGCGCTTTCGCGCCGCCTTTCCCGGCGTGTCGCTCCATTATGCAGTGAAGGCCAATCCGCATCCCCCGCTGCTGGCGGCGATGGCGGGTCTGGTCGACGGTTTCGATATCGCTTCGGGCGGAGAGGCGCGGCTGGCGCTCGACGCCGGCATGGAGCCGCGCCGCATCTCCTTCGCCGGGCCGGGCAAGCGCGACCGCGAACTGGAAGCCGCGATCGAGGCCGGCATCACGATCAACGTGGAATCCGCGTCCGAACTCGACCGTGCGCTGGCGCTGGGTCGCGCCCGGGGCTCGACGCCACGCCTGGCCCTGCGGGTCAATCCGGACTTCGAGCTGAAGGGCTCGGGAATGAAGATGGGGGGCGGAGCCAAGCCCTTCGGGATCGATGCCGATCGCGTCGCCCCGCTGATCGGCCGTATCGAAGAAAGAGGCGGCGTCTATCGTGGCCTTCACATCTTCGCGGGGTCGCAGGCGCTCGATGCCGAGGCGCTGATCGAGGCTCAGGCATCTGCCGTGGCGCTCGCCGACCGGATCAGCCGCGACGCAGGCGTGGCGCCGCCGCACGTCAATCTGGGGGGCGGCTTCGGCATTCCCTATTTCTCCACCGACAAGCCGCTCGACGAAGCACGGGTGGGCGCGGCGCTCGCGCAGACCCTCGCCGGACGTGGGGCCATGCTTGAGTGCACAGAATTTACAATCGAGCTGGGGCGCTGGCTGGTGGGGGAGGCTGGCGTCTATCTGACGCGGATCGTCGACCGCAAGGAGAGCCATGGCGAGACCTTCCTGGTGGTCGATGGCGGCTTGCATCACCAACTGGCTGCGAGCGGCAATTTCGGTACCGTCGTGCGCCGTAACTATCCGATTTCTTTGACCAAAAGCGGAGAGTCGGATAGAGTGGAGACAGTCTCGGTGGTGGGCTGCCTCTGCACGCCGCTCGACCGTCTCGGAGATCAGGTGCAACTGTCGGTCGCAGGGGTCGGCGACCTAATCGCCCTGTATCTTGCCGGTGCCTATGGAGCGACTGCGAGCCCGGCTCGTTTTCTGGGGCAGGGAGAGGCAAAGGAATTAACCATAGACGGCGCCCGCATCCTGTGATTCTAAGCAATAGTTCAGGGTTTGTGCGGCATGACGCGGGGATTGGGGCGAATTGGGTGTGAAGATGGGGCGGATCAGCGTTGCAAATGCCCCGGAGGATCGGTGATGGCCATGCGTGCTAAGCTTTGGACGTCGATAGCTGCGGCCGCCTTCGTGGCGACGACCGCCCTGTCTCCCGTCGTCGCGGCCGAGAAGGAACTGCCGCCGGCGCCTTTCGTGCCACAAGGCGGCCAGCCCGGCGATGATTATACGATCGGCCCGCTCGACTCGCTGACGGTGTTCGTCTGGCGCAACCCCGAACTGGGCGCACAGGTCCAGGTGCGCCCTGATGGCCGCATCACCTTGCCGCTGATCAATGATATGGTCGCTGTCGGCAGGACGCCGACGCAGCTGTCCGACGACATTCACAATGCGCTGTCGACCTATATCAGCGACCCTATCGTTTCGGTGATCGTCAATAACTTCTCGGGCACCTTCGCCCAGCAGATCCGAATCGTTGGCGCCGCCGAGAAGCCGTCGACGGTTTCCTATCGCGCCGACATGACGTTGCTCGACGTCATGATAACGGTTGGCGGGCTGTCGCAATATGCGGCTGGCAATCGAGCCAAGCTCATTCGCTACAATCCTGAGACCAAGAAGCAGGAGGAATATCGCCTGCGGATCGACAGCCTCTTGAAGCGCGGCGACATCAAGGCAAATGTGAAGCTGCTGCCAGGGGATGTGATCATCATTCCCGAGAGCTTGTTCTGAGTCCGGTGACCGTGGGGGCGGCTGACTAGACGATGGAAGCGATCTACACCGAGATTCGCATCGCGCTCTACTCGATCTGGCGCATGCGCTGGCTCGCACTCGCGGTTGCCTGGGCCTTTTGCCTGGTCGGCTGGGTCATGGTCATGCGCGTTCCGGCCGCCTATGAAAGCAGCGCGCGCATCCAGGTGCAGGTGAAGTCGCTGTTCGGTGATGGCTCCGAGGGCGACATGCAGCGCAGCGTCGATCGCGTGCGCCAGTCGCTGACGTCGACGGAAATGCTCAAGCGCGTCGTCAAGAACGTCTCCAATGGCGAACGGCCGCTGACCGCCTATGAAGCCCTGTCGCTGATCGGTGCCTTGCGCGGGGGGATCTCGATCACCGCCCAGGGTGAGGACCTGCTGGAGATCAAGACCCGCATCAGCCTCAATGGCATATCGGAGCAGCAGACCGCCTTCATCGTTCGTAGCGTGACACAGCAACTGATCGACATCTTCGTCCAGGAGAATGTGATCGGTTCGAAGACGAACAACGAAGAGGCCTTGCGCTTCCTCGACCAGGAACTGGCGCGGCGCGCCAAGGAACTGGCCGATGTCGACCGCCGCCGCGCGCAGATCACGCAGGACACGCTGGGCGCCCTGCCGGGCACCGGTACGCTTGAACAGCGCATGGACGCCGTTCGCAACGAGATGATCAGTCTCGAATCGAATTTGATGCAGGCTCGCAGTGCGCTCGCGGCGATGAACGGGCAGCTTGCGGCGACCCCCGCGCAGATCCCGGCGGGCAGCATCGGCGGGATGGACACGATCGACCAGCGCATCGCCTCTCTGGAAGGGCAGCTGTCGGAAGCGATTTCGCGCGGCTGGACCGAGAAGCACCCCGACGTCATCGCAACCCGGGCTCAGCTGTCGCAGCTCCGCGCGGAAAAGGCGCGAGGCGGAACCCGGTCGGTCCCGATGACGCCCAACCCGGTCTATGTCTCGCTCAAGTCGATGCAGGCCGAGCGCCAGGGCAATGTCGCGGCACTCGAGGCGCGCAAGCAGCAGCTCGATCAGGCCATAACCCTGATCGGCCAGCGGCAGATCACGGCGCCGGGCCAGCAGATCGACCAGTCCCGGCTCGATCGCGATTATGACGTGCTGCGCGACCAGTATAACAAGCTGCTCGAACGGCGTGAGTCCGCGAAACTGCGGTCGGATGCGACCGGCAAGACCGACGGCGTCCGCTTTCGCGTGATCGACCAGCCTTCCTTGCCGCGCGAGCCGGCTGCTCCGAACCGGACGATGTTGCTGACCGCCGTGCTGATCGCGGGGGTCGTGGTCGGTGCCGGTGTCGGCTTTGCCAAGAGCCAGCTGTCGAGCGTCTTCACCACCACACAGCAGCTCGCCAAGGCCAGCGGCCTGCCGGTGCTGGGTTCGATTTCGGAGGTCATCACCGCCGATACCCGGCTGGTGCGGCGCAAACAGATGATGTGGTTCTCATCCGCAGCGGCCGGTCTTCCCGGTATGTTCATGCTGTTGATGTTGATCGAGTTCATCAAGCGGATCATGGTGTCGTGACCGTGGATGACGACAGCTCCAAGCCGCCTGCCAGGAAGCGCCGCCGTCGCGGGTCGCTGATCGAGCGCGCGGGATCGGTCTATGACTTCGAGGCGGTGCTGCGCGCGCGCGTGGTGATGCCCGATCCCGGCAGCATGGGGCATCCGCCGGTGCTCGACGTGCCGCTGTCGCCTAGCCTTTCGCCCGAGCCGATCAGCCTCGGTGCGGGCGCGGCTCAGGCCCCGGTGCTCGAAGCGCCACCCTCGGTTTCCCTGCCTGCGCCCGAGCCGGAACAGCCCGCCACGCCGCCACCAGCGGCGACCCCATCGGTCCTGCCGGCCGCAGCGCCCGAACCGGTCGCGCTGGCGGCGCCCGAAATCGTCTATCGCACCGCCAAGGTGAATCGCGCCGATCTGATCGACCAGGGCTTTGTCATGCCCGACGCGGCGATCACCGCGCTCGCCGAGGAGTTCCGCATCGTCAAGCGGACGCTGCTGCTCAACGCGATCGGGCCGACCGCCCTGCCAAATGGTCGCCGCATCCTGATCTGTTCGGCGCAGGCGAACGAGGGCAAGACCTTCTGCGCGGTCAATCTGGCGCTGTCGATGGCGAACGAACGCGACATCGAGGTGCTGCTGATCGATGGCGACTTCGCGAAGCCCACTGTGTTGTCGACCCTGGGCATCGAGGGGCCGGTCGGACTGATGGACGCGCTCGCCGACCCCGATGTCGATGTCGAGACGCTGGTCATCAAGACCGATGTCGGCAATCTGTCGGTCCTGCCGTCGGGCAAATACACCAATGAGGCGACCGAACTGATCGCCGCCGACCGGACCCGGCAGATCATCGAACGCCTGTCGACCAAGCCGAATCGCATCATCCTGTTCGATAGCCCGCCGGCGCTGGCGGCGTCGCCGGCGTCGGTGCTGGCCTATCATGTGGGGCAGGTGCTGCTCGTCGTGCGCGCGGACAAGACCGGCGAGGCGGAGTTGCGCGACGCGGTGCTGCTGCTCGGCGGCTGCGAGGAGATCCAGCTTCTGCTCAATGGCGCGCGCTTCGCGCCCAATGCCCGTCGTTTCGGCAGCTATTACGGCTACGAAGCACCGCGATGAGGCGGCCGACAGCGCAAGCTCTGCTGGGTCTCTTCGCCGGAGGGGCCGCCTGTGGTGCTGCCCATGCCGAACGCCCGCAGATCGGCGCCTTCTTCGACATCCAGCAGGTGGTCCAGTCCCAACTCAGCGGGCAAGGCGTCGAAGATCTCACCTACACCGAGGTTTCGGGAACGCTGGCTGCGCAGATCACCAACCGTCGCGTGACCGTATCAGGGACCTATCGGCTCGCTTATCGCATCCCCGAAATGGGCGATACGCAGCAGTCTTTCGTGCAGGACGGGGTGATGCAGGCGCAGGCCGTCGTCATCGAGGAATGGCTCACGGTGCAGGGCGGCGGTATCGTCACGCGCAGCCGCATCGATCCGAGCGGCCCCGCGCCGCCAACCAATTTCGGCAGCGGCCGCAACCTCACCCAGACTTATTCGGGCTATATCCAGCCGATGCTCGCCCACCGGATCGGCGACCTCGGCTTCTCGGCCAATTATCGTTACGGCTATACCAAGAACAAGAGCGATGGGGGCACCTTCTCGACCGGTCCCGTTACCGATCGCTTCGACAGTTCTGTTTCGCAGCAGGCGCAGCTGTCGCTGGGCATGGAGCGCAGCGCGCTACCGTTCGACTGGAAGCTCAGCGGCGAGGTTCGGGCCGAGGACTTGTCGAACCTGGACCAGCAGCTCCGGGCTCTCAACATCATCGGCGAGATCAAGCTGCCGGTGGCGCGGACGATCGCGCTCGTCACCAGCGCCGGCTACGAAAAGACTCGCACCACCGAGCGCGAGGCGCTGATCGACAGCCTGACCGGCCTGCCGGTGATCGGTCGCGGCGGCGGCTTCGTCTCCGACGTCAGCAAGCCGCGCGTGCTCACCTATGACGTCAATGGTATCATTGCCGATGCGGGGGTGATCTGGCGACCCAGCCGTCGCTCCCGCTTCGAGGCGCGTGCCGGCTATCGCTATGGCGGCTTCTCCGTCACGGGTCTGGTCGAAATGAAGCCGAGCGAGAAGACCGGCCTCACCCTCATCGTCAGCGATCAGATCCAGAGCTTCGGGCAGGGGCTGACCAGTGGTCTGGCCAGTTCCCCCGTCAATCTCGATCTCGGCCAGGCGATCGATCCGACGAGCTCCTTCCAGAACTGTCTGTTCGGCAAGGCAGCGGGATCGGGGCGCTGCATCGGCGGCTCGCTCGGGCAGGCCTCCGCAAACATGTATCGCGAGCGCGGGGCCAGCATCATCTTCACCCGCGCCTTGCGCCAGTGGAATGTCTCCGCCGGGATGGGCTATACCCGCCGCAACTATATCGACGATCCGAACGCCGTGGTGTCGCTCGCAGGCGTCGTCGATCAGAGCATTTTCGGCAATTTTGCGGTCGGCGGACAGCTCACCCGGCAGTCGGGCGTATCCTTTTCTTTTACCGGCAACATGTTTAAGAACGGTCAGGTGGGGGCATCCGACGTGCTGTCGGGTTCCGCCAGTGCGAATTATTTCCGCACATTTGGGCGCGGGATACAGATGCAGGCGAGTGTGGCGGTAGATGCGTCGAAGCAGGATGGGCTCACGGCTGATGTCTCCGGGCGTGCGCAAGTCGGCCTGCAATATCGCTTCTGATATGATCGTTTTCCCATCCAGCAAGAGGGAGGGTCGCTTTGGACCATGATCCCTATGGCCTGACGGATCGGCCGTTCCAGCTGACGCCGGATCCGCGCTTCTATTTCGAAAGCGCGACCCACCGCAAGGCGATGACCTATTTGGGCTATGGCCTGGCGCAGGGCGAAGGCTTCATCGTCGTTACCGGCGAGGTCGGCACCGGCAAGACCATGCTGGTCGGTCGCCTGATGGCGACGATCGACCGCTCGCGCCTGACCGCGATCAACCTGGTATCGACCCAGCTCGAGGGGGAGGACATCCTCCGTATCGTCGCGCTGGCGCTGGGGGTTGCGACCGATGTCGCCGCCAAGGGCCAGCTGCTTGCGCGGATCGAGCGTTTCCTGCACGAGCAGGCGCGTGGCGGGAAGCGGACTCTGTTGATCGTCGACGAGGCGCAAAACCTTCCTATTTCCGCGCTCGAAGAGCTGCGGATGCTGTCCAATTTCCAATATGGCGGACAGGCCCTCCTGCAGATATTCCTGCTGGGCCAGCCGGAGTTCCGAGACGCGCTGGCGCAACCCCGGTTCGAGCAATTGCGCCAGCGGGTGATCGCCACTCACCACCTGACCGCCATGGGCCCCGAAGAGGTCGCCCCCTATGTCATGCACCGGTTGGCCTGCGCCGGCTGGAAGGGTACGCCGCGCTTCGCCCAGGATGCCTATGATGCCTTTCACCGGCTGTCGGGCGGCATTCCGCGCCGGCTCAATATGCTGGCCGGGCGCGTCATGCTTCAGGGCGCGATCGAACGCCTGACCGACATCGACGGCGAGGTGGTCGACGACGTCGCCTCGGATCTGGCCAGCGAAAGCATCATGCCCGCCCAGGGGCCGCAGCCGCGCGCGCAGGCGATGCCGTCCGATCTGGACCCGGTCTTCCCGCCTTCCGAATCCGAGCCTGCGCCGCAACCGGCGGTGTCCATGTCAGTGCCCCCGCTGGCGACGCCCTTCCCGGCTCCGGAGCCTGTGCCCTATGCGCCGCAGGAGCCTTCGGCGTCTTTCGTCGCACCGGTGCCGCCGGCGCCAGCCGAGCCTTCGCCACAGGCGATGCGACCATCTTATACCAGCTATGCCCCGCCGGAAGAGGAGGAGCGTCCCGGCTCTCCCTCAGACCCGTTGAGCGGGCTGGCTGCCGATCCCCTGGCGGCCTTGCGCGGACATTTTCCGCCGCCCACGATCGAGCAGCCGCCTCGTTTCGATGGTAATGTTCCGCCCGAGCTCAGTCGGTCGGTCGCGGCCGAACCGCCAGCCGCGCCATCGGTGCCGAGCTGGGCTGTCGAACAGCCCGCCGAACAGGCACCCGAATGGCCTCCGGTTTCCGCTTCGACGCCGGAAACCGCGCGGCAGCCGATACCCGAACCTGCGCGGCAGCCCGTCAATGCCCCCGTGTGGAAGGTCGAACAGGACTGGACGACGCCGTCTTCGGAGGCAGCTGCGCCTCCTGCCTCGGCGATGCCGCCCTTTCCCCCTCCGCAAATAGCCGAACCCCCGGTTCCGCAGCCCGCGCCGACGCCGGTTTCGCAACCGGTTAGCGTCGAACCGACGCCCGCCACCGATCCGGCGTTGGTCGACCATGCCGCGCGTAACGCAGAGCTGGAAACGCGCTTGGCCGAGCAGGAGGCGATCCTGCGTCGCACGCTGACCCTGCTTGTCGAACTGGTCGAGACGGATCCTCAGCTCAATCCGCAACCTGCCGCCCCCGTTTCGGTGCCGCTGCGGCGGCCGGACGGCGGAGGGCAGGGGCCGGCCTGACCGGGCGATGGTGACCAACGGCCTTTCGGTCGACATAGAGGACTGGTTCCAGGTCGGAGCATTCGAAAAATGCATCCGGCGGGAGGACTGGGATAATCTGCCGTCGCGTGTCGAACGCAATAGCGATGCCGTCATCGATCTGTTTGGCCGCGCCGGGGCCAAGGCCACATTCTTCACTTTGGGCTGGGTGGCGGAGCGCTGCCCCGGGCTGATCCGCCGAATCGTCGCAGCGGGCCATGAGGTCGCCAGCCATGGCTGGGACCATGTGCGCGTATTCACCATGACGCCGGCTCAGTTTCGCGAGGATTTGCGCCGTACGCGCGGGGTTCTCGAGGATCTCGGCGGCTGCCGGGTGGTCGGCTATCGTGCGCCGAGCTTCTCTATCGACGCGCGCACGCCCTGGGCGCATGAGATATTGGCGGAGGAAGGCTATGCCTATTCCTCCAGCGTCGCGCCGGTCGTGCATGACCATTATGGCTGGCCGGAAGCCCCGCGCTTCGCCTTCCGACCCATGGCCGGGGCCGATCTGATCGAACTGCCGGTGACCACCGCCCGTTTCGGCGGTCGGACGGTCGCGGCCGGTGGCGGTGGCTTCTTCCGTCTCT
The DNA here is from genome assembly GCF_049889055.1 of Rhizorhabdus antheiae. Classification (NCBI taxonomy): domain Bacteria; kingdom Pseudomonadati; phylum Pseudomonadota; class Alphaproteobacteria; order Sphingomonadales; family Rhizorhabdaceae; genus Rhizorhabdus; species Rhizorhabdus antheiae. The sequence goes on along the minus strand of NZ_JBLTWO010000010.1, from coordinate 48,429 downwards.
TCCCTTATGCATTCTCGCGCTGGGCGATCCGGCAGGTGAATGCGGAAGGGCGGCCCGGCATCTTCTATTTCCACCCCTGGGAGATCGACCCGGGACAGCCGCGCGTGACGCACGCCCCGCTGCGGTCGCGGCTGCGCCATTATGCCCGGCTGTCCGCGATGGAGGGCAAGCTGGAGCGGGCGATCGGCGACTTCGCGTGGGATCGGATCGACCGGATCGTAGGCGCAGAAGCGGCGAGGGCGGCCTGACCATGGCGGAAATCGGTCGTGCCGACCTGTCCGATCGGGGAACGTGCCGAGCGATCGAGCGCTATGTCGCCGATCATCCCGAGGGCAGCTTCTTTCATCGACCGGGCTGGAGCGTCGCTGTCGAGCAGTCCTGCGGGCAGGAGGCTCATTATCTCGTCGCGCGGTGCGAAGGCCAGCTATGCGGGGTCATGCCGCTGTCGGAGGTGCATTCGCCGCTGTTTGGCAGAGCGCTGGTGTCGGCTGGTTTCGCGGTTGGCGGCGGACCGATCGCCGACGATCGCGCGACGGTCGATGCGCTCGCGGAGGCCGCCTGGGTGCTTGCGGGGCGTTTGTCCTGTCCCTCGCTCGAACTGCGCGGCGGGACCGCTCCGGATGATCCCGCCTGGCATGTCGAGCAGGGCGTCTATGCCGGCTTCGTCAGGTCGCTCGCGGAAGATGACGACCAGGAACTGCTCGCTATCCCTCGCAAGCAGCGGGCCGAGGTGCGGCGGGCGCTCGGTTTCGATCTGACGGTCGCTATCGGGCGGGACGAGGCGGACCGGCGCGATCATTATGCGGTCTATGCCGAAAGCGTCCGCAATCTGGGCACGCCGGTCTTTCCGCGCGCATTGTTCGACGCGGTGCTCGATGCCTTTCCCGAAGACGCCGATATCCTGACGATCCGCCACGAGGGGAAGCCGCTCGCGAGCGTGCTGAGCCTGTACCACAAGGGGGCGGTGCTGCCCTATTGGGGCGGCGGTACCACGGATGCCAGGACGTGGCGGGCCAATGATCGGATGTATTATTCGCTGATGCTCCACGCCCGGCAGCGGGGGTGTTCGCGATTCGATTTCGGCCGGTCGAAATTCGGCACGGGTGCCTTCGCATTCAAGAAGAATTGGGGGTTCGAGCCGCAGCCGCTTGCCTATGCGGTCCGCACGGCCGACGGGCAGGCACCCCGGCAGATCAACCCGCTGAACCCCAAATATCGGCTGCAGATCGCGCTGTGGCAGCGGCTGCCGCTGGCGGTCGCCAACCGCATCGGGCCCTGGATCGCGCGGGGGCTGGGATGACCGGCGAAATCCTGTTCCTCGCCCACCGCATCCCTTTCCCGCCCGATCGCGGCGACAGGATTCGCAGTTTTCACATGCTGCGCCATATCGCGGCGCGGCGCCCGGTTCATTTGCTCGGCTTCGTGGACAATGAGGAGGATCGCCGGCGGGCGAAGGAATTGCTGCCGATGCTGGCGTCGCTCCACATCGAGATCCGCAGCAAATCACGTCTGCGCGCCGGGCTGGAAGCGCTGGTGCTCGGCGAGCCGGTGTCGATCGCGGCGTTCGGGTCGCGCCGCATCATGCGCATGGTGGACCATCTGCTCGCCGAACGGCCGATCGACACGATCTTCGCCTATTCGGGTCAGATGGCGCAATATGTGCCCGACGACCGGATCGGCCGCCGCTTCGTGATGGACTTCGTCGACGTCGATTCGGAGAAATTCGTCGCATACGGAAAGGCCGGCCGGGGGCCGCTGGCCTGGATCAACCGGCGCGAGGGGCGCCTGCTTGCCGAATATGAGGACAGCGTCGGCCGCTGGGCGGACGTCAGCCTGTTCGTCAGCGAGGCCGAAGCCGCGCTGTTCCGCAAGCGGGCGGGTCTGTCGACCAGCCATGTCCGTGCGCTCGACAATGGGATCGATCATCGGAAATTCGCACCCGACGGTTTCCCGCGGGTGGAGGGTGCCGAGCCGATGCTCGTCTTCACCGGACAGATGGATTACCGGCCCAATGTCGACGCGGTGTGCTATTTCGCGCGGCGCACCTTCCCTGCCATCCGCGCCAAGCATCCGGCCACGCTGTTCGCGGTCGTCGGACGCAACCCGACGCCTGCCGTGCGCGAACTCGCCAAGCTGAAAAATGTCATCGTCACCGGCGAAGTGCCCGACGTGCGACCCTGGCTCGCTGCGGCTTCGGTCGTCGTCGCGCCGCTCGATATCGCCCGAGGCGTGCAGAACAAGGTGCTCGAGGCGATGGCGATGGCGCGCCCGGTGGTCGCCTCTCCTGCCGCGTTCGAAGGGATCGACGCCGAACCGGGCAAGCATCTGATCGTCGCCCATGGCTATGAGATGGCGAATGCCGTCAGCCATATGCTGACTCACCCCGACGAGGCGGCTGCGATGGGGCGGGCGGCTCGCCAACAGATCATAAATCGCTATGACTGGGATGCGCAGCTCGCGGCGCTCGACGGCCTGCTGGGGATCGGCTGAACATTCTATGTGCGGTATTGCCGGCATCTATCATCTGCAGACGGCCAAGCCCGTCGATGCGGCACGCGTCCGTGCGATGACCGATGCGATCGCCCATCGCGGTCCCGACGGCGCCGATCTTTGGGTGGCGCCCGGCGTAGGGCTCGGGCATCGACGCCTCGCGATCATCGATCTGGCCGGCGGTGCACAGCCGATGCAATCGGCCGACGGACAGGCTGTCATCACCTATAATGGCGAGGTCTATAATTATCGCGAGGTCCGCGCCGCGCTGCAGGCCTGCGGGCGCCAGTTCCGGACCAACAGCGATACCGAGGTCATCGTCGAGGCGTGGCGCCAATGGGGACCCGACTGCCTGTCGCGCCTGAACGGGATGTTCGCCTTTGCGATCCATGATCGCGAGCGCGGCTGTCTGTTCCTTGCGCGAGACCGGCTCGGGGTGAAGCCGCTTCATTATGCCGAGCTGTCCGACGGCAGCGTGGTGTTCGGATCCGAGCTCAAGGCGCTGCTCGCGCATCCCCTCTTCCGGCGTGCTCCCGACTTCAGCGCGATCGACGATTATCTCGGGCTGGGTTATGTGCCCGACGATGCCTGCATCCTCGCCGGTGTGCGCAAGCTGCCGGCCGGCCATTATCTGATGCTGCGCCGGGGGCAGGGGCTGCCCGCGCCGATTGCCTGGTGGGACGTCAGCTTCGCCGATCGCGCGCGCGGATCGGCTGCGTCGCTATCGGACGAGCTCACCGCGCTGATGCGCTCCGCTGTCACTGATCGGATGGTGTCGGACGTGCCCCTCGGCGCCTTTCTGTCCGGCGGGGTCGACAGTTCCTCGGTCGTAGCGCTGATGGCAGAGGCGAGCCCGCAGGCGGTGAAGACCTGTTCGATCGGCTTCGATCATCCCGATTATGACGAAACCCGCTATGCGGCGCAGGTGGCCGAGCGCTTCGCCACCGATCATCGGACGCGGATCGTATCCTCGGAGGATTATGGGCTGATCGACCGGCTGGTCGAGGCGTTCGACGAGCCCTTTGCCGACGCCTCGGCGCTGCCGACCTATCGGGTGTCCGAACTGGCGCGCGAGCAGGTGACCGTGGCGTTGTCGGGAGATGGTGCAGACGAGGCTTTTGCCGGTTATCGGCGCTATGTCTTCTTCCGGAACGAGGAACGCGTGCGTTCGGTGATGCCGGCCCGCCTGCGCACCGGCCTGTTCGGCACGCTCGGCCGCCTCTATCCCAAGCTCGACTGGGCACCGCAATTTCTGCGCGCGCGATCGACCTTCGCCGAACTCGGCCTGTCGAGCGAAGAGGCCTATGCCGGGGCGGTCGGCGTGACGGCGCGCGAGGCCCGCCTGGCCCTTTACACCGATCGGGCAGTGCGCGACCTGCAGGGGCATCGCGCGGAGGATCGCTACATCAAGGCGATGCGCGACGCGCCGGCGCGCGATCCGCTCGACCGGGCCCAATATGCCGACCTCAAGATCTGGCTGCCGGGCGATATCCTGACCAAGGTCGATCGCGCCAGCATGGCGGTGAGCCTGGAAGCGCGCGAGCCGCTGCTCGATTATCGCCTGATCGAATTCGGCGCGCGTCTGCCGCAAGCGATGCGGGTTCGGGGAAGGACGGGCAAATGGCTGATGAAGCAGGCGATGCGCCGCTATTTGCCCGACGAGATCCTCTATCGCCGGAAAATGGGCTTTTCCACCCCGATCAGTGCCTGGTTTCGCGGGCCGCTTGCCGCCGAGGCTCAGCGGATTGCGCAAGGGTCGGCGCTGATCGAAACGGGCTGGTTCGACGTCGCCGCGCTCGACCGTATCGTGACCGAACACAAAGGCGGCCGGGTCGATCATGGGCGGCTGCTGTGGCAGTTGCTGATGCTCGATCGCTCACTGACGCGGCTGTTCGGTATCGGCTGATCGGGCCGCGTGGCTATTTGACGTCGAGCAATTCGATCTCGAACATCAACCAGCTGTCGGGCGGCACCGGGCCCTTGCCCTTGCGCCCATAGGCTTGGGCGGGCGGGACGATCAGCGTACGCACACCGCCGACCCGCATCCCGACGAGCCCGTCATCCCAACCCCTGATGACCAGACCGTCGCCGAGCCGGAAGCTGAGCGGCGTACCGCCATGTGAAGAGTCGAACTTCCGCCCGCGCTCATCCTTCGGCTGATCGTAGAACCAGCCGGTGTAATGGACGGTGAGCGTTTTTCCCTTGCGCGCCTCGGCACCGGTCCCGGTTTCCAGATCCTCACCCCGAAAAATCTCGGCGGCGTCGACCGGCTGGGCAAGGGCTTGGGCGGTCGGGGCGAGGTCAGCGCATAGGAACAGAAGCGGCAGAAGGCGACGCATCACAAATGTGGATCCTATTTCGTCAGGCTGTGGCGAACATTGAAGTAAGCAATAAGCTCTTCTACCAGCTTAATTTTTGTTCGCCGTGGCTGCGACGATGTCGGCCATGCGATCCGCGCCATCATTTCTAAGGCCTTGCTCGACGCCGATACGGTTGAGCATGGGCTGGTTCTGGCTCGCCTTCCATTTACCATCGATATGCTCGATCGCAATTTCCAGCCCCACTATACCCTTCAGTTGACCGGCAATGAAATCTGCCGGGGCGTCACTTGGACTCCACGGTTCCGCGCGGCCCTGCTCATGCTCGGACGTAAGTTCGTCCAGCTGAGCGCTCAACCACTGGTCGTCATCGATCACGACCGGCTGGCCACGGACTTGAACCACGATGTAGTTCCAAGTGGGTACCACCCTTCCATGCTCATGCTTCGTCGCATACCAGGATGGGCTGACATAGGCTTGAGGGCCTTGAAAGATCACCAGCGTCGGTGGCGCTTGCCGCAGATCCGACAGTTGATCATTGGCTTTCGCGATATGCGCTCGCAGGACAGCGCCACGTGCACCGACCTGAAGCGAGAACGGTACCAGATTGGCAATGAGCCCAGAAGATCCGCTGGTCACAAGGGTCGCTAGGGGGTGCGCACGAATGGCGCCGTGCAGGACTGGGAGTCGATCTTCCCGGAAGGCAGGTGGGCAATACACGCGACCCGAATAAGCCAGGTGGTCGACGTTCGCCAAGGGTCTTATGCAAATAGCCGGCGTCCCCCGTCGGCGGCCTAGGCTGTAGTGATATTTTAGGGATTCCCATTGGTGGCGGGTTCTGACTCAACGCTGGTTTTTGGAGGCTGGCGTGGAAGGCGAGGTACTTCGGGACGATCAATGGGAACGGCTGCGGGAGTTTGTTCCGGGAGGCCGCAAGGGTCGACGTGGCCCTCGCAGCGATGGCTGTCGTTTTCTGGATGCGTTATTATGGTTGGCGCGCTCGGGTGGACGCTGGCGTGATCTGCCAGAGAAGTTCGGCCCCTATCAGACCGCCAAGCGGCGCTATTATCGCTGGGTCGAGCAAGGCGTCATCGATCAGATTTTCGAGGCTGTGTCGGATGATCCCGACATCGAATGGCTCGCGATCGACGCGACGGTGATCCGTGCCCAGGCTCAAGCGGCCGGGGCACGGGTAAAAAGGGGGGCGCTCAAGCCCAGGCTCTCGGTCGATCCAGAGGTGGTTTCGGTACCAAAATCCACGCCATAGTCGACGCCCTTGGTCTGCCGATCCGCTTCACCCTCGGCCCTGGTCAGCAAAACGACATGGCGCCGGCCTGCGATCTGATCCGCGGCATTCCGGCCGACAAAGTTTTGGCCGATCGCGCTTACGATGCCGATAGCTTGCACGACCTCATCTACGAGCAAGGGAGCGAACCGGTCATCCCACCTCGCCGACACCGTAAGCATCAGCATCGCTACGATCGCATCGCTTACAAACAGCGTTGGGGCATCGAGGGCTTCTTCGCCAAGCTCAAACAGTGGCGCCGTATTGCAACCCGCTACGACAAACTCGCCGCCAATTTCCTCGGCTTCGTCAAACTCGCCAGCATCATGCTTTGGCTCAAATGACTAAAATGTCACTACTGCCTAGGCCGTGAACTCATAAACTGAATGGGCTTACGGCTGAGTCGAGCTTTGCTTTCCAAGCACGCGATTTACCGCGTCGGCCCAATCCGCCCGCTGAGCGGGATCGATTTCCAGGCTACCGAGCAATGCGGCAAGATCTTCGGAAGTGCGGTCACCCCGCTCCCAATATGCTTCCAGAAATTCCTGCATCGCGGCAAAGCCGGTCGCGAGGCTCAGAAGTTTCGTGCCGACATGCTCGCTCATGGGTTGTATGTTGCACCTCTGGACAGCGGCCGCAACGTAGTCGAGCCGAGTAGCCTCTTTCATATCGCGCAGGGTTCTGATTCATGCGTTGGCATGAGCCGATATGATCTGACCGACTTCGAATGGCGCGTGATCGAGCCGCTGCTGCCCAACAAGCCAAGGGGTGTCCCGCGTGTCGATGACCGTCGTGTGCTGAACGGCATCTTCTGGGTGCTGCGCTCCGGTGCGCCATGGCGCGACCTGCCCGAACGCTACGGTCCTCGCACTACCTGCTACAACCGCTTCGCGCGATGGCGGAAGGCAGGTGTCTGGGATCGGATGATGGATGCCATCACCGTTGCGCATGACGGTGACATCCAAATGATCGACAGCACCTCTGTTCGCGCTCACCAACAGGCCGCGACCGCAAAAAGGGGGATCGAGATCATTGCCTCGGTCGTTCCCGAGGCGGCCTCACCACCAAAATTCACGCGGTCGTCGATGCGCAAGGTCTCCCGATCCGACTCTGCCTGACAGCCGGGCAGGCGCACGACGGGCAGGCTGCTGGCACGCTGCTCGATCATCTCGGGCCGCGCACCATTGTGCTGGCAGACAAGGCTTACGATGCTGACCGCATCCGTGAACTGATTGAAGGGCAAGGCGCCACGCCGAACATCCCGCCCAAATCCAATCGGAAATGGAAGCCCTGCTTCAGCAAGCGACTCTATCGCGAGCGAAACCTAATCGAGCGGTTCTTCTCCAAGTTGAAGCACTTCCGCCGCGTCGCCACTCGTTATGACAAACTCGCTGCCAACTTCCTCGCCATGGTTCAACTCGCCTCAATGCGGCTGTGGCTGCGCTCTTATGAGTCTACGACCTAGAAGAACTCGTCAAGTGTCAGGTGGAACTCGATCCGGCGCATGTCCAGCTTTTCGATGCCATAACGCTGGAGGAAGCCCTTCTGCAGATCGGCGCCGAACTCGCCGAGACAGTTCCAGGCGATGGCGATGTCCTGATAGCGGTCGGCCACGCCGAGCCGGCCCACATCGATGCAGTGAAGCGGTCCATGCGGGGGCAGGATGAGGTTGTCGAGCGAATAGTCGCCGTGGGTGACCACCAGATCAGAACCGTCGGGTGTCAACGTCGACAGGCGCTCCCACAACGCCTCCGGCGTCTGGCCGAGACGATCCTCGTCGAAGTCGTCTTCGTCGACCAGCCCTTGTTCCATTCGCTTCTGAGCACAAGCGAGGCGAAACGCATGGTCCGCATCGAAGGGGCAGTCGCGCGCCGGGATGGCATGCAACCGGCGCAGATGGTCGGCCAGACTATCGACGACGCTATGGATGGTGGCTTCGTCGCCCCGTTCGAGCAGTTGATAGGCGGTGAGCCTCGGCACGGCGGCGGTGAGTAGCCAAGATTCCGACTCCGTCGAAAGAAAGCCGGTGATCGCCGGTACTTCGATACGCGTCTGCAACCAGTGCAGCCGTGCATACTCGTCGATCACGTCGTTCGCCTGCGGCCCCCGACCGTATTTCAGGTAATGAAGCGGACGCCGATCGGCATCGGTGAGGCAGTACACCTCGCATCCCGATTCCCCGACCCGGTCGCTATGCCAGATCAGGCCGTCGGTCTGTGTGGCGATGCCGGCAGGGACCGGGATGGGTGAGCAGGCGTCATGACGGTCCACGATCCAATGCCTCCGAAAAGTCAGGTGCAGGCGTCGTCGAGCTGCGCGACCAGTCCGTCCAGCTGGTCCGGGCCGGCGACCCGTCCGATCCGATAGGCCGGCACCGACAGGAGGCGCATCATATGCTGCATTTGCCATTGGGTGAGGCCCATGCGGCGCATCGCTCCCGGCCGGTAGATCAGGTCCTTCGACCATGGAAGCAGATCGGTCGGGCGCAGCCGTGTCAGACGTCCGTCATGGGCCGTGTCGGGGTCGATCATCACGATCGCATGCAGCGGCAAGGGCTGCGCATGAAAGGCCTCTGCCACCGGCAGTTTGAACTTTTCGACGTCGCCGGTGACCCGTTCCAGGCCGGTCGCGTCGATCTGCATACGGTCCAGCGCATCCTGCCAGAGCTTGACCCGCGGAAAGCTGGGAAGGGCGACAGGCGCGCCATCCTCGGAAAGGTCGAGAAGCGTCACGTCGTCGGCTAGCATCGCCCGGCCCCGGTCGATCAGCATGGCCGCGAGCGTCGACTTGCCGGCACCCGACCGGCCGCTGAACGCGACGACGCCGTTGCCGAATCGAAGACAGGCAGAATGCAGGGGAAAGAGGCCCCAGCGCATCGCGGCAATCGCGAAGACCGTTCCGTACAAATAGGTCCGGATCGCAGGATCATCGGGATTGGTTTCCGGCTCGATCGTGATCGTCCGGCCATCGGGCGCTATGGTCCAGGCGGCTGTGCCCCCGACATGAAGACGGCAGTGACCGTCCAGTGCAACCTGCAGGGCCTGAGTTCTCGCGACGACGTCATGGAGTGATGGTGCGGCGCCAAGGCGTATCACGAGATCGCTCTCTCCGGCACCGTCCCATGCCGGCAGATCGGGCAGCGCGATCTCGCTGGAGATCCTGCGCAGCGCATAGGAATGCTGATGCATCTCCTTCAGGGTGGGCAAGGGCTGAGGACGGGTCAAGCAAATCTCACGACTACAGTCTGTAGAGGTCTTCCGTGACGCAGGCAGTCCTCGAAGGCAAGCAGGGGATCAACCGGGGTAGACCGCTTCGACGAAGTATAACCCGTCTGGTGGCGCGTTGAGGCCCAGCCGGGCGCGGTCGGCAGCGGCCAGCGCGTCTGCCAGATCGCCCTGCGACCAGCGCCCCTGGCCGACCAGCGCGAGGCAGCCGACCATCGAGCGGACCTGGTGGTGGAGGAAGGAGCGCGCCGCTGCCTCGATCTCGACTGTCTCGCCCAAGCGGCGGACATCGAGCCGGTCTAGCGTCTTGACCGGGCTCTCCGACTGACAATGCGCCGAACGGAAGGTGGTGAAATCGTGCCGGCCGACAAGCAACTGTGCCGCTGCATGCATCGCATGTTCGTCGAGCTGCGTGGCCAGCTGCCAGGCCAGTCCGCGGTCGAAGGTCAGCGGCGCGCGCCGGTTGACGATGCGATAGATGTAGCGGCGGCCCATGCAGGAAAAGCGGGCGTGCCAGTCATCGGGCACCTCCTCGGCGGCAAGGATCGACACCGGATCCGGCCGCAGATGCGCGTTGAGCGCTTCGCCCAAACGAAAGGCGGGGATCGGGCGTTCGATGTCGACATGCGCGACCATCGCACGTCCATGGACACCCGCGTCGGTTCGGCCTGCGGCGTGGACCGCCGGGGTTTCGCCGGTCGTCGCGGTGACTGCCTCCTCGATCGCCTGCTGAACGCTCGGCCCGTGCGCCTGACGCTGCCAGCCCATGAAGGGCCGCCCGTCGAACTCGATCGCCAGGCGGAAGCGGGTCATGCGATGACGGTGCCGACGGCAATGGCGAAGCCGCGCAGCAGCTCCTCCGTGGTCATCGCCGCCTTGCCCGCGCGCTGGACGCGGGTCGGCCGGATCGCGCCCTCGGCGCAGGCAATGGTCATTCGTTCGTCGAGCACGGTCCCGCACGCGCCGCGCATGTCCGCGCTCACCGAGCAGGCGAGGATCCGGATGCGCTCTCCGCCAAGCTCGAACCACGCGCCAGGCGCCGGATTGAAGGCGCGCACCTGCCGTTCGACGTCGATTGCCGGGCGGGTGAAGTCGATCCGCGATTCGGCCTTGTCGATCTTGGCGGCATAGGTGACGCCGTCATCGGGCTGCACGATCGGAGGATAGGCTTCGACCTTGTCGAGCACATCGACCATCAGCAGGGCGCCGGACCGGGCCAGCTCGTCGGTCAGATCGCCGGCCGTCTTGTGCGCGATGGGGGTCCGCAAGGTCGCGAGCATCGGGCCTGTGTCGAGGCCGCGTTCCATCTGCATGATGGTGACGCCGGTCTCATCGTCGCCGGCCAGGATCGCGCGCTGGACGGGGGCCGCGCCGCGCCAGCGCGGCAGCAGCGAGCCATGGACGTTGAGGCAGCCGAGGCGCGGCGCGTCGAGGATCGGCTGCGGCAGGATCAGGCCATAGGCCGCGACCACTGCGGCATCGAGGTCGAGCGCGGCAAAGTCCGCCTGGGCCTCATCGTTGCGCAGGGAAATGGGGTAGCGAACCTCCAGTCCCAACGCCTCGGCACGCTTCTGGACCGGGGACGGCGTGAGGCCCTTGCCCCGACCGGCAGGGCGTGGCGGCTGGCAATAGACGGCGACCACGTCGTGGCCCGCGTTCACCAGGGCGTCGAGCGTGGGGACTGCGAAGTCCGGGGTTCCCATGAAGGCAATGCGCATGCCCCTCTGAAACGCTTGCCTTGGCAACATGCAAGCCCATATCGAAGGGCAATGTCGTCTCCCGAAATAGAAGCGCTCACACAGGCGCTGGCCAGGCTGCCGGGCCTGGGGCCCCGTTCGGCCAGGCGTGCCGTGCTGCACCTGCTGAAGAAGCGCGAGATCGCGCTGGAGCCGCTGCTGCGCGCGCTCGACTCGGTCAATGCGCGGCTGACCGATTGCCATATCTGCGGCAATGTCGACACCACCGACCCCTGCGGCATCTGCACGGACACCCGGCGCGATTCGCGGATGCTGTGCGTGGTCGAGGAGGTGGCCGATCTCTGGGCGCTCGACCGCTCGCGCCTGTTCCCCGGACGCTATCATGTTCTCGGCGGACGGCTTTCCGCGCTCGAAGGGGTTCGCCCAGAGGATCTGACGATCGACCTGTTGATCGGGCGGGTGGCGGCCGGGGGCGTCGATGAAGTCGTGCTCGCCATGAACGCGACGCTGGAGGGGCAGACGACCGCGCATTACATCGCCGATCGGCTCGAAACCTATCCAGTGCGGCTGACCCAGCTCGCGCATGGCCTGCCGGTCGGCGGCGAGCTCGACTATCTCGACGAAGGCACGCTGGCGCAGGCGCTGCGCGCGCGTCGGCCGGTCAGCTGACGGCCCATATTCTCAAATTCGTTCGGACAGCGTTCAGCTTTCTTCCGTAAAAATGATCGCGACCTGTCTCCAGCTCGGGTCAGCCATGCTGAAGGAGAGCAGGATGAAACGCGTCTTCATGAAAGCGATAGCGGCGCTCGCGCTCACCGGCTCGATCGCCGCGGCCGTCCCTGCCGAGGCCCGCCCTGGCCGATGGGGCTATGATCGCGACTATGGTCGTCACTGGGATCGCGGGCGCGATCACTACCGGTGGGACCGTGGTTATCGTGACCGTGGATATTGGCGGGGACCGCCTCGCCGCTATTATTATGCACCGCCGCCGCGTTATGGCTGGGGTGGTGGCTGGGGCCCCCCGCGCGGCTATTATTACCGCGATCGCGATCGTGGTGGCGACGTGCTGCTCGGCGCACTGGCCGGGGTGGCGATCGGCGCGGTGATCGCCGACGGGCGGTAGGCTGGTATTTGGGTCGCCCGTCGCCATGAGCGGCGGGCGGCCTTTTCCTTGACGATTCGGCCCCGCATACCTAGCTCGGCGCTATGGCCATTCTTCCGATCCTCGAAACGCCGGACCCCCGGCTGCGCACTATCTCGCTTCCCGTGGAGAGCGTTGACGACGACGTGCGTGCGCTGATCGCGGACATGTTCGAGACGATGTACGACGCCCCCGGCATCGGCCTGGCCGCGATCCAGGTCGGGGTGCCGAAGCGGATCCTCGTCATCGACCTGCAGGAAGAAGAGGACGCCGAGGGCAAGCCGATTCGTAACCCGCGTGTGTTCATCAACCCCGAATTGTTCGACCCCTCCGACGACTATGGCGTCTATACCGAGGGCTGTCTGTCGGTCCCCGACCAGTTCGCAGACGTCGAACGGCCGGCGGTCGTCCATGCCCGCTGGCTCGACGAACAGGGCAAGGCGCATGAGGAGCGGCTGGACGGGCTGCTGGCCACCTGTCTCCAGCATGAGATGGACCATCTCGAGGGCATATTGTTCATCGATCATCTGTCCCGGCTGAAGCGCGACATGATCCTGAAGAAGCTCGACAAGGCGCGCCGCAGCCGGGTCGCCTGACCGGCCGTGCCGGGCGCTCAGGCGTCCGCCCAGCGCCGCAGCAGATTGTGATAGACGCCGGTCAGCCGGATCACCGTATCATCGCCCTGGCCGCGTTCGGCGGCGACGTTCTGGATGGCCGAATCGAGGTCGAACAGGGTCGACCGGGCGCCGTCGTCGCGCACCATGCTCTGGATCCAGAAGAAGGAGCATAGCCGCTCCCCGCGCGTCACCGGGGTGACCCGGTGCAGGCTCGACGCCGGATAGAGGATCATGTCGCCGGCCGCGAGCTTGACGCTGTGCGTGCCCAGCGTGTCTTCGACCACCAGCTCGCCGCCGTCATAGTCCTCGGGGTCTGCCAGGAACAGCGTGGCCGACAGGTCGGACCGGATGCGGAAATCGCTGCCGCGCTTGATGCGGATCGCATTGTCGACATGCGTCCCGAATGCTTCGCCTTCGCCATAGCGGTTGAACAGCGGCGGATAGACCTTCAGCGGCAGGGCAGCCGCAACGAACAGCGGACAGGTGCCTAGCGCGTCCAATATGATCGCGCCGGCCTGCCGGGCGGCCTCGCTGTCTTCAGGCAACTGGCGGTTGCGCTTGGCGAGAGCGGACTGGTGTCCGGAAGTGGCATTGCCGTCGATCCAGTCGGCCTGTTCGACGAGGTTGCGGACCTGTGCGAGGTTGTCGCCCGACAGCAGGTCGGGAATGGCGATCATCATGTCTGGGTCAGCTGCGCAGGACGAAGGGGATCGGCATCAGCCCGCGCACTTCGACGGGCGCCCCATCGCGCAGCATCGGCTGCCAGCGCCAGCGGCGCGCAGCCTCTAGCGCGGCCTTGTCGAGCCGCTCGAAGCCGCTGCTTTCGGCGACGCTGACTTGCTGGACGCGCCCGTCGGTGCCGATGAGCAGGCGGAGGACGACCGTGCCCTGCTCCTTCTTGCGGCGCGATTCGGTGGGATAGCGGGGCGGCTCGCCCTCGATCATCCGCTCATCGAGATTGGCGACGCTGACCGGCCCCGCCGGCGGTGCGGTGATGGCGGCCGGGCGCGGCGGCGGCGGAGCGGGCGACGTCACGACGGTCGGCGGCGGGGCCATGGCCGTCTGGACGATCGGGGGTGGGGTAACGACGGGCGATTCCACGGGCCGCTCGACCGCCGGCTGCGGCTCGGGCTGCTCGATGGCGGGCGGGGGCGCCGGTTCGGCGATGAGTTCGACGACCAGCGGCACGGGCTTGACCTTGGCCATCGGGATCACGTCGAGCTTCACGAGCGCGAACAGGACGATCGCGTGGAGGGCGAGGATGGTCAGGATTCCCGCCCAGTTCGGCCGGCGGTCGGCGCCATAGGTCGAGCGATCCGGCAGCGCTTCCAACGCGGATGGCGCAGCGCGCGCGGGGACGGCGTCGAAGAACAGTGCCTCGGCGCGTTCGACATCCTGCTTGCTGAGCGTCGCGTGCATCGTCACCTGCCCACTCCCGGAAGAACACCCTCGCTAGTACAGTAAATAGTGAGAATCAATCGCATTAGCATTTGATTCGGATCAAGGCTTGCCTACGCGATGCGTGACGCGGGGCCACTCTCCCTCTATGGGTGGCGGATGCCCCGTCAAAAAACCTCCGGTCTGCCCAGCCGCGACCAGATCCTCGATTTCATCGTCAAGTCCGAGACGCCGGCCGGCAAGCGCGAGATCGCCAAGGCCTTCGGACTGCATGGTGCTGCCAAGATCGAGCTCAAGGCGCTGCTCAAGGACATGGCGGACGAGGGGCTGATCGACAGCGGTCGCGGGCGCGCCTTTCACAAGATGGGCGGCATTCCCAAGATGACCGTGTTGCGGATCACCGACGTCACCGACGAGGGCGTCCCGCTCGCGGTGCCCGAGACCTGGCACGGCGAACATGGCCCCCCGCCGCAGCTCCGGGTGAAGGAAGCGCGCGGTCGCAAGGGTCCGGCGCTCGGCGTCGGTGATCGCATCCTGGCTAGGACCGAGGAAGCCGGACGCGGCTGGATCGCCCATCCGCTCAAGAAGCTCGAACGTGGCGAGGCGCTTCTCCTCGGCGTGCTCCATCGCGATGGCGATCGACTCTGGCTGCGCCCCGTCGACAAGCGCGAGAAGCGCGACACGCTCGTTTCCGATGCGGGCGGTGCGGAGCCGGGCGATCTGGTGCTCGCGGAAAAGGCGGGCCGTCCGCCGCGCATCACCGCGCGGGTCACCGAGCGGCTGGGCGATCCCTTCGCGCCACGCTCCTTCAGTCTGGTCGCTATCCACAAGTTCGGCATTCCCGATGTGATGCCGGAAGCGGTGATCGAAGAGGCCGAACTGGTCCGCCGGTTGCGGCTGGGTGGCGAGCGCGAGGATTTGCGCGACCTGCCGATCGTCGCGATCGACCCCGCCGATGCGCGCGACCATGACGATGCGATCTGGGCGACGCCTGACGACGACCCCGCCAATCGCGGCGGCTTCAAGGCGATCGTCGCCATCTCCGACGTGTCCTTCTACGTCCGGCCCGGCTCGGCACTCGACCGCGAAGCCAAGAAGCGGGGCAACAGCGTCTATTTCCCCGATCGCGTCGTGCCGATGCTGCCCGAGGCGCTGTCGGCGGGCATCTGTTCGCTCAAGGCAGGCGAAGAACGGGCGGCGATGGTCTGCCACCTCACGGTCAAGGCCGACGGCACTCTCGCCGGCTGGCGCTTCTCGCGGGCGGTCGTCCGGCTCGCTGCCAACATCGCCTATGAGGATGCGCAGGCGGCGATCGACGGCAATCCGATCGAGGGCGGCTGGGACCAGAGCCTGACCGATACCGTGCTCAAGCCGCTCTGGACCTGCTGGAAGGCGCTGGCGGCTGCGCGTGACAAGCGCGAACCGCTCGATCTCGATCTGCCCGAACGGCGCGTGGTGCTCGACGAGAAGGGCCGTATCCTGTCTGTAGCACCGCGTGAGCGGCTCGACGCGCACCGGCTGGTCGAGGATTATATGATCGCGGCAAACGTCGCGGCGGCCAAGGCGCTCGAGGCGAAGAAGGCCGCGGTGATGTACCGCGACCATGAGCCGCCGAGCCGCGAGAAGCTGGTCGCGCTCAAGGACTATCTCGCGACGTTCGACATGGAGTTCGCGCTGGGGCAGGTCGTCCGGCCTTCGACCTTCAACCAGATACTCAAGCGGGTGACTGACGATAAGATTCGTCCGCAGATCATGGAGCAGGTGCTGCGCAGCCAGACGCAGGCCTATTATGCGCCGGCCAATGCCGGGCATTTCGGGCTGGCGTTGGGCAGCTATGCCCATTTCACCAGCCCGATCCGCCGCTATGCCGACCTGCTCGTCCACCGCTCGCTCGTCGGGGCCTATGGTCTTGACGCCGGCAAGGTGGAGATCGAGGGTTCGGGGCGGACCGGCGACATCGTTCCCCGCACCGCGCTGACGCCAGAAGAGGGCGAGCGGATGACGGCGATCGGCGAACTGATCAGCAAGGCCGAGCGGCGCGCGATGGAAGCCGAACGCGACACGGTCGACCGCTATGTCGCAGCCTATCTGTCGACCAAGGTCGGCGAGCTGCTCGATACGCGGATCACCGGCGTGCAGTCTTTCGGCTTCTTCGCGACGGTCGAGGGTTTCGGTGGGGACGGGCTCGTGCCCGTATCGACGCTGGGCGCCGAACGCTTCCGCTACGACGAGAAGGCGCAGGCGCTGGAGGGCGAGGAGAGCGGCGAACGCTACACGCCTGGCATGCGGATCCGGCTGCGTCTGGTCGAGGCGGACCCGATCAACGGATCGCTGCGCTTCGAACTGGAGGAAGGCGCGAACCACCTGCCGATGCGCGGCCCGCGCGGTCCCCGCAAGGGCGGACGTCCGATCGTCGGCCGTCGCGGTCGGCCAGGCAATATCCGCCACAACGGGCGCCGCCGCTGAACCGGGCCGGCGGCGTTCCGGCCGTCAGAGGCGCGGCAGCGTCACGCCCTGCTGGCCCATATATTTGCCCATCCGGTCGGCATAGCTGACCTCGCACGGCTCGTTGCCCTGCAGGAACAGGAACTGGCAGGCGCCCTCATTGGCGTAGATCTTGGCCGGCAGGGGCGTGGTGTTGGAGAATTCCAGCGTCACATGTCCCTCCCAGCCGGGTTCGAGCGGGGTGACGTTCACGATGATCCCGCAGCGCGCATAGGTCGACTTGCCGAGACAGATGACGAGCACGTCGCGCGGCACGCGGAAATATTCGACGGTGCGCGCCAGGGCGAAGCTGTTGGGCGGGATCACGCAGACCTCGGTCTCGCGGTCGACGAAGCTGTTGGCGGCGAAATTCTTCGGGTCCACCGTCGCCGAATCGACATTGGTGAAGATCTTGAACTCGGGCGCGACGCGCGCGTCATAGCCATAAGAGGACAGGCCGTAGCTGATGCAGCCGTCGCGGCGCTGGGCCTCGACGAAGGGCTCGATCATGCCATGCTTCGTCGCCTGTTCGCGGATCCACTTGTCCGACATGATCGACATGAAATGCGAACCCCTCTTATCTGATGCCCAGGTCGGCAGGACCGAAAGCATGCGGCAGCAGCTCGGAAGCCCGGAAATGGCGGAAGGCGCTGCCATCCGCCGACGCACAATAGACGTCGATATCGGTCCCCGACAGGTCCGCCGCCTCGTTGATGATCTGGCGGCACCGGCCGCACGGCGTGACCAGCCCCTGACCGCTGATCGTCCCGTCCTTCGCAAGCGCGCCGCCGATGACGCCGATCGCGGCGATGTCGCGCAGCCGGCCCTGTGCACTGGCGCTCGCAATCGCCACGGTCTCGGCGCACAGCGACAGGCCGTAGCTCGCATTTTCGAAATTGGTGCCGGTGACGACCGATCCGTCGGTCAGCAGCACGGCGGCGCCGACTCCGAAATGGGAATAGGGCGCGTGCGCATGTCGCGCGGCTTCGCGGGCGGCCTCGACGAGCACCCGGCCCGCCACTTCGTGCATGTCGACCGGTTCAGCCACGGATGTGCAGCACGCAGATGAGGGTGAACAGGCGCCGTGCGGTGTCGAAATCGACATCGATCTTGCCCTCCAGCCGATCCTTGAGCAGCTGCGCCGCCTCATTGTGGATGCCGCGGCGCGCCATGTCGACGGTCTCGATCTGCTGCGCGGTCGACGTGCGGATCGCCTGGAAATAGCTGTCGCAGATAGCGAAATAGTCGCGGATAGGCCGGCGGAAGCTGCCAAGACCGAGAATCAGCGTTTCGAGCAGGTCGTCGCTCTCCGCAGCGATATCGATCGCCAACCGGCCTTCCTCGACGCGCAGCTTCACCTTGTACGGGCCGGCATAATCCTGCGGATAGGGGCGCAAAGGCTTGAAATAATTCTCCTCGAGCAGGTCGAAGATCGCCACGCGACGTTCCTGCTCGACATCGGCGTTGCGCCAGATGATCGTCTTCTCGTCGAGATCGATGGCAATGATGCGCGGGTCGGACATTGTTTCGGCCCTTAGCGCCCGTCGCCCGGCTTGGCAAAGCGAAGCATGCAGAACCGTGGTTCTGCATGCTTCCAGTTGCCTCGGGGGAGGATCTCAGTCGACGGTGGTCGCGGCGGGCGGAGCGGGCTGGGAAGCTGCTCGCGGCGATTGGGACAGGCGTTCGTCTTCTTCGCGGATGTGGTCGCGGACGATCGAGAGCAGTTCGGCCAGCGTCTCGCGCTGTGCGGGATCGAGCGGAGCGAGCACGCGCTCTTCCAGCGTGCTGGCGATTCCCGACAGCTCGTTGACGATCGGCGTCGCCTTCTGGGTCAGGTGAATGCGCCACACCCTGCGGTCGGTGGGGTCGGCGCGCCGTTCGACCAGACCGGCCTCGGCCAGGCGATCGACCATCCGGCACAAGGTGATCCGCTCGACGTCGAGCATTTCGGCCAGTTCGCTCTGGGTGGGGCCCTCGGCATTGGCGAGGCTGATCAGGACCCGCCATTGCGGGCGGGTGATGCCGCGCGAGCGTGCGCGCGCGTCGAACCAGTAGCGCGACCGACGGGCGATGTCGTGCGTCAGAAACGAAATGCGCCGATTCGATTCTGTATGCATACTTACATTATGTCGGCGAACATTAAGCCGTGCAAGCATCTGGATCGAAGCCATCCACAGAAAGACCCAGAGCTTTTTGGCGCAGGCGGCCACCCTCCGCTTGCGGCGACGCGCCGGGGAGCGGATAACCGGGCCATGGCTGAACCAATCCGCATTCCGACACCGGCTCCGGCCGAGGCCCCTACGATGCCGCAGAACATCGACGCGGAGGCGGCGCTGCTCGGCGCGATGATGCTCGACAACCGCATTGTCGAGGATGTCCAGGTCCGCCTGCGGCCGGAGCATTTCTTCGAGCCGCTGCACGGCCGGATTTATGAGTCGATTCTCCGTCTGGTCGACCGCAACATGCTCGCTACGCCCGTCACGCTGAGGCCGCTGTTCGAGGGCGACGCCGGCATGCGCGAACTGGGCGGCCCCTCCTATCTCGCCCAGTTGACCGGCAGCGGCGCGGCGATCATCGGTGCGCGCGACTTCGCCCAGCAGATCTACGATCTGGCGCTGCTGCGTGCGCTGATCGGGGTCGGCCGCACTATGGTCGAAGGCGCCCTCGACACCTCGGAGGAGGTCGATCCCAAGTCGCAGATCGAGCAGGCGGAAATCGCGCTCTACAAGGTCGCCGAACAGGGCGGCGAAGAGGGCAGCGTCAAGAGCTTCGCCCAGGCGACCAAGACCGTGATCGAGACGGCGAGCGCCGCGCTCAATTCCGGGGGGCATGTCGCGGGCCTGACAACGGGGCTCGAGCGGCTGAACGCCAAGATCGGCGGCCTGCACCCGTCCGACCTGATCATCCTCGCCGGCCGTCCGGGCATGGGCAAGACGTCGCTTGCGACCAACATCGCCTTCAACGTGGCGGCGCGCTACATGCGCGACCAGCAGGACGGGATCAGCCCGTCGGTTGGTGCGCCATGCGCCTTCTTCAGTCTGGAAATGTCGGCCGACCAGCTGGCGGGTCGTGTGCTCTCCGAGCAGGCCGAGATCAGTTCCGAACAGATCCGCATGGGCAAGCTCAGCCATGCCGAGTTCACTGCCTTCGCGCGGGCCGCGCAGGAACTGGAAACGCTGCCGCTCTACATCGACGATACTCCTGGCCTGACGATCGCGGCGCTGCGCACCCGCGCACGGCGCCTGAAGCGGCAGAAGGGCATTGGCGTGATCGTCGTCGACTATCTCCAGCTGTTGCAGGGATCGGGCAAGAACTCCGACGGCAACCGTGTGCAGGAGATTTCGGAGATCAGCCGCGGTCTCAAGACGTTGGCGAAGGAACTCAGCGTGCCCGTCATCGCTCTGTCCCAGCTGAGCCGTGCGGTCGAGCAGCGCGAAAACAAGAAGCCGGTGCTCTCGGATCTGCGCGAATCGGGCTCGATCGAGCAGGACGCCGACATGGTCTGGTTCGTCTATCGCGAGGAATATTATCTCAACCTGATTCGCCCGAAAGAGGCCTCCGCCGGGGCTGGAGACAGCGCTGTCGACGTGACCGCGTTCGAGGACTGGCAGCTCAAGATGGCGCGGGCGCACAATCGCGCCGAACTGGTGATCGCCAAGCAGCGTCACGGCTCGACCGGCACCATCCCCATGAAATTCGAGAGCAAGTTCACCAAGTTCTCCGACCTGGCGGACGATTACTACAATCCGAACGATTATGAGTGAGTCGTTCTTGTTGCGGTGCAACGCAGTCTGACGCGCATTTTCGCCGCCATTGCGGCTTTGCGCAGGTGACAGAGCGCGGAAAAGGTGGTTTTCTTGCTTGGCACCCGGAATAGCGGGGCGTTGGGGAAGAGGATGCTGCGATGTCCTACATCGATCGCACTATGGATCAGCTTCTGGTGGCCGCCATCATGTGCGTGCCCTTCTACATGGCCTACAAGATCGGCGTGTTCCTGATCGACTGAGGCCGGCGCGGGCGCTCGCCAGGATCAGAAGACGGGCTCGTCTCCGGGGCTGGTCAGCGGCTCGCCATGGATGCCGCACTCGACCTTGTCCCAGCCGCGCCAGCGGCCGGCGCGGGGGTCTTCGCCCGGCTTGACCACGCTGGTGCAAGGCGCACAGCCGATCGACAGATAGCCTTTCGCCTCCAGCGGGTGGCGCGGCAAATCGCGGCTATCGAACCAGGCGTCGAGATCGGGCTTGCCCCAATCCGCGAGCGGGTTGAACTTGATCCGGTCGCCGTCGAGTTCGAACCGGGCGATGCCCGAGCGGGTCGATGCCTGAAAGCCTTTGCGACCTGTGATCGACGCATCGAAGCCGCGCATCGCGGCAGCGAGAGGGACGACCTTGCGGATTTCGCAGCAACCGTCGGGATCATAGGACCAGCGCAGGCCGGTCATGTCCTTGGCCTCGATCACCGCCGGGTCCGGGGTGATGTTGCGCACGTCGCGAAGCTGGAGCCGCTCGACCAGCAGGTCGCGATAGGCGAGCGTCTCGTCGAACATCTTGCCCGTGTCGAGAAAGATCACCGGCGTGGCTGGATCGGCCTCGGCGACGAGGTCCAGCAGCACGGCGGATTCGGTACCGAAGGAAGATACGACCGCGACGCGGCCGAGGAGCTTCTCCTCGAGCACGGCCTTGATCATGTCCGCCGTGGGGACGCCTTCGAAACGCGCGTTGAGCGCGGCGACGTCCGCCGCGGTGAAGCGGGGCGCCGTGTCGATCCGGTCGATACTGCGCGCCGGTTCAGCCATGCCGCCGGGCCCACACGGGCGCGCGTCCGTCTACCGTCTTCTGATAGACATGGGGCTGGAGCGAGAGGAGCTTGTCGAGCACATCCTGGTCGATCTCGGCGTCGCTCAGGAAGGCGTCGAAGCCACAGCGGCGCATTGGACCGATCTGGTCGACCAGCACATCGCCGGCCGCCCTCAATTCGCCGGTATAGCCGGCCTCGCGCAGGATGCTGCCGATCGAGTAGCCCCGGCCGTCGCGGAATTTGGGGAATGACACCTCGATCAGCGACAGGCGCGACAGATGCGGGATCAGCGCGCGGGGATCGTCGGTCGGCTCCAGCCGCACGGCGGTTGCGTTCGACTGGCCCAGAAAGCCGTCCAGCGTGACGGCCGGCTCTTCATGGGTCTCGTCGTCGCGAAACCGGATGAGGTCACCCATAGATCGCCTCCTTGAACGGGGCTTCGCCAACCCGGCGATAGGTATCGACGAAGCGCTCGCCGTCGGTGCGCAGCGTAGTGTAGACGTTCACCGCCTTCTCGATCGCGTCGACGACGCCGTCTTCGGAAAAGCCGGGGCCGATGATCTTGGCGAGGCTGGCATCCTCCGCGCCCGACCCGCCAAAGGAGAGCTGGTAATTTTCCTCGCCCTTCCGGTCGACGCCGAGAATGCCGATATGGCCGGCATGGTGGTGGCCGCAGGCGTTGATGCAGCCCGAGATCTTCAGCTTGAGCTCGCCGAGATCACGCTGGCGTTCGATCGCACCGAAACGCTCCGAAATCTTCTGCGCCAGCGGAATCGAGCGGGCATTGGCGAGGCTGCAATAATCGAGGCCGGGGCAGGCGATGATGTCGCCGACCAGATCGAGGTTCGGCGTCGCGAGGCCGGCCGCGTCGAGCTTCTGCCAGATCGCATAGAGGTCGCTCTTGCGGACATGCGGCAGGACGATGTTCTGCGCATGGGTCACGCGCAGCTCGTCGAAGCTGTAGGTCTCGGCGAGATCGGCCATCAGGTCGATCTGCGCCGAGCTGGCGTCGCCCGGAATGCCGCCGGTCGGCTTGAGGCTGATGTTGACGATCGCATAGCCCGGCGCCTTGTGCGCCACGACCTGCTGGTCGAGCCACAGCGAGAAGTCGGGATCGCTGCGATCGATCTCGTCGCTCAGGCCGCTCTCGAAGGCGGGGGGCGCGAAATGGGCGGCGATGCGGTCGAACTCGGCCTGCGGGGCGTCGAGGCCGAGGGTGCGGGTGTGGAGAAACTCCTCCTCGACCTGGCGACGATATTCGTCGGCCCCGATCTCGTGCACGAGGATCTTGATCCGCGCCTTGTAGAGATTGTCGCGCCGGCCATGGCGGTTATAGACGCGCAGGCAGGCTTCCATATAGGCGAGGAAGTCGGCCTTGGGCAGGAAGTCGCGGATCACCGGAGCGATCATCGGGGTCCGACCCATGCCGCCACCGACGAACACGCGGAAGCCGTTTTCGCCCGCGTCGTTGCGATGGATCTGCAGGCCGATGTCGTGCAGGCGCACCGCAGCACGATCTTCTTCCGATCCGATCACCGCGATCTTGAACTTGCGCGGCAGATAGCTGAACTCGGGGTGGAAGGTGCTCCACTGGCGCAGCAGCTCGGCCCAGGGGCGTGGATCCTCGATCTCGTCCGCGGCCGCGCCGGCATATTGGTCGGACGAAATATTGCGGATGCAGTTGCCGCTGGTCTGGATGGCATGCATCTCGACCGTCGCCAGCTCGGCCAGGATATCAGGCGCGTCGGCCAGCTTGATCCAGTTATACTGAAGGTTCTGCCGCGTGGTGAAGTGGCCGTAATCCTTGTCGTACTTGCGCGCGATATGCGCGAGCATGTGCATCTGTTTGCCCGACAGCGTGCCATAGGGGATGGCGACGCGCAGCATATAGGCGTGCAGCTGCAGATAGAGACCGTTCATAAGCCGCAGCGGCTTGAACTGGTCCTCGGTCATCTCTCCGCTCAGGCGGCGGCGCACCTGGTCGCGGAACTCCTCGACGCGGGCGTCGACGATCGCCTGATCATATTGGTCGTACTGATACATGTCAGATCACCCAGTCGCCGATGGTGGGGTCGGCCGGCTTGAGGCCGAGGTCGGGGCGCACCGTCGGGCCGACGGCGCGAATGCGGTCCTTGATATGCGCGGGGCGGGGGCCTTCGCCGGTCATCTGCGCCTGGATGACATAGGGCCCGTTGACGTGGCGGGCGGCTTCTTCGCGCGCGGCGATCGCCTCGCCCTGCCCGTCGACGTCGACCGCATGTTCGAGGTGGCGCGACCAGCCATCGCCGGTCCACCAGATCACGTCGCCCGTGACCAGATCATTGCCCGTCAGAATCTTCACGCTTCGTCTTTCATCCGTTCGGCCTGCGCCGCGAAGGCGGCGAGGCGGTTTTGGGCATCCGACAGCAGGACCACTTCGCCGACGACGATGATCGCGGGGCTTTCGACGCCCTCGCGTTCGACCAGGTCGCCGAGATCGGCCAGCAGCGTGCGCATCGCCCGCGATCCTTCGAGCGTGCCCTTTTCGAGCACCGCGACGGGCATGTCGGGGGCGACGCCGTCAGCCATCAGCTTGTCGGCGATCATCGACGCGGTGGTGACCCCCATATAGATCACCAGGGTGCGCCCCTGCCCGGCGAGACCGGACCAGTCCTGCTCGCTCAGCCCCTTGCAGGTGCCGGCAACGAAGCTGACCGCGCTCGACCAGTCGCGGTGCGTGAGCGGCAGCATCGCTTCCGCAGCGCAGCCCAGTGCCGAGGAGACGCCGGGAATGACCTCGACCGGCAGACCGGCGGCGCGAACCGCCTCGACCTCTTCGCCGCCGCGACCGAACACGAACGGATCGCCGCCCTTCAGCCGCACGACGACCGAGCCGGCCTTCACATGGGCGATGATCAGCGCGTTGATCGCGTCCTGGGGCAGGGTGTGCCGGTCGCGCTTCTTCGCCACCGAAATCCGCTGGGCGGTGTCGGGTGCATAGTCGAGAACGCGCGGATCGATCAGCCCGTCATGGACGACGACGTCGGCGGAACGCAGCGCATCGACTGCGCGCAGCGTCAGAAGGCCGGGGTCGCCCGGGCCTGCGCCGACAAGAATGACGCGCCCACGCGCATCGGGATCGAGCAAGGATGCCATGTCCGCCAAATGGGGCTTGCCGTCCCAAGGCGCAATTCAGCGTTGCTTGGGGGGCAACCAAGTTTTCTTTGTTCAAACGCTTAGGCGGGAGGACGCCGCTTTCAGGCGCCGTCGAGCAGATCCTCGATATCGCTCTTGATCGCCTCGGGCTTGGTGGTGGGCGCGTAGCGGCTGACGACCTGGCCGTTGCGGTCGATCAGGAATTTGGTGAAGTTCCACTTGATCCCCTCGGTCCCCAGCACGCCCTTCGCCTTGCTCTTCAGCCAGGCATAGAGCGGGTGGGCGTTGGGGCCGTTGACGTCGACCTTCGCGAACATCGGGAATTTGACGTCGTAGCTGGTGCGGCAGAAGGTCGCGATCTCCTCCGCGTCGCCGGGCTCCTGCGCCCCGAACTGGTTGCAGGGGAAGCCGAGGACGACGAGACCCTTGTCCTCCATCTCCTCGTGGAGCTTTTCCAGCCCCTCATATTGCGGCGTGAAACCGCATTTGCTGGCGGTGTTGACGATCAGCAGAACCTTGTCGCGATACTGGTCGAGCGAGACCTCGCTGCCGTCGATCGCCTTTGCCGAAAAATCATAGACCGTGCTCATCCGTGTCACCCCTGCTTGCGGACGTGCGGCATGCGCGTCTTCTCCTCGGACGGTACCAACCCCTCCAGCACCGCCCAGAATCCCGTTACAGCATTTTGGCCCGCCTGCGCATAGGCCACCGACAGTCGCTCGCGCAGCGCCTCGAACAGGGATGCTTCCAGCGCGGCGCCCGCCTCGGTCACGCGCAGCAGGCGCTGGCGGCGATCCTCGCGACCAGGGCGCGTCTCGACCAGCCCGCGATCGTGAAGCTCGTTGAGCACGCGACCCAGCGACTGCTTGGTGATGCCGAGGAGGCGGAGCAACTCGCTGACGGTGATGTCGGGATTGCGCGCGATGAAATAGAGCGAGCGATGATGGGCGCGGCCCAGCCCCTGCGCCGCCAGCCCCTCGTCGATGCCGCGCAGCAGATGGCTGTAGCCGAAATAGAGGAGCTCGACGCCGCGCCGGATTTCCGGCTCGCGCAGAAACAGCGGGGATGCGGCCCTGAAGCCTTCGGGTGCGGTGGGGCCGGCCATGGCGACGCTATATGCTCTCCGTTCTTTCGCCGATGCGCGTAATGAAAATGCGCGCCGATGTCATCGTCTGAAATTATCGCGCCGTGATCTCATTCCGGTGGAGCAAGAACCGTTCGGCTCCGGTGCAGAGTCGCTGCGACGTAAAGGGCGAGGCCGGCCCATATCAGCCCGAAGGAGAGAAGATGGATCGGCAGCAATGGCTCGCCGAAGACATGGATCGCTATCAGCATCTGCAGCGTCGGACCGATATATTGGAGCAAGCCGAGATCCGAATAGCGGATCCTGTTCGCGGCACCGGCGAAGAGCAGCAGGGGCAGGGTGGTCGCAACGCCGCTCAGCGCGAGCAGCCAGAAGGCCGGGGGCGTCGCGCCGGGCGCCAGTTGCGGCATAGTCAGCAGCCAGATCGCCGCGAAGGGCGCCAGCAGACCCGTTTCGATCAGCAGCCCTTCGACCGGCCCGAGCGCGATCTTCTTGCGGACCAGGCCGTAAAGGCCGAAGCTCGCCGCCAGTCCGAGCGGGATATAGGGGATGCTGCCCTGATAGACGGCGAGTGCGAGCACGCCGAAGGCGGCGAGAAGAACAGCCGCCGTCTCCATCCGTCCAAGGCGTTCGCGGAAGAAGATCATGCCGAGCACGATGTTGAGCAGCGGATTGATGAAATAGCCGAGGCTCGCCTGCAGCGCATGGCCACCGTTCACGGCATAGATGTAGAGCAGCCAGTTGGATGCGATCAGCAGAGTCGAGGCGACCAGAGCCATGAGGATGCGAGGCTGGCGCAGCGCGGCCAGGGCTGCCGGCAACCGACGCAGCAGCAGTGCCAGGACGACGATGGTGACGAGCGACCAGAGGACGCGCTGGGCGAGGATCGCCGTCGGAAAGAGCGGTGCCATGGCGCGGATGAACAGGGGAAGCAGGCCCCAGATCGTATAGGCGCCGATACCCATGAGGACGCCGAGACGCGCTTGCGATGTGCCGTTCATCCGCTTCGCCTATGAGCGCCCGGCCGGAAAGGCAATCGGCCAGCGTCCCGGAAGACGCTGGCCGACGGCGGGGGGCAACAGAAGAGGCGAGTGTTAGAACGTCGCCTTGATCGTGGCGCCGAAGGTGCGCGGATCGCCGGTCTGTCCGGCGATCAGGCCGGTGTTGCTCGGCGCGGTCTGCAGCAGCTCGAAATAGTTGGTGTCGAACGCGTTGCGGACCCAGCCGAACACATCGAAGCTCTCGGTGCGGAAGCCCGCGCGGAAGTTGGTCACGTTGTAGCCGTTGACCAGGGTATATCGCGACGGCGACGGGTTGGACTGGAAGTTCGAGCGGTACTGGCCGTCCACGCCGAAATAGATCTGGCCTTCCTTTGCGAGCAGTTCGATCGGAGCATTGACCTCGGCGCCATAGGACACCGAATATTTCGACACGCCCGGCAGGCGCTGGCCCGAGATGTTGCAGTTGGCGGGGCTGAGCGATCCCGGTACGCCTGCAGCACCCGGCGTCTGGCCGGCGCCGACGGTGGTGCCGCCAGCCAGTTCGGGCGGGCAGGGCGCGTCGACGAAACGCACATATTTGGCGTCGGTGTAGGCGCCGTTCAAATAGGCGTTGAAGCGTTCGCTGGGGCGGATCGAGAAATCGGTCTCGATGCCCTGCGAGCGGACCTTGCCGGCATTGGCCAGATAGCCGCGCAGCACGCCGAGCTGGCCGTTGGTGACGGTCGCCTGGTAGTTCTTGATGTCGGTGCGGAAGGCCGCGACGTTGAAGGTCGCCTTGCGGTCCCAGAACTGGGTCTTCAGGCCTATCTCGAACGAGTTGACCGATTCCGGCTTGATGTCGGACTGGAGCGGATTGCCGGCGGCGTCGGTCGGCAGGCCGTTCTGGTTGATGCCAAAGGTCTTGAAGCTCTTGGCGTAGGTCGCATAGGCGAGGATGCCGGGCGCCAGCTTGTAGTTGACGTTGAAGTCATAGGTGAAGTTCCAGGCGCTGTCCGACGGCGCGCTGGTCTGCGGCGAGAAGACGCCGCACTGGGCCGCGCCGATCGGGTTGGTCGCGGCGCTCTGCGGGCAGGTCAGGATCGCGCCGGCACCCGTCGTCACCACGCGCCGATAGAAGCCCGACTTCTTGTCGTAGTTGAGGCGCGCGCCGGGCTGGATCGTCAGCTGGTCGGTCACCTTCCAGCTGAGCTGGCCGAACAGGGCTGCGCTGGTGGACTTCAGCCATTGCGTGTTGCGGGCGGTCAGGCCGTTCAGGACGCTCGGATCATTGGCGAGCGCGCCGGTCAGGTTCCAGCGGCTCGACGCCGCGCCCTGCTGCTCGAGGCCCTGGGTATCGATGCGCTGCTTGAAGCCGAACAGGCCGACGACGAAGTCGATCCTCTTGCCGCTATAGTTGTAGCGGAACTCCTGCGAATATTGGTCCTGCTGCGACGGATTCTGCGAGCGCGAAACGATCGGGAGGCCGGTGAAGTCGCGATCGTTCTCGGGCTTCCAGTCCCAGAAGCGCCAGGCGGTGACCGATGTCAGCGTCCCGCCGCCGACATCCCACTTCACCTTGGCCGAAACGCCGCCGATTGTGTTGCCGGCATTGAGGTTCGCATCGATGTCGGTCAGGCGGTCGAACGGATTGCGGCTGACGACGCGATAATTTTGGGCGGCGGCGAGCGCCTCATATTGGCGCGCCAGCGCGCGCTGGGTGGTGCCGACGCGGACGAAGACCGTGCCGCAGCATTCCGCGTCCTGCTTGCTGTAGTCGCCCGACAGGGTGACGCTGAGGTCCTCGGTCGGCTGGAACAGCAGCTGCGCCCGCAGGCCGAGATTGTCCTGCGCGTTGATCCACTGCTTGGAGGTCACATTGTAGATGGTGCCGCGACGCGAGGTGGTCGCGACGGCGACGCGCGCGGCGATCTTCTCCGACAGCGGTCCCGACAGCGCGGCCCTGGCCTGCTTGAAGGCGAGATTGCCGACGGTCACCTCGGCCTTGCCCTCAAAGTCGAAGGTCGGCTGGTTGGTGGTGATGTTGATCGCGCCGGCGGTCGTGTTCTTGCCATAGAGCGTGCCCTGGGGGCCGCGCAGCACCTCGACCTGCTTGACGTCGAGGAAGTCGAACACCGCTGCGGCAACGCGGGCGTTGTAGACGTCGTCGACATAGATGCCGACGCCCTGTTCGAAGCCGTCGCTGGTCAGGCCGAAGGGCACGCCGAGGCCACGGATGTTGACCGCCGTGTTGCGGGGGTTGGACGAATAGACCTGCAGCGTCGGCGCAATCTGCTGCATCCGCAAGATGCTGAAATTACCCGTATTCTCGATCTGGTTCACGCTCACGACCGAGATGGCGAGGGGAACGTCCTGGGCCGTTTCCTGACGACGGCGTGCCGTAACGACGATGTCCTCCCGCGATGCGTCGCCGTCCGCTTCCGCAGCGGGGACCGCCGATGTCGACTGGGCATAAGCCGGCGTCGCGAGAACGGCGACGACCGCCGCTCCCGCCAGGAGCTTGTTGCGCATGAACTGTCCCTTTCCTCTGTTCTTCGATCGTAGCCGTCTCTCCCCAGAAGGCGGCGGCCCTGACCGCAGCCCCTGCCCCGGGGGGAGTGCCTGCCGCCCACGCAAGGGGTGGATCAGCCGGCGATGCAGCCTGTTTAACTCTACTGAAGAGAAAGAGAAGAAAGTTTTTCTATCATATGAGTAGTGAAAATAGATCGCAGCTAAACATCTGATTAAAATAGAGATTACTTCAGATTATCGATTGCGATCAGGCAGGCTGGACGCCGTCGGCCTCAAGCATAGCTTCATCGTAGAGCCGTCCGACGATCCGCACGCGCTTCTCGACCAGGTCGACCGGCGTGCGCGCCAGTTCGAGTCTCAGGAGCCGTCCGTCGTCGGTCTTCAGGGTAAATCCGCCGCCCTCGCGCAGCAGCAGGCCGGTCTCTTCGACCCGGTGCGGGGTCAGAGCGTCGCCTCGATCGCCCGGGCGGCCTGGTCGGGATCCTCGGCCTGGGTGATCGGGCGGCCGATGACGAGGATCGACGCGCCCTGGTCGAGCGCCTGGCGCGGGGTCATGACGCGCTTCTGGTCGGCATGGCTCTTGCCGTCGGCAGGACGGATGCCGGGAACGACGAAGAAACCGCTCGGCCAGAGCTTCTTGGCCGCCTTGACCTCATTGCCCGAACAGACGACGCCATCGAGCCCGGCCTGCTTCGCGAGCAGGGTGAGCCGTTCGACCTGCGCGTGAGGATCGCCGTCGACCCCGATTGCGGCGAGATCGTCCTGATCGAGGCTGGTCAGCACGGTCACGGCGACGACCTTGGTGCCGGCGGGTGCCGCCGCCTTGGCATCTTCCATCATCGCCAGGCCGCCCGCCGCATGGACGGTGAGGATCGCGGGCTTCAGTCCCGCTAGCGCCTGCACCGCCTTGGCGACGGTGTTGGGGATGTCGTGGAGCTTGAGGTCGAGGAAAATCGGCAGATCGAGCGCCGCCATCTCCCGCACACCGGCCTGGCCGTGGGCGCTGAAGAATTCCAGGCCGAGCTTGATGCCGCCGACATGGTGGCGGACCTTCGCCGCGATGTCCTTCGCCTTGACGATGTCGGGCGTGTCGATGGCGACGTAGATCGGGCTGCGGCTCATGCTGGTTATTCCGTCAGGGGCGTGTGCGGCAGCGCCGTAGCCGGGACGATCGGCGCCGCCAAGGCGCTATTGCGTTCGAGTGTGTCGATGCGCCGGTTGAGCCGCCAGATCCGCGCCCGGTGGACGACGAAGGTCGGCAGGAAGCCGATCAGCGCGCCCATCAGCAGGAGAACGGGCAATTTCACGTCGGCGGTCAGACCAGCCCAGAGGGTGATCGAGACCGCCGTCCAGTTCCGCGACGCGAACACCGCCGCGACGACGGCGAGGATCACCCAGAACAAGGTCTTCAGAAAATGCATGCGTCGCTTGTCCCCCAGCGATGCGACGCGGTCAACCCATGGAAGTGGCGCGCGCGGTGTCTCACAACCGGCCGCGCTCAGCCGATCTCGCGCTCGATCTCTGCGATCTGCGGACCGATCGCACTCAACCGCGCGCGCTCCTCATCCAAGATCGCGTGGAACAGGCTGCGCTTGAGATGCCGGACCTCTTCGTCCGTAAATCCGCGATCCTCGGGCAGGGTCGACATCAGCACGTCGATCATGCGCTCGGCTCCGTGGAGCCGGCCCCACAGATAGTCATTCTCGCGATAGGCGCGGCAGAAGAAGGCGCCGAACAGGTTGAGCTCGATCCCCTTGAGCGTGGCGGTGGCGCCGCCCTGCCGGATCGAGCCCGCATCGTCGGGCGAAATGCGGTCGACCTGGATCGAATGAAATTCTTGCGCACCCTGCGCCCGGATCAGCGACAGGGTGGCCAGATCGTAGAAGCCGAAGCCGAGATAGGCGAGCAGCAGCGCCCGGCGATCGCGCCGGTCGAGCCGGGGCAGCACCGCCGCGATCGCCCGGTCGGTCTCGACGTCGAGGCTTTCCAGATCGCGAATGGAGGCGATACTCGACAGGGCCGTCTCCGGATCCTCGGCGAAGCGGCGCGCTGCGGCGACGACCGGCGGCTCATAATGATCGCGCATCTGCAGCGCCAGATAGGGGGCGAGCGACGCATAGATGGCATCGCGTGCCGCCTGTACGCCCACATGGTCGCGGCCGCCATGCGCGCTCTCGATCTCGGTCAGGCGATCGGCGAGGAAGCGCAGCCGCCTTATGCGAAAACCCAGATCATGCTGGCGGAAGAAGGCGACGATCGCATCGCTGGTGTCGCCGCCGCGCAGCGCGTCGGGTTCCTCGAAACCGCGTTCGGCGAGCAGCGCCGAGAGCGTCCGGCGAATGCCCAGTTGCTCGCTCGACTCCTCGATCTCGGCGAGCAGGGCGATCGTCGACGCCAGTTCCTCGACGATCGTCGTGAGCTTCAGCTGGCCATAGCCAGCATAGGCGAACCCCGCCTGGCGGGCGGCCTGAGCATGGGCGCGTTGCCGCCACAGGCCGATCCGCTCGGCGCTGGGGCGATAGATCAACAGCTGACGCCCCATCGCGGAATCGACCGCTGCATCCACTTCTGGGCGGATCGCCTCGATGATCCGGCGCGTCTGGGCGATCCGCACCGAACGTTGCTCGATCAGTTCCAGATTCTCGCGGATCGGCTGCTCGCGCGGGATGGTCGAGATGGCGCCGAAGATGGTGGAGAAGAAGCCCGGCAGCCGGACGATGCCGTCGCTGTGCCGCTCGGGCGGCGCCTGCACATTGGCGGTGGGATCGAGATAGAGGAAGCGCCGGTCGACCTCGCGGCGCGCGGGCCGGTTGCGCAGCGCCTCGATCGCCGGGCGGAAGGGCGCGTTGGCGAGGACCGACCCGTCGATCAGCACCAGATCCTCGGGGCTGCCGCTGACGGCGGCGCGCGGGAAGATGCGGTGGAGAAAGGCCTCGCGGCCCGGCCAGTCGCGCTTGCGCGCCTTCAGCACCGTGTCGAGCTCGGCGACGTTGAACGGCGGGAAGGCGCCGGGAAAGCTGGCGGTCGCGCGCGCGGCGAAGGTCAGCTCAGCCGGATCGGCCAGCTTGCGTCCATCGAAGCCGCGGTCGGTGAAGCCGATGGTCAGCCGGTGCTCGCGCTCTTCCGCCTGCTCGGGGCTGTGCAGGCGCAGGCGCTGATTATGGCCGTGAAAGTCGGTGATTGTGACCGAGACGTCGAGCGGCTGGCGCGGCGGCAGCAGGGGAGGACCCGCCTGGCTCTTCGCCATGGCATCGAAGGCGTCGAGGATCAGGTGCGAGAAGGTAGGGCCGCCGAAGGGCGGATTGAACCAGCGCGCCCGCACGAAGCCGGACAGCTTGCGGCGCACTTCCGCGCGGGTCTCGGGCGCGACGGTGCGCTCGACCGCACCGCCGCGTCGCCGGGCGAGCATCCAGGCGATGGGCACCGCCCAGATCTTGGAGAAGCGCGACAGCGGGCGCGCATCGGGATCGAGCAATATGTCGACGTCGGCCTTGTCGAGCCACAATTCGGTCAGCGGCTCGAGCGATTGCCCGGTCGAGATCGCATGGCCGAGAAAGACGCCGTTCATCCCGCCCGCACTGGCGCCGGCGATGATGTCGATCAGCACGCGCAGGCGCAGGCCCTTTTCGGCCTGGATGCGTTCGAGGATGTTGCGATAGATGGCCTCACTGCCGAGCGCGCTGGCTGCTCCGTCGTGGAAGGCACGGCTGGCGCGGACGAGGCGCCACAGCTCCTTCGTGATCCCATGCATGTAGACGGCAAGGCTGACTCCGCCATAGCAGACCAGCGCGAGCCGCAATTCCTTCTCCCGCATGACAGCGGTTTAGCGGCTGGCGGGGATCAGAGCCAGCCGCAATCCTTGAGCATCCGCCGCCGCTCCTGCTCGGTCGCCCGATCCCAGGCGCGCTGCCGCGCCTGCTCGTCCGGATCGGGCATTCGCCGTTCGCCGCGCGTCAGCAGTGCTGCGAGCCGGGCTCTCGCTCGTTCTTCGCGGGGATCGCTTGTCATGACCGTGGGGATTACGTACTCCTTTTGTTCGAGCGTTCAAGTACGTGTCTTCACATCTCCGGCTCGGCCAAGCAGCGTAAGGTCACTGGCGCATTGCACATTTTTGTGGTTGATCAGGCGATCAGGCAAATTGGCGAGGTGATGCTTTGTATTTGAGATTAATCGTCATCAGCTTTATCGGCTCAATGCCGCTTGTGTCTGCGGCAGCGTTAGCTGCTGATAACCCTCGATTGCCTGATCCTGGGAGTATCGAAGTTCCGGATATTTCCACGAGTGATCCGAAGGTTATATCCAATGGATACAAATTCTTCGTCTTCCATAATCCATCGGTAGATTTTGAAACGGCCTACTCAGATATTGCTGAATGCCGTAGCTTTCTTCCGGCCGGAATGGGGCGCGCTCTGCCAGGATTTACGCCGTGGATTGCAGCGCCAAAGCCTGATGAAAGGGTTGCCCAATTTCCCCATCAGTATGGCCTCATAGGGGCCGGAATCGAAAGTATCGTCGCGCCGAAAATGCAACGAGGACAAGATGCGACCATATCGCGTCGCTGCCTGGAACTACGTGGATATGTTAGATACGCTGTGACCGAAGCCATCTGGGACACATTGAACGATCCCAAAAACGCTCTCGCAGTTGCCATGCAGGCTAAGGTGGCCATAGGGCCCAAGCCTTCGCAGCCAGAAATCATCGATCAATGACTAAGTGGATAACCATTGCGCTTGCACTTCTTGCGAGCACCTCCCCGGTGGCGCTTCCCGCACGCGAAGCAAAGGGCGTTATCGAATTGCGCGCAGTGCCGGTGGCCCTCGATCCTTCCAAAGCCTATCTTCTTTTCCGATCGAGTCGGGCAAAGTCAGGCATGCTTGGCATCGAAAACACATTCGTAAGGGTGCCTAGTCTGGCAGAAACCGAAGCGTGGCTGTCTGCTCGAAAGGTGGCCTACGAAGCAGCGCTACCTGATTTGCATAAGAAGGCTAAGGGCGAACCGGTTCCAACGATAGACGAATTCTCTTTCGACTATGACGGCCCGGACAACAGCTTTTCGACGCATACTGACAGGTTCCTCGTCGATGGCGCAGAGCTTCGAACGTTCTTGTTGGAGGTTCCGGCCGGGGAGTATGTTGTTTATGGAGTTTCTGTCGGCGGCCGCGCGCTAATCACATGCAATTGCTTGGGAACCGTGGCCTTCGATGCTCGCCCTGGAGTAATAGTCAATATCGGTACGCTTTATGCCGATAAGGTACACAAACAATCCCCGCTGACCCAACTTGAATCGAATGTTGGACCGTCGATGTTCCGTTACGGTTGGATCATGGGACAAGCGCTGGTTCCGCCTAAAAATGGCGAGCCTACACCCGAGGTTCTACGCACATTTCCTGTAGAGAATGCTCGATTTCGGGCAATTGGCCCATTTCACGATCGACACGCGGTAAACGTCAATCGATTGGCGCCAATACCGGGGGTGCTGGCTTATGATCATGGCAAAGTCGTCGATCTGAATCCCGCACAGGCTGCGGCAGCCCGCTGATGGTCTCCATGGCACCGCGTATCTCCTCTTCCAAAGAGCGGTCGATAGACGTTTAGTGGCAGCCGCCGTTCGCCGTTCGCCGTTCGCCGCGCGTCAGCAGTGCGGCGAGCTGCGCGCTCGCTCGTTCTTCGCGGGGATCGCTTGTCATGCTGATGGCGGCTTGTTCATTATTGCCCAATTTCTCAGACGGCTTGCCTGCGATGCAGTCATGGTTGCGCGTTCGCAGCGAATGCCCTTCATTTCCGTCCAGACGGCCAATCGCTGGTGTCGAAGTCCGGATGTTGGAAGGAGACGATGCTCGCCAGATGAGCAGCCGCCCTTGGCTCATCGATTGGATGCTCCGGCAAATTGGCTAAGGCTTGGAAGTTGGCAACACGCTCGGGCGAGGCAAGTTGCTCGCTCAGTTCTATCAGTCGCGGCTCGTCGAAGGCGCCGATCGCGAAACTGATGTGGGTTCCCCCAAATTCAAAGGTGAGCGGCGTTCCGCACTCCCGACAGAAGCCCCGGCGCACCTTGTTCGAACTCTGGAAATGGCTTGGCTGTCCACGAGTCCACGTCACTGCGTCGAGCCGAGCCCCGACATAAGGCCCAAAGAGCCCGCCCGTTGCTTTCTGACACATCCGGCAGTGGCAAATATGGGCGTCGTCCAGAAGGCTCTCGACGCGGAAGCGCACTGCGCCACACTGACATCCTCCAGAACTCGCCATAGTGTGTAGCCTTTCGCACCCGCTGCCATCCGTGCGAAGCCGAAGCCTGTCCCTGCCCGCACCTTGCTTGTCATGATGGTGGGGATGATGTACCCCTTTTGTTCGATATTCAAGAGGACTCCCCCGATCGATGGCGAAGCCGCAGAAGCGTTATGTCTGTCAGGCCTGTGGCAGCGTGGCGACGCGCTGGCAGGGGCAGTGCGCCGACTGCGGCGAGTGGAACAGCCTGGTCGAGGAGAGCAGCAAGGCGACGGTCTTCTCGGCCAAGCATGACCTTCGGACGGGCGGGCGGGCGATCCAGATGGTCGGGCTCGACGCCGATATCCCGCTGCCCAAGCGCTGGAGCACCGGCATCGCCGAGTTCGACCGTGCGATGGGCGGTGGGATCGTGCCGGGTTCGGCGACGCTGATCGGCGGTGATCCGGGCATCGGCAAGTCGACTCTGCTGCTGCAGGCGGCAGCGCGGATGGCGATGGCGGGGCAGCCGGTCGCCTATATTTCTGGTGAGGAAGCGGCCGATCAGGTGCGGCTGCGCGCGCGCCGCCTCGGCCTCGGCCAGTCGCCGGTGCAGCTGGCCTCGGCGACCTCGGTGCGCGACATCCTGACCACGATGGAGCAGGCGCCGCCGTCGCTGCTCGTGATCGACTCGATCCAGACGATGCACAGCGACCAGATCGAAGGCGCGCCGGGCACGGTCAGCCAGGTGCGCGCCTCCGCGCAGGAACTGATCCGCTTCGCCAAGGAGCGCGGCACCGCCATCGTGCTGGTCGGCCATGTCACCAAGGACGGCTCGATCGCCGGCCCGCGCGTGCTTGAGCATATGGTCGACACGGTGCTGAGCTTCGAGGGCGAGCGCAGCCATCAATATCGCATCCTGCGCGCAGTGAAGAACCGCTTCGGCGGCACCGATGAGATTGGCGTGTTCGCGATGGCGGAGGAGGGGCTGAGCGAGGTCGCCAATCCCAGCGCGCTGTTCCTGACGGCGCGCGGGGAGGGGGTGAGCGGGGCCACCGTCTTCCCGGCGATGGAGGGGACCCGGCCGGTGCTGGTCGAGATCCAGGCGCTGACCGTGCGGCTGCAGAGCGGGGCGACCCCGCGCCGGGCGGTGGTCGGATGGGATTCGGGTCGGCTGGCAATGATATTGGCGGTGCTCGAGGCGCGCTGCGGGCTGAGCTTCTCGACCGCCGAAGTCTATCTCAACATCGCGGGCGGCTACCGCGTGTCCGATCCCGCCGCCGATCTGGCGGTCGCGGCCGCGCTGGTGTCGGCGCTGGCCGAACGACCGGTGCCGATCGACTGCGTGCTGTTCGGCGAAATCGCCCTGTCCGGAGAAGTGCGCAGCGTGGCGCATGCGCCGCTGCGGCTGAAGGAAGCGGCCAAGCTCGGTTTCACCCAGGCCTGGGCGCCTGCGGCCAAGGATCCGCCGGGCAAGGCAATGCGGCAGGAGAGCTTTTCGAGCCTCGGCGCGCTCGTTGACCATATCCTCGGCCGCCGGTAGCAAGCCGGGCCTATGTATGGATTGACCGGCCTCGACATCATCGTCCTGCTCGCTATCTTCGGCGGGGGGCTGTTCGGCGTGCTGCGCGGCTTCGTGTCCGAGGTGATCTCGCTCTTCTCCTGGGTCGCCGCGATCTTCGCGCTCAAGCTGTTCCACGCGCCTGCGACCAAGATGGCGATGGGATTCGTCGGCAATTCCAGCGGGGCGAGCGTGCTCGCCTTCGTGCTGATCTTCCTGATCGTCTATGCTGGCGGCAAGCTGGTTGGTGCCTCGCTGGGGCAGCGGATGCGGACCTCGGTGCTGGGGCCGCTCGACCGCGTGCTGGGCTTCGGCTTCGGCGCACTTAAGGGGCTGATCATCGTCACGCTCGCCTATCTGCTGATCAACCTCGGCTATGACACGCTCTACGGTGCCTCGTCGGAGCGGCCCGGCTGGATGCGCAACTCGCGCACCCACCCCCTGCTCAACGCCACCGGGCGCGCGATCGTCGACTGGGTCGGCCATCGGCGCAAAGCCGGCGGCTTGATCGGCGACGACAAGACCGCCTCCAAAGCCACGCAATAAGACCCAAGCGGCGCGCAGCGCTTGCGGTGCTGCATGTTCTTGTTATGTTCTATCCATGCCCGACTCGTCGAAACCGCTGCCACCGCCCGTCCACGGGCGCGGCGCCGCCAGTGGCGGCCTGAGCGGGCGCTTCGACGATCGGGCTCGTGAGAGCGACGGAGACTGGCTCGATGCGCGCGAAAGCATCGACGGCGAGGGCCCGGTGCTGCGGACCGAGGTGACGCTGGAGAAGCCCCGGACGATCATCACGCACAATCGGTCGCCTGACATTCCGTTCGATCGATCGATCAATCCCTATCGCGGCTGCGAGCATGGCTGCATCTATTGCTTCGCGCGACCGACCCACGCCTATCACAATCTGTCGCCCGGGCTCGACTTCGAGACCAAGCTCTTCGCCAAGCCCGACGCACCCGAGCTTCTGCGGCGCGAACTGGCGCGGCCCGGCTATCGTTGCGAGCCGATGGCGATCGGGACCAACACCGACCCCTATCAGCCGGTCGAAGCGCGGATGCGCATCATGCGCGGGCTGCTCGAGGTGCTGGCCGAGCATGACCATCCGGTCGCCATCACCACCAAGTCTGCGCGCATCGTTCGCGACATCGACATTCTCGGGCCCATGGCGGCGAAAGGCTTGGCGGCAGTGATGATGTCCGTGACGACGCTCGATCCGCTTGTCGCCCGCCGGATGGAGCCACGCGCTTCGGCGCCAGCGCGCCGGATCGTAGCGATCGAGGCGATGGTGAAGGCCGGAATCCCGGTGTCGATCAGCGTATCGCCGGTGGTGCCCGCCATCACCGACCATGAGATAGAGGCGATCGTCGAAGCCGGGGCGAGGGCTGGTGCGAGCGGGGCCTTCTCTATCGTCGTGCGGCTGCCGCACGAGGTGGCGCCGCTGTTCCGCGAATGGCTGGCCGTCCACTATCCCGACCGCGCCGCGCGGGTGATGGCGCTGATCGGCGATATGCGCGGCGGGAAAGACAATGAGGGCGCCTTCTTCGATCGCTTCCGGCCCAAGGGCGCCTATGCCGCCACGCTGCTTGCGCGCTTCCGGCTGGCCTGTCGCAAACAGGGGCTTAACGGCGCGCGTTTCGCGTTGCGCACCGATCTCTTCCGTGCGCCGGGCCAACAGCTCGCCCTGTTCTGACCGGCGTTAAGAGGTTGTTTCACCTGCGATTCCGCAACCGCGACCCTGCTCGTTCGTTTTTCGCCCAACAGAATGAGGAGAGAGTACCATGTTGGAAGACAAGACGACGCGGGGTTTCGCGATCGGTGCGGCAGCGGGCCTGACCGCAGGCCTCGCCGCCAATGCTGTGCGCAAGATTTTCGTCCAGGCGCCGACGATGATGGCAGGCGAGTGGGACGAGGCTCTGGCCGCCGAACATAAGGCGGTGCTGGCGCTGTTCGACCAGTTGGAAGCGACCGACAATGACCATAAGGTGCGTCGGGCGATGCTGCTGACCCAGATTGGCCATGCGCTCGCCAAGCATGCGATGGAGGAGGAGAATGCCGTCTATGCGGTGCTGCGCACACATGGACAGGCGGCCGATGCCGACAAGCTCAACGGCGACCATGGCTATGTGAAGCAATATCTGTTCGAACTGGGCGAGATGGACAGCGCCCACCCCCAATTCCTCGCCAAGGTCGGCGACTTCCGCGCCATGCTCGAGGACCATATGCAGGAGGAAGAGAACAAGATCTTTCCGCGCCTGCGCGGTCTGCTCAGCGATGAGGAGAGCACCAAGCTGACCCGTGCGATGAACCAGGAAGGCCTGAAGCTGGCGTAACGCATGACCGGGGCCGGCGCGTGCCGGTCCCGCTCAGCGCTCGGTCAGGCGCGGCATCAGCTCGACGAAGTTGCAGGGCATGTGGCGGCTGTCGAGCTGATAGACCAATATATCGTCCCAGCCGTCCTTCACCGCGCCGGTCGAACCCGGCAGCGCGAAGATATAGGTGCCGCGCGCGACCCCGGCGGTGGCGCGGGACTGGATCGTCGAGGTGCCGATCTTGGCA
The DNA here is from genome assembly GCF_049889055.1 of Rhizorhabdus antheiae. Lineage (NCBI taxonomy): Bacteria > Pseudomonadati > Pseudomonadota > Alphaproteobacteria > Sphingomonadales > Rhizorhabdaceae > Rhizorhabdus > Rhizorhabdus antheiae. The sequence continues at coordinate 8,932 of NZ_JBLTWO010000010.1, read as the reverse complement.
TAGCTGAGCCAGCGGAACAGCTCACCGAAGCCGGGAATTTCCTTGTCCCAGACCCGCGCGAACGCCTCGGGTGTGACGTCGCGTCCCGTCACCCCGGTGCCGCCGGTCGTGATCACGCAGTCGACTTCGGGGTCGTCTATCCAGCCGTGCAGCCGCGCCACGATCAGGTCGACGTCGTCGCGGACGATCGCACGGTCCGCCAGCACATGGCCGGCGCCCTCGATCCGCGCCGCCAGCGTATCGCCCGATTTGTCGGTCGAAAGATCGCGGCTGTCCGACACGGTCAGGATGGCAATGCGCACCGGGTGGAAAGGCAGGTCTTCCTTGATCGGCATCTTGGCCCCCGTCAGTCGGCCGCGGCGGTCGAGCCGATCGCCGTCAGGCGGACGGCCGGCTGGCCGGGCAGGCCCGGAAAGCGCGGCCACATACCCTGCGCGATGGCGGTCATGCTGACCGGCTTGGCGCCCGAATGCTGCTGATACATCCAGTAATTCCGCAGGACGATCGCGACATAAGCGCGCGTCTCGACGAAGGGGATCGATTCGATGAACAGCAGCGGGTCGGCCAGATTGCGGCCCCGCGCATTCCAGTTCGCCACCGAATTGGGCCCGGCATTATAGGCGGCGATCACCTTCGGCAGCAGCCCGCCGGTGGCGCCCGCATTGTCCGCCAGTTCGCGCAGATAGGCCTGGCCCAGTTCGAAATTGGTGGTCGGCTGGAACAGCGAACCCGTGTCGACCGAACGGCCGAGATGGCGGGCGACCATCTGCGCGGTGCCGGGCATCAGCTGCATCAGGCCGCGTGCGCCCGCCGAGCTGACGGCATCGGTGCGGAAGCGCGATTCCTGCAGCGCATGGGCGAAGACCAGCGACTTGTCGACCCGCCAACCCGATTCCGGGGTCCAGGCCGGCATCGGATAGCGCGCGGCCGGAGAAAGGCGCGCGCCCGACGGGCCGTTCTGCGCCAGCCAGATCTGCGCTGCCGGGAGGTTGAGGCGGGCGGCAAGATGGATCAGCGATTCATGGTCGCGGCTCTGCCCGATCCGCGCCTGATGGCGGAGCATCGTCTCGGCCAGGGTCGTTTCGCCGATCTCGGCCAGCGCCGTCGCGCGGCGGACATTGGGGATGGTGCCGATTGCGGCCCAGTCGCCAGCGGTCAGCTTGACTCCGCCGTCGCGGCCATCGTCGATGCCGAGCGCGGCCTTGGCGATCAGACCGTAGAAGGTTTCGCCCATGCGCGCGGCGGTGCGCAGGCGCGGCTCGATCCGCTCGGGGTGCTGGCAGGCCATGTCGGCGCGGCTGGCCCAGAACAGGCCGGCGGCCATCATCTCCGGGTCGCGCGCGCGGCTGCCGACCTCTTCGAAGGCCATGCCGGCGGCGGCGCAGTCCCTCTGGCGCCAGGCGGCGAGCCCAGAAACCCAGCTCGCCTGCACCGCCCAGTCGCCCGTTCCGACGCGGGCGAGGTCGGCGACGCGGCGCGCATTGGCGTCGTCGCCGGTCAGATAATAGGACCAGGAGGTCCGCTGCAGCCATTCGGCCTGCGCCTCGGGCGATAATTCGGGCAGCTTCGCCTGGACCAGCGCCTCACCCTCGCTCGGACGGTCGTCGCGGAGCAGAGGCAGCGCCTGCTGGGCAAGTGCGGCGGCCGCCCGGTCATTCTTCAGGCTGCGCGCGGTCTGACGCCGTGACGGCCCGGCGAAACGGACGAGGTCACGCGCCACGGGAAGGCCTGGGGCGGATAGGCCGCGCTTGGCCGCAATCGCCGCGACGTCCGGCGCCTCGGGCAGGTCGGCCGCACCGGTCAGCAGCGCGGCGAGCCGGTCGTCGGCCGCCTTGGGTGACCCCTTGGCCAGGATCAGTTCGGCCTGGGCCACGTCGGTCAGCGGGCCGTTGGGCAGGGCGTCGATCCCGGCCTGCGCGCTGGTCCAGTCGCCCGCACGGATCGCGGCGAAGATCGAGCGATAGGCGGTCTTCTGCTCGGCGGTGAGGCCGGAGGCGATCGCCAGCGGCTGCGCGGCCGCTGCGAGCCCCGCCGCTGCGGTCGGTATCACCGTCTGTGCCGTGGCGAGAGACGGCGCGAACAGCATCGAACCGGCGAGGAGAAGGGATCGCATCATGAAAGCAACTTCATCAACAATTGGAGGTCTTCCCAGGCGCGGCGCTTCTGCTGCGGGTGCTGAAGCAGCGTCCGGGGATGGAAGGTGGCGACCGCCTTGATCGCGCCACCGGGGATCTGGACATCGTGGACCGAGCCGCGCGCCTCGACGAAGCCCTTGCCAAGGAAGGCGCGCGAAGGTTGTTCGCCCATCAGCAGCAGCGCGCGGGGGCGGGCCAGCGCGACATGGTGCCGCGCGAGTTCGCTGAACAGCACGCCCATCGCGCGGTCGACGACCCCGCCGGTCGGCCAACCCGGCGCCATGGCGCTCAGATAGAGCGACTGGCGGTCGCGGTCCACGGCGCCCAGCATCTTGTCGAACAACTCGCCGACCGGGCCGGACAGCAGGCGGCCATTGGCGGGGTCGACCTGCTCGGGCAGATCGACCAGCACCATCAGGCCGGAGGCCGGATCGCCCATCGGCGCGACGCGCGCGGGCAGCGGCATCGCAATCTTCTCGCTGGTCGCCAGCCATTGCTGGAAGGCGGGCAGCGTATCGGGGAAAGAGGCCGGCGGAGCGGAGCGCTCGGGCGCGACGGGTGCCGCCGCAGGGCGGGCGGGCGGCTCCATCATTGGGGTATTCGGGGTTCTCTCGACCGGGCGCTCGACCCGGGCAAGCCAGTCGCACGGCTCGTCGGCCGCCAGGACATCGAGTCCGGCGTCGCGCCACCAGCCCATCAGGCTGGCCAGTTCGGCTGCCGAGGCATGATTTCCCCCAAAAACCATAAGTCTGACTAAAGGAATGGGTTGACGAGGGCGTCAATCTGCGGGCAGCGCCTTTGGGGCATGACGTTTTTTTGATGCGATGACCGGATAGGCAGGACGAGGACCAGACATGTCGCAGCGCGAATCTATGGCTTATGATGTCGTGATCGTAGGCGCCGGGCCGGCAGGCCTGGCGGCGGCGATCCGCCTCAAACAGCTGGCGATCGAATCGGGCCGCGAAATCGCGGTCTGCGTGCTCGAAAAGGGCTCCGAGGTTGGCGCGCACATCCTGTCCGGCGCAGTGGTCGATCCGATCGCACTGAACGAGCTGTTGCCCGACTGGAAGGACATGGACAGCCCGCTGACCGTGCCGGTGACCGAGAATCATCACTGGATCCTGACGGCGAACCGGCAATATTCGATGCCGCACATCGCGCTGCCGCCCTTCATGAACAACAAGGGCACCTACACGCTGTCGCTCGGCAATCTGTGCCGCTGGCTGGCGGGGCAGGCCGAAAATCTCGGCGTCGAGATATTCCCCGGCTTCGCCGCCGCCGAGATCCTCTACAATGAGGATGGCTCGGTAAAGGGCGTCGCGACCGGCGACATGGGCGTCAGCCGCACCGGCGAGCACAAGCCCGACTATCAGCCGGGCATGGAACTCCACGCGAAATACACCTTCTTCGCCGAGGGCGTGCGCGGCCATCTGTCGAAGATGCTCAAGGGGCATTTCGACCTCGAGGCGAACTGCGAGCCGCAGACCTATGCGATCGGCATCAAGGAGCTGTGGGACATCGATCCGGAGAAGCATGAGCCGGGCCGCGTGATCCACACCCAGGGCTGGCCGCTGACCGACGAGGTCGGGGGCGGCTTCCTCTACCATCAGGCGAACAACCAGGTCGCGCTCGGCTTCGTGGTCGGGCTCGGCTACAAGAATCCGCACCTCTACCCGTTCGAGGAATTCCAGCGCTGGAAGCAGCATCCGGCGATCCGCGCGATCCTGGAGGGTGGCCGCCGCGTCTCCTATGGTGCGCGTGCGATCAACGAGGGCGGCTGGCAGTCGATCCCGAAGCTGGTCTTCCCGGGCGGCGCGCTGATCGGCTGCTCGGCGGGCTTCGTCAACGTGCCGCGCATCAAGGGCAGCCACACCGCGATGAAGTCGGGCATGCTCGCCGCCGAGGCCGCGTTCGAGGCGCTGTCGCACGAGCGCTCGTCGGACGAGCTGGCCGCCTATCCGGCCGCGCTCGAGGACAGCTGGGTCGCCAAGGAGCTCAAGACCGTCCGCAACGCCGAGCCGTTCATCGCCAAGTTCGGCCCCTTCGCGGGCACGATCATGGCCGGCGCCGACATGTGGATGCGCACGCTGGGCATCGGCCTGCCGTTCACCCTCAAGCACCACAAGGACAATGAGGGCCTGTGGCGCGCCGACATCGCGCCGAAGATCGACTATCCGAAGCCCGATGGCGTGATCAGCTTCGACCGCCTCTCGTCGGTGTTCCTGTCGAACACCAACCATGAGGAGGACCAGCCGGTCCACCTGCAGCTCAAGGATCCGAGCGTCCCCGTCGACATCAACCTGCCGCTCTACGATGAGCCTGCGCAGCGTTACTGCCCGGCGGGCGTCTATGAGATCGTCGGCAAGGAGGAGGGTGCACCGCGCCTGCAGATCAACGCGCAGAACTGTGTCCACTGCAAGACCTGCGACATCAAGGACCCGACCCAGAACATCAACTGGGTCACGCCCGAAGGCGGCGGCGGCCCGAACTATCCGAATATGTGATCGTCAAAGGGCCGGGTCTTCCGGCCCTTTTTCGTAAGAGCGCAGGAATGGGCCGGCGCACGATCAGCGCGCGCAGGCGCGATAGTCGCCATTCTCGCAGGCTTCGACCCGCCGGCGCCATTGCTCGCGCTGCCGCTCGTACCGCTCCTGCGCCGCGCGGTTGGTCTCGCGGACGCGCGCGTTGGACCGGTCGCGGGCATCGACCCTCGCCTGTGCCTCCCGGTTGAGCTCGATCGTGCGCAGCCGGTCGGCGCGATGCTCGGCATCCTCCTCCTGCGCGGCGAGCGGCGCCGCGAGCGTGGACAGGATCAGGACCGACAGGGACAGCAGGCGAGGGGGCATGGTCAGAGGATGCCCGAAGGCGGCTTTCCGTCGGCTGAACGGCTGCGCCCGCTTGCTTTGCGCCCGCCGGCCCGATATGCGCGCCTGCGATGAACACTCCGCGCAAGACATTGTCGCTCAGCCGGGTCGTTGCCCCGGAATCGGGTCCCGAGCTGTCGCCCGAGGCGCAGCTGATCGCCCAGGCGATCCGGCGCAAGCTCTGCATCACCGCCGTCTACAACAAGACCGCCATGGTGATCACGCCGCACATTCTCTACACCAAGCATGACGACCCCTTCATCGATGGCGTCGTCACCCTGCGCGACGGCAAGGTCCCCGCAGAGCCCAAGCTCGGCACCTTCAAGCTCGCCGGCCTCAACAGCGTGATGCTGACCGCCGACAGCTTCGATCCGCACGCGCTGTTCGATCCGACCGACGCGAAATATGAAGGCGTGACGCTCGCGAAGCTGGGGTGAGCACCGTGCTCGGATCGCGTCCACTTACGTGCGACGCGGCATCGCTAGCCTGGATTTGCCCAAAACCCGGCTCGGAAGCAGCCCAACGCCTGGATAGAGCGCCGCATCCATCCGAAATTAACTACTCCAGAATATCGCCGATGCGAGCTTTCTATCCGTTTGATTGGTGATTATTGTCGCGTTGTCCGACATGCTCGCCAATGGTGACTATCTTGCGCTCCCCCTTTTTCATTGCCGTGCCCGCGCTGCTCTTTTTCGGCGTGGCTCACGCGGATCAGGGGGCAAGCAGGATCGGTCCGGTACCGGGATGGGTCCGGGCATCGGAGCCTTTGCCGGTTCCGAAAGGCGCGAATGGCGCATTATTCTTTCGACGTCAGGATGTGCTGATACATCTTGGTCCGAGGGGTGCCGAGCAATATGTCGGCTACCGTACGAAAATCCTCCAGTCCAACGCGCTCGAAGTCGGTAACATTGCCATCTCCTGGAATCCGGCGGCGGGCGAGCCTGTCGTGCACAGCGTTACCGTCTATCGAGGCGACCAGATCATCGATGTCCTGAAGGCGGCATCGTTCGAGATATTGCGCCGCGAGGACCAACTCGAGACTGCCATGATCGATGGCGTCCTGACGGCAACATTGCGGGTACCGGACTTGCGGGTGGGGGATGAATTGGAGGTGAGCTACACCCTCCACGTCAGTGACCCTACGCTCGGGACCAATGATGCGGGCGTATTGCTGGTGGGGCCGAGCCCAGCCCCGGGGCGATACCATATCGGCCTGAGCTGGGATGAAGGGCGTAAACCCGCCACAAAAATCGGCTCGGGCATGAGCGCGGCGGCCCGGTTTGCCGATCGAGCCCTTGACATAGAATTGGATAATCCAGGCACGCTCGTCCCACCCAAGGATGCGCCGCCGCGTTTCCAATGGCAGCGAACGCTGGAGTATAGCAGTTTCTCTGACTGGGCGGCCGTATCGCGTCGCCTTTTCCCGCTATTTGCCGACGCGGCCAAACTGGCGGCGGAGTCTCCGATCAAGAGCGAGGCAAGCAAGATTGCCAGGGCAAACAAAAGCGTGCTCGGGCGGGTCAGCGCTGCGCTCAAGCTGGTGCAGCAGGACGTCCGCTATGTCTATGTCGGGCTGGGCAACGGAAATCTGACGCCGGCCACGGCAGACGAGACCTGGCGTCGCCGCTATGGCGATTGCAAGGCCAAGACCGTTCTGCTCCTGGCCCTTCTGCACGAACTGGGTATCGAGGGGGTACCCGTGCTCGTCAGTAACGCGGGCGTCGATGACGGCATGGACGAGCGCTTGCCCAGCCCGCGCCTTTACGACCACGTGCTGGTGCGCGTCCGGATCGATGGGGTCTGGTACTGGCTGGATGGCACTATGCCGTCCGTCGTCGGACCCGGCACGGAAGCGATTCTGCGATATCGATGGATATTGCCATTGACGGCGGAAGGCAATTCACTCGAACCTGTCGCGTGGCGGCTGCCGACCCGCCCGGAAGAGATCACGCTGACGAATATCGATGCGCGGGCCGGTTTCGACCAGGATGCTCGGGTCGTCAACACGACGATCCTCCGCGGTATTGGCGGAGTCCAGCAGCAGGTTTCGTTCTCGAGCATTCCCTCGGGCCAGCTCGTTCAGCTATTTCGTCAGAACCTTCTCGGAGGCAGCTGGCAGACGATCGACGACGTCAAATGGCGTTATGACGAACAGGCGCAGGCGAGCATCCTGACGATCACCGGCACCTGGAAGATCGACTGGGAAGACGATGGCGATGGAGGCAAATCGCTGGCGTTGCCTGGCGGTGGTTTCAGCCCGCCTGAGCGGCGTGGCCGTGCCGCCGACCAGGATCAGGAGGCCCCCTATTACAACAAACCCGATTTCGATTGTTATGTGACGACCGTTCGTCTTCCTGTCACGACGCGCTCCAGGCAGTGGGCGTCCAAGCCGGGTTATGACACACACATCTTCGGGCGAAATTATTATCGGGCCTTCGGCTTGCGGGACGGGGCCATACGCATGATCCGGGGCTCGCGGATCGAGCAGGAGGAAATAGACGCGGCCACTGCCCGGCGTGATAATGCGCGCATCGCCAAGTTCGACAACAGCATGGGGTATATATTCTACAGCCCGTTTACGCAGAGCGAGCCGATCGCGAGCGACATCGACGTGCCCGCGACCGACGAGATCGACTGGACCGCGGAGAATGTCCCCTGTGTTGCGCCTCCGGCGCGCAACAAGGCACCGGCATAGTCGTATCGATCCGGCGGAGAAAATGTGGATGAAGACGGCAAGATTCGCTTTGCTACTATGGTCGACGCTGGCCTGCGCCGATATCGCCATAGCCGGTCCGGCCAAGGGGAGGGCAACGCCGCTGACACCCGAAGGCTCGCCGGGTGAGTGGGTCATGCCGGAGGACTATCCTATCCCCGCGCTGCGTTTTGGGATGACTGGAACCACGGCGTTTGAACTGGGGGTGGACGCGACTGGGAAGCCCGTGAGTTGCGAGATCACCGAAAGCAGCGGATTTGATCTACTGGACCAGTCCGCATGCAAAGCTTTGCTGGCCAAGGCCAGATTTTCGCCCGCGCGTGATCGCACAGGTAAGGCAAGGGCGGGCAGTTATCGAAATCGCGTTAGATGGGCGACCCCAGGTGCGGCGGCCGTGATCAGTGAAATCTGGACGTCGATGTTGCTGACTGTCGATCAGACGGGGCATCCGACCTCGTGTAAATTTGTCATCATCTTTCCTGCTGCTGGGGACGGACTCGACGGGAAGCCCTGTGGCACTCGGGAAGCGATACCGTTTGAGCTTGGTCTCGCTATTCGAGGTAGTTATTCGGGTCCCTCTGCCGAGATCGAAATGCAGAATGCGGACATCTTCACGCCCGAGCTTCGCGACCGGTTGCTTGCCCCGCGCTCTGGCTATCAACAGCGTGCGCTCAATATCTATCGTTTCACCGTCGGCACGGACGGCAGAATAAAGACCTGCAACTATGTCGAACAGCGCGGCGACGCCGGGCTGGTGACGGACTATTGTCGTGAAGTTCAAAACGCCACTTATGACCCGCCCTTTTCCGCCTTCGACAAGGACGGTGTCGCAACAGGTTGGCACATCATGAGAGTATTGCTGAAGAGCGCCCCCTAGTTTGGCGATACCCGCCTACCGCAAGCCGCTTGATGATATTCTGGTGACAGATGTTCTGGATATTCTGGTGACAGTGCATTAATTGATGCGGCCGTTCACCCGATCCCTGTACCCGAACACCCCGATTCTCTGCGCGGGGCGCTGTCGAAGGTTCACCGCGCATATGCCTGAAGGATTGATGCGCGCGAACAGCGGACGGAGAACACGGTGACGCTGCGTTCAAATCCCCGTACTACCGACTTACTTCGGTTTGCATCGAGTTTAGTATCGTGCCCCCCGTTATACGCTGGGGCGAGATCCGAAGCCAGGCAAGCCGGGCCAAAGCCAAGGAAATTAAGTGGAG
>NZ_JBLTWO010000009.1:0-182944 GCF_049889055.1 Rhizorhabdus antheiae | reverse complement strand
GAAAGGCGAGATGCTGCGCGAGAGAGCACCAGTCGATCACGACCTGCTCCGGAACAAGCATTTCGATGTCCGAGGCGATTCGGACGATGCGCCCGCCCCGCTGCACGAAGGCGCCGAGCGCCCCACCTGCCGGCCGCCGGACCTGTACCGAAGCGCCCGATCGGCGGACGGCGACGAAGTCTCCCCACAGCCGCGCCATCGCTGTGCCGTACGCGTCCGGGCAACCCGCCAGCGGTTCGTGCGCCTGGCCGATCACCAGCCAGTCGTCGATCCGGGCCGAGGTCAATCCCGGCGAGCCAAGCAGGACCAGGCCGGGCTGGGCCTCGATCATCCTGAGCCCGCTACGCCCGACAGCCTCCACAGCTATTGTCTCGAGTACCCGGTCTACAGGATCGGACGAGACGAGCAGGATATAGCCCGGCGCGGTCACAGGACCAGGACCGGATGGAAGCGCATTATGTCGGCTAGGACATCGTTGAGCACGAGATCGTCCTGCTGAACCCAGCAATGCGCCTGGAATGGATAGGCCTCTACCGCGAAGATCAGCGATGGTGCAAAGCCGCGGCGCGCGCAGAAGCGCAACAGCGCGAGCGAGTCGGCCAGACAGATTCTCTTTATCGGCAGCCACCGCATACCACGTTCGAACAGGTCAGCGGCCTGATCGAGCGAGAGCGGCCCGGTGCTGCGCCTTTTGGGCTTTCGCACGCTTGCTATCGTGTGGGACAGTCGGCCCGAGCGTAGCGCGATCCGCACCGCGATCGCATCACAAGCGATCTCGACGAGGAGCGCGAGACCCAGGTGCTGGAATTCGACCGGCCGCTGCTCGATCAGGCTTCGGCGCGGTTCGGCAGGTGCGCCCAGGCATGGCGACGACTGGCGCTCAGCGATTGGCTGGACCAGTCCCAACCGTCTGAGCCGCATCAACATGGAGTCCTCGGCATCGGAGCATGGCTCACCGCGCTGGATCCGATCGAGCAGGTGGCCGGCTCGCGCGTCGAGCTGCCAATAGCGATCGACGGTGATGTCGAGAATGATCGTCCTATCGGCGAAGCGGGCATATCCCACCCCTGGGACTATGGTGAACTCGGCCATGAGCGGTCGACGCGCGCGTCCGGCAGGACGCCTGCGTCTGCCTCCTTCAGTCGGCTTCGCCAGCCGGGGGGCGTTTATTGCTGATGCCGAACCGGAGATAGAGGCCGGGCAGGCCCTGCATGGTCAGGCTGGCTTTACGCAGGTGGACAATGCCCGCCTGGGGGGTGTTGTCGCTGTCCATGTTACACTCCTTTGAGCTCCGAGGTTCCAATCCTCCGGAGCCTAGGCAGCGCATCGGCCTATCCGAACTTTATATGGCGGTTATTTCGAGATTGTTGCCGGACCGCGATCAGAATTCGGCATGCCGCACAGGCAAAAAAAGGCCCCGCCGCCCATCCGGGCGTGGAGCCTTTGGGGACGATGACGCGAGCCGTCCGCGCGGGACCGCTCGCGCCTGCCGATATCAGTCGGCGTCGAGAGCGAGCGGCTCCGCGATCACGCCGAACTCGATCTGCTGGCCCGGCTTGCCGAGGGTGACGGTGCTGGCAGCGCCGAGGTCGATTGCGGCGTCGAACTGCTCTTCATTGCGTTCCATGGTACACTCCTTCGATCCGCTGCATCGTTGCAGCACAGCCGATTCTAGGTGGGGCGGGAAGCTATCCGAACTTTATACGACGACTATTTGGCGATTGTTGAGCGCCCGGCCGATCAACGCGCCTCGCCACGATAGACCGCCCGTACGATCAGCCCGGCAACCCGTTCGCGCCGCCGATGATAGGCCGCGCAGGCTCTGGCGAGATCGGGCCCCCGCCCCGTCGTGAAGGCCTCGTTGATACCGGCCAGTTCGGGTTCGATCGCGTCGATGATCCGGGCTTCCGCCAGTCGCACGGCATGGAGCCGTTCGCTAAGCCGGGCCACCGCCCTCTCATGCTCGCGATTCGTCGATTGTCGTGCGATCGCGCCGAACAGCTTAGCGGTCGTCTCGGCCACCGTGGCGACGCGGTCTGTGACCGCGCTCTCTGATCCAGACGTAGTTTGGCGTCGGTTGCGAATCGCAAGCATGAGCAGATCAGACGACCAGCGATAGAGGTCCTTGAGCGCAGGTTCGTCGAGAGGCGGCAGGAAGAAGCCATTCGCGGTGCGGGCTTCGACGAGTTGCTCCCCAGCGAGCATGTGCAGCGCATCGCGCACCGGGGTAACACTGGCCGTGAGCGAGTCCGACAGGATCGCCGGGTCCAGGCGATCGCCGGGACGGAATTCGAGCGTCAGAATGCGCTGCTTGAGCGCTTCATAGACACGCTGGGTCGTCGCCCCCGGATTCACCGTGCGGCCACCTGATCCCGGCGATGCGCCTCGACGAGTTCGACCTGCTCGGGGCGAAGCGCGTCGATCGCGCCAAGTGGGCCAGGGTCGCCCGCGAGAAGGACCGAGGGGCAGCGGCCTTCAAAATTGCCGAGGTTCGGACGATGCTGGCGATAGCCCGCAAGCGCTGCGAGCGCCGGATCGAACGTGCGTGCGATCGCCGGCGGATAAGCGAGCCAGGGATTCTCATAGGGCTTCAGCCATCCTAGCGAATAGCCGATCACGACCCCCCGCCGCTCGCGGTCGCTACGATTGGCGCCCGCCGCGTGCAGGGTCGAGCCGAGGAACAGCAGGGCAGACCCTGCTTCAAGCGTCGGCACGAGCGCTCTCTCGGACGGCTCGGGTGCAAGTGCTGCAGCGCCATGGCTGCGCGGCCACAGCCGGGTCCCGCCATTGTCTGCGGTGAAGCGGTCGAGCGGCCACATCACGTTTATCAGATATTCGGTGTCGCCCGGCGGCGCGCGCCACATGTCGGCGTCGCGGTGCGGCATCTGCGCCGGTGCTCCCGGATGCACGCTGATCGCCTGCGCGACATTGAGCTGAATGCAGTCGCAAAAGGGGCCGAGCACTTGTTCCGCCAAGCTAAGGACCAAGGGATGAAGCACGAGTTCGGCGGCGACTGGCGAGCGCGCGAGCAGTCGACCGAACCTTTTGGTTCGAGCCCCGTAGAAGCTACCCTGGCCGAACGGCGTTGCCGTGAAGGCCTCTGCGAGATCCTGATTGAGCCGCCCGATACGCTCGACCGGGAGAGCGTCGGGGATCAGGCAATAGCCTTGGGCGAGCAGTGTGGCCGCAAGCGTGTCGCGGCGCCCGAGATTGATCGTATCGGTCATGACGGTCTCCTCAGGCGGCAATCGCCAGGCTGCCGCAGATTGACGCTGCGGCGACGATGCCAGCTGCGGCGAGCCGCTGCCGCGTGTCGCGCCTGATCGCAATATTGAGCGCCGCCAGGGTCTGGCCATCATAGTCGCGCGGATTTCCGAGCAAAGTCGCCGCCCATCCGAAATCCAGGATTTGCCGGGCCCATCCAATGTCGGCAAGCGCCGTATAGCGGGAAACCCCTTCGCGAAGAGCATGGTCGACGAGCGCGATCACAAGCGTGTTGCGCACCGCGCGGCGTTCGAGCGCCCTCAACCGCCGATCAAGGCAAAAGCGGGTGATCTCGTAGATATCAGGCCCCCGGGGGACGGTGTCTGTGCAGAGATCGGCATAGAAGCTGTCGAGGATGTGCGGGCGGTCGGTGCGGAGCAGCCGAGCAGAACCGAGATGGCGGTTATCGTCTGCGGTGAGCACCAGATAGGTCGTGTGTACGTCGTCGAACTGATCGATCTCATAGGCGCCCGCAAAGACCGGCACGTCCCATTTCAGCAGATCAACGAACACCGACTTGCGCGCGGCGAACATCGCCATGAGCACGGCGTCACCGGCGGGATCCGCCTGAAATCGCTTTATATGCAGCATGATAATCTCCTCGCATGGTGCGGGGAGGATCTGCTCGGGGTGCGATCCGGCGATATGCCGGAAAAGGGGGATATCAGCGATCGAGAATGTCGGAGAAGGTCAGGGTTCCGTCGAACAGGGCCCGGATCGCCAGCAATGTCCGCTTGGTTACATCATAGCGTTCGCACCCCTGCCTGATATGGCGCGCGACCGTTTCTTCGCTGATGCCGAGGATCCGGCCGATCTCCCAGTCGCCCTTGCCGCGCGCGGCCCAGAGCAGGCAGTCGCGCTGTCGGTCGGTGAGCACCGGGTGATCGTCGGGCCGATGGCCACGCCCATGCCAGAGTCGCCGCGCCGCTTCGAACGCGAACGACCCTGCCAGCTGGGCGAGCGGCAGCATCTCTGGCGGTACGGCGATCCCGGCCTCGTTGGCGAAGGAACAGGAGCCGCGCGATTCCCCGGGAACATTGCTGGGCACCGTGAAACCGTCGCCAATCCCACCTTCATGGCCGAGCGCGAGGATATGGCGATCCCTGGCTGTGAGCGGGATCATCCGCGACAGGTTCGACCATCTGAAGCCGATGCTGGTGACGTGGCTCGCGCGGTGGACCGGATCACTGACCCCCAGCGCCTCGCGGTCATAATAGTCGGCCCACCGTGCCGGATAATTGTGAAGGCGGATCGCCCCTCCGTCCGCCGCGATACCGTCGACATGATGCATCAGCGCGAAGTAGCGGAAGCCGAGCTCGGGGGTTATCGCCTGCATCGCCGCGGCGAGATCATCGGCATTGTCCACGGCCTCGACGATGCGCTTGAAGTGCACCGCGCGTGCGAGAAACTCCATGGCAACCGGTCACGGTCGCAGGCGGTGCCTCAAGTCGCCGCTGGCCCCGCGACCATCCTTTCGTCGATCTGCTGGATATTCGGGGCCTCAGTCCGACATCCAGCGCTCTATCCACGTCATTGTTGTGGTCTAATGCGTCGCATTAGTTCATATTTTTCCGGCTCTGGCAACTTTTCAGCCGTCCGCAGCATGTCGCCGGATCACTTATGAAGGACTGGCGCGACACCGAAACCTATGCCCGTCTCGCCGGGATCGACCGAGCGGGGATGATGTGGGAATGGCTGCGACGGGATAGCGGCTATGTCAGCTGGTATGTCCGCGCGAGCGTCGCGACGCGCGGTACCGGCGCGTTGCGTTGGGGGCTTCACTTTCGCCGAGAACCCGGAACGCCCCGCCCCCGATGCCAGGATCATCTGGCATGCCGAACTCGATCCCGGAACCCTGATAGCAACCGCCGAACCCGCATCGGCCTCGGACCCCGATGCGATCGTACTCGACCGACTCGAGTCCTGGCTCACGACAATTACCGACGCTGAGGGTGGCGAGCATGTGCTGCTGTCCGATGGCTGGCACCATATCCGGCTCGACATCGAGCAAGGTCGACTGACCGGCGAAAAGGCGGTGCTGCTCCGCTATCGGCTGCACGGGCTTGCCACCGTCGAGGCCCGCCTGTTGCCTTTGCGTCGGCTGGTAGACCTGTGCCGGCATGGGCGATTCACACGGTCGTTGTTTCCGCCCGATCCTCGCATCACGCGCGCCATCATCATGCTGCGCGTGCACGATGCGCTGCAGGAGGGGGCGAGCCAACGCGAGATTGGGATCGGGCTTTTCGGCGCCGCGCGGGTCGCCGAGGACTGGGCCGGCCGGTCGGATTCACTGCGGTCTCGGATTCGACGGCTGGTCCGCGAGGCTCGAGAGATGGCCTGTGGTGGCTATCGCCAGCTCATGCGGGGACGATGACTCTTGGCTCCGGAGGGTGGCGCCTCGCGCCCGATGGCGCGATCGCGCTCTATGGCTCGGCAACGTCCATGGCCGTCCGTCGCCCGCGCCACCGAGCCCCGGCCATGCCGGGTCTCGGCCTGTCGGTAACGATCGGCTGGCGCTTGCGGACGGGCTTTGCCCGTCCTTGATGCAGTCGCCGCGCTGGCGGCGGCGCTGCTGGTGGCCTCTCCCGGTGGCGCGGAAGTGGGCGGCGCTCCCTGCTAGGCCCGCTCGCGTCCCCGGCAAGCCGGGCTGCGCCCGGCTCCTTCACTGGCGTTGCGGCCCTCCGGGTGCCGGTGCCGCTCAAGCGGGCCTCTCCGGTTCGCATCCTGCCGCCCACCCCCGCTTCCGGGGAGGCCATGGTGGTTTTGGGGCGGTGCAGGAGGTGAACGATGCGTGTCTCCCCAACCGTCCGCGCGCGCGGCAAGGGCCGGGAATCCTCGGCGTCGGGCTCCGGAACGCCAACCCCCGCCGAGGCCCGGGCAGAAGCCGGAACGACCCGCGCCTACCTCTATGACGAGGTAACGGCGCGGATCATCGGCGAGCTGGAAGCAGGCCGCTTTCCGTGGGTTCAGCCTTGGGGCAGTCCCGAGGGCGATGGCAGTGCGGCGAGCCCCGGCCTTCCGCGAAACGCGCTCACCGCTCGCCGCTATTCGGGCGTCAATATCCTGATCCTGTGGGGCGCGGTAATCGAACATGGCTATCCCTCGCAAGGGTGGCTGACCTTCAAGCAGGCTCTGGAGGCGGGCGGCTGCGTCCGCAAGGGCGAACGCGGTACCACTGTCGTCTATGCCGACCGCTTCACCCCCCGTGAGCGGACACGGGAGGCGCTCCGGGGGAGCGACTCCTCCGATCGCGCCGAGAAGGCCCGCGCCCGCGACGAGGGCGGCGAGGCCCGCGCCATCCCCTTTTTGAAGCGCTTCACCCTGTTCAACGTCGCGCAGTGCGAAGGCCTTCGCCCCGGCCTCGCGCCCGACCCCATGCCCCTGCCCGAACGCCAGATCGTGCCCGTCGCCGAACAGGTCATCGCTGCATCGGGCATCGATTTCCGCGTCGGCGGCAATCGCGCCTTCTATGTCCCCGCTCAGGATTATGTGCAGGTGCCGCCGCAACCGGCCTTCTTCGAGCAGATCAACTATTACCGGACCTGCCTGCACGAACTGACCCACGCCACCGGCCATCCGTCGCGGCTCGGGCGCAATCTCACCACCGGCTTCGGCACCAAGGACTATGCCCGCGAGGAGCTGGTCGCCGAAATGGGGTCGGCCTTCCTCTGCGCCGCGCTCGGCATCGTGCCGACCGTCCGTCACGCCGACTATCTGGCCTCTTGGCTCGAGGTGTTGCGCGAGGACAATCGCGCGATCTTCCGCGCAGCCAGCGCTGCCAGCAAGGCCGCCGACTGGCTGCTGGCGCGGCACGCCGCCGCCCAAGCCGAAGCTGCGCAAGCTGACATCGGCGAAGGGAGGGCGGCATGATCCTGCTCACCCCCGAGCTTCACGCCGCGCTGCGCTTCAACGCCGACCGCACCGCCGAGATCGATCACGATCCCGCGCCGGTCGTCAAATTCTTCAACCCGCTGGGCGCGGCGACATGGTTTGCGACCGAGCTTTATGACGATGGCGACACCCTGTTCGGGCTGGCCGACCTTGGGTTCGGATGCCCCGAACTCGGGACGTTCAGCCTGTCCGAACTGGCCGGCGTCAATCTGCCGTTCGGCCTCGGCATCGAGCGCGAAATCGCCTTTGCCACGACCTGCCGCCTGTCCGTCTGGGCCGAATGGGCGCGCCGCGCCGGATCGATCTTATGGGCTGAAACCCTTCTCCGCCGTGCCGCTCGCGAAGGCGGCGAAGGCTACGAGCTTCCGCCTTCGTAGCGGATGACGCGCGGCGCGTTTTCGCCGCTTTGTTGAGCCGGTCCGCCCACCCGGAAAGATCGACGGACCGGCCCTCACAAGGAGTAGACCGATGAAACTCGATTTTATCCCGCTCGACAAGCTGGTCGTGAGCAAGGCCAATATGCGCTACGGCAAAAAGGCCCCCGACGTATCCGACATCCTGCCAACCGTGCGCAGCCGTGGCGTCATCCAGCCGGTCATCGTCCGCCCGAACTGCGCGCCCGATGGCTATGAAATCGTCGCCGGAAGCCGCCGCTTCCACGCCGCCATGATCGTCGCCGACGAACGGCGCGCGGGCGGCGATGCCGACCCCGATGCGGCCATGCTGCCTTGCGCGATCCTTGACGAGGGCGACGACGCCGACGCCATCGAGGCGTCGATGATCGAGAATATGGCGCGGCTCGATCCCGACGAGGTGACGCAGTGGGAGAACTTCACCCGCCTCGTCCGCGAGGGCCGCAAGGTCGAGGATATTGCCGCCACCTTCGGACTGCCCGACCTCACCATCCGCCGCGTGCTGGCGCTCGGCAATCTGCTGCCGCGCATCCGCGATCTCTACCGCAAGGAGCAGATCGACCGCGCCACGGTGCGTCACCTGACGCTGGCCTCCAAGAGCCAGCAAAAGGCCTGGCTGGCATTGGCCGAGGATCAGGACAGCTATGTGCCGACCGGCCACCAGTTGAAGGCGTGGCTGTTCGGCGGGGCATCGATCCCGGCGAAACATGCGCTGTTCGACGTGGAGACGAGCGGACTTGCGACCATTGCCGACCTGTTCGGCGACGATCGCTATTTCGCCGATGCCGATGCCTTCTGGACTGCGCAGAACGCAGCGATCGAGGCTAAGCGCGCCGCCTATATCGAGCAGGGCTGGGCCGATGCGATCACCGTGCCGCCGTCCGAGCATTTCTCGACATGGGAATATGAGAAGGCGGGCAAGCGCAAGGGCGGGCGCGTCTATATCGACGTGCGCGCCAACGGCGAAGTCACAATCCACGAGGGTTATGTCAGCCGCAAGGAAGCGGCGCGCCTCGCCAAGGCTGAGGGTTCGGAGAATGGTGGCGCAACCGGGCACAAGCCCGCCCGCCCCGAGGTGACATCGACGATGCAGACCTATGTCGACCTGCATCGCCACGCCGCCGTCCGCGCAGCGCTGACCGGCTATCCGGGCATCGCGCTGCGCCTGATGGTCGCCCATGCCATCGGCGGCTCGCATCTGTGGCGGGTCACGCCCGAGCCGCAATCCACCCGCAACGACGAGGTGCGCGACAGCCTCGACAACAGCAAGGCCGAGGCCGATTTCGACGAGCGCCGCCGCGCGGTGCTGGCGGTTCTCGGCTTCTCGCCTGAGGAGCCGACCGTGACCGGCGGCAATGGCGACGATTATGGCGTCGTCGGCATCTTTCAGCGCCTGCTCAACCTTCCCGACACGATTGTGATGGAGGTGATCGCCATCGTCATGGGCGAAACCTTGGCGTCGGGCAGCGCCGCCGTCGAGGCCGTGGGCATGGAGATCGGCGTCGATATGGCGCGGTTCTGGCAGGCCGACGCGGCCTTCTTCGCGCTGCTCCGCGACCGCGAAGTGCTGACCCGGATCGTCGCCGACGTGGCGGGCGAGGCCGTCGCCAGCGCCAATGCCGGCGAGACGTCGAAGACGCTGAAAGCCATCGTCCGCGACCATTTGGACGGCACCAACGGACGGACGACGCGCGACCATTGGGTGCCGCGCTGGATGGCGTTTCCGCCCGCCGCTTATACCACGCGCGGCGGCGTCGGCACCGTGACCGCCCATTACAAGGCGCAGGCAGCGCGCGAGATCGAGCGGGTGCCGGGCGACGACGAGTCAGTATCGGATCGGTCATGCCCCCAGCATGGCCTGAACAGCACAGGGTGCTGTTCACCCGACACTCCGAGCGCACCGGGTGCGGTTCTGGCCCCGCCGGACCATGAGGAAGAAGCCGACGATCTCGCGGCGTGACCGATCTTCCGGGCGGCGGAAGCGCAATCTGCCGCCCGGCTACTTGCCCGGATTCCCGAAAATCGGTCCGCACGCCCTCGCCCTGACGGGCTGGGGCGCGCGAAAGGGAATGCACTGTCGGAGCAGGTCGACTTCGGGTCGCGAAAGGCGCAAAGGGCGCCGATGACGGTCCGCGACGATGTCGAACGCTTCATTTCACGGCTCTCGCCGGAGGCAGTCTGCGACGATTGTATCGCCGAGAAGCTGGGCCTGTCGGTCCGCCAGCATTCCAATCACAAGACGCGTGAGCTTGCCGGATCGAACGGCTTCGAGCGGCGCAAGGCGCCGTGCAGCCTGTGTGGCGTCACCAAATTGGTGATCCGCCGGCATTGATTCCCGCGCTCCGTACAGCTCAGGACCGTGATCGGGCGCACCAGTCGGGCTTGGGCTGCCAACGCGGCCACCAGCGCGCAACGCCGCTCCCACAAGTTCGGAACCGACATCGCGACTGGCCAGCCTCACCCCTGCGACGGTGCGATTATAGCTGCGCCCGACCCGAACGATCGTGACGGTCCGGCCATCGAGCAGCGTCCGGGCACGCGCGGTCGCGGATCCGCCGAGCGCGATCTCGCTCCTGCATTTCGCCTGGCCCGCATGTGTTTCCGGCGCTTCAATCCCGGCGATGCAGATGCGCTCACCGCTCTCCAACCGGAAGGTATCCCCATCTTGTGCCTAGCCGACGCGCCCCTGGTCCGGCGGCGCGGCGGCAATCAGCAGGAGCGCTGCGGAACCGGCCATCAGGCGGAGGATGGTCATCGACATGTCGCTTACCGCTATCGCCTTTCGCACCGGACCCGAACCCCTGCCTGTCGTCACCGGCCACGCCGACCGCGACATTGGCGGTGTCGGCGGCGTGCCTTGAGTCGCCGATCCGATAGCGCGGGGGTGCGTCCGCGCAGTCCACGACCAATCCATCGCGAGGGATAAGCCGGCGGCATTGTCGTCGTTACCACTGCCGTGTCCCGCACCGATTCAGGCTCCTCGGGCGCATGACCTGGGACGGCCGCAGTCCCGCGAAACCATCGCCGCGCGGCTTATTTCCCCGCCCGCGCCTACCCCACGCGGCACTCCGCGTGGGGACCCCGAGCTGGCGGGCTCCTCGCGGTCGCTGCGCTGCAAATAAGCCTTCGGCTCCGGTCCTCCGCTGCCGCTCCGGCCTGCCGGTTCGCGGGCCTGCCGTGACCGTCCCTCCGGTCCGCCCATCGCCCGGAAACGGTTCGGGGCGACTTTTCAGGAGACGAACAATGCCAGCCATCGGTTATGTCACCCGCAACGGAGAAGGCTATAAGGGCCAGCTCCGCACGCTCTCGATCCGCACCGAGATCGAGATCATCCCCAACAGCCGCAAGACCGGCGACACCCAGCCAGACTATCGCGTGTCGGCCGCTGGCGCCGAGGTCGGGGCCGGATGGATCCGCCGCAGCGAGACGAGCGGCAATGACTATGTGTCTCTGTCGCTCGCGGCCCCCGAATTCGGACCGCGCCGCATCTATGCCAATCTCGGCCGCGCCGCCGGGCAGGACGACGACGACGCCTTCGCGATCATCTGGAACCCGGCCGATTGAACGAACCGCCCCGCGTCCGCCAAGGGCGCGGGGCATGAAGCGGTGCGCCGGATTTGCCATAGCTCGCGAGGGACTCTGCAGGCGGGGGCGTCTGCACCGTCCGCTTTCCGTCGCACGGACGAAAGCCCGTGCCACCCGGTTCAACCCACACCGCTTTATACGAAATCGAGCTTCAAGAGCCCGGCCGACTGAACCCGGCGCCTCGTGTCCCGCAAGGGTGCGGGGCATCGCCACCGGTCTGAAACGAGGGGGGTCGGAATCGCATGGGTCGATTTGCGACCCTGCCGAAGATGGCCGGATCGATCCAATCCGCACCTCTCAGCCGGCGCACGATGCATTGGCACGGATGGACTGAAATCATGTACGATATCGCCGAACGTGCGCAGGCCGCGCGCGAGACCTGCCCCTTCCTCACCGCCAAGCAGGCGGCCTTTCATCTCGGCCTCGCCTACTCGACGCTGAAGCGCCTGCGCCAGACGGGCAATGGTCCGAAATGCCGCCTTCATGGCCGCACCTGGCGTTATCATATCGACGATATCGAGGCGTGGTCGGCGGCCCGCGCGCGCGGAGGCGACCGTGGTTGAGCGCCGCGACCTGCCGCTCTTCGCCTGGGGCAACGCGCTGCGCGCCGCCCGTGCGCGCCGTACAAGGCTGTGCCGCCGCGCCGCGCTGCTCGGTGCTGGAATCGCGTGCCTCGGCCTGACAATCGCGCTGCCACCGCTGCCCCGGTTGGTCTGGAATTCGAGCGCCAGCGCACCGATCGGCCTCTATGCCGTGTCGCCCGGCGCGGCGCTCAAACGCGGCGACATGGTGATTGCCTGGCCGCCGTCCGACGCGCGGCACCTGGCCGCGAGCCGCCGCTATCTGCCTTCCAACGTGCCGCTGGTGAAGCGCATCGCCGGCATTGCCGGGGACACGATCTGCGCGGTCGATCGCGCGGTGACGGTGAACGGCCGGCCGGTAGCTATTCGCCGTGCCGCCGATGCGGTTGGCCGTCCGCTGCCCGCGTGGCAGGGGTGCATCCGGCTCGGACCGGGCATGGTCTTCCTGCTCATGGCCAAGACCCCGGACTCGTTCGACGGGCGCTATTTCGGTGCGACGCTGGCGCAGGATGTGATCGGCAAGGCGACCCCGTTGTGGCTACGCTGAAACCGTTCGCGCTCGCCGTCGCGTTGCTGGTCGCGCGCCCCGCCGCTGCCGATCCGGTCGGTCGCTGGCGGGCGGAGATCGCCGAGGCGTCCGCACGGTTTGGGGTGCCGGTGGCCTGGATCGAGCGGGTGATGCGCGCTGAAAGCGGTGGCCAGACCATGCTTGGCGGGCGACCAATCACATCCCACGCGGGCGCGATGGGGCTGATGCAGTTGATCCCAGCGACCTGGGCGGCGATGCGCGCGGCGCATGGCCTGGGCCGCGATCCCCATGATCCGCACGACAATATTCTCGCTGGCACGGCCTACCTACGCGCGATGTATGACCGCTTCGGCTATCCTGGGCTGTTCGCCGCCTATAATGCCGGTCCCGGCCGATATGCCGCCCATCTTACATCAGGCCGCGCGCTGCCGACGGAGACGCGCGCCTATCTCGCGCAGGTGTCGGGCACACCTTCGGTGTCGTTGCCATCCCTTCCGCAGCGGCCGCCACGGGCATTGTTCGTCGCGCTTCGGACCAGCAATACAGCGGCCGATCCATCGCCATCGCGGGTGTCGGATGAACCGCCCGATGCCCCGTTCGCGGTTCGCGCACCCCGCTGACCTGGCATTTCCGGCGGCCTAAAACAGTGCTGGTTGAGAGGGCAGCGCGCGATTTCGGACGTTGGAGGGGCTCGTCTCGGCAAGGCCCAGCATGACGGGCGCCGAAGCGGCTGTGCAAGGCCGGCGGCCCCTCCAATTTTGCTGCGAGCCGGAGGCTGCTGCGCAGGCGTGTCTGTTCGTTTTCAGCGCAACAAAATCGGTTCCTCCGCCGCCGCTGCGCGGCGCTTCCGGCTTCGCCTCAAGCGGCCCTGACAACCGCTCCGCCACCCGTCGTCGGAGGGCTGTCCTCAATGAGGAGGATTTCAAGCGAAGGAGGCGATCATGACCATGTTTCAATCCATCGGTGCGGCGTCGGACCGCGTGGTGGCAACGCTCGTGGCGGGGCTCGAAATCGAGTTTGGACAGGGCGCGGGCGAGGCGCTGGCGCAGCGGTTTCTGGAGGCCGAGGAGAGCGACTTCCTGTGGGATGCGCGCGTGTCGGAGCGGTGGCTCGGGGCATACGAAAGCCTCGACGAGGAGGATTTCGAGCTTGACCGGGTGGCGATCGTCGGGCGGCTGGATGGCCGCTGGTTCGTCGCGGTAAGCATCGTCGATGGCGATGGGAATGCGCATGGATTGATGGGGCGGCGCAGCTTCATGAGCGAACACCAGGCACGCGAAGCCTTTGCGGCGACGCACTGATCGGCGCATCGGAAACGCCGGGACAGGGTGCCGGACAGGCATCGTGTCCCGGTTTCCTTTTGCCTCGGCTCGGGCGAATCGGACGGGCAACAGGAAGGCGGAAATAGGCGGCAGGAGCAGTTCAAACGGGAGGGCGGCGTAAGGCAAGATAAAGCTATGGCACTGGCGTTCCATAAGCCTTTGTCTGCACATCGTTTTTTTTAAGGCGTTGCCGACACTGCCCGCTCGGCACCGGTGCCGTCGCCGAGGATTTCCCGGCTTGCGCAAAGGCTTGCGCCGCACTGCCCGGCAGGACGTGCTTCCTGAGCGGTTTTGGGAGAAACAGCCCCAAGCGTCGGAGGCCGGCCTCCAAACGGCCCTGCCGGCTCCTGTGGCGGCGGCTAGACGCGGTTCACGATCGCCTCGAGCGCGGCGACGCTTTCCATGACTGCATCGAAGCGCGGCGCAGCCCCGAAGATCATGGCCGACATGGCGGCATAATCGCGGCGCAGCACGTCAACCATGTCGCCTTCCGGTACCAGCGTGAAGGTCGGCGGCCGGGCGATGGCGAGATTATAAGGCTTGCGATCGAAAAACATGCGCGCGTGCGCGACGCAATCGGCGCCGAGCGCCGGGTCGGCCATGGCACGCTTTCCTTCGTCTGACGTGATCAGCGTGTGGATGTCGTAATAGTGCCGCGAAACCCGGTTCCCGCCGCCCTGCAGGGTGCCGCGATGGAGGAACCATTGCCGCTGGCCATGCAGGATGACGACCTTGTCCCAGAAGGTTCGTTCGGCATCGACGAGGGTGACGTTGGGGACGGAGAGATCGAACCCAGGCGCATCCTCCTCGACATACGGCCGGACGACGCCCACCGAGTGCGGGTCGAGGGCCGATTTGGCCCCGGACTCGATCTTGACCTGCTGGTCGACATAGCCGTCCGACGGGGTTGCCGTGGGATAGTGCACCAGCAGGGTCTGGTCGTCCTCGGGATGGGGCAGAATCTTGAGCGCGCCCGCCGCCAGCCCGTTCCGGTCGCTGGCCCGCGCGGCAATGTCGCGGAGCTCGGCAAGGAGTGGCCCGGTGATATAGGCGGCGCAGGCGTCCTTGATCGCATCGAGCGCGGCCTCGCGCTTCTTGCCGCTGAGCCCGGCGAGTTCCTCGACCGAATATGCCTGGCCGAGATCGTCCCGAAAGACCGTGACGTCGATATCCTCGGAGAAGCGGTTGATCAGCCCGAAGCCTTTCGACAGCGACGTGCCGCCCTTGAACAGCAATCTGGGGCCGTCGGCCCGGCCATTGAACAGGGCGTCGAGCACCCAGCAGACCCAGAAATCCTTCTCGGCGTTCTGTGGCGTGGTGCCGAGGCGTTGCGCGGTGGTGGTGAACAGGCCGGCCCGGGTCTCATCCTCCGCCGCCAGGATCTGGTCATAGGCCGGGTTCATCAGGCGCTGCCCTGAAGGAAGGGTTTGAGAAAGTCCTGCATCCATGCCGGGAGCGTGGGGAGACCATTGCGCAGGTCGGCGCGGATCGTGCCGCTCTTGTCCTGGTCGAGGATGGTATCGAGCCGCGAGCGAATGCCGACGGCTTGCGCGTCGTCCATCCCGGTGTCGCGCAGCCAGTGCAGCGCCTGCACGATGCGCATCGCCGGCCGGCCCGCCCAATGGAGTTTGCTCGCCGCGGTCGGCTTGAAGATAATCTCCAGTTTCCCGAGCTGGACGGTCTTCAGCCGGGCATCGGTATGCACGACAATTTTTGCCGGGACGGCGGTGGTCAGGCCCAGGTCGTTTGCCGCAGTCATGCCATCGACCAGGACACGGATCTGGTCACGGCGGGCGATCGCATCGATCACCCCGCGCGGATCGGGCGGATTGCTGGCCTGGGTGAGGCGGTTCCAGCTCGGCCGATCGTAGAGGCCGCGCTCGATGCGGCGGAGCTCCCCGGCGCTGGCGAGGCGCTGCAAGGCCTTGTCGACCGCATCGCGCGAGCCAAGGTCGAGGAAATCGGCTGCGGTCCAGACCTTGCCTGGGGCACCGTCTTCGACGCGGCGCTCGATCGCGCCCTTGATGTCGTTCTTGAGGCCCATGTCCGAAATCTGTATGTATATTTCGGACGCGACGCAAGTCAGATGTCCGAAGAATGTAGGCATATTTCGGACACGACGCTCAGGCGCCGGACTTCGAATCAGAGCACAACGCGGGTGCCCATCTGACCCTGCGAGTCATACGACCGGTGCCGTTGTCAGGGAAAACCGGAGATTTTCCGGGTACCGCACCGGCACCGATTTTCACCGTTCCGAGACGGCGTCATGGTGGGCATCCGATCCAGCCCAAGGGCCCCTTGCCCATGATTGATGACGACGCGTTCGAACCCCATCTCGGCCGGCAGAAAGCGCGCGGCGCGAAGCGTGCGCGCAACTATCTCGGCCGGGTGCTGGCGGCGGCCAATCTGGCGCGCGGCGGTGCGCCGTCGCCACTGCGGCCTGCACGGTTCAGTGGCACCCGCATCGGGCGCGGCGCGGGTGTTGGGCGGATGCTCGCCAGCCGTGGCGGCCATGCGGCGTCGAACGGCCGCCGCGTCATCGTCAAGGCCAGCATCGTCAAGCTCGCCGGCAAGGGCGCGTCGGCCGCCGCCGCGCACCTGCGTTATCTCCAGCGCGACGGCACGACGCGCGAGGGCGAACGCGGGACGCTCTACGGGCGCGATGCCGACGCCGTCGACGGCAAGGCGTTCGGTGAGCGCGGCGCCGGTGATCGCCACCAGTTCCGCTTCATCGTCTCTCCCGAGGATGGCGATCAATATGACGATCTGAAACCCCTGACCCGCCGGCTGATGGACCGGATGGAAGAGGATCTCGGGACGAAGCTCGACTGGGTCGCGGTCGACCATTTCAACACCGGCCATCCGCACACCCATATCGTCGTGCGCGGGATGGATGATCGGGGCGCTGATCTCGTCATCGCCCGCGACTATATGACGACCGGCATCCGCGAGCGCGCCGCCGAGCTCGTCGACCTCGACCTTGGGCCGCGCACCCACCGCGAAATCGCGCAGACGCTGCGCGTCGAAGTCGAGCAGGAGCGCTTGACCTCGATCGACCGGGCCTTGCTCAAGGGGGCGGACGCCGAGCGGGTGGTGGCGACCAGCGGTCGCGACGCCTTCGATCAGACGCTGCGCGCCGGCCGGCTGGCGAAGCTGTCACGCCTGGGCCTGGCCGAGCCGCTCGGCGCCGGGCGCTTCCGACTCGCGCCCGACCTCGCCGATACCCTCCGCGCATTGGGCGAACGTGGCGACATCATCCGCACGATGCAGCGCGAATTTTCGCGCGCCGCGATTGCCCGGGCGCAGGCCGACCAGGTGATTTACGATCCGGCCGCACGCGATGCCCGCCCGCTGGTCGGTCGGGTGCTGGCGCGCGGGCTCGCCGAGGAGCATGAAGACCGCCATTACCTGATCGTCGACGGCGTCGACGGGCGCAGCCATTATGTGGCGATCGGCAAACCTGTCTTGAGCTTCGCCGAAGGGGGTGCGGAAACCGACGCCAGATTGCCCCGTGGTGCGATCGTGCGGATCGATCCGGTCAGCCCGACAGTGCGGGAGGTGAACCGGACCATCGCAGCGGTCGCCGCCGCCAATGGTGGACGATACGATGTGGATGCCCATCTTCGCCACGATCCGACCGCCACCCAGGCCTTCGCTGAAACCCATGTCCGGCGGCTCGAGGCGATGCGGCGGATATCGGGTATCGTCGAGCGCGAGCCGTCGGGCCGCTGGATCATCGCCCCCGACCATCTTGATCGCGTCGCAGCCTATGAGGCGGCGCGGCTGCGGGACCGTCCGGTCGCGATCACCATGCTGTCGGCGCAACCGCTCGATCGGCTGGTCGATGCGGAGGCTGCTACCTGGATCGACCGCGAGCTGGTATCGGGAGCACCCGTGCCCGTCCGAGACGCCGGGTTCGGCCACGAGCTGCGCGACGCACAGGCGCGTCGCAGGCAGTGGCTGATGGCGCAGGGATTTGCCGAGGAGACGAGCGGCGGCACGACGTTTCCGAGTGGCATGATCTCGGCGCTCCAGCGGCGCGAACTGCTGCGGGTTGTAGGCCAGCTCGCTGACGAGGTGAACATGCCTTTCCGGGAGGCTGCCGAAGGCGCCCGGATCGAGGGCGTCTATCGCCGTTCGGTCGATCTCGTCAGCGGGCGCTTCGCAGTGATCGAGCGCGCCCGAGATTTTATGCTCGTGCCGTGGCGTCCCGTGCTTGAGCGCCAGGTCGGCAAATCGGTCTCGGGATTGATGCGCGGCGACGGCATCAGCTGGTCGATCGGGCGCAGCCGAAGTGGGCCGTCGATTTCGTAGTTTGGCTGCTTGTTGGTCGGCATGTCAAAGACGTGACGAAGACGATTGCCTTTAGAACAGCGATGAAAACTGGCACTTATCGCTGCATGAATTCTCGGTCGCGCGCGCCGATCGGCTTGGGGCCGCGCGCCGAGCGCGGGATCGCCTTGATTGCGTCGGGATCGATCTCAACGGTCTGTAGTAACTCGGGCAGGCCGATTTCGAGCGCGACGGCGATCCGCGCGAGCGAAATCAGTCCAGCATTGATCTCGCCGCGTTCGAGTTTGCCGAACGCGCCGCGGTCAATGTTGGCCAAGGCTGCAAACGCCTCCTGGGAATGACCCCTGGCCTCGCGCAGCGCGCGGACGCGCTTGCCAAATTGCACCTGAATCGAGGGGGTCGCCATCAGCCGACAATCGCGAAGATCGCTTTCAACGTCCACGGTATAAATATCCCCGGTATATTGACCACTCCGCAGGCACATGACAGAGTATTTAGGTGGGTGTAGCCGGCCGTCAGGCCTAAGACCCACATGCCGCGCGGAGGTCCGGGTCGAAAGGAAGCGGGCGATGAATTCTTATAGATTCGCGGCAATCCGCGGAGTTCAGGCGAGCCGGGCCTATTATGTCATCATGGTCCCGCTGCGCTCGGTCGGTCGGCTGTTTTGCTTCGACGAGGAGGAACTACCGCCCGAGCTTCGCGCGCAGCGCGAACTCAACAAGGGGCGCGTGCCGACGATCGCCCAATACATCGCCGACCATCCACGCGAATATGTCCTGTCGGCGCTGGCCGCGTCGATCGACGGGGCGTTCCGCTTCGAGCCTTCTGGCACCGACAGTACGTCACGTTCGATTGGGATTCTCGTCGTCGACATGACCGCGACGATTCTGATCAACGATGGCCAGCATCGCCGCGCGGGTATCGTCGAGGCGCTACGTGAGCGGCCGTATCTGGGGGACGAGACGATCGCGGTGACGATCTTCCCCGATGAGGGGCTTGAGCGATCGCAGCAGATGTTCGTCGATCTCAACCAACATAGCGTCAAGCCGGCGCGGTCGCTCCGCCTCTTTTACGACAGCCGCGACCAAGGTGCGCGTCTGACGCGTGCCGTTGCCGACGCGATTCCACTGCTGCGCGACCTGACGGATTTCACCCGCTCGAATCTGCCGGCCGGATCGCGCAAGCTCTTCGCGTTCAGCAACCTCCATACCGCCGTGGCCACGCTGGTCAGCGAGGCTGGCCTCAATGCGACGCCGGAGCGGGCGGACGCGGTGATCGAATTTTGGAACGCGGTAATCGCCAATATGCCCGACTGGCTGGCGGTGGCGCGGCGCGAAGCGTCCCCAGCGGAGCTGCGACGCGACACAATCCATGCGCATGGTGTCGCATTGGAGGCGATCGCCATCGCCGGAGCCCGAGCGATGAACAACAATCCCAACGGCTGGCCGGAGATGTTGGCTGGCCTGCGCGATGTCGACTGGTCGCGCGCAAACCGGGCGCTCTGGGAGGGTCGCGCGCTCATTGGCGGCAAGATCAATCGGTCGCGGACCAGCGTGGTCCTCACCGCCGAGCTGATTTCTCGCTCGCTTGTGCAGGAAGAAACTGACGGCGCGCGGCAAATCGGTTAGCACACCTCCAAGGGACGGACGATGGTATGAGTGAAGACGGGTTGGAAGGCAAAAATGCGCGATTGGCGCGCATCTATGACGACGTGCGCGAGATTTATCTGTCCGACTCGCGTCCTTGGGTCGTGGGCTATTCTGGCGGCAAGGATTCGACCACCGCGCTCCAGATCATCTGGACTGCGCTCGAGTCTCTCCCGCCCGAAAAACGTAGCAAGCAGATCTACGTGATCAGTTCTGACACGCTGGTCGAGACCCCTGTTGTGTCTCGCTATATCGACGTGTCGCTCGAACGCATCGCCAAGGCTGCGATCGAGAAGAACATGCCGATCGTCACGCATAAGGTCGTGCCCGAGGTCGGGCGCAGCTTCTGGGTCAACATGATCGGCCGCGGCTATCCGGCGCCGTCGCGGCGATTCCGTTGGTGCACGGAACGCCTTAAGATCGAGCCGGCCAACGACTTCATCAAAAGCCGCGTCGCCGAGTTCGGCGAGGTGGTGATGGTGCTCGGGGTCCGCTCGCAGGAATCCGCGACCCGCGCCCAGGTCATGTCGCTGCATAAGATCGAGGGCTCGCGCCTGTCGAAGCACAGCTCGCTGCTCAACGCTTTTGTCTATGCCCCGATCTCAGATTTTTCGACCGACGAGGTATGGACCTATCTGCTCCAGAATCAGTCGCCTTGGGGCAATGACAATCGCGATCTCGTCGCGATGTATCGCAACGCCGCGTCCGGCGAATGCCCGCTTGTCGTCGATACGACGACGCCGTCCTGCGGCAATTCGCGCTTCGGCTGCTGGGTCTGCACCGTGGTCGAGCGCGACAAGGCGATGGAGGCGATGATCGATTCCGGCGAGGAGTGGCTGACGCCGCTGCTCGAATATCGCGACATGCTCTCAGAAACGCAGATTCCCGAACGCAAGCACGAGTTCCGCGATTTTCGCAGGCGCACCGGTCAGGTCTCCTTCATCGGCAAGACCGATCGGGTGATGCCCGGACCCTATACGATGGATTTCTGCCGCAAGCTGCTCGCCAAGCTGCTGCATATCCAGAATGAAGTGCGGCGGGACGCACCGATCGGCGAGGCCCCAGTGCTGATCCAAGAAGCCGAGCTGCACGAAATCCGCCGGCTGTGGCGGACCGAACGTGGCGACTGGCCCGATACGGTCCCGCGGCTGGTGCGCGAAATCCTCGGGCGCGAGCTCGACTGGGTGGCCGAAGACGCGATTGCCTTCACCGCAGACGATGGCGAACTGCTTGACGCGGTCTGTGCCGACAATGACGTGCCAACCGAACTGGTGATGAAACTGCTCGACATCGAACGCGCTTCGCACGGCCTAAAGCGGCGCCATGCAGTCCACACCCGGATCGAGGAGGCCTTCAAGCTCGAATGGCGTGATCTCGACGCTCTGGTCGAAGCCCGCCGCCGCGAAATCGGCGTGGGACCCGATGGTGAAGTACTAGTCCTCGACGACGACCTCGAACTTCCGTTCGACGGCGAATGAGGGCTGCGCGATGATACTACGCTCGATCGAACTGGAAAATTTCGGCCTCTATGCTGGGCGCCAGCGGCTTGACCTCGTTCCGCAGCGCGGGCGCCCGGTCATCTTGTTCGGTGGCCGTAATGGCGCTGGCAAGACGACCTTACTCGAAGCGGTGCGGCTAGCACTCTACGGTCGGCGCGCGCTCGGTTTTCGGGTCGCACAATCCGAATATGAGGATCATTTGCGCGGCCGGGTGCATGCCGGGCTCGACGGCAGACAAGCCGGCGTCGCCTCGGTCGGCCTCGAATTCGACTATGCCGAAGGCGGTGTCGTGCAGCGCTATCGCGTCAGTCGGCGATGGACGGTCAAGGGCAGCAAGGTCGTAGAGACGCTGAGCCTTGAGAAGGATGGCGCACCGGTCGATGCGGTGCCGCGGGACGAATGGCACAGCTTTCTGCAGGAACTGGTGCCGCCGGGCGTGTCGCAGCTGTTTTTCTTCGACGGCGAAAAGATCGCAGAGATTGCCCGCGACGATCCCGATGAAGGTCTGGCCGAAGCAGTACGCGGCCTGCTCGGGATCGAGCTGGTAGGACGCCTGCGCACTGATCTTGGCCTCTATCTCGCGCGCCGCAGCCGTCGCGAAGGGGGTAATGCCGCCGCGAAGCTCGTAGAGACCGTCCGCGAAATTAGTGCGCTTGACCGTCAGATTGCCGAAAAGGCCGAGCATGTCGCCGAACTTCGTTCGCGCCAGATGTCGCAGGCGCGAGTCGCCAGCAATATCCGTCAGCGTTTCGTCGCTGAAGGCGGTGATGCCGCCAGTCGGCGCGCCTCAATCGAGGCTTCGCGCAAAGAAGTGCGCGAGCAGATCCTTCGCCGCGAGACCGAAATGCGCGAATTGGCCGGCGGCCTCCTGCCGTTCGCTTCGGCGCCCAAGCTAACCAAACGCTTCGCCAATGCGCTGTCGCGCACGGTCGAGCCGGGCATTGGCGCGGAAGCAGCGGCGCTGCGCGCGCGCCTGCTAGCATGGCGTGCCACGGGCACGCCCAAGCGGTCGGCAAAATGGAATGGTACCCATTGGCAGGATCTCGAGGCGTTTCTTGCGGCAGATACCGATGTGCCGGTCGATCTGGTTGAAACTTCAGTTAGCGATCTCGACACAGGTGAGCGCCGCAAGCTGCTAGGCAAGCTATCCGAAGTGCGCGAGACGGTGGCGGCCCGCGCCTCGCTGCTGGTCTCCGAGCTGGATTCGCTTGCAAGGCGGCTGCGTGAGATCGAAGCAGAGCTGGTGCGAGCCTCTGGACAGGCGGCAGGCGTCGTACTCGATGAGCTGCTGCTTGCAGAGAAGGATATGGGCGCGGTTGAAGCCGAGTTGAAGGCGCGCGAGGAGGAAGTGCGCATTCTCGAATATCAGCGCGCCACGCTGGACCGCGAGCGCCGGCGGATGCTCGACGCGCAGAATGACGCAGCGGCGGGCGAGGAACGCGCCGAGCTTGCCAACCGAGTGGGCCGCGCGCTGCAGCAGTATGAAGAGCAATTGCTCGACCGCAAGCTGGCGCAACTCCAGACCGAGTTCGTCAGCCGGTTCAATCATCTTGCGCGCAAGGGGAATTTCGTCGCCGATGTCCGGATCGACCGGACCAGCTTCGATGCGACGCTGATCGACCGCTCGGGGCGCGAGATCCGCAAGTCGACCCTCTCGGCCGGCGAGAAGCAGGTCTATGCGATCGCGATGCTATGGGCGCTGGCGCGTACCAGCGGACGCCCGTTGCCAATGATCATCGATACGCCGCTGGCGCGCCTCGACAGCGAGCATCGCAACACGCTGGTCGAGCGCTATTTCCCCGAAGCCAGCCATCAGGTGATTGTGCTTTCGACCGACACCGAGGTCGATGACGCGCTGCTCGAGCGGCTGGGTCCGAGCATCAGCCATACCTATCGGCTCGACTATGATCCGGAGCGCGGCGCCACGACCGCAACGCCGGGCTATTTCGACGACGAGCATAGCGGGGAGGCCGGCGATGCGTTTCAACAAGCTTAAGATCTCGTCCGACGCGTCGAGCCGGTTGCGCTCGATCCGCCAGCGCACTGGGCTGACCCCGAACCTGCTGTGTCGGATCGCGATCATGCTCTCGCTCGAAGAGGGGCCTGCCGCGTCGCTGGCGCCCGACGATCAGGGTCAGGAATTCAACGCCTATACGCTGACCGGTGAATATAACGCGCTGATCGCCTCGCTGCTGCGCTTCGTTGAGGAGGATGAGGCCGGCGCCGGGCCGCTCGACAATGACCGGCTGGTCGCGTTGCTCCAGGCGCATATTCATCGCGGCGTCGCCACCCTCTCGGTGCGCGCCAAGTCGCCGGCCGATGTCGGGCGGCTGGCGCTGGCCGCATGAGCGGCGCCGGCGCCGGGGGCGCCGATCCGATCTATCTGGACCATAATGCGACGACGCCGGTCGACCCCAAGGTCCTTGACGCTATGCTACCCTATTTCACCCAAGTGTTCGGCAACCCGTCGAGCGTCGAGCATATCCATGGCAACCGCGCGCAGGCGGCTGTGGCGAAAGCCAGGGTTCAGGTCGCGGCCGCGCTCGGCGCGCGCGACAATGAGATCATCTTCACCGGCAGCTGCACCGAAGCCAATAATATCGCAATCCTGGGCGCAGCGCGGGCGCGGCCCGAGCGGCACCATTTGGTCACGACGGCGGTCGAACATCCGGCGGTGCTCGAACCGTTCCGCCAACTTGCACGCGAGGGCTTCGAGCTGACGATCCTCGGCGTCGACGAATATGGTCGGGTGAGTGCCGAGGCAGTGGCCGCCGCACTGCGCGACGATACCGGCCTCGTCTCCGTGATGGGAGCGAACAACGAGGTCGGCACGATTCAGCCGATCGCGGAGATCGGCGCCGTTTGCGCGGCGCGCGACGTCCTGTTCCATACAGATCTGGCGCAGGTGATGGCGCACCGGCGGGTCGATGTCGCCGCCGAGCATATCCATCTCGCCAGCATTTCAGGGCACAAGGCCTATGGCCCCAAGGGCATCGGCGCGCTCTACGTCCGGTCGCGGTCACCGCGCGCCCGGCTGGCCCAGACTGTCTATGGCGGCGGCCAGGAAAAGGGACTGCGCTCTGGCACGCTCAATGTCCCGCTGATCGTCGGCATGGGCGCGGCGCTTGAGCTTGCAGCCAAGCTGAGCGGAACCGAGACCGCGCGCGTGCGCGCGCTGTGCGCCGCCTTTGTCGATCGGATCGCGGCGGCGATCCCGGGCGTCCAGTTCAACGGCCATCCGACCGAGCGCATTCCGGGCAATGTCTCGCTGTCGATCCCCAGCATCGAGCCGCTAGCGCTGATGCACAAGCTGAACGGCGCTGCGAGCTTCTCCGCGTCGAGCGCGTGCGCGACCGACAAGGTCGAGACCAGCCATGTGCTGCTGGCCATGTTCGGCGACACGCCCCGCGCGCGTCAGGCGTTCCGCGTCTCGCCGGGCCGGTCCACTACCGCCGACAATATGAGCCTGTTCGCCGAAAGCCTGATAGCAGAAGTCGCCGCGCTGAGGCGGTTTGCCGCCTAGACGCACAGCCCCGGGGGCTGCGCCCGTCTTCGATGCCGGTTTCGATGGCACTCCGGGTGGGCTCCCGCTAGCTTCCACGACAGGAAAGCGATGTGCCTATCAGGTGGGGAGTGCCGAGTGCGGCGGACAAGTGTTGGTATCGGTCGGCAACTTGCTTGGGCTGGCTGTGAGGCTGGCTTTTCAATGGCGACCGTTGGTTCGCGGTGAGCAGCACCGCTGGATCACTTGCCGGCATCGTCGATGTCGACGCCCTGCACCTCTATCTAAACCGTGGGCTGCCGGCGGACAGCGCGATTCAGCACCACAAAGCCTATGTCCGGAACATCGCTTACTCGCTTCAGTATATCGACCACCTGCTCGGCGAACTCGAACATTCGGAGCTGCAGCGCACGCTGCACAGCCAGACCTGCAAGTCCGTGGTGGTGGTCGGCATGGGTGTGGTCGAGGCGATCCTGTGGTATTTGCTCTGCACATCGGGCGGGGCACGTACCCGCAAATGGGAAGAGCTGAAAAAGCTGACTGCGCCGTCGTTCGTGCAAGCGGGCGAGACACTCCGCATCGTCAACGTCGTCGAACGCGAGCTGGCCCAGGCCGAGCTCGAGGAGATGACCCTCGACGCAATGGTGAAGCGCGCTGAAAAAAGGTTGCTGCTCGGATCGCTCGATCACGCGGTGTATGGCCATCTCAGGGTGCTGCGCCAGTTGCGCAACCGCGTTCACATCCACGCGGTCCAGCATGATGCGGACACCGACTGGTTCTCCTTCACAGGCCGCGAGGTGAAGCTGCTGCTCGATGCGCTGCGCAGCATATTGTCGCTCGAATTCTTCCAGCCGACTCCCGATCGGCTGGCGTTTCTCTCCTTCCTGGATTCGAACCGGGTCGAGCGACGGTCATGACGGATCATGACATAGAGCGGCAGGGATTGCGCGCGCTGGAGACGCCGCTGATCCTCCAGACCACGACTGATTGCATCATCCAGGATTTCTACGAGCCCGCCCTGCGCGCCGCGGTCAGCTATGATCGCGGTGTCGGCTATTTCACGTCCGGCTGGCTGCGGATGGTGTCGCGCGGCATTTCCGCCTTTGCCGCTGCCGGCGGCCGCGCGCGCTTTCTCGTCAGTCCCCATTTGAGCAAGGACGACTGGGGAGCGATACGCGCCGGGACCGAGGCGAGAGCCGATGATGCGCTACGCGCGGCGCTCGAACAGGAACTTGAGGCGCTTGTCGCTTCAGGGGTGAGCGAGGATGTGGCGAGCCTGGGGCGCATGGTCGCGGATCAAGTGCTCGATTTTCAGCTCGCCCTCCCGGTGGCGGGTCTGAATGGCGACTTCCACGACAAGTTCGGGATTTTCCATGACTCCTTTGGCAACGCGGTCGCCTTTCACGGTTCGCAGAATGACAGTGTTAAGGCCTTCTCCAATTTCGAGGCTATCAGCCTGTTCTACAGTTGGCTGAGCGATACCGATGCCCAGCGGATCGCCAGTCATGCGGCGCGCTTCGAGCAGATCTGGACCGGTCAGATGCCGCAGATCCGGGTCGTCGCGCTCCCCGAGGCCGTCCGAGAGGGCCTGAAGGCGCTTGGTTCGGCGCCCCGTCCGGGCAAGCCCGCCGCCGAGACCGAACCCACAGAATCGGATCTCCGCTGGCGCCATCAGGATGAAGCGATCGCTGCCTTCATGGAAGCGGGCGCCGGGGTGCTCGAAATGGCGACGGGCACCGGCAAGACCCGGACGGCGCTGCGCATCCTCAGCCTGTTGGAGCAGAAGGGCCGCATCCAATCGAGCATCATCACGATGTCCGGCACCGACCTGCTCGATCAATGGTATGCCGAGCTGGTCAAGCTCGACGCATTCGTCGTCCATCGTTCCTATGGCGGGCACCATGAGGCGCTGGCGTTCCGCAACAATCCCCGCGGCGCGATCCTGCTCGCATCACGGCAGACGCTTGGCGCCGCGCTCGCCCGCTTGCCGCGCTCGACGCCGGCAGAGACCCTGCTGATCTGCGACGAGGTCCATGGCCTGGGCTCGCCGGCGCTTGTTTCCGAACTGTCGGGAAAGCTCAGGCCCTACCGCTACCGGCTTGGTCTCAGCGCCACGCCGGAGCGCGAATATGACGCGGACGGCTCGGCCTTTATCGAGCAGGAGATTGGTCCTGTCATTTTCCGCTTCGGCCTCGAAGAAGCGATCGAACGGGGCATCCTGTGCGAGTTCGACTATGTCGAACTGAGCTATGATTTTTCCGATGACGACAAGGCAGCCGTCCGCCGTGCGATTTCAAGCTATCATGGGAAGGTCCGCGCCGGACAGGATCCCGGCATCGAGACGATGTACCGCGATATCGCGCAGGTAGCCAAGACATCGCGCAGCAAGCTCCCCGCCTATGTCGACTATCTGCGCGAGCATCCGCAGAGCCTCAATCGCGCAATCCTGTTCGTCGACAACGCGGCCTATGGCCTGGAAGTGCAGGACATCATTCTGCCGGTCACGCCGAGATATCACACCTATTATGCCGAGGATGACCGGGCGAACCTCGTCCGCTTCGCGCGCGGCGGATTGGACGCGTTGATCACCTGCCACCGCATTTCGGAAGGGATCGACATTCAGTCGGTCAACGCGATCGTGCTATTTTCCTCAGCGCGATCGCGCCTCGAGACGGTCCAGCGGTTGGGACGCTGCCTCCGCAAGGATCCGGCGAACCCCGCCAAGCGCGCGATCGTCGTCGACTTCATCCGCGACGACGATATCGATGAAGATGCTGAAGGACCGCCGACCGCCGACCAGGCACGGCGCGACTGGTTACGAGCGCTCGCAAAGACGCGCGGAAGCAGATAGGATCAGGTACGGCCGTCGCGGCGCAGGCAAGATTACGAAATTTGGGGGGATTACATTCCAATGCCAGTACCTTCCGAGCTTCTCGACGCGACGGATGCTGTTCTCGAAGCCACCAACCAACCGGATGAATTCAAGTCCAGGCTGCGCGCTCTGATCCGGAACGCCGCCGAAGGCGGGGTGGAAGATCGCGACGTGGCTGGACTCGTCGCGGCGGTCGACATCGACAGCGATACGGGGGCCTGACCCATGCAGCTGCGTGTCACCGGCTGGCGATGCCGCAACATCCGAGGCAATCTGCGCGATATCGATATCGATCTGTCGCTGACGCCACCGCGGTGGACGCTCATTCAAATGAACAATGGTGGCGGCAAGACCACGACGATGTCGCTGATCCGGGCGGCTCTGACCGGCCAGAAGCTGGACGCGGACGCGGTGAAGGGCCTGCGCCCCGAAGACGGCGAGTCGATGGGCTCGTTCGAGCTGCGCGTGCTGATTGACGGCCGGCTGCACGTGATCACAATGCACTTCGACTATGGCTCGGGCGAGCACAGCTTCAGCACGGCGCGCGCCAGCGAAGCCGATGGCGGCCTGCTCGACACCCATGCCCTGCCGAGCGAGGTTCGCGGCCTCATCACGCCGCAATTCGCCGAGCTGTTCGTGTTTGACGGCGAACTTGCCCGTAAGATTCGCAGTCACAGTTCTGATCGCGCCAGCAGCGCCATCCGGACGCTGTACGGGATCGATCGTCTCGAAACGCTGCGCACGACGATCGAGCGGCTGCTTGACGAACAGCAGGGCCGGGTCGCCGCGGTCACGCAAGCGCGCGACAAGCGCCATGTCGAGCGGCTCAACAATGCGCTCCAGGCGGCGCGGCAAAAGCTGAAAGGGCTGGAGGACAAGCGCGCCCTGATCGTCGGCGACTGTGATCATGCCAAGGCGGAACGCGATCGGATCAACAAGGAAATCGGCGACCGGATCGGCCAGAACGAGGAAGCCGCGAGCGAACTCGACACGCTAGAAGAGAATCTGCGCAAGGCGGACCTTGTGATCCTCGGCGAGACGAACGAGCTGCGCACGTCGCTGCAATCGCCATTCCTGTCCTGCCCGCGGGCCCTTGGCCGGCTCCAGGGATTGAGCGCGCAACTCCAGGCGCTGCAGCTGCCCGAAGCGGCGACCGCGGAGTTCTTCCAGGAGCTGGCCGACGGCGAGCTGTGCGTCTGCGAC
The DNA here is from genome assembly GCF_049889055.1 of Rhizorhabdus antheiae. Lineage (NCBI taxonomy): Bacteria > Pseudomonadati > Pseudomonadota > Alphaproteobacteria > Sphingomonadales > Rhizorhabdaceae > Rhizorhabdus > Rhizorhabdus antheiae. The sequence goes on along the minus strand of NZ_JBLTWO010000009.1, from coordinate 154,344 downwards.
CAGAAAATCACCCCGCCGATCCGCGAAACCATCCTTACCAAGGCCGCAACCTTCATGGCAGCGGACGAGTCTGGCGTGATCAACAGCATGAAGACGATGGTCAGGACGACCGACGAGGATCCGGCGCGCTTACAGCAGCCGGTCGACACCCTGATTGGACGCATTCGCGAGCGTCACCGCATCAAGCAGAAGCTCGACGCGAAGCGGGCGACCTATATCGCGGCAGGCGGCGAGGAGCTGACCGCGCTCAAGGAGCAGGCAGACAAACATGAGCGGGAAATCGGGCGCCTCGAAGAACAGCTCGAGCGGCTCGACAGCACCGATGCTACCTACCAGCTCAACCACGGCCTCGGCTGGGAGCAGAATATCCCCAAGTGCAAGGCGCATGTCGCGGAGTGCGACGAGCGCTACAATACCGCGACCGACACCCACAAGCTGCTGCTGCAATCGCGCATAGTGCAGAAGGTGCTCAACAATATCGAGACCGAGGCACTGAGCCTCCTGCGCGAAAAGGTCCGCACTGCGACCAACGTCAAGCTGGCGCAACTGGTGCCGGCCGAACGGCTCGAAGTCGTGCGCATCGGCAGCGCGCTGGAACTCAGCGCGCGCAATCTGGCGCGCAAGGACAATGTCAGCGAAGGCCAGAGCCTGTCGATCGCCTATGCCTTTCTCGCGTCGCTGTTCGAAAGCGCCAACCACCGACTACCTTTCATCATCGACAGTCCTGCCGTGCCGCTCGATGCCGAAATGCGGCGTGAGGTGATCAAGGTCGTGCCCGAGCTGTTCGAACAGACGATCATGTTCGTGATCTCAACCGAGCGTCAGGATTTCGCCGAGGCCTTTTACGGCCGGCCGGACGCGCGTTTCATCACGCTGGTCCGCGGACCCGATGGAACGGCCGAGCAGCGCGACGGCGAGGAAGCCTTCAAGACTTTCCAGGACGACGACGATGCGCCCGCCCAGAATGTGGGAGAAGCCGCATGACGCTGCGCCGACCCAAGGACATGCGGACCTATTTCAAGGACATTCAGGGCCGGGCCGATGGCGGCGCCCGGTTCGAAACCGATTTCGACCAGTTCTACCTCTGTCTGATGGTCGGCCTGGACGATGGCAGGCTGGCCCCGGAATCCGAGCTGGAGCCTGCGGAGTTCAACAAGGGCTACACGGCGCCGTACAAGCCGTTCGCCCCGGTCATCGCGGGCATGCTGGTCGAGGCCGAGATGCGCCGGCAGGGCATTCCCACCACCAAGGAGGCGATCCAGCGCGAGATCCGCAATCTGATCGAGGTCGGCAATGGCGGCACGCAGCTCAAGGAGGAAGGCACCAAGCTGCTCAGCCGCTACGCGGCGCGGGGGTTCGAACTGATCCGGGAGGAGATTCCCAAGCCCCGCACGCTCGAGGATTTTCTGGTGGCCTATTACCAGCGGTGGAAGCCGGCCGAAGACGGCACGGCACAGCCGGCGAGCGACGAGGACGAGACGACTGCGGCACCGCCGGCTTCATAGGGGATGAAATGCGCGCGCCGTGCATTCAAAGCGATGGTCACCGCGCGCGTTCTCCATCTGGCATGAGCTGTCGCGCGCGGCGTCCAGACCGGTGCGCACCACAAATAATGGCGAAGACCTGCGCCTATTGCGACGCGCCGTCGCCGCTCACCAAGGAGCATATCTGGCCGAACGGCTTCCTGAAGCGCGGCGATTTCGGGGTCAAATTCTCGGCCAAAGCGAACAAGACCTTTGCCGGCGATCTCACCATTTCGGATGTATGTGCCAAGTGCAATAACGGGCCGTTGAGCTCCCTGGACGCGCATGCCTGCGAGCTGTTCGATCGCCGTTTCTCCAAGTTCGTCGAGCCCGGCGCCACCGTCCCCTTCACCTACGATTATGGTCTGTTGATGCGCTGGCTGTTGAAGATCTCGTTCAATTCCGCGCGGTCGACCGGCCAGGACGTCGCGCTGCTCGGCCGCTATCGCGAGACGATCCTGGCCGAATATCCATGCTCGCCGGCGTTCGTAGCCGCCTATGTCGCAACGATCTCGCCATCGCTTATGATGAACTCGGAAACTGGCACCACAAAAAAGATATATCCGCACATGGCGCGGTGCGGGCCACTGCAGATTCCCGGCGTCGACGTCAGCGACATCCTCGTCACGCGCTGCGTGATGATCAATTCCTTCATGTTCAGCTTGCTCATCACCCGGACGAGCGGGATTCGGATGAGCCGAGTAGCGGCGCTGCTGCCGCACATCCCAGGCGTACCGCTGGCGCTCGACGGTCGCATGCGGATTGGCCCGCCCTCATTACCCGCGCATGTTGCATTGGGTGGCGTTGAGTCCTGGCCGAGGATGGGGAGGCCGCGATGATCGGCCGTTGCCAACTAAAGGCCGATCTTTTCGGAGTCGTTTCAATTACCCGACAGGTCGGCTACTTTGACGCCGAGTGTGGGGGGGCGAGAATGGGAGGGGCCTTTGGAAGAGGATGTCGATCGCGGGATAACGGTTCGGCCCGCTTGGCAGGTGCTGTATCGACGTTGGAACCGGCCCAAAGCACAGATGTCCTTCTGGACGTTCCTGGCCGTCGGCATCGTGCTGCTCGGCGGCCTAGCAGTCTGGATCGAGTTTTATCGATACGCATTCATCCCCCCTGCGCCAAAGTCTCTTCCTGATCTTCACCCGTTGCAGCTCGCGCTTGCGACGGCGGGCCTTGCGATCGGAGGGCCGGCCGCGATGCAAATGCTTTATAGCCGGGACAAGCTCTGCATCGTCACCGCCATCATTCTGTTCACGATCGTAATGATCTTCGCGATGTATCTCATGGTTTTCGGCGAGGCGCATCAGACCGGTACGCTGGTCGGGGGTCTCATTTGTTGCATACCAGCTATTTTAGCGTGGGTGCTCGCCAATGGCGAAGACGATATCTTCCAGGACGAGGTCCGCGATGACGCCTCCACCGGTGGAAACCCGATGCGGCCGCTTGGATCTCCTACGACGGCTGTGAAGGTCTAGCGATGACCGGTACCATTTATCCGCTCAGGGTGCCCGCCCTGCGTGTCGATCAGCCTGTCGGCACCTTCTTCGCCGTGGTCCTGACCGCGCGCACGCTTCTGGACGTGGCGTTCAGCGATGTTGTCAGCGCCAAGCTGAACCCGCTGACTGGCGGCTATGACGTCGATGGTGCGCAGCGACTGTCGGACCCGCGCCGGCTGGACGCCATCGCGCGCTACATCAATCGCGTCGATGCCAGCTTTCCGAACTCGATCATTCTTGCCGCCAACATGCACAGCACCTCGACGCGCATCCAGGGTGATATCGATGTCGACGATGATGACGGAGAGGGGGACGAAGCGCAGGAGCAGGCCGAACTCGCCAAGCGCTGGTCGATCGAGCAGGTGCTGCCGCCCCAGGTCGCTGAAGGCCCTCAAGCCGGAGCGGAAGCGAACGCCGCGGCCGATGCCGGCCTCGAGATTGCGACAGAGGGCGAAGAATATTTCCTGACCATCCCAACCAGCGAGAAGCTCGCCGCGGTCATTGACGGCCAGCATCGCCTGTTCGCCTTCGCTAGAGCCGACCCGGTGCGGCTCGATGATCGCCTGCTATGCTCGGTGTTCATCGATCTGCCAAAATCGATGCAGGCGCAAATCTTCGCGACGATCAATTCGAACCAGAAGGCGGTCGACAAGAGCCTCACTTATGAGCTGTTCGGCTACAATCTCGCCGACGAGCCGGAGGATCAGTGGAGTCCGGAAAAGCTCGCCGTATTTCTAGCCAGGCGTATCGCAACCGACCCGGATTCGAAGATGAAAGGCCGTGTCGCCGTAGCGCCGGTCAACGATTTCGCCTCGGCCGCCACGATTGCCAAGGCGACGATGAAGATTTCCTTCGCAGTGATTGTCGGCGGCATCGTCCGCCTGATCAGCTCCAACCCGAAAGAGGATGCCAACAAGCTCAAAAAGACCGCTGCCACCAAACGCAGTGCGCTTCCGCCCGGCAAGCCACCCCTTCGCAGCGCCTACATCGCGGGGGATGACGCATTCCTGTACGCGGCAACACGCAATTTCCTGAACGCCTGCGACGCCCTCTTCTGGGCTGACGCGCCACCGAATTCGTTCATCCGGAAAACCGTTGGCGTACAGGCGCTGTTCGACATCTACCGCGAGATCGCGAAGCCCATGCTCGAGGGAGGCGACATGACCGAAGAGGCTTTCCATGCTCGGCTGCAGCCTGCGGCCGGCGTGGATTTCGCCAATGTCAGGTTCCAGAACGCGTCCGGTTCAAACCGCACAGCGATCCGGCGCATCATTCGTGTGCGCATGGGTCTGCTCAGCGCGGACGAGCTGCCTCCGGGAGACGAGCAGTTTCTCTGAGTATCAACCGGGGCATCCGTCGTTGGGAAGGGTTTGCCTGTTGCTTCAGGCGGCTGCGATTGACCGGACATCGACTGCGGCATGGTCGAAGCCGGCCCCAGCCTGCCATTTCAAGCTGAGGGATCGGGCACGTTGTTTAAGCGAACGCCGATTCGGCTAATCTGTCAGATCGCCAAGGTAAGCAGGCTTAATTAAGGGAGGCGGCGGCGATGTGCAGGCGTGTTCGATATCTGCGAGGTTGTGGCCGTGCGTGAGGCAAATCCATCGGCGCGCCTGCGTGCGCGGTCAGAGCTTGCCAAGTGCCTGGTCTCTCGCGAGAATCGCTGCCGTGCGCTCTGATGTTGATCATCTGCCCTCGGTCCAGCAAGGCGAACTGGATCGGGTGAAGCAATTGCTGATGGGCGAATTCGCCCAGGCGATCGCGCTCGCGAACCAGCCGTGGAAGAAGAATGGCCGCATCCTCAAGGTCATCCTGTTTGGCAGCTACGCGCGGGACGATTGGGTCGACGAACCTGAGAATGGCTACCAGTCCGACTATGATCTGCTGATCATCGTCAGCCATCCCGATCTCACGGATATTGCCGACTACTGGTACGTCGCCGAGGACAAGATCCTGCGCGATACCGCGATCGCGCGGCCGGTGAACATCATCGTCCACACCTTGCAGGAGGTGAACCAGGCGCTGAGCCGCGGTGAATATTTCTGGGTCGATATCGCTCGCGACGGTATCGCTCTCTACGAATTGCCCGGGAGCGCACTTGCCAAGCCGCAGCCGCTGACGGCCGCCGATGCCTATGAGATGGCCTCCACGTACTTCCAAGACTGGCTCGCTAAGGTCGACAGCGGGATCAAACTGGCTGCGTTCGCACATCAGGAAGGCGAATTGAAAGACGCGGCTTTCTTGCTCCATCAAGCGACGGAGCGGGCCTACATATGCTTTCTGCTCGTCCGCACCCTCTACTTTCCGCGCTCGCACAACATCAAATTCCTGCGGTCGCTGGCGGAGGACAGCGAGGCACGGCTGATCGAAGCATGGCCACGCGCCACCCGGATTGACCGCCGCCGCTTCGAGCTGCTGAAGCGTGCCTATGTCGAGGCCCGCTATTCGGCAAGCTACGAGATCGGCAACGACGACCTCGATGCTCTGGCACAGTCCATTCGCGCCCTTCGCGACATGATCGAGGCCGTTTCGCTCGAACGCATCGAAACGCTCCGAACAGACGCCGGCCTCTAACCGCCGGACGGCGCCTGCCAGATAGCTTCCGGTTCCGGTATCTGGCCGGAACGGGCCGACGCGAGCCCATCTGCTCCCATCAGCGCCGTTCCGTTTTTGGCCTCCGTCACCGAGTCTGAATCCGCCCGAGCCGATCCTGTCCGGCGGGCGGGAGCCTCGACGTGACACCCACCAAATTGCTCATCGGCCAGATCCTTGTCGTCTTCGGACTCGTGATCGCGGGGGTGTGGGCCGCGACACAATGGGCAGCGGCGATGCTCGCCTATCAGCCCGAACTGGGGCTGCCGTGGTTCCGGCTCGGCGCTGTTCCGGTCTACCATCCCTGGGCGCTGTTCGGCTGGTGGTATCACTATGACGCCTACGCCCCACTCGTCTTCGACAAGGCGGGCATGCTGGCTGCCGCCAGCGGCTTCCTCGGCTGCGCGGCGGCGATCTTCGGTTCGCTCTGGCGCGCGCGCCAGTCGAGCAACGTCACCACTTACGGTTCTGCGCGGTGGGCAAGCCCCCGCGAAGTCGAGCGCGCCGGGCTCCATCGCGACGCTGGCGTCATGCTAGGCACGCTCGGTGGCCGCTATCTACGCCATGACGGCCCCGAGCACATCATGGCGTTCGCTCCGACCCGATCGGGCAAGGGCGTGGGCCTCGTCGTCCCGACTTTGCTGACCTGGATCGGCTCGACCGTCGTGCACGATATCAAGGGCGAGAACTGGACGCTGACCGCCGGATGGCGCGCGCGGTTCTCTCATTGCCTGCTGTTCAACCCGACCGACGAGGCGTCGGCGCATTACAATCCGCTGCTCGAGGTCCGGCGCGGCATCGACGAAGTGCGCGACGTCCAGAATATCGCCGACATCCTGGTCGATCCGGAAGGCGCGCTCGAACGCCGCAATCATTGGGAGAAGACCAGTCATTCGCTGCTGGTCGGCGCGATCCTCCACATCCTCTACGCCGAGGAGGAGAAGACGCTCGCCCGAGTCGCGACCTTCCTCTCCGATCCGCAGCACAGCTTCGTCGCCACGCTGCGAAGGATGATGACCACCAATCATCTCGGCGACGACAAAAACCCCCGGGTCCATCCCGTCGTCGCATCCGCCGCGCGCGAACTGCTCAACAAGAGCGAGAACGAGCGCTCCGGCGTGCTGTCGACCGCGATGTCCTTCCTCGCCCTCTACCGCGATCCGACCGTCGCCGAGGTCACGTCGCGCTGCGACTGGCGGATCGCCGACCTGATCGAGGCCGAGCGCCCCCTGTCACTCTATCTTGTCATCCCGCCGTCTGACATCAGCCGCACCAAGCCGCTGATCCGCCTCGTGCTCAACCAGATCGGCCGCCGCCTGACCGAGCGGCTCGACCAGCCCGGCACTTCCACGCGCCGGCACCAGCTCCTGATGATGCTCGACGAATTCCCGGCGCTGGGCCGCCTCGATTTCTTCGAGACCAGTCTCGCCTTCATGGCCGGCTACGGCATCCGCGCCTTCCTGATCGCGCAGAGCCTCAACCAGATCGAGAAGGCTTACGGCGACCACAACGCCATCCTCGATAATTGCCATGTCCGCGTCGCCTTCGCGACCAATGACGAGCGAACCGCCAAGCGCATTTCCGACGCGCTCGGCACCGCGACCGAACAGCGCGCGATGCGCAACTATGCCGGACACAGGCTCGCGCCGTGGCTCGCGCACGTCATGGTCAGCCGCCAGGAGACCGCCCGCCAGCTCCTGACGCCCGGCGAGGTCATGCAGCTTTCGCCCGACGAGGAACTCGTGCTCGTGTCCGGGCTCGCGCCGATCCGGGCGCGCAAGCTGCGCTATTTCCGAGATCGCAACTTCGCCGCGCGCGTGGCTGCCGCACCCAAACTGGCGTCGGGCCAATATGCGGATCGGCCGAAGTCGCGCGGTGACGACTGGTCCAACCAGGTGCGCAGCACCGATGACCGACTGCACCAGGCGGAGGACGCCGCAGGCGGCGAGGACGATGGCGGCATGCAGCAGCAGCGCCATCCAGGCCTTCCCGAACAGGTTTCCAAGGCAACCGACGCCGCCGAAACGCGCGATCCCCAGATCGTGCCCGACGACGAAGATGTCGCCGCCGACAAGCGCGCCATGGACCAGGCGCAAGGGCAAAACGCCGTCGTCCGGGGTCATGCAATCAACGAGGGCGCGAAGCGCGACCTCATACCGGATTTCTGAGGTCGCGATGAAGATCCGCCAGAACCTCTATATCGACCGCGAACTCAGCGATGCGCTGGAAGCGCTCGCCGCCGGTCCGCGCGGCAACAAGAGCCACCTCGTCAACGATGCGCTGAAAGACTGGCTGGCGCGCCGGGGGACAAAGGAAATCGACGACCTCCTCAAGGTTCGCCTCGACCGCCTGACACGCGAACTCGCCGGCGCGCGGCGCGACATCGACGTGCTGCTGGAAAGCCTGTCGCTGTTCGTCCGCTACCAGTTGATGGTGACGGCGCCGCTGCCCGAAGCCGATGCCGCAGCCCGCGCCATCGGTCGGGATCGTTTCGAGGCGTTCGTCTCGCAGGTCGGCCGCCACATCGCCGGCGGCACCCGCACGCTGGCGCCTATCGACCCCGCTGGAGGCGCATCGTGATGTCCGCCCAGGCGACAAGTGTCTCGGCGGAACGCCGCCGCGCCATGCTGCGCACCGCGATGGGGCCGGCGATTGCCGCCGCGCTCTCCGACCCGCGGGTGATCGAGATCATGGTCAATCCCGACGGCGCACTGCGCGTCGATATCCTCGGCGAGGGCCGTGTCGATACCGACGTGAAGCTCGATGCGCCCCAGGTCGAGCGGATCATCCGGTTGGTGGCATCCCATGTCCGGACCGAGGTGCACGGCGACAAGCCCATCGTGTCGGCTGAACTGCCACCGCTCGGCATCGGCGCCGGCGAGCGGTTCGAAGGAATCCTGCCGCCGGTTTCGACGGCTCCGTGCTTTTCGATCCGCAAGCCGGCAGCGCGGATCTACACGCTCATGGACTATGTGACCGACGGCATCATGTCGGCGGAGGCGGCGCGCCTTCTGTCGCTCGCGGTCGTCGACCGCCGCAACATCCTTGTCGCTGGCGGGACCAGTTCGGGCAAGACCACGCTCGCCAACGCACTGCTCGCCGAGATGGCCCATCTCGACGAACGGGTGATCCTGATCGAGGACACCCGCGAGCTGCAATCGCCGGCGCTCGACACGGTGGCGCTCAGGACCCGGGCCGACACGGTAACGATGGGCGATCTCGTGCGCTCGACGCTGCGGCTTCGGCCCGATCGCATCATAGTCGGCGAGGTTCGCGGCGGCGAAGCGCTCGACATGCTCAAGGCCTGGAACACCGGCCATCCCGGCGGGATCGCGACCGTCCACGCCAACAGCGCGGCGTCCGCGCTCTACCGGATCGAGCAGCTCATCCAGGAGGCCGTGGTCACCGTGCCGCGCCGCCTGATCGCCGAGGCCATCGACATGATCGTGTTCATTGCCGGGCGCGGCACCGCGCGGCGCATCGAGACGATCGCCCGCGTCGCCGGGCTCGATCCAGACGGCGACTACGCCGTCGTCGATCTCACCCCGCCCTTGACCCCTGAACTGCAAGGAGACTGACATGACGACCGTTCGTATTCCCAATCGCGACCGCTTCTTCGTCACCGGGCTGATCCTCGGCCTGTCGATCACCATCACCGGCCGCGCCTATGCCAGCGGTGCGGGCATGCCCTGGGAGCAGCCGCTCCAGCAGGTGCTGGAATCGGTCCAGGGGCCGGTCGCCAAGATCGTCGCGGTGCTGATCATCATTTCCACGGGGCTTGCGCTCGCATTCGGCGAGACCGCCGGGGGTTTTCGCAAGCTCATCCAGATCGTCTTCGGCCTGTCGATCGCCTTTGCCGCCTCGAGCTTTTTCCTCTCCTTCTTCAGCTTCGGCGGCGGGGCGCTCGTCGCGTGAGCCACATCGAGGGATTCGAGGCGCCGATCCACGCCAGCCTGGGGCAAGCCATCCTGCTGGGTGGTGCGCCGCGCGGCATCGCGATCGTCAACGGCACGATCGCGGCCGCGGTTGGCCTGGGTCTCCAGCAGTGGCTGGTCGGCATCGCGATCTGGGCGATCGGCCACAGCATCGCGGTGTTCGCGGCCCGCCGCGATCCGGACTTCGTGCCCGTGCTGCTCCGCCATCTGCGCCAGAAAGGATATCTGGCATGCTGAACCTCGCGGAATATCGGTCGCGAGCCGATCGGCTCGCCGACCATCTGCCATGGGCAGCTTTGGTCGCGCCCGGCGTCATCCTCAACAAGGACGGCAGCTTCCAGCGCAGCTTCGCCTTTCGCGGTCCCGATCTCGAAAGCGCGACCGAGGCGGAACTGGTGTCGGCCTGCGCACGGGCAAACAATGTCCTCAAGCGGCTCGGCTCGGGCTGGGCCTTGTTTTTCGAGGCCGAACGGCGCGAGGCGCTCGGTTATCCCGAGAGCGCCTTTCCCGATCCTGCGTCGTGGCTGGTCGAGCAGGAGCGGCGAGCCGGGTTCGAAGCCGAGGGTCAGCATTTCGAAAGCCGCTTCCACGGCACGCTGGTCTGGCTGCCGCCCGCCGACAGCAGCGACGCGGCGGGACGGACGCTGGTCGAGCGGCCTGACGACGCGAAAGGGCGGGACTGGCACGCCGGCCTCGCCGGCTTCATCGCCGAGACCGATCGTGTGCTCGACCTCCTGTCGGGCTTCATGCCCGAGGCGCGGCCCTTGAGCGACGCCGAGACGCTGACCTATCTCCACGACACCATTTCAAGCCGCCGTCATCCGGTCGCCGTGCCGGAGACACCGATCTATCTCGATGCACTGCTCGCCGACACGCCGCTGGTCGGCGGGCTGGAGCCCATGCTTGGGGGCCGCCATCTGCGCACGCTGACCGTGCTCGGTTTTCCGAACGTCAGCCGGCCCGGCATCCTCGATGCGCTCAACCACCAGGATTTCGGCTACCGCTGGGTCACGCGCTTCATCGCGCTCGACAAGACCGACGCGACCAAGGCGCTGACCAAGATCAGACGCCAATGGTTCAACAAGCGCAAATCGATCACCGCGCTGCTGCGCGAGGTGATGTACAACCAGCCGGTCCAGCTTCTTGATACCGACGCTGACAACAAGGTGGTCGATGCCGATCTCGCGCTGCAGGCGCTCGGCGGCGATCACGTCGCCTTCGGCTATCTGACCACGACGATCACCGTCGCTGATACCGATCGCGCCCGAGCCGAGGACAAGGTCCGCGCGGTCGAGCGGATCGTCAATGGCCTCGGCTTCACAGCCAAGCGCGAGGGCGTCAACGCGGTCGAGGCGTGGCTGTCGTCGCTACCCGGCCAGGCCTACGCCAATGTGCGCCAGCCGCTGGTCCATACGCTCAACCTTGCCCATCTCATGCCGCTGTCGTCCGTCTGGGCAGGCCCGACGGAAAACCGGCACCTCGGCGGCCCGCCGCTGCTCTATGCGCAGACCAGCGGATCGACGCCATTTCGCCTCTCGACCCATGTCGGCGATGTCGGGCACATGCTCGTCGTCGGCCCGACTGGTGCCGGCAAGTCGGTGCTGCTGGCGCTCATCGCGCTGCAGTTCCGGCGCTATGCCGGCTCCCAACTCTATATCTTCGACAAGGGCTATTCGGCGCGCGCGGCGGTGCTGGCGATGGGCGGCGCTCATCATGCATTGGGGCTCGGCGCGGACAGCGGCGAAACGCTGGCGTTCCAGCCGCTGCGCCGGATCGACGATGCCAGCGAGCGGAGCTGGGCGGCGGAATGGATCGCGGCGCTGCTGGCGCACGAAAAGGTCTTGGTCACGCCCGAGGTCAAGGACGCCGTCTGGTCGGCGTTGGGCAGTCTCGCATCGGCACCCCCGGAGGAGCGCACGCTGACCGGGCTCGCCATGCTGCTCCAGTCCAATGCGCTGCGCACCGCGCTTACCGCCTATACGCTCGACGGCCCCTATGGCCGTCTCCTCGACGCGGCCGAGCAGCATCTCGCGCTCGCCGATGTCCAGTGTTTCGAGACCGAGGCGCTGATGGGGCAGGCGGGCGTCGTCGCCCCGGTGCTGACCTATCTGTTCCACCGGCTGGAGGAGCGCTTCGACGGACGGCCGACGTTGCTGGTGCTCGACGAGGCCTGGATCTTCCTTGACCATTCGCTCTTCGCCGCGCGCATCCGCGAATGGTTGAAGGTCCTGCGCAAGAAGAATGTCGCGGTGCTGTTCGCGACGCAGAGCCTGGCCGACATCGCCGACAGCAGCATCGCCCCTGCCATCATCGAAAGCTGCCCGCAGCGCATCTTGCTGCCCAACGACCGCGCGATCGAACCGCAGTCGCGTGCCGCTTACGAGCGGTTCGGCCTCAACGACCGCCAGATCGAGCTGGTCAGCCGCGCCACCCCCAAGCGGCATTATTATCTGCAATCTGCACGCGGCAACCGCCTTTTCGAGCTGGGTCTCGGCCCGATCGCGCTGGCGCTGTGCGGCGCCTCCGATCCCGCGACCCAGGCGCGCATCGACGCGCTGCTGGCCGAGCATGGCGCGCATGATTTCGCGGCCCGCTTCCTGGAAGGCGCCGGCCTCGATTGGGCCGCCGGCCTCCTCGCCGAATTTCCCGTCCCCCAAGCCAAGGAGTAACAAGTGATGCGTATCCTAATCCGCAAATATCTGATCGCGACCGCGCTGGGGGCCGGCGCCATCGGTTCGCTGGCCTGCGCACTGATCGTGCCGACTGCGCCCGCCCATGCGCAGTTCACCGTGTTCGATCCGAGCAACTACAGCCAGAACCTGCTCACCGCCGCGCGAACGCTCCAGCAGGTCAACAACCAGATCCGCAGCCTGCAGAATCAGGCGCAGAGCCTGATCAACCAGGCAAAAAATCTCGCGACCATCAGCTTCCCTGAGATCCAGGCGATCACCAGCACGCTCCAGCAGATCGACCAGTTGATGGGCCAGGCGCAGGGCATCCAGTTCCGGGTCGACGGCCTCGACCAGCAATTCCGTGCATTATTTCCCCAGAGCTTCCATCAGGCGCTGACGATGAACGGCCAGGTGGTTGCCGCGCGGACCCGGCTCGACGCCGAGATGGCGGCCTACAAGCAAACGATGGGCGTGCAGGCGCAGGTCGTCGAGAATGTCCAGGCTGACGCGCAGACCCTGAACGGCATCGTATCGCGAAGCCAGGGCGCCGAAGGCGCGTTGCAGGCGCAACAAGCGACCAACCAGTTGCTCGCGCTGACCGCCAAGCAGCAGTTCCAGATCCAGAACCTGATGGCGGCACAATACCGGGCCCAGACGATCGAGCAGGCGCGCCGCGCGCAGGCCGAGATCGACGCACGGGCCGCGACCACCAGGTTTCTCGGTTCCGGCTCGGCCTACAGTCAATTGCCCCCTGGCCAATAGGCCCGAGCCGGTGCGCGGGCAGCGGCGAATTCGCCTCTTCGCCGCTGCCGCCGCGGGGTTCGATTGCGCTCCCCAGATCGGACCCCGCGGCTTCATTTCCAGGATTTTCCTATGAATGACCTCAACGTCATCGATCGGTTCCTGCAGACCTTCATCCGCTACATCGACAGCGGGTTCGGGCTGCTGGGCGGCGACGTCGCCTTCCTGACCACGACCCTGATCGGCATCGACATCACGCTCGCCGGCCTGTTCTGGGCGATGGGCGGCGAGCAGGACGTGATCGGCCGCTTCATCAAGAAGATCCTCTATATCGGCGCGTTCGCGTTCATCCTGAACCGCTTCTCTACGCTGGCCGACATCATTTTCCGCTCCTTCGCGGCAGCCGGCCTGACTGCAGGCGGCGGTACGCTCTCGGCGGAGGATCTGCTGAAACCTGGTCGGCTCGCCGGCACCGGCTTCTCGGCGGCATGGCCGATGCTCGACCAGGTCTCGAAGCTGATGGGCTTCACCAGCTTCTTCGACAATTTCCTGACCATCATCGTGCTGCTGTTCGCCTGGGCGATCGTGATCATCGCCTTCTTCATCCTCGCCGTGCAGATGTTCGTGTGCATCGTCGAGTTCAAGCTGACGACGCTCGCCGGTTTCGTGCTGGTGCCGTTCGCACTCTGGAACCGGACCAGCTTCCTCGCGGAACGCGTGCTCGGCAATGTGGTGAGTTCCGGCATCAAGTTGATGGTGCTCGCCGTCATCGTCGGCATCGGCTCCAATTTCTTCAGCGAGTTCACGACCGCCCTCCAGGGCCAGGAACCCGACATCGGCCAGGCGATGAGCCTCGTGCTGGCCTCCCTCACGCTGTTCGGCCTCGGCATCTTCGGTCCTGGCATCGCATCGGGCCTCGTCGCCGGTGCCCCGCAACTGGGCGCGGGCGCTGCGCTTGGGACCGCCGTTGGTGCGGCTGGTGTCGTAGCACTTGGTGGCGGCGCCGCGATGGGCGCGGCCCGTGCGGTCGGCGGTGCTGCGCTCGGTGCGATCCGCGCCGGCACGACCATGGGTTCGGCAGCTTCTGCCGCCTACCAGCTCGGCCAGACCGCAGCCGGATCGTCGAGCGTCGGCGCCGGCATCGGCGGCATGGCGCAGGCGGCGGGCAACGCGATGCGCCAGAAAGCGTCGGCGGTGCTGGGATTGGGTGAGGCCGCCGAACGCGGCCGTGATGCCGCCTGGTCTGCGCTCAACGGCGGGGCCGGTTCTACCGGATCAACTCCGGGCGCCTCCACCGACGGCGCGCCGCCCTGGGCACAGTCGCTGCGTCGCCAGCAGGACGCCCGTCATCACCGCCAAGTCGCCCTGCAGACGCTGAAGGAAGGCGATCGCGGCGGTGCATCCGCCACCCCCGACATCAAGGAAAGGGAAGATTGAGCCATGATCTTCATATCCCATGCTCTTTAAGCGCGCCGTCCAGCGCTACGCGCAGACGCCCGAGCCCGAGACGCCCTATCAACGCGCCGGCCAGGTCTGGGACGACCGCATCGGGTCGGCCCGTGTCCAGGCCCGCAACTGGCGGCTGATGGCATTCGGCACGCTGTCGCTGTCGACCGCCATGTCGGGCGCGCTGATCTGGCAGTCGCTGCAAAGCCGGGTCACGCCGTATGTCGTCGAGGTCGATCGCCTGGGCGAGGCCCGGGCCGTGACCAAGGCGGAGGCGAGCTATCGCCCCACCGATCCGCAGATCGCCTGGCATCTTGCGAAGTTCATCGAGAATGTCCGCGGCGTCTCGCTCGATCCGGTGCTGATGCGGCGCAACTGGCTCTCGGCCTTTGACTTCACCACAACGCGAGGAACCCAGTTTCTCAGCGACTATGCGCGGGCGGAAGATCCGTTTGCCAAGATCGGCCAGCGCACCGTGTCGGTCCAGGTGACCAGCGTCGTCCGGGCATCGGATCGCTCCTTCCAAGTTAAGTGGACCGAGACCGCCTATGAGCGCGGGAGCGCGGCGGGCACCTCCCACTGGACCGGCATCCTGACGATCCTGACCAAGCCGCCTGCATCCGCCGACACGCTGCGGAAGAACCCGCTCGGCATCTACATCGACGCGATCGACTGGAGCCGTGAACTCGAGCCCGCAGCGTCGACTGCTCCGGCGCGTACCGCGCAGCCGCCCAGCAATATGCCGCTCGGCTCGCCGCTAGACCCGAACCTTGGCGCTCAACCCACCGTCAATCCGGAGACCCAGCCATGACGAGAACCTTCGCAACCGCCGCCCTTCTGGCGCCTTGCCTGATCCTTACCGACGCTAGCGCGGGGACAACTTCGCCCCGCGATAATGCCGTGCGCAGTCCCACGCCGATTGTCCGCGCCGACGATGGGTCTACGAACGTTCCCGTCGTGCAGGGCTCTATCAACGCCGTGCAGGTCTACCCGTTCGCCGATGGCGCCATCTACTCCGTCGCTACGGCGCCGGAGCGGGTAACCGACATCGCCTTGCAGCCGGGCGAAACGCTGGTCGCGGTAGCCAGCGGCGATACGGCGCGCTGGGTTATCGGCGATACCACCAGCGGGTCGGCGACGGAACGGCGGACGCATGTGCTGGTCAAGCCGTTCAGCGCGGGCCTGTCGACCAACCTCGTCATCACGACCGACCGGCGCACCTATCATCTCAACCTGACCAGCCGGGCGAAATCGGCGATGGCCGTGCTCTCCTGGACCTATCCGCAGGATGCGCTGATCGCCTTGAAGCGCGCCACGGCAGCGGCCGAGGCGGATGCACCTGTGGCGACCGGGATCGAGGTCGAGCAGTTGCACTTCAATTATGCCGTATCGGGCGATCGACCAGCCTGGCGACCCTTTCGTGCTTTCGACGACGGGCGCCAGACCTTCATCGAGTTCCCGACGACGCTGGCCGTCGGGGAGGCGCCCCCCATCTTCCTGGTGGACGGGAAGGGCGAGGCCCGGCTCGTCAACTACCGCGTGAAGGGCCGCTTCTATGTCGTCGATCGCATCTTCGACGTCGCCGAACTTCGCCTCGGCACGAAGCACCAGCAGATTGTCCGCATCCGCCGGGTGGCGGAAGGTATGCCCAATCGGAGGCAATCATGACCGCGGAGGCAGCATCCCCACCGGCGCCGGATGCCCCGGCCATCCCGGCCAAAGTGGATCCGGAAACGCTGGCGCTGCGCGCGCAGCCCGCGCGGGCGATCCGCTTCAAGCGGGGAGCCATTGTCGGCATCGCGGCGCTCGGCTCGGTCAGTCTGGCCGCGACGGCGTGGGTGGCGCTTCGGTCCACGGACTTGCACCTAGCGGCACCGGCAGATGACCCGCCCGTAGCCGCGAAGGCACCCGCCGATACCCTCAACCGCCTGCCTGGCAGCTATGGTGACGTGCCGAAGCTCGGCCCGCCGTTGCCGGGAGACCTCGGCCGGCCGATCGTCGAGCACCAGCGCGCCATGGCTATCGCGCCGGAGGGCGGTGAAGCGCCGCGCGTTGACCAGGCAGCCGTGACCGAACGGGAGCGAAGGGCGGCAGAACTGAAGGCTGCGCGCGAGTCGGCGGTGCTGGTGCAGTCCGGCAATCGCACCGATCCGACCCGCGGCGGCGATGCAATGCCATCCTCGCCACCGGTCGTAGCCACCGATGCGCCGCGGCTCGCGACCGACCCCGATCGTGATCCCAATGCGCAACAGCGCAAGGCTGACTTCGCGGCCGCGCGCGACACCGGCGGCGATGTCAACGCGCATCAGCTGAGCCCGCCGGCGTCACCGAACATGCTGTCCGCCGGCAGCGTCATTGCCGCCAGCCTGATCACCGGGCTCAGGTCGGACTTGCCCGGTCTCGTCACCGCTCAGGTCACGGAACGGGTGTTCGACAGCGCCACGGGCAGCATCCTTCTGATTCCGCAGGGTGCGCGGCTGATCGGCAGCTACGACAGTGTCGTCGCTTTCGGACAGAAGCGCGCGCTGGTGGTGTGGCAGCGGATTATCCTGCCGGACGGCAGCTCGATCCGACTGGACAATGTGCCCGCAACCGACCCGTCGGGCTATGCCGGGCTTGCGGATCGCGTCGACTTCCACACCTGGACGCTGCTCAAGGGTGTCGCGATTTCGACACTGCTCGGCGTGGGTGCGAACGTGACCTTCTCCGGCGAGAGCGATCTCGTCCAGGCGATCCGCCAATCCACGCAGCAGAACGTCTCGCGCGCCGGCGACCAGATCACGTCCCGCAACCTGCAAATCCAGCCGACCATCACGATCCGACCCGGCGCGCCGGTCCGGCTGGTCGTTCACCGCGATCTCATTCTCGCGCCGTGGCGCGGCTAGGAGAATACCATGGTAGATCTCAAGCTTGCCCGCATTCCCGACCGAACCCCGGTAAAGCTCACCATCACGGTGTTGCCCGACCTCCATCAGGCACTCCAGGACTACGCCCGTGTCTATGCCGAAGCCTATGGTCGGGAAGAGCCGGTCAGCGAACTGGTCCCGGCCATTCTATCTGCGTTCCTCGATAGCGATCGCGCCTTTGCGAAGGCCCGCGAGCGCAGTGGGACTCGCAATACGTGACGGGGCCCAGCACCAACCTTGATCTTGGCGAAGCGCTGACCATCCGTGTGCCGGCGGCGGCACAGATGCTGGGAATCGGCAAAACCAAGCTTTATGAGCTGATTACAGCGCGCGAGATCGACGTCATAAAGGTCGGGCGGGCAACGCTTATCGTCGTCAGGAGCCTTGAGAGTTTTATCGAGCGACAGTCCGCCGCGGCTGGCCCGGCGTTGCCGCAACGTCGCGGGCGCGGCCGGCCCCGACATTCATTCGTTCGGCTGGCCGCCGGGATCGACTCCTAGCGGGCGGGATGCAGAAATCGCCCCAAGCCTTCATCAGCTCGCGCCGCTTGGCCAGGAAATCCGTGCGCCGGTAGGCTGCTTCGACCTTATTCTCGAGGGTATGCGCCAGCGCGGCCTCGGCGATCTCGCGCGGCACGTCTGTTTCCTCAGCCACCCAGTCCCTGAAGCTCGACCGGAAGCCGTGCACCGTCGCCGGCAACTCCATCCCACGCACCAGCTCCAGCAGCGCCATATCCGAAAGGGCCGAGCCCGAGGTGGCGCCCGGAAAGATCAGGTCGCATCCCTTGATCCGCAGCGCACGCGCCTGACGAAAGACCTCTGCCGCTTGCGGCGACAGGGGCACGGTATGTTCGGTCCCGGCCTTCATGCGTTCGGCGGGAATGGTCCAGAGGGTCAGATCGTCATCGAGTTCGGACCATCTGGCTCCGCGAACCTCGCCGGACCGAACTGCCGTCAATATTAGTGCCTCCAGCGCCAACCGGCTGCTGCTGATCCCGCGAGCGCGAAGGCGCTTCAGGAACGCGGGCACCTCGGCATGGGGCAGCGCGGCGAAATGCCCGGACTTCCTGGGCTGGCGTGGCAGCCCCTTGGAAATGGACCGCATCGGCGCCTCGCTGGCCCGAAAGCCGTTGGCATAGGACCAGTCGAGCACCGTGCCGATGCGCTGGCGAACCCGCCGGGCGGTTTCCGGAATGTCCAACCAGATTTCCGCCAGCACGTCGCGGATGATCGGCCCCTCGATCTGGTCGACCTTCAGCTTGCCCAGCTTCGGGTAGGCATAGAGTTCCAGCGTCTTGATCCACTGCTTGGTGTGCTTGCCGTTCTTCCAGCCCTTGATCATTTCGGCGTGCGCACGCTTCGCAGCCTCCTCGAAGGTGGGGATGACGATCTCGACCTTCCGCCGCTCTTCGAGCGGGTCGATACCCGATTTGGCGAGCTTCTTGATCGCGGCCGCCTCGAGCCGCGCTTCGCGAAGGCTCACGTGCCGAAGCTCTCCCAGGCCGATGTCCCGCCGGCGGCCGTTGATCTGGACACGCATGAGCCAGCTTTTCCCGCCCGACGGCGAAATTTGCAGCAGGAGCCCCTCACCATCGGAGTAGCGACCGGGTTCGGTGAGCTCTTTGATCAGGGCGGGGGTGAGCTTTCTCATGGCGGCAGAATACCACCGAGGACCCCTGATTTGAAGCCCGCCAACCCCTCACAGCCCCACACTCAGCCCCACATCGATTTCCGAACGACCGCGAACAACCATGAACGTGTACGATCAAAAACCGTGCACTTTCAAAGATTTATATGGATTTTTCGGGCTTTGGCGAACGTCCGCGAAAGGCGGAATGGCGGAGCGGGAGGGATTCGAACCCTCGATACGGTTTTGCCGTATACTCACTTTCCAGGCGAGCGCCTTCGACCACTCGGCCACCGCTCCGCATGCACTGGAAGGCTGGCTCCCTAGCTTGGCGCGGCGGCTTCCGCAAGGCGCTGGAGCATGTATCATGCGGGGATGACCGCAAAAGCATTCCGCCTTCCGCTCCGCCCTGCTGCCCGGAGCGCGAAACCCGTTCTGATCCTGTCGGCGCTGCTGCCGCTGCTTGCCGCAGCGCCGGCGCCGCACGCGGCCAAAGCGCCGGCCACGGCGGGGGAGCTATTGGCCGCCAGCGGGCCCGGCGACTGGCAGGCCTTTCCCGACGAGGATGTGCTGCTGCTCGACTTCGACGGCGGGCGCCGCGTCGCGATTGCGCTCGCGCCAGGCTTCGCGCCGGTCCATGTCGACAATATCCGCACGCTGGTCCGCGCCGGCTGGTTCGACGGGATCACGATCAACCGCGTCCAGGACAATTATGTCGTCCAGTGGGGCGACGCTACCGAGAAGAAGCCGCTGCCCGCCGGGATCGTCGCGGCGCCGCCAGCCGAATATGAGCGTCCTGCAGCAGGGCTCGGCCTGCATGCCCTGCCCTATCCGGATCCTTATGCGGCCAAAGTGGGCCATGCCGGTGGCTGGCCGGTCGCTGCCGACGGCAAGGGGCTCGCCTGGTTGCCGCATTGCTACGGCATGGTCGGGGTCGGGCGCAACGTCGCGCCCGATACGGGCACGGGCGCCGAACTCTATGTCGTCAACGGCCACGCACCACGCCACCTCGACCGCAACATCGCCACCGTCGGTCGGGTGCTGGCGGGCATGGAGATGCTGGCGGCGCTTCCGCGCGGCACCGAACAGCTGGGATTCTACAAGGAGGGCGAAGCCCGGCCCGTCATCACGTCCGCGCGCATCGCGGCAGACCTGCCCGCCGGCGAGCGTCCGCGCTTCGAAGTGATGAAGACCGACAGCGCGACCTTCGCTGCCTGGACCAGGGCACGCGCCAACCGGCAGGACGTCTTCTTCACCCGCCCGGCGGGTGGCGTCGACATCTGCAATGTGCTGCCTCCGGTACGCGCCCTGGCCGCTTCGACGCGATAACCCGGCGGCGGCACAGCCCATACTGGCTCGTCAGGTGCCGACCATAAGAAAAGGGCCCGGAGGACAGCCCCCGGACCCTTTCCTGTTCCGATGACCATTTGGTCGGCGGACTGCGATGGCTGCGGCGGACACCATAGCGCCCGCCGCGAGGCCGATCAGAAGTCCATGCCGCCCATGCCGCCCATGCCACCCATGCCGCCGGGCATGGCCGGAGCCTTGTCCTCGGGCGATTCGGAGATCGCCGCTTCGGTGGTGATGAGCAGGCCGGCGACCGAGGCTGCGTCCTGCAGCGCGGTGCGGACGACCTTGGTCGGATCGATCACGCCGGCGAGGACGAGGTTCTCGTAGACGTCGGTCGAGGCGTTGAAGCCCATGGTCTCGTCATTCTCGCGCAGCAGGTTGCCCGAGACGACCGCGCCATCATGGCCGGCATTCTGGGCGATCTGCTTCACCGGGGCGGTGATCGCCTTGCGGATGATGTCGATACCACGGGTCTGGTCGTCGTTCGCGCCCTTCAGGCCTTCGAGAGCCTTGGTGGCATAGAGCAGCGCGGTACCGCCGCCGGGAACGATGCCTTCCTCGACCGCAGCGCGGGTCGCATGCAGCGCGTCGTCGACGCGGTCCTTGCGCTCCTTCACCTCGACCTCGGTCGCACCGCCAACCTTGATGACGGCGACGCCGCCGGCCAGCTTCGCCAGACGCTCCTGGAGCTTCTCGCGATCATAGTCGGAGGTGGTGTTCTCGATCTGCTTGCGGATCGCCTCGACACGGCCCTTGATCGCGTCGGCCGAACCGGCACCGTCGACGATCGTGGTGTTGTCCTTGTCGATGGTGACGCGCTTGGCGGTGCCGAGCATGCCGATCGTGACGCTCTCGAGCTTGATGCCGAGATCCTCGGAGATCATCTCGCCATTGGTCAGGATCGCAATGTCCTCGAGCATCGCCTTGCGACGATCGCCGAAGCCCGGAGCCTTGACCGCTGCGACCTTCAGGCCGCCGCGCAGCTTGTTGACGACGAGCGTGGCCAGAGCCTCACCCTCGATGTCCTCGGCGATGATCAGCAGCGGGCGACCCGACTGCACGACCGCCTCGAGGATCGGCAGCATCGACTGCAGGTTCGAGAGCTTCTTCTCATGGATGAGGATGTAGGGGTCGCTAAGCTCGACCTGCATCTTTTCCGGGTTGGTGATGAAGTAAGGCGACAGATAGCCGCGATCGAACTGCATGCCCTCGACGACGTCGAGCTCGAACTCGAGACCCTTCGCCTCTTCGACGGTGATCACGCCTTCCTTGCCGACCTTGTCCATCGCTTCCGCGATCTTCTCGCCGACTTCCTTGTCGCCATTGGCCGAGATGATGCCGACCTGAGCGACTTCGTTCGAACCGGAGACCGGCTTCGAACGGGCCTTGAGATTCTCGACGACCTTGCTGACCGCGAGATCGATGCCGCGCTTCAGGTCCATCGGGTTCATGCCGGCCGCGACCGACTTCATGCCTTCGCGGACGATCGCCTGCGCCAGAACGGTCGCGGTGGTCGTGCCGTCGCCGGCCAGATCGTTGGTCTTCGAGGCAACCTCGCGGACCATCTGCGCGCCCATATTCTCGAACTTGTCCTTAAGCTCGATTTCCTTGGCGACGGTGACGCCGTCCTTGGTGATGCGCGGGGCGCCGAACGACTTGTCGATGACGACATTGCGGCCCTTCGGCCCCAGCGTGACCTTCACCGCATCGGCGAGAATGTCGACGCCGCGCAGGATGCGCTCACGTGCGTCGCGCGAAAACTTAACGTCCTTCGCTGCCATGGTCTCTATTCCTCTAGCTCTATGTTTCTAACGGTAGATGTTCACGAAAATCCGGTGCTGCGGCTCAGCCGACGACGCCCAGAATGTCGCTTTCCTTCATGATCAGCAGATCTTCACCGTTGACCTTCACCTCGGTGCCCGACCACTTGCCGAACAGGATGCGATCACCGGCCTTGACGTCGAGCGGCGTAACCTTGCCGTCGTCGGCCTTGGCGCCGTTGCCGACGGCTACGACTTCGCCCTCCTGCGGCTTTTCCTTGGCCGAATCCGGGATGATGATACCGCCGGCGGTCTTTTCCTCGGCTTCGACGCGGCGAACAAGCACGCGATCGTGCAGCGGACGGAAACTCATGCGCTTCACCCTTTCCTAGCAACTTTCGATGGGCCGGAAGCGGCTCCATCGATTCCCTACAGACTGGAAACTTTTAGCACTCACCCGTAGCGAGTGCTAGCGGGGATATGTGAAGGGCCCATGACACTGTCAAGCGGGACTCCGGAGGATTTTTTTGCGGGCCATGGCACCAAAGGCACCGATGACGGGTTTCGGTCGCTTGGCTCGCAGGATATTGGGGGGCCACCGCAATCTTAAAAGCCGGTGATGCAGAAACTCGTCCCCCTGAAATACCCGGCCATCGCATGTGCGATCGGCCTCGCCTCGGCGCTGGGCTTTGCACCGCTCAACTGGTGGGTGGTGACTCTGCTGTGCATTGCCGCGCTGATGGGGCTGACGATGCGCGCAGAACGGCTGCGCGACGTCGCCTGGCGCGGCTGGGCCTTCGGAGTCGGCCACTTCACCTTCGGCAACAACTGGATCGCCCAGGCCTTCACCTATCAGGACGCGATGCCCCACTGGCTGGGCGGGATCGCGGTCTTCCTGCTCGCGCTGTATCTGGCTATCTACCCGATGCTCGCCTGCATCCTCGCCTGGTCGCTGCACCGCCTGCCGCTAGCCCTGCATCTGCGCCGTTTCCGCCTCGATGGCGAGCGGCGGCGGGCGAAGCTGAAAGGCCTCATCCCCGCAGGCATGGAGCCTGCGCGGCGGGCAGAACTGCCGACCCCCGCCCCGGCCGCATTCATCCCCCTGTTCGCCGCCAGCTGGATCGTCACCGAATATATGCGGGCGGCCCTGTTCACCGGTTTCGCTTGGAACCCGCTCGGCGCGGTGCTGGTGGCGCCGGACAGCGCGGAACCGGCGTGGATCGGCCTGACCCGCCTGTTCGGAACCTACGGGCTATCGGGGTGGATCGTCCTGCTGTCGGGCATCTGGCTGCTGGCGATCCTGCCGGGCACGAAGCGGATTCGCTGGCAGCGGGTCGGCTGGGCGCTGCTCGTGGCAATGCTCGCGCAAATCCTGTCGGCCTGGCTGCTCCGCCCCCTGCCTCCGGGCAACGGACCGCTGCTGACCGTCGTCCAGCCGAACATCAACCAGAACGAGAAATGGGATCCCGCGCTCCAGCGCAAGAATTTCGTGCGGCTAAGGACATTGACGGGTCCGCCCGGCCCCAGGCCCCGGCTGATTCTGTGGCCCGAGGCGGCGACGGCCGACTTTCTGGAGATCGACCCCGATGCCCGCGCGCGGATCGCCGCGTTGCTGGGGCCAGGCGACCGCATCCTGCTGGGCGGGGATTCGCTGCTCTTCGATCGCGCGGGGCAATTGACGGCAGCGCATAACAGCCTGTTCGGACTCGATCCGCAGGGGCGGATCATCGGCCGCTACGACAAGGCCCACCTCGTTCCCTATGGCGAGTATCTGCCCGCGCGGCCAATCCTGTCGGCGATCGGGCTGTCGCGGCTGGTCCAGGGCAATGTCGATTTCCTGCCCGGCCCGGGCCCGGCGACGCTGCCGCTGACCGGGTTCGGCAAGGCCGGAATTCAGATCTGCTACGAGATCATCTTTTCGGGACAGGTGGTGGACGCGCGCAACCGGCCGGACTTCCTGTTCAATCCGTCGAACGACGCCTGGTTCGGCCGCTGGGGCCCACCGCAGCACCTTGCCCAGGCCCGCCTCAGAGCGGTGGAGGAAGGCATTCCCGTCATCCGCTCGACCCCAACCGGGATTTCGGCGATCGTCGATGCCGACGGGCGGTTGCTGCATGCGCTGCCCTGGCGTCAGGCGGGCGTGATCAATGCGCCGCTGCCGCCGGTTCGGGCCGCGACGCCCTTCGCGCGCTATGGCAATCTGCTGCCGATGCTGTTCGCGCTGATCCTCGCCGCCGGGGGGCTCGCCTTCACGTTCCGTAGCCGGGCTTAGCCGTTAGGTCGGCACTCGATCGAGATGCGAGCCCGGGTCGGATCGGGCCAGCTTTCGGTGGCGGCATTGTTGGCGGCGTCGCGTGCGTCCAGCCAGACCCGCGCCAGGCCGGTCATCGCGGCTTCGTTGCCGAACAGCCCGCCCTGCGCGAAATAGTCCTTCTCGGCCGTGCAGCCGTCGATCCCGGCCCGCTCGAACACGCGCCGCGCTGCCGTCGTCGCACGGCTCTCCTCTGCCGAGGGGTCCCGCGGGCAGCCATAGAGCCAGTCGATCGCAACCTTATAAGGCATAATGTGGTTCCTCGGGGCGAATCCCCTTTTGTCCAAGCCTCGCTCATGTCCCGAATCAGATTAATGTCCGGTATATTTCACAAGAGGTTTTCAGAGGCGGGTTCCGAATCCGTAGTAGCCGCGCCTCAAGACGTCGCCCGTTGCGGACGCGCGCAAGCGGCGCTAAGGGCGATATAACGAACTCTTTATATCCCTTTCGCAGCGAGCGCCTTATCAGGCGACTATCATCCCAAGAGGGTCAGTCAGTACCTATGCGCAGCAACTATCTCTTCACCTCCGAGAGCGTGTCCGAAGGCCATCCCGACAAGGTCGCCGATCAGATTTCGGACGCCATCGTCGACCTCTTCCTGTCGAAGGATCCGGAGGCGCGCATCGCGTGCGAGACGCTGACCACCACCCAGCTGGTCGTGCTTGCCGGTGAGATCCGCTGCAAGGGCGTATATGAGAACGGCGCCTGGGCTGCGGGCGCGCAGGAAGAGATCGAGAAGACCGTCCGCGAGACGGTGCGCGAGATCGGTTACGAGCAGGACGGCTTCCACTGGAACCAGTTCCGCTTCGAGAACAACCTCCACGGCCAGTCCGCCCATATCGCCCAGGGCGTCGACGCCAGCGGCAACAAGGATGAGGGCGCCGGCGACCAGGGCATCATGTTCGGTTTCGCCTGCGACGAGACCCCCGACCTGATGCCGGCCACGCTCTATTATAGTCACAAGATCCTCGAGCGGATGGCCGCCGACCGCCACTCGGGCGCGGCGCCCTTCCTCGAGCCCGATGCCAAGAGCCAGGTCACGCTGCGCTTCGAAAATGGCAAGCCGGCCGCCGCGACCGCGATCGTCGTGTCGACCCAGCATGGCAAGGGCTATGACGAGGGCGAGAAGGAAGCCGAGCTCAAGGCCTATGTGAAGCAGGTCGTCGCCGACATCCTTCCGGCCGAGCTTCTGTCCGACAAGACCGTCTATCACATCAACCCGACCGGCAGCTTCGAGATCGGCGGGCCGGACGGCGACGCGGGCCTCACCGGCCGCAAGATCATCGTCGACACCTATGGCGGTGCAGCCCCCCATGGCGGCGGCGCCTTCTCGGGCAAGGACCCGACCAAGGTCGACCGCTCGGCCGCCTATATCAGCCGCTACCTCGCCAAGAACATCGTCGCCGCCGGGCTCGCCCGCCGCTGCACGATCCAGCTGGCCTATGCGATCGGCGTGTCCGAGCCGCTGTCGCTCTATGTCGACACCCATGGCACCGCGAGCGACGGCATTACCGATGCCGCGATCGAGGCTGCGATCCAGGGTATCGAGGCGCTCGGCCGGCTCACCCCGCGGGGCATTCGCACCCATCTCGGCCTGAACAAGCCGATCTACCGCAAGACCGCAGCTTACGGCCATTTCGGTCGCAAGGCCGAGGGCGACCTGTTCCCGTGGGAACGGACCGACCTGGTCGACAAGCTCAAGGCCGCTCTGGCCTGATCGTCCAGCCCTGATCTTTTGGCCCGATCTTCATGCCCCCGGCCCGGCCCGTCCGGGCCGGGCTTATTGTTGAACAGCCGTTTCTTTCCTCTGGCGCAGCATGGCGGGAAGCGAGTAGGGCAGCGTCGTGACCTCGAGCGGAGCGCCCATGTCGGATCTCGCAGCCTTCCTGCGCGCCTGGGCGCGGGATCCGCTCGGCATTGCAGCCGTGGCGCCCTCGGGACCCTCGCTCGCCCGGCTGATCACGGCCCACATCACCCCCGACATGGCCCCGGTGATCGAACTCGGCCCCGGCACGGGCGTCTTTACAAAGGCGCTGCTCGACCGGGGGCTGCAGCAGTCGGACCTGATTCTGATCGAGAACGAGGCCGATTTCGCCCGCATGCTTGAGACGCGCTTCCCGCAGGCGCGCATCGTGCGCGGTGACGCGGCCGGTGTTCACCGGCATCGGGCCCTGTTCGTGAACGGCCTTGCCGGCGCCACCATTTCGGGCCTGCCGATCCTCAGCATGAACGTGAGCCAGCAGATGAAGATCCTGCGCGGCTGCTTCGACCTCATGCGACCGGGCGGCCGCCTCTACCAGTTCAGCTACAGCCCGGTCTGTCCGGTGCGGAAGCCCGTCATGGACCGGCTCGGCCTCAAGGCACGGCGGCTGTCCAGCACGTTGCGCAACCTCCCGCCGGCCGCCGTCTACGAAATAGGTCGCGACCATGAATGATCCGCTCTCGATCCGCCGCCTCTATGGGCGCCGGCAGGGGCACAAGCTGCGGCAGGGACAGGCGGAACTGGTCGAGCGGCTCTTGCCCGAGATCAGCGTGCCCGAAACCGGCGCGCTCGACGCGCCCGTCCTGTTCGGCGACGATCGCCCGCTGGAGCTCGAGATCGGCTTCGGCAAGGGCGAGCATATGGCCTGGCAGGCGGCGCAGCGTCGCGGGCATGGCTTCATCGGCTGCGAGCCCTTTCTCGACGGCGTCGTCGGTGCGCTGCTGAAGATCGACGAGCTGAGCCTCGACAATGTCCGGCTGCACATGGGCGATGCGATCGATGTCCTCGAGCGCCTGCCCGATGCCTCGCTCGACCGCGCCTGGCTGCTTCACCCCGATCCCTGGCCCAAGGCGCGCCACGCCAAGCGCCGCTTCATGAACGACGGCCCGATCGGCCTGATCGCGCGCAAGATGAAGCCTGGCGGCGAATTCCGCTTCGGCACCGACCACCCCGTCTATGTCCGCTGGGCGATGATGATCATGGGCCGCTCCCCCGACTTCGAATGGCTGGGCGAAAGCCCGCGGGACTTTCTCGTCCGCCCGGACGACTGGCCCGAGACGCGCTACGAAGCCAAGGCACGCACGAAGGGCCATGAGGTGTGGTATTTTCGGTACAGGCGCCGATAGTCCACCAGGGTTGCGAGGGGGACAGGCCTCTGCGATAGCGGCCGTGGGTGCTCGTCCAGCCGGGACGGGCAGGTTTTGCCGTTGGTCGGGCCGCCAGCGGGCAGACCTATGCCCGGAGTTCCGATGGTCCTTTCCCGCCTGAAACCGCGCAGCGCGCTTCGCCAGTTCTTCCACGGGCAGGCATCCGCCGGCCTGATGTTGATGGCCTGTGCCGCGCTTGCGCTGATCGTGGCCAATTCGCCCCTGGGCCCTGCCTATGAGCATAGCCTCCACGCCCTGCTCGGCCCTTTGTCGGTGCAGCACTGGATCAACGACGGGCTGATGGCGATCTTCTTCCTGCTGGTCGGGCTGGAGATCAAAAGGGAAGTGCTCGACGGGCAACTGTCGTCCTGGCCGCGGCGCATATTGCCGGGGCTTGCCGCCGCCGGAGGCATGGCGGTGCCGGCGCTCGTCTATCTGTTCTTCAATCCGGGGCCGACGGCGCATGGCTGGGCCATACCGGCGGCGACCGACATCGCCTTCGCGCTTGGCGTACTCGCCCTGCTGGGCAAGCGCGTTCCCGTTTCCCTGCGCATCTTCCTGACCGCGCTCGCGATCATCGACGATCTCGGCGCCGTGATCATCATTGCGCTCTTCTACACGGCGGAGCTGTCGCTGCCGCATCTTGCTGCCGCGGCCGGGTGCGCCGGCCTGCTGTTCGCCATGAACCGGCTGGGGGTGCGCCGCCTGTCCCCCTATCTGCTCGTCGGGCTCGTCCTGTGGGTCCTGGTTCTGGGCTCCGGCGTCCACGCCACGCTGGCAGGCGTGGCCCTCGCCTTCGCCATCCCCTTGCAGGAAACGCCCGGCCGACCGGACTCCGAGACACGGAGTCCGCTGCACCGGCTGGAACATCTGTTGCACATGCCCGTCTCCTTTCTGATCCTGCCGATATTCGGTCTGGCCAATGCCGGGGTTCGCGTGATCGGCCTTCCATCCGAGGCTTTCACCGCTCCGATCACGCTTGGAGTCGGCCTGGGATTGCTCTTGGGGAAAGTGGTCGGCGTGTTCGGGACATCGATCCTCGCGGTCCGGGCGGGGATCGCCGACATGCCCGCGCACGCCACCCCGGCCCAGTTGGCCGGGACCGCGCTTCTGTGCGGCATCGGCTTCACGATGAGCCTGTTCATCACGCTGCTCGCCTTTGCCGGAGAACCGATCCTGCAGGCCGAGGCGAAGATCGGTATTCTCGCCGGATCGCTCCTGGCCGGCCTGCTCGGTTTTCTGATCCTGCGGTTCGCGCGGCGAGAAGACGATCCCGCAGATTGAAACGGGTCAGGCTGCGATGGGCGCGTAAACCCGTTTCGCCATAGCATGGCGTTTCCAGGCGCGCTCGTGGAAGAAAAAGGCGACGGCGTTGACGCAGGGCTCGATCAGCGCGATTCCGCCCGCGACCCGCACCGATCCTGTCAGCGCATAGGCAACGCTGAACCCGATCGTCAGGTGCAGGGAGAGATAGGTCAGGGTCTTCAGCAGATCGGTGGGCATGGCTTCGTCTCCGTCGCTATATATTGCGATTGATTCGCAAGTAAGCAAACGGGCTTCGTCGATCAGAGCAACGCAGAGGGTCGATCAACGCGCATCGAGGGCAATGGCGGCTTGTTGTCTATGGCGATTGCGCCACACCATGCCCCTGCGTCCGGAAAGCGCGGATATCCGCCGATCTTGGCAGGAGAAATTGCTGCGATGCGTCATTAGCATCTTTGCAACGAAATGTTTCTGATGCTTTCCGTCAGGGCTGATGCGCTTCACCACATGAAAAACGGGGCGCGCTAGCGGCACGCCCCGTCCTTGAGGTTTCGGCGGATCAGAAAGCGGCGCTGACCGAAAAGACCACCTTGCCGCTGGCGATCGACGAACCGTTCTTCGTCGACGAGAAGTTCGGCAGCAGATAGGCCGACTCGCTCTTCGAGATGTCGGTATCGACATAGGAAATGCCGAGCACCACCGGTCCGACCGCGACATCGGCACCGACCAGCCAGTCGAGATATTTGCCGGTGGGCGCGACGCTGGTGCCGTTCGGACCGAGGCCCGAATTGCCCTTCGAGTAGCCGAGGTGCCCCTTCAGAGTCACAGGGGTGCTCGGGATCGCGCCGGAGATGTCGCCCCAGATGTAGAGATTGTCTTCCTTGGCGCCCGGCGCGTCGGGAACGCCCGTACCGAAGGAAGCGCCATTGAAATACCAGCGGCCGAGAGCCTGCTGCTTCGGCGCGTAAGCGACGCCGCCAAGCAGATTGACGGGACCGGCCGTGCCGCTGAGCTTCAGGTAGAGTTCGGCGAAATCGGTCTCGGAGGCGCCGCCCGGATACATGAACCAGGTCAGGCCGGTGTCGACCGCAACCGCGTCGGTCAGCTGGACCTTGTAGCCGGCGAACAGGTCGAGCTCCATGTTCGAGCCGCCGAAGGTGCCCCATCCCGACAGATTCGAACCCCAGGTGCCGGCATAGAAGCCGCTTTCGTGATTGATGGTGATACCGCCCTGAATCGCCATTTCCTTGTCGCTCTGCGACACACCGCGGAAGCGGTAATCGGAAACGAGACCGACGCTGCCGGTCACCTTGAAGGCGGAGCTTTCCTCGTCCTGGGCGAGAGCCGGCGTGGCGGCCGCAAGAGCCAGGACTGCGGCGGTGAGTTTCGGAAAGCGCATAAAGACAATCCCCTTTTCGGTTTAGGATCGTCCCTCCTCATCGACGTGCGCCATCTCTATGCGGATCGCGTCTCCGTTCGACGGTCCTATTATGAAGATGAGCTTCAGCAATACGTTTCTGGACTGTTACAAATTGTTTCTAAAAGCCAGCGCCACGCTCCTTGTTCGGGGAGCGTGACGCTGTTGCAACACCTAACGCATAGGGCAGGTTATGCTGCCATGCGACGAAGATGCTCCTCGTCGCAATCGACCCGGACCTGCGCCCCACCCGACCGATGGCGACGCACCCACTCGCCGATCATCTCGGCCATGCTGTGATCGATCGCCGGCACGTCGCGCATGTCGAGGCGAACCGGACGACCGCCCGGGATCGCTTCGAGTATCTTCGAGACCTTGGGCAAGGCTACGAAGGTCGCGGCTCCTTCAAGACGGACCTCGCTCTCGTCGGCCTTCTCGGCGGTGTCGACCTTCAGCTTGAGCTTGCGGATATGGGGCAGCAGCTCGATCATCGACAGGGCCAGACCCACCAGCACGCCCGTCAGCAGATCCGTGGCGACGACCATGACGAAGGTCGCGACCCAGATCATCGCCGGCAGCACGCCATGATGCTTGAACAGATGCTGGACATGCGAGACCGATACGAGTCGCCAGCCGGTGACGACCAGCACGCCCGCGAGCGACGCCATCGGGATCTCACGCAGCAGCCAGGGCAGCAGGGCGACGAAGGCAAGTAGCCAGCCGCCATGGAGAACCGCCGACAGACGCGTCATAGCGCCGGCCTGCACATTGGCCGAGCTGCGCACGATGACGCCCGTCATCGGCAACGCACCGGCCAGACCGCACAGGAAATTGCCCACGCCCTGCGCGCGCAGTTCCTTGTCATAGTCGGTCCGTACGCCATCGTGCATGCGGTCGACCGCAGCCGCCGACAGCAGGGTTTCCGCGCTGGCGATGAAGGCGATGGCGATCGCGGTGACCACAAGCGCGGGCTGCAGGAGCTGTCCGACGAAGCCCTCACCCGGAGGGACGACGGCCGCGACGATCGACTCAGGCACGTCGACCCGCGTGATGGAGAGGCCGAAGGCCCAGGCAGCGACAGTGCCGGCGATCACGCCGATCAGCGCGCCCGGCACCAATTTCATCGACTTCGGGCGCAGCTTCTCCCAGCCGATCATCGCGACAATGGTCAGCAGGCCGATCGCGAAGGCCAGTTCGGCCGCTTCGATATTGGACGCGGACAGGCCCAGCATCCGCCCGGGCATCGCCGCCAGATTCTGAAGGCCGCTGGCCAGCGGCTTGGCGTCGAACAGGACGTGGAACTGCCCGACGACGATCAGCGCACCGATGCCGGCCAGCATGCCGTGCACGACCGCAGGCGAGATGGCGCGGAACCAGCCGCCGAGGCGGAACACGCCCGCAACGAATTGGATAGCCCCCGCCAGCACCAATATGGGACCGAGTGCGGCCAGGCCGAAATCGCGGACGATCTCGAAGACGATCACGGCGAGGCCGGCAGCCGGTCCGCTGACCTGCAGCGGCGACCCCGCGAGCAGGCCGACGACGAGGCCCCCGATGATCCCGGTGATCAGGCCCTTTTCGGGCGGTACGCCAGACGCGATGGCGATACCCATGCAGAGCGGCAAGGCCACGAGAAAGACGACGATCGACGCCGTGAAGTCTCGCGACAGGGTCGCCCCCGAAAAAAGGGAGGCAGGGGCGGCCTTCATTCTGCGGCTTCCTGAAGGAGGTCGGCAGCAAGGCGCTGCGCGGCGGGAAGCGCGACCGGGAGCGGCTTGTCGGCGGTCATCGGCGTGAAGCGGCCGGTCTTGCCGTCGAGACCGAGCACCTCACCAGCGTGAATGTCGACGAACCAGCCGTGCAGCGCGAGCTCGCCGCGCGCGATGGCGGACGCCACCGACGGATGGGTGCGCAGATGCGACAGCTGCGTCACGACATTCTCGAGGGCAATGATGCGGACACGATCATTGTCGCCCGCTTGCGGATAGGCTTCGCTGGCGACCTTCTGCGCCGAATGCGAATGGCGCAGCCAGGCGGCGACGTTCGGCATGCCTTCGAGCGATTCAGGATTGGCGAGGGCCTTCATCGCGCCGCAGTCGGAATGGCCGCAGACGATGATGTCGCGCACGCCGAGAACCATGACCGCATATTCGACCGTCGACGAAACGCCGCCATTGGCCTGCGAATGCGGGGGGACGATGTTTCCCGCATTGCGGCAGACGAACAGGTCGCCTGGAGCCGCCTGAACGATGAACTCGGGCACGACGCGCGAGTCGGCGCAGGAGATCATCAGAGCCTTGGGGCTCTGTCCGTCCCGCGCCAGCTTGCCATAAAGGTCGCTGTTGCTGGCGAATGTATTGGACTGGAAACTGACTACGCGCCCTAGCAGCTCGTTCATTTCTGGACTCCGAAATGTGCGCCGATAAGACGGCGGGAGTCTCGAATATCGGGCCGTCTCTTTGCGGCGGCGCAGCGTCCCTGTAAAAAATCATTGCTGTCGACGAAACGACCGAAGACGGCGATCAGGCGAGTTTCTGCGCGCCCTTCACGGGGATGTCGATGTCGGCCTGCAGGCCGCCTTCGGGACGGTTGGTCAGACGCAATTCCCCGGCATGGGCGCCCACGATCCGCTCGACGATGGCAAGCCCCAGACCCAGCCCCTCAGTGTTCCGCTCGCGCGCGGTGTCGAGCCTGACGAAGGGCTGCTTCGCCGCCTCCAGATCGGCCTCTGGAATGCCGGGGCCGTCGTCGACCACGCGCAGGATCACGCGCTCGTCGATCGGGATGAGCGATACCGTAACCGTCTGCGCATGGCGCAGCGCGTTCGTCACCAGATTGTCGAGCGCGCGCTTGAGATCATAGAGGCGAACGAAGGCATCGAAATGTTCGGGCCCCTCATAACGCACGTCATGCCCATGGTCGGTCGCATCGTCGACGACGGTCGCGGCCATCACCGCGATATCGGACCGGACGCGCGGCTGATCATTCTCGTCGCCGCCGAGAAAGGCGAGCAGTGAGGCGATCATCGTTTCCATCTCGATCGCATCGCGCTGCATCGCGTCGCGCGCGGCGCTGTCGCCGACCATGTCGATGCGCAGCCGCAGGCGTGAAATCGGGGTGCGGAGATCATGCCCCACCGCCGCCAGCGCCTGGGTCCGGTCCTGGATCAGGCGCTGGATACGGTCCTGCATGGCGTTGAACGCCTTGACGACGCGCAGCACCTCGCCGCTGCCCACTTCAGGCAGGATGATCCGGTCGCCATAGCCATAGCGTTCGGCCGCCTGGGCCAGCATCCGGATCGGCTTCAGCGTGTTGCTGATCAGCAGACTGCCGATCACGAGCAACGCCATTGCGGGGACCAGCGCCAATATCACCCTGCCCAGGGCAAGGTCCCAGCCGCTCTCGACGTCGCGCGTGCCGAAGGTGATCCAGCTGCCATCGGGCAAGGTCATCCCGCCGACGACCATCGAGTTCAGCCCGGGCGACTTGAGCTGCAGCCGCATTTCGGAATCGGCCAGCGCCGGCTCCCAGCTGACGATCTGGTCGCGCATCTCGCGCAGTTCGGGGGCCATGCGCGGCGGCTCGGGCAGGGACTCGCCCCAGCGCACATCATAGCGATCGGTGGTCAGCAAGGATGCCATGGCCGGGCGTTCGCGCGGGGGACGTTCGGCGATCAGCTTGCGGGTGATGACGAGATGCTCGGCCAGGCGATGCGCCTCGTCCTCGCGCAAGGAAAACTCACTCGCCCGTTCGTACAGCAGCGTGCTGGTGCAGAACTCGACCGTCACCGTCAGAAGCAGGATGATCAAAATCCGCCCCACCAGCCCAAGCGACGGGCGCACGAGATGGATCAACTGCGCGAAACCTCGGCGTTGAACATATAGCCGACGCCGCGGACCGTCGTGATCGGGGCATCCTTGCCGGCGCTCTGCAGCTTGCGGCGCAGACGGCTGACGAGGACGTCGATGCTCCGGTCGGAAGCGTCGCCCAGCCGCGTCCGCGACAGCTCGATCAGCCGCTCGCGCGCGATGACGCGCTGCGCATTGTGGACGAAGCTGGAGAGAAGATCGAACTCAGCGCCCGTCAGATCGATGATGGCGCCCGTCGGCGAGGTGAGCTCACGGCGCGGGAAATTGACGGTCCAGCCGTCGAACGAGGCCTCGTTGCGCCGACTGACGTCGCTCTGCCGGTCCATGCCGCCACGCCGCAGCACGGCGCGCACCCGCGCCATCAGCTCGCGCGTGCTGAACGGCTTGGGCAGATAATCGTCGGCGCCGATTTCCAGCCCGATCACCCGATCGGTCTCGCTGCCCTTGGCGCTGATGAAGATGATCGGCAC
Organism: Rhizorhabdus antheiae; assembly: GCF_049889055.1. Lineage (NCBI taxonomy): Bacteria > Pseudomonadati > Pseudomonadota > Alphaproteobacteria > Sphingomonadales > Rhizorhabdaceae > Rhizorhabdus > Rhizorhabdus antheiae. Next base: position 119,835 of record NZ_JBLTWO010000009.1, on the reverse strand, counting down.
GTCGCTCTTCTGCCGGACCTGCCGGCAAAGCTCGATGCCGCTGGTGCCAGGCAGCATGATGTCGAGCAGGATCAGGTCGACCGGCTCGGCGTTGAAGATGATCCACATTTCCGGCGCGGTCGAGGCCGGACGGACCGTATAGCCATTTTCCTGAAGCGCCCGCGCGGTCAGGACCCGGAGTGAGGGATCGTCTTCAACCAACAGGATGGTACTGGACGTCACGGTCTTCCTCATCGGGACGGATGCAAATCAGGTATGGGGGCACTGCGGACCCGTCAACCGCCCCGCCCCGCAAAAGATTGCGCCGTCGCACTCGGCAATATTTTGACATGATATGGACGACATGCGGACATGGCCAGCGCAAGTTGAAGCAGTGCGCCGGCCATAGGTCGCGTCTATGTGCCACTGGGCAATGTTTCGATTTTGCCGGGCGCGCCGCGCCTTCTATCCTCGCGACAGCCCAAGCAGAAGGAGGCCGCGATGGCGGGACGCTGGTTCGACGAGTGGACGGTGGGGGATCGGCTGACGCACGACATCCGCCGGACGGTGACCGAGACCGACAATCTCCTCTTCTCGACGATGACCCACAATCCGCAGCCGCTGCACCTCGACGCCGAGGCCGCGCGTCAGAGCGAGTTCGGGCAGATCCTCGTCAACGGCACCTTCACCTTCGCGCTGATGGTCGGTCTGTCCGTCGGCGACACGACGCTGGGCACGCTCGTCGCCAATCTCGGCTATGACAAGCTGGTCATGCCGAAGCCGGTGTTCATCGGCGACACGATGCGCGCCGAGACCGAGGTCGTCGAACTGCGCGAATCCCGTTCACGCCCCGACGCCGGCATAGTCACCTTCCGCCACCGCCTGGTGAACCAGCGCGACGAGGTCGTGTGCGAATGCCTGCGGTCGGCGCTGCTGCGGCGGAAGCCTGCGGCTTAGGTCGTAGGGTGATAAAAGCGGCCTGCCGAGTACCGACCCAATGCCAGTCATAGCGCGACAAAGGCGTGTGCTCTGAAAGCTGCCGATTGTTCAGGTCCGATGTCTTAAGTCGCCTCAGGCTCCATTTATGGTCATTTCTTCGTGCATGGAAAACGAGTTAGGGCAGCGCGCAAGCCCCATCGGTCTGCTTCCGTCACGTCCAAGCACAAACCTCCCGTCGCTAGGCCTGCCCATTCAATCCGAGGCCCATCCTTCGACGCTGTGACAACGAGATAGTAGCTGAGCCCCGTGCGAGGCCTTGCGGAAGCCTGCATGGTGGAAACCGTTGCTGGAGTTTTTGGTCCGACGAGCCTGCGCGTGATTGTAAAGGTCGTACGGAATGAACCGTCTATGATCATCTCGCATTTCTCATCGAGACAGATGCGCGGGGCTTCCGGCAGCGAAGATATGTCCTCGACGTGGGTCAGCTTCGCCTCGACCAACGAGGTTGTTGATTGTGCGTGGGAAGGCAACGCCGCCAGTAAAGCGCATCCAGCGAAGGCGAGTTTTTCTCTGATCACCACACTCCTCCCCACGTCGCCATTTCCTCATGGAGTGTCCGCCCACCGCTCAACTGTTGCAATAGCGGAAAGGCGGCTTCCCACCCCATCTCGGCCGCGCGATCCAGCGGCTGAAAGCGGCCATCTTTACCTTTACGGACTAAAGCCCGTCCGCGCGGACCAGGAGTGCCTCGGCCTGCTTCAGGTGCGGCCGGTCGACCATCTTGCCGTCGAGTTTGAGCGCACCCACCCCCGGATGGGCGGCGAACAGCGCGACGATGGCCTTGGCATGGGCAATCTCGGCTTCGCTCGGGCTGAAGCCGCGATTGATCGTTTCGACCTGCGACGGGTGGATCGCCATCATGCCGGTGAAGCCATCGCGCCGGCCGCGTGCGACATAGGCGGCGAGGCCTTCGCTGTCTGCGATGTTCGGATAGACCGTCTCGATCGCGGCGACGCCGGCGGCATGGGCCCCGAACAGGGTCAGCGCGCGGACCATCTCATAGGGCGGGGTGTAGCGCCCGTCCTCCTCGCGCGAACTGGCTGCGCCGATCGCCGCCGGGAGATCCTCCGCGCCCCAGGTCATACCGATCAGACGCTCGGCATAGGCGGGGTAGCTGCCCAGCGCGAAGATGGCGGCGGGCGTCTCGGTCGCGATCGGCAGGATCGGCGGACAGTCGGCACCGGCCAGTTCGACCAGCCGCGCGACCGAGCCCTGCCCCTCGGCCTTGGGCAGCACGACCCCCGCCGGCCCCGCCGCCGTGATCGCGCGCAGGTCCGCGCCGACATGCTCGGAGTCGAGCGGGTTGATGCGGACGAAGCTCGGCACCGGGGGCGTCGAGCGCAGCCATTCGACGATCGCCTCGCGCGCGCCGGCCTTGGCTGCGGGCGCGACCGAGTCCTCCAAGTCGAGGATCAGCGCGTCCGCGCCGCTGGCGGCGGCCTTGGGAAAACGCTCCGGCCGGTCGCCGGGCACGAACAGGAGCGATCGCAGTCTCATGGCTTCGCATTGCCTTCGCGGCCCAGCGATGGCAATCGGCGAATCGGACTGGGGAGGTCGTGATCCGACGGAGCCGCCGCATGAAGCGGGGGCCCGACAGCCTGGACTCCCGGCCACCTCGCCGAACCGACCGCGATAGTCTAGCCGGTTGATCCGGGCCTGCAGGGAAAGACGCATGACACAAGGCAAGCGCATGATCGACCGGGCACCGGTGGACGGGTCGCTCGAACCGACCGCACCCTATCGGCGCAGCCGCTCGGCCCCGGTCGTCCTCCACCAGCGCGTCTGCGTCGACGACATCCGTGTCGAGGCCTTCATCGGCGTGCACAGCCATGAGAAGAACCGGCGTCAGTCGCTGATCGTCGCGGTCCAGCTCGATATCCTGCCGCCCGAGGCCGACACGATCGACGATACGATCGACTATAACCGCATCGTCGAGGAATGCCGGCGGCTGGCCGACCGGAGCATCGGCCTGATCGAGAATTTCGCGCGCCAGCTCGGCGAGGCGCTGCTCGCCGATCCGCGCGTGATGCGCGCCGAGATTTCGGTCGCGAAGCCTGGCGCGCTGCCCAATGGCGTCGCGCGCTCGACCATCGCGCTGGCGCGGGGCGCCTGATCCGATCCATGGCTCCGGCTCCCGATCTGTCGGGCACATTCGCTGTCCTCGCCGCATCGGGCAGGGACCGGCTTTATGCGAAGCCGGTCGACAGCATCGTCGCCCGGACGGGCGAAGAGGTCGGCGAAGCGCTGACCCGGCTCGATCGGGCACTGGCGAGCGGGCTGCACGCGGCGGGCTATCTGACCTTCGAGGCGGGTCTGGCGCTCGAGCCCCGGCTGGCGGCGCTGGCGCGACCGCTGCCGCCCGAACGCGGACCGCTTCTGTGGTTCGGGCTGTTCGAGGGCTTCTCCGATCTGTCTGAAGACTGGACCGCGGAGCTGGAAGCCGGGGCGGGCGCCGTCGGCCCCGCCGACCCCCTGATCGAGCGTCAGGCCTATGCAGCGGCCTTCGCCGAGGTCCAGCGCCTGATCGCGGCCGGCGACGTCTATCAGATCAACCTGACCTTTCCCTGCCGGGTGCCGGTGAGCGGCGATCCCGTGGCGCTCTATGCGGCGCTGCGCGACCAGGCCCGGGCGCCGCATGGTGGCATTGTCCGCACCGCCGACCGGTCGATCCTGTCCTTCTCGCCCGAGCTGTTCTTCCGCCGCGACGGGCAGGCGATCGAATGCCGGCCGATGAAGGGCACGGCGACCCGCGGGGCCAGCGCGGAGAAGGACCGGCTCGCCGTCGCAGCGCTCTCGGACGATCCCAAGCAGCAGGCCGAAAATCTGATGATCGTCGATCTGTTGCGCAACGACATCGCGCGCATCTGCCAGCCCGGCAGCGTCTCGGTCCCGCGCCTGTTCGACGTCGAGACCTATCCTACGATCCACCAGATGACCTCGACTGTCACCGGAACCCTGCGCGAAGGCATCGGCGCCGAAGCCCTGTTGCGCGCGCTGTTCCCCTGCGGCTCGATCACCGGCGCGCCCAAGATCCGCGCGACCGAGGCGATCCTGGCGGTCGAACCCGAGCCGCGCGGGATCTACACCGGGTCGATCGGCTGGTTCGCGCCCGACGGATCGGCCGAGTTCAACGTCGCGATCCGCACCCTCGACTGGCCGACCGGTGCGCCCTTCGCCCATTATGGCATCGGGTCGGGCGTCGTCGCAGACTCGGGCGAAGCGAGCGAGTGGCGCGAATGCCTGGCCAAGGCGGAGGTGCTGACCCGGCCGCAGTCCGCCCCTAAGCGGACGCAGGCCCCTCGAAGAAGTTGAGTTCGAGCAGAACGCCATTGGGGTCCTGGGTGAAGATCTGTTTCAGCTCGATCGAATCCGCGCTGTTGGTTCGGTAATCGGCGCCCATCGCGTCGAGCCGCCCGCGCACCTCCTCGAATCCCGAGCAATTGAGCGCGACATGGTGGATCGGCCCGGTCGGCCCCGCTTCGACCGGGCGGTCGTAGAAGCGCGGGCAATCCATGCTGTTGAGGTGGAGGATCGGGCGGCCGCCGGCATCGTACATCCATTGCACATGTTCGGGCCGCAAAGGCGGCGGACCGTCGCGGCGCTCCAGCGACAGAAGTTCGGCATAGAAGCGCGCCGTGCCGTCGAGGTCGTCGGTGACGATGTTGACATGGTCGAGAGCGTTGACCCGCATGGTGCATCCTCTTCCCTGTGCGCGGCGCCTCCGGTGGTTGAACTTTCTGGCCGCGATACGATCTTTGCGATCATGTCTGCTTGCCCCCGGCCATAGCCTCCGCTTTGGCCTTGCCCAACACCAAATCTCCCAAGGAACGACGATGGCCGATCAGGACCCCGCGAACAACTTCCCCCCGGGCTATGTCCCGCCCAGCGTCTGGACCTGGGAGAAGCCGAGCGGCGGCGCCTTCGCCAGCATCAACCGCCCCGTCTCGGGCGCCACGCATGACAAGGAGCTTCCGGTCGGCAAGCATCCGCTGCAGCTTTATTCGCTCGGCACGCCGAACGGCCAGAAGGTCACGATCATGCTCGAGGAGCTACTCGCCCTCGGCCATGCCGGGGCCGAATATGACGCCTGGCTGATCCCGATCCAGGAAGGCGCGCAGTTCGGCAGCGACTTCGTGTCGATCAACCCCAATTCGAAAATCCCGGCGATGGTCGACCGCTCGGTCGATCCCAAGGTCCGCCTGTTCGAGAGCGGGTCGATCCTCTTCTACCTCGCCGAGAAATTCGGTGCCTTCCTGCCGACCGATCTCCACCGTCGCGCCGAGACGATGAACTGGCTGATGTGGCAGATGGGATCGGCGCCCTATGTTGGCGGCGGCCTGGGCCATTTCTACGCCTATGCGCCGATCAAGATCGAATATGCGATCGACCGCTTCGCGATGGAGATCAAGCGCCAGCTCCACGTGCTCGACACCCATCTTGGCGCGAACCGTTTCATGGCGGGCGACGACTATACGATCGCCGATATCGCGATTTTCCCCTGGTATGGCGGGATCATGCGCGACGCCTATGGCGCGCAGGAATTCCTGTCGGTCCAGGACTATCCCCATCTCGACCGCTGGGTGTCGGAAGTCGCGGAACGCCCTGCCGTCCAGCGCGGACGCATCGTCAACCGCGCGGTCGGGAGCCCCGACATGCAGCTGCGCGAGCGGCACGATGCGAGCGACTTCGATACCAACCGCCAGGACATGGTCGAGGCGCGCGGCGGCACGCGCATCTGAGGGTATAGCTGCTGGCGGCCGGCGCACATTGCTCGGCCGTCAGCAGCAACGCCCGCCGCCGCCGCGATAGCGCGCATCCTGCCGGTTGCGGAAGAAAGCCGTGCGGTCCATCGGCTGCTGGTCGGGATGATGCTCGGCCATGTGCCGCAGATAGACGCCATAGTCGGGCATCCCCACCATCATGCGCGCCGTGCGCGCGAGCAGGTCGAACAGCGCGCCCATCAGGCCATCGCCTCGCTGCCGATTTCGTGGACGCTCGGTCGATCCAGACGACGCGCGGCGAGGCAGCTGCGTAGCGCGAAGACCGCGATCGCCAGCACCACGACGAGGAACAGCGCGCAAAGCCCGGCGTCGATGCGATCGTTGAAGATGATCCGCGCCATCTGTTCGGCCGACTTGGCCGGGGCAAGCAGCTCACCCCGCTCTGCCGCGTCCGAAAAGAGGGCCGCGTGGGCGAGAAAACCGACCTTCGGATCGGTCGAGAAGATCTTCAGCCAGCCGGCCGTGGTCGTGCAGATCAGCAACCAGCCGGTCGGCACCAGCGTGACCCAGGCATAGCGATCCTGCTTCATCCGGAAGAGCACCACCGTCGCCAGCATCAGCGCGATGGCGGCGAGCATCTGGTTCGAGATGCCGAAGACCGGCCACAGCGTGTTCACCCCGCCCAGCGGATCGGTCACGCCCTGGTGGAGGAAGAAGCCCCAGGCGCCGACGCACAGCGCCGTGGCGATCAGGCCCGGCACCACCGCGCCGCTGTCGCGGAAGGATGGCACCACCGTGCCGATCAGATCCTGCAGCATGAAGCGCCCCGCACGCGTGCCGGCATCCACCGCCGTCAGGATGAACAGCGCCTCGAACAGGATCGCGAAATGATACCAGAAGGCCTTCATCGCGCTGCCGCCGATCACATGGCTGAAGATTTCCGCCATGGCGACAGCCAGCGTCGGCGCGCCGCCGGTCCGCGAGATGATGGTCGCCTCGCCGACATCCTTCGCCGCCTGGGTCAGCACGTCCGGCGCGATCGGGAAGCCCATGGCGGTGACGGCGGCGGCGGCGCTGGCGGGGTCGCTGCCGAGCACCGCGGCCGGGCTGTTCATCGCGAAATAGATGCCCGGATCGAGGATCGACGCCCCGACCAGCGCCATGATCGCGACGAAGGCCTCCATCAGCATCGCGCCATAGCCGATGACGGGCGCATGATCCTCGCTGGCGATCAGCTTGGGCGTGGTCCCGCTGGAGATCAGCGCGTGGAAGCCCGACACGGCCCCGCAGGCGATGGTGATGAACAGGAAGGGGAAGAGCCCGCCCGACCAGACCGGCCCGCCCCCGCCGATGAACTGCGTGAGCGGCGGCATGCGCAGTGGCGGGGCCATGATGACGATCCCGATCGCGAGCGCGGCGATCGCGCCGATCTTCAGGAAGGTCGACAGATAGTCGCGCGGCGCCAGCAGCAGCCAGACGGGCAGTATCGCTGCGACTCCGCCATAGCCGATCAATATCCAGCAGAGCTGGAGCGGGGTGAAGGTGAAGGCGGGTCCCCAGACCGGCGACTGCGCGACAGCTTGGCCGAAGATGATCGCGGCGATCAGGCCGACGAGCCCGAACAGCGACACCTCGCCGATGCGGCCGGGGCGAATCCAGCGTGTATAGGCGCCCATCATCAGCGCGAGCGGGACGGTCGCTGCGACCGTGAAACTGCCCCATGGGCTTTCGGCGAGCGCCTTGACGACGATCAGCGACAGGACGGCGAGGATGATGACCATGATCATGAAGGCGCCGATCAGCGCGATCGTGCCGGCCGCCATGCCCATCTCCATGCGCACCAGCTCCCCCAGCGAGCGGCCGTCGCGGCGCATCGAGATGAACAGGATCATGAAGTCCTGGACCGCGCCCGCCAGCACGACGCCTGCCAGGATCCAGAGCGTGCCCGGCAGATAGCCCATCTGCGCCGCCAGCACCGGCCCGACCAGAGGCCCCGCCCCGGCAATCGCCGCGAAATGGTGGCCGAACAGCACGCTGCGCTCGGTCGGCACATAATCGAGTCCGTCGCCACGCCGGACAGCCGGCGTGGGTCGCGCGCCGTCGAGCCGCATCACGGTGCGCGCGATGAAAAGCGCATAATAGCGATAGCCGATCAGGAAGACGCTGACGGCCGCCGTCACGATCCACAGAGCGTTGATCATCTCGCCCCGGCTGGTTGCGACGACCGCCAGCGCGAAGGCGCCGATCGCCGCCAGCAGGGCCCAGGGACCATGTTTCCGGATCACGCCATTCTCCTCCTGTGGCCAACCCGACCGCAGCGTCTCAGACCCCAGCCTGTAGACGGCCGCCGGTCAAGGGCAAGAGCCCGTCCGCTATCGCCGCAATCACGACATGCTGTGCAGCATCAGAGCCGACATATTCGGCAACCGTGCAGACAAGGGCGGGCGAAATCGTCACGCTGAAGCGCCATGTCTCAGCCCACTCCACGCAACCTTCACAACCTAAAATTATTCTTTTTCAAAAGAATAGGTAACAAGGACAACCCGCGCTCTCCGGGCCCGTAAAAAAATCATTCATGCATGTTTTTTGCTCTTTTCAAAAATGACCATCTATGTTCCTTTATAGGGGCGATCGGATGGATCGCGAGGAGGGGCAGCCGATTCGCTCGCGAGCAGCGAACGGTCCCGAAGGGACGGAGAGAGAGCCATGAAAGGACTGCTCCGGGGTGCGACGCGCGCCCTGGGAACGGCGACTATCGCCTTCTTGACATCGACGAGCACCGTGGCGCTGGCGCAGACCGCGCCTGAGCCGGAACGGCAGGGCCAGACGGCCGGCCTGGAAGAAATCGTCGTCACGGCCCGCCGCGTGCGGGAATCGCTTCAGGACACCCCGGTCGCGGTCACCGCCTTCTCCTCCATGGCGATCGAGCGGAAATTCGCGACCGACATCCGCGCTCTCGCGGGTGACGTGCCGAACGTCGTCATCACCAACGTCCCCGGCTTCAACGCCGCCTCGATCGGCATTCGCGGCCAGTCGACCGGCGACATCATCCTGACCTTCGAGCCGGCGGTCGGCGTGGTCGTCGACGATTTCGTGCTCGCCCACGTCCAGACCCAGCTGTTCGACCTGTTCGACATCGACCGGATCGAGGTGCTGCGCGGCCCGCAAGGCACATTGTTCGGCAAGAACACCGTCGGCGGCGTCGTCAACGTCATCACCAAGCGCCCGGAAAAGACCTTCGGTGCCGAAATGCGGCTCGGTTATTCGAGCTTCAACACCAAGGACGTGAAGGCCGCGATCAATCTGCCGCTGGCCGACAATCTGTTTTTCCGCGTGGCCGGTTCCTTCCAGGAAAGCGACGGCTTCTACCGGCTGACCAAGACGAACAATGTCGACTTCATCCCGATGGACGTGCCCGCACGCGGCCAGCGCTGGGGCGGCACCCGCTATTTCAGCGGCCGCGCCAAGCTGCTGTGGGAGCCGGGTCCCGATACCAACGTTCTGTTCACCTACGAAATGCTGCGCGACCGTGGCGACTCCCCGCCCAGCGTCAACGAATCCCCCGCCGGCTTCCTGTTCGACGTGCTCGGCTTCCCCGGCATCCAGACCACCGGCGCGAGCCCGTTCGACACCGGCACGACGCTGTGCCGCGGCAACGCCAACGCACCGACCTGCCCCGGCACGCTGAACGGCCACCGCATCAACGTCGACGGCGGCTATGTGCGGGTCGAGCACAATATGCAGGATATCGGCTCGCTTACCGTCGTCGGCGGCTATCGCAAGGTGAAGTCGATCCTGCCGTCGGACTATACCGGCGAAAGCGCCTATCTGTTCGTATCGACCCGCAACGACACGCGCGACCAGTACAGCCTCGAAGCGCGCTTCTCGTCTGACTTCTCCGACAAGCTGAAGTTCACCGTCGGATCGATGTACTGGGGCCAGAAGCTCGACGCGAACGCGACCTCCTTCCTCGGCTTCCTCCGCTTTCTCGGCGATCCGACTGCGCTGACCGATCCCAACATCTCGACCGCCGACTACAAGGTCGACAGCTATGCGGCGTTCGGCGAGGCGGAATATAAGGTCAGCGACCCCTTCTCGGTCTTCCTCGGCGGCCGCTACACCAAGGAGAAGAAGACCTTCTCGGTCCGGCCGCAGGTGCGGCGCTCGATAGTGCAGGGCGGCTTCTGGCCGGAATTTTCGGACAAGGCCAGCTTTTCGAAGCCCACCTTCCGCGCCGGCTATCGCTGGGAAATCACCGATGGGGTGAACAATTATTTCACCTACAGCCAGGGATACAAGTCGGGCGGCTATAATGAGCAGGCGATGTCGGCGACATCCGCCCTGCCCTTCCGCGAGGAGACAGCCGACAGCTTCGAGTTCGGCCTGAAAACCGAAACCGCCGATCGTCGCCTGCGCTTCAACCTCGCCGCCTTCTACGTGAAATATGACGACCTGCAGCGCGACGCGGTGGTGCCCTTCATCGATCCGATCACCGGCCTGCCCGGACAGGAGACGCGCACCACCAACGCCGGCAAGGCCGAGGTCTACGGCCTCGAACTCGAAGCCAGCGCGGTGCCGGTCGACGGCCTGACCCTGGGTGCCTCGCTCGGCTATCAGAAGGCGAAATATCTGGAGTTCTTCACCGACGTCGACGGCAACGGGACGAACGACGATGCCTCCAACCTGAAGCTGCGCAACGTCCCCAAATGGACCGCCAACGCCTCGGCCAACTATGCCTTCCCGCCGACCGACTGGGGGCAGGTCAGCCTGAACGCCGACGTCAACTATCAGGCACAATATGAATCGGTCACGCTGAACGCGCCCTTCACCCAGGGTGAGGCGCGCACTCTGGTGGGCGCCAGCATCCAGTGGGCCGATCCCACGGAACGCTATCGGGTGTCGGTCTTCACCCGCAACCTTCTGGACGAAACCTATCGGGTTTCGGCCAACTCGGTGGCCGGCCTCTTCAACTTCACCAACTATGCTCCGCCCCGTTCGTTCGGGATCGAGCTTGGCGTGAAGCTCTGACGCCGCCTGGTGGTCCGGCTCGTACCTCCGAAGCCGTCTTCCCAAACCTCGCGGCCCAGGTGGCGGCGAGCCGGACCATCATTCCTGCACGGTGCGTCGCCGCAGTTTGTGGCGATTGCCCGTGCCCTTTGGCACCAGATCGAAGGCGAAGCTGATCCGCGGCTCGTCTCCGCCGAACGGCAGCGTGCAGTGCCACAGATAGGAGGGGAACAGGATCATCCGTCCTGCGCGCGGCTCGCGCAGGTGGAGCGTCCCGCCACCGCCCAGCGCCTCCGGCAGCGCACCGATCGCGAACCAGCCTTCGGTGCCGCCCGCTGGCGGCCGGAACGCCGGATAATAGACGCCCGACAGCCAGTTGGGCGCGTGGATATGCGAACCGACCTCCCCGCCCGGTGCCAGGATCGTGCCCCACAAGGTCAACGACCAGTCGTCGGGCCGCGCTTGCAGCCAGGGGTGATCGTCGCCCCGCTGCACATCGTGCCAGTCGCCGAGCGCCTTGCGCGCCAGCCGCGCGAGCGCCGCGATCGCAGGGCTCTCGTCATGGGCCAGTTCGTCGCTCTGCCGACCCGCGCGGGTTACCAGGCCTTCGGGCTCGAAGGTGAGCGACGGATGCACCTCAAGTTCGGCAAGCAGCGCCGCATCGAAGGCCGCCATGGTCTCGAAGCCGTCGGCCTGCTCGACATCGATCACGGTCACAAAACGGTCGAGCGCCATGAGCTCGGCCAGATCTTCGCCTTCCCCCAGCCTCTCCAGCGCAGCACAGCGCAGCGCCAGCGGCGTGGTGATACTCGGCGACGCAGCCATCAGCGCATCGCATACGGACAGCGCCTCGCGGCTTTCGCCCGTGCGCAGCAGCGCCATCGCCAGATTGATCCCCAATGCATGGTTCGGCCCGCGTTCGAGCGCCTGCCGATACAGAGCGATGGCCCCAGCCAGATCGCCTCGGGCGTCGAGCATCGCCGCCAGTTGGTTGGAGGCGCGCGGGTGCCCCGGCATCGCCGCCAGCAATGTCCTGGCCAGACTCTCGGCTTCGGCAGCCTCACCCTGCGCGACCAGCGCGTCGACCAGATTGAGCGCGGCCTCGGCATAGTTCGGCCGCAGCGCCAGCGCCCGGCGATAGGCCGGCACGGCGTCGGCGGGCTTGCCGACATTCGCCAGCGCGACCCCGAGATTGTTCCAGGCTTCGACATGGTCGGACTTGACCGCGACGGCCTGCCGCAACGGCACCAGCGCTTCGTCGGCCCGGTCGGCCGCGATCAGGCAGGAGCCGAGATTGGCGAGCGCGACGGGGGCATCGGGCCGCAGGTCGAGCGAGCGGCGCAGCGCCGCGATCGCCTCGTCGAGATGACCCGCCTGCTTGAGCGCCACCGCCTGGTTGACCAGCCGCGCGGGATTCGCCGGATCGGCCGATCGCGCGGCGGCAAAATATGCCAGCGCCGCCTCGATATCGCCGCTTCGCTGCGCAGCAATTCCGGCAACCGTCAGCACGTCGGGATCGCCGGGCGCCTCTCGCAGCAGACGCTCGACAAGCCGAGCCGCAGCCTTCGGGTCCGGCCCCTGTGCGAGCTTCGCCGCCTGCTGCAGCCATTCCATATTCACCAAGGGAGACTCTCCGAATGATCGGTGTCGTCATGATCGTCAGGACCAAGCCCGGACGGGCCGAGGAGTTCGCACGTCTCGTCGCGAAGCTCCAGAGGGATGTGCGCGCCAACGAACCCGACGCGCTGATCTGGCAGGTGATGCGCGCGCAGGACGATGCCAACCTGTTCTACTTTACCGAGTTGTTCGCCACCGCCGAGGCGCAGGCCGCCCATGCCGACATGCCCTATCATGTCGCCATGTCGGCGGCCGGCTGGGACTGCGTCGACGGCCAGCCCGAAATCCGCCTGTGCACCCCGATTACCGAAAAAGACATCGAAGGAGAGACTGAATGATCGGATCGCTCGAAGGACGCGTCGCCCTCGTCACCGGCTGCACCGGCGGCATCGGCAGCGTGATTTCCTCCGCGCTCGCCGAGGCCGGCGCCACGGTGGTCGGTGCGGACATGGTCGATGACGGCGGCGCCTTCACCCAGGCGGTGCCGAACGGTCGCTATCTGAAGCTCGACGTCACCGACGAAGGCGACTGGCAGAAGGTCGTAGCGGATATCGAAGCAAGCAACGGGCGGCTCGACATCCTCGTCCATGTCGCGGGCATCGCCGTGGTCGAACGCCTCGCCAACACCACGCTGGAGCAATGGCGCAAGCAGATGGCGGTCAATGTCGACGGCCCCTTCCTCGGCACCAAGGTCGCGGCAGACCTGATGGCCCGCACCGGTGCTACGACACCGCACGGCAGTTCGATCATCATCATCTCCTCGGTCGCCGGCCTGATCGGCTCGGCGCTCCACACCGGCTATTGCGCATCGAAGGGCGCGGTGCGGCTGTTCTCCAAGGCCTGCGCGATGGAATTCTCCGCGCTCGGGCAGAAGATCCGGATCAACACCGTCCATCCCTCGGGGGTGAAGACCGGCATGGTCGACCACATCATGCAGCGCTTCGTCGACGAGGGCTTCTTCCCGTCGGTGCAGGCAGCGCTCGACGGCATGGGGCCGGCGCATCCGATCGGCCGCATGGCCGACCCGATCGACATCGCCAAGGCGGTCCGCTTTCTCGCGTCCGACGAAGCCGGCTACATGCACGGTTCCGAACTGGTCGTCGACGGCGGATATACCGCGCAATGAGCCGCTTCGCCGGCAAGGTCGCGCTCGTCACGGGGGGCACCTCGGGCATCGGCGAGGCGGTCAGCGCGCAGTTGACGCGCGAGGGCGCCAAGGTGCTGGTGCTCTCCAACGTGGCCCAGGCGGATATCGACGCGGCGGCGCGAAGCGGGCTGATCGCGGCAGGCCGGCAGGTCGACATCGCAGATGCGAGCGCCGTCGCCCGAGCGGTCGAGGATCTGACCGCCGAGGCGGGCAGCGTCGACATATTGGTCAACAATGCAGCGATCTGGGCGCCCAATCCGGTTCCCGAAAGCCCGCTGTCGCTGTTCGACCGGCATATCGACGTCAACCTGAAGGGCAGCTTCTACGTCACCCATGCGGTGCTGCCCGCGATGCTGGCGAAGCGTGCCGGATCGGTGATCTTCGTCGGCTCGGTCTCGGGCATAGCGGGGCGCGCCGGGGACAGCGCCTATTCGGCGTCCAAGGCCGGCGTCGCGATGCTTGCCCGCACGCTCGCCGCCGAACTCGGATCGCAGGGCATCCGCATCAACTGCGTCTGTCCGGGATCGGTGGCGACCCCGCTGACCGCCGGGCTGCGCACGCCCGAAGGCGAAAAGGCCATCGCCGCGCTGATGGAGGACCACCCCTCCCCGCGCGGCATCTTCTTCATGGACCCCGCCCAGATGGCGGAGGTCATCTGCTTCCTCGCCGATCCGCGATCGAGCGCCATCCATGGCGCAGTGATCATCGCCGACGAGGGTCTGACCGCAACGATGTAACCGAAAGGACGAGGACAATGACCATCGAACATGATCCGGGAAAGCTCGGCGACCTGATCGTCAACATCGCCGACGCCAAGCCGCACCAGCTGGGTTCGGGCACCACCATCCGCCTGCTCCGCTACAGCGAGGAGACCGGCGACTGGGTGCTGTGGGTGCAGATGGAGCCGGGGGCGACCTTCGCACCGCACTGGCATCTCGGCCATGGCCAGTATTTCGTCACCAAGGGCGAGCTGATCTACGACGTCGGCTCGGCCCCCGCAGGCACCTATGGCTATGAGCCGATCGGATCGCGCCACGCCGAGGCGCATTGCGTCGAGCCGACCGAATATCTGTTCCTCGGCCACGGCGCAGTCGCCTATACCGACGATGCAGGCGAGGTCCGGTTCATCATGAACCACGAGTTCCTGCGCGACCTGCACCAGGGCAAGGACCAGCCGGACATCTCCGGCGACGCCGTTCCGGCGCACGAGGCCGCCTGACATGGCCAACCCCCGCGCAGAGCGCCTTCGCGCAATGCTGGCGGCCGAGGGGCTGGACGCGGTCGTGCTGACCCATCCGCACGACGTGCGTTACGCCATCGGCTATCATTCGGTCCTCGAACGCTGGACGCAGATGGAGCCCTTTGCCGGCGCCATCGTCTTCGCCGATCCGGCGAAACCGGTGACCCTCGTCATTCCCGAAGCGAATGTCGGCATCGTCGCCGTGCTCAACCGCGCCCGCGCCGACGCCTGCACCTATGACGAGATCCGCACCTTCGACATGCTGAACTTCTGCGAGGTCAGCCGCTATGCCGATCCCGATCGCAAGGGCAGCCGGCTCGCCGAGGATGCGATGTCGGTCGCAGGGGCCATCCGGGGCGAATGCCAGCCCGACATCGCGGCGGCGATCACCCGCGCGCTGGCCGATCACGGCCTGTCGGGCGGGCGGATCGGCTTCGACGAGCATCGCGTCTCCGCCGCCGTCGCGCGGCAGGTGCCGCATGCCTTTGTCGACGCGCTCGACTTCATGATGCGCGTGCGCGTGGTGAAGACGCAGGAGGAGCTCGCCCGCTATCGCACGGTCGGCAAGATGGCGGACCGGGTGATCGCCCATGCCGGGTCGCTGCTGCACGAAGGCGCCGACTGGAACGATGTCCAGGCCGGCATCTGCGACTTCATGGTGCGCAATGGGGTCATCCCTGTCGATGAGGGGGCGATGCTGTTCGGCGGCGCCTATGACCAGGACGAGTTCATCCCCGACCTGTTCCGCACTTCGGGCGGGCGCACGCTGCGGCGCGGGGACATCGTCATCCTCGAAACGCAGGGCGTGCTCGACGGCTTCTGGATCGACATCAACCGGACGGCGATCATCGGGAAGCCCTCGGACGACTATCAGCGGCTGCACGACATATTGCGCGACGCCTTCCTGCTGATGGCCGACCGGCTGCGTCCGGGCGTGTCGACCAACAGCCTGCCCGCCATCGGCTATGAGCATCTGAAGGCGAAGGGCGTCGCCGCGCCCGAGAAGCTGCTCGTCGTGGCGCATGGCATCGGCCTGATGCCGCTGGAAATTCCGCTCGCCTATCCGGCGGCGGGGCTGGCCGGCGTCAAGCAGGGCTTCGTCATGGAGGAGGACATGCTGATCAGCCTCGACAGCCTGTTCTTCGGCGCGAAGCTCGGCCCCTGCCACATGGAGAATGTCTACGCGATCACCGCTTCCGGGGCAGAGCCGATGTACGCGGCCCCGCTCGAACTGATCGTCGCCGACGCACCCGTCCGCGTCGCCGAACCCGCCTGAAAGGAACGTCATGACCGACGGACAGAATGACCGAAGTCTCGAAAAATATCGGCGGATGCAGCGCATCCGGCAGTTCGAGGATCTCGCCGAGGCGATCCACGCCCAGGGCGAGATTCCCGGCGCGCTCCACACCTATGCCGGACAGGAAGCCTCCGGCGTCGGCGCCTGCATGGCGCTGAACACCGAAGATTATATGGTCGGCACCCACCGCAGCCATGGCCACCCGATCGCCAAGGGCGCCAAGCTGCGCCCGCTGATGGCCGAACTGCTCGGCAAGGCGACCGGCATCTGCAAGGGCAAGGGCGGGTCGATGCACCTGTCGGACTTCTCGGTCGGGAGTCTCGGCGAGACCAGCATCGTCGGCTCGGGCGTGCCCGTCGCCGCAGGCGCGGCGCTCGGCTCGAAGATGCAGGGCAATGGCCGCGTCGCGCTGTGCTTCTTCGGCGATGGCGCGACCAACGAAGGCGCCTTTCACGAAGGGCTGAACATCGCCGCGATCTGGAAGCTGCCCGCGATCTTCGTCTGCGAGAATAACGGCTATGCGGTGTCGACCCCGGCGAGCGTCGCGGTGCCGGTCAAGGACATTGCCGAGCGCGCCAAGGCTTATGGCATGCCCTCGATCATCGTCGACGGCCAGGATGTCGACGCGGTCGAGGCCGCCGTCGCCGAGGCGGTCGAGCGGGCCCGGACGGGTGGGGGGCCGACCTTCGTCGAGACCAAGACCTATCGCTATGCCGACCATGCGGTGAACATGGGGCGCATCCTGCTCGATCGCGGCGCCGAGGTCGACGAGTGGCGCGAGCGCGATCCGCTGAAGCTCTACCGCGCCAAGCTGATCGCATCGGGCACCGCCGCCGATCTGCTCGACCGGATCGAGAGGGAGGTCGCCGACGAGGTCGCCGACGCGCTGCAGTTCGCGCGCGACAGCGCCTACCCGACGCAGGAGGAAGCCTTTGACGACGTGTTCGTCGACCGCCTCCCCATCCCCGATTTCATCAAGGCCTGAGGAGAGGATCATCATGGCGAAAGTGACGTTCCTGGAGGCCATCCGACAGGCCCAGATGGAAGAGATGACCCGCGACGAGCGCGTCTTCATCATGGGCGAGGACATCATCTGCAACGTGTTCGGCACGACCACGGGCTTCGTCGACGCCTTTGGCACCGAGCGCGTCCGCGACACCCCGATCTCGGAGAACGGCTTCATCGGCGCCGCTGCGGGTGCGTCGATGGTGGGGATGCGGCCGATCGTCGATGCGACGATCTCGTCCTTCCTCTACCCGGCGATGGACCAGATCATGAGCATCATCGCCAAGTCGCGCTACATCTATGGCGGACAGGCGCGGCTGCCGCTCGTGATCCGCAGTTGCCTGTTCTACGGCAACTCCAATGCTGCGCAGCATTCGGACCGCAACTATTCGATGTTCATGAATGTGCCGGGGCTGAAGATCATGGTCCCGTCGACCGCCTATGACATGAAGGGCATGCTCAAGGCGGCGGTGCGCGACGACGATCCCGTGCTGTGCTTCGAGGATTCGACCTGCTGGACGTCGAAGTCCGACATGCCCGACGATCCCGACTTCCTGATCCCGCTCGGCAAGGGCGACATCAAGCGCGAAGGCACCGACCTGTCGATCATCGCGATCGGCGGCGGCGTTCCGCTCGCGCTCAAGGCCGCCGCGACGCTGGTCAAGGAAGGGATTTCGGCCGAGGTCGTCGATCCGCGCAGCCTGGTCCCGCTCGACAAGGAGATCATCCTGCGCTCGGTCCGCAAGACCGGCCGCGCGATCACGGTCGATCCGGCGCATCAGAGCTGCAGCGCGGGCAGCGAGATCGCCGCGCTGATCGCCGAACATGCCTTCGACTCGCTGCGGGGGCCGGTCCTGCGCATCGCGACCGCCGAGACGCATGTGCCCTTCTCGCCCCCGATCGAAAAGGCGCTCTACCCGAGTGCCGAGCGCATCATCGCCGCCGCCCGCCGCCTGGTCGGCGCGCGCGAAACCGTCGACGCCTGAGGAGAGCGCAGCATGGCGAACATGAAAGTGCTGCTGCCCCAGTTCGGCATGGGCATGCAGGATGCGGAGATCGTACGCTGGATGAAGGCGGTCGGCGACAGCGTCGAGGCCGGCGAGCCGCTGGTGGAGATCGAGGCCGCAAAGACCACGGTCGAAGTGCCATCACCCGGCAGCGGAACGCTCAGCGAAATCCTGATCGAGGAAGGGGAGACGGTGGCCGTTCGCACCCATATCGCGACGATTACGGTCTGACATGGCGCGGCGGGGGCGGATGATCGGGCGCATCGGACTGGCCCTGTTCGGGCTGGTCCTGGTCACCTGGGCGGTGGGTTGGGCGATAAGGCTGATGCCGCCGCTCGGCCCGCTCGAACTGCCGAAGGGCGGACCCGGCGAGACGCGCTGGGATCAGTGGGGCGCCACCATGGGTGGCACCCGCTACACCCCCGCCGCGCAGATCACTCCCGCCAATGTCGCGCATCTGAAGGTCGCGTGGCGCTATTCGACCGGCGAACTGGCGCGCCGGCCCGATGCGATGCTGACCAACAGCACCAACGAGACGACGCCGATCCTCGCCGCCGGCTCGCTGATCACCTGCACGCCCTTCGGCCGGGTCATCGCGCTCGATCCGGCGACGGGGCGCGAGAAGTGGGTCTATGATGCGGGCATCGACACCCGCTTCCAGCTGCCCGACCAATATATCTGCCGGGGCGTGTCGCAGTGGCAGGATGCCGCCGCTACCGCCTCCGCTACTGGCCCGGCCGCCTGCTCGACCCGGATCATCCTGGCCACGGTCGACATGCGGCTGATCGCGCTCGATGCGCGGACCGGGCGCCCCTGCGCCGGCTTCGGCGACAAGGGCACCGTCCGCGTCGATCCGGGCAAGCTGCACCATCGCGGCGAGGTGAAGCTCGCGGCCCCCGCCGCGATCGTCCGCGACAGCATCGTCATCGGCACGTCGGTGCTCGACAATGTCCGCGCCAACGCGCCGCGCGGAATCATCCGCGCCTTCGACGCGCGCAGCGGGCGCCAGATCTGGACCTTCGACCCGATCCCGCAGGAGGGCGGGTCCGACCGCGACTGGATGGGCGACAGCCGCCACACGACCGGCGCCGCCAATGTCTGGTCGGTGATCGCGGGCGACCCCGACCTCAACATGGTGTTCCTGCCGACGTCGAGCGCCTCGCCCGATTATTATGGCGGTCTGCGGCCCGGCGACAACCGCCACGCCAACAGCACCGTCGCGCTCGATGCGGCGACCGGCAAGCTGATCTGGGCGCGCCAGCTGATCCATCACGATATCTGGGACTATGACACCCCGGCCCAGCCGACACTGGTCGACATCAACCGGGGCGGGCGCCGCATCCCCGCGCTCGTCCAGCCGACCAAGCAGGGCTATGTCTTCGTCCTCGACCGCCGCACCGGCGCACCGCTCTTCCCGATCGACGAGGTCCCCGTGCCCCAGAGCGGCGTGCCCGGCGAATGGCTGTCGCCGACCCAGCCGCGCCCGCGCCTGCCGAAGCCGATCGTCCCGCAGAGCATCACCCCCGATCAGGCCTGGGGCTTCACCCCCTGGGACCGGGGCAAATGCCGCGACCTGATCGCCCAATATCGCTCCGAAGGGCTGTTCACCCCGATCACAACGCGCGGCACGATCACCTATCCGGCGGCCTCGGGCGGCGCCAATTGGGGCGGCGGCGCGATCGATCCGGTGCGGCAGATCTTCTACGTCAACAGCAGCCGGGTCGCCTCGGTCATCAAGCTGCGCCCGCGCAAGCCGGGGGGCAGCGGCACCGTCCAGCTGTCGGCGCATGAGGACGTCTCGCCGATGGCCGGCACCCCCTATGACGTCAAGCGCGAGTGGCTCCTGTCCCCGCTCGGCGCCCCCTGCACGCCGCCGCCCTGGGGCGGCCTCACCGCGATCGACCTGCGCAGCGGCCGCATCCTGTGGGACGTTCCGCTAGGGACGATCAACGACCGCCTGCCGATCCCCCTTCCCGTCGACATCACCCTCGGGACCCCGAATATCGGCGGGCCGGTCGCCACCGGCGGCGGCGTGCTCTTCATCGCGGCGACGATGGACCGCAATCTGCGCGCTATAGACATGCGCAGCGGCAGGCTGCTGTGGCAGGACCGGTTGCCCGGCGGCAGCCAGACCACGCCGATGAGCTATGTCACCGGCGGCCGCCAGTTCGTCGTGGTGTCATCGGGGCAGCATATGTGGTTCCAGACGCCCCGGTCGGACGAGCTGATCGCCTATGCCCTGCCGGTGAAGTGAAGCCCGGCGTCGCGCTCGGCGCGGTTGGTGGAGGCCGCAGCGCCGATCTCGCTCATCCCCAGTTCGCGGTGCTTTTCGGCCAGTAGCGCGATATAATGGCGGCGCACCTCGCCCTCCAGCGACAGGATCGCGCTCTTCAGGAAATTGGCGTGGAGCTCGATGCAGCAGGTCGGCCCGTCGATCGTCCCTACCGCCCAGCGATGGTAGATGACGAACTCGGTCGCGACGAGCTCCTGCGCGATCCGCTCCAGGTCGAGGTCGGTGCAGGCATGGCCCGCGATGATCTCCCGGTCGAGCCAGTTGCGGAAGCGGTTATAGGCGACCGAGCCCAGCTCGCGGATCGCGGCGGGCCGGGGCACCGATGAGAAATAGAAGTCGATCACCGTGCGCGCATAGAGCGAGTCGCGGTACATTTCGGCCACCATCCAGTCGAGCTCCTTGAACACGACCTCGATGCTGTACTCCTTCTTCTTGCGCGCGACGTGGCGGCGGACCTCGCGCAGGCGCTCGGCCACGGTCGCGAAGATGACGCCTTCCTTGTCGCCATAGAGGCGGTAGAGCGTGCGCGGCGCAACATCGGCCTCGCGACTCAGCCGCTCGATCGTCAGCGCCTGCACCCCGCCCTCGCCCAATATATTGTGCGCAGCATTGATGATGCGCGCGCGGCGCTCGGTCATCCCCTGGCTGGCATAGCGCTTGCGGGGGCGCGGCTTGGCCGTGCCCGCCTCGGCGTCGATATCGCCACCCTCGATATCGCCGAGCTCGATATCGTCAGGTTCGATGTCGCCAGAGTCGATGTCGGTCATTGCGGACAGGCTAATCCCTAAAGCGCCTGTCGTCACGCTCCGGAGAAGTCCTGCCAACTGGCCTTGGTGCGCAGGGCGGCGATCGCTTCGCCATAATCACGCTCCAGCGTCGCCACGCGGTCGGCGACGCTTTCGACCGCCTTGACCGCGCCGACGCCCTGCCCCGATCCCCAGATGTCGCGCCACGCCTTCGCATCGGCGCCGGAGGCCGATCCGAAGTCCATCGCGCTCGGGTCGCGCTCGGGCAGGGCATCGGGGTCCATCCCCGCCGCCACGATCGACGAGCGCAGATAATTGCCGTGCACGCCGGTGAAATAGCTCGAATAGACGATGTCCGACGCCCCCGCCTCGACGATCGCCTGCTTATAGCCGTCGACCGCATTGGCCTCCGTCGTCGCGATCCAGGGCGAGCCGATATAGGCGAAGTCCGCCCCCAGCGCCTGCGCCGCCAGGATCGACCGGCCGGTGGCGATCGCCCCCGACAGGGCGACGAGCCCGTCGAACCAGGCGCGCACCTCCTGCACCAGCGCGAAGGGCGACAGCGTCCCCGCATGCCCGCCCGCGCCCGCCGCGACGAGGATCAGCCCGTCGGCCCCGCGCTCGACCGCCTTGCGCGCGAAGCGGTCGTTGATGACGTCGTGCAGCACGATCCCGCCCCAGCCATGCACCCCCGCATTGACGTCCTCGCGCACGCCGAGCGAGGTGATCACCAGCGGCACCTTCCACTTGGCGCAGACCTGCAGATCATGCTCCAGCCGGTCGTTCGAGCGATGGACGATCTGGTTGACCGCGAACGGCGCAGCCGGCCGCTCGGGATGGTCGCGATCATGCGCCGCCAGTTCCTCGGTGATCCGGTGCAGCCACTCGTCGAGCTGACTCGCCGGCCGCGCATTGAGCGCCGGAAAACTCCCGACGATCCCCGCCTTGCACTGCGCGATGACCAGCTCGGGCCCGGACACGATGAACATCGGCGAGCCGATGACCGGCAGACGCAGCGTGTCGAAGATCGGATATCGGGAGGCAGGCATGACTCACTTTCCGCATGGGGCAAGGGATTTACGGTAATGCCATGGGGGAAGATGGGGTGGATGCCAAGGGGGGGGCATCGGTATTCGGCGAGGTCAACCAGTCTGGGACTACTCAATTGATCCTGTCGGCATGGGTGTTGATAATCAGGTTGGCTGCATGAATCAGAATGGCCTGATTGGGCTTATCATTGAGTAGCTTTATATTACCCTTGTATTGATTTCATTTCGCCATTTATGAGAAGGACACAAGAGGAGGCCGCTTGGGCATCACTTCATTCCAAGAGCGGGTCGAGAGCTGGTTGAAGGCCTGTTTTCCGATAGCCGTCTGGTCTAATCGCGCTGAACGAACGCATCGATTTGTTGAAGAGGCGCTGGAGTTGGCGCAGGCCAACGGCTGCTCGCGTGAAGATGCTCTGGCGCTGGTCGATTATGTTTACGCCCGTCCGGTCGGTAAGCCAGATTTAGAGGTGGGTGGCGTTATGGTCACGCTGGCCGCACTATGCAGCGCTTCCCGGATCAACATGGACGACGCAGGCGACGCGGAACTAAAGCGCAACTGGGATCGCATTGATACGATCCGCGCGAAGCAGGCCGCCAAGCCCCACGGTTCCCCGCTGCCGCAGTGATGATACGAGCAACGATCTTGCCGGCACATCGGCCATCTCGTGAATTAAGCGAGGCGCCGTGCTAAACGTCTCTTATGGCAGCAAGAATCTAAAGGCTCTCTGCACGAGGATAGAGGAGGCTCAGGCTCAGTTCGGACCGGGGGCAGCCGCAGAGTTGCACGAGCTACTAGCCGAAGCGGAGTCCTTCTTCACCGCCGACGAACTGATCCAGTTTCGGGACGGTGAAATTTCAGGAAGGGATTCCCTTTCCTTCTCATTCGGTACACACTACCGAGCAGCGTTCATTGCGGTGGGCAAAAATCTACCACGCTCGGCAGATGGTAGTGTGGCCTGGGAGCAAGTTCGTAGAATTATGCTGATCGAGATCCGGTGATGGCGATTGTCGAAGTTCAGCTTCAAGAAAAAGACTGGTTCTCCAGACCCGGCGACAGCGTGCTGTCAGCGATGCGTCGACGTGGCGTATCCGCTTCGACGCTCGCCGGGCGCCTGGCCGGAGGGATGCCCCAGCTGCGCGACCTGACTAGTGGGTTCGGCATCATCGACGATGACACTGCGGACGCGCTTTCCGCCCTGCTCGGTGGATCAACCACCTTCTGGAAGAACCGGCAGGCGAGATATCAAGAAGCTTTGGTTCGAGCAGTTAGTCAATTATCCCCCGAGGATGCTGAGGCTTGGTTGGACCGTATTCCGGCTCCTGGCAGCAAGGGTCGAATCGCGGCTAAGGCGCGTTCGGCCGAACTGCAGCGACGTTTGGCCTACTTCGGCGTCAGTACTCTGAAGTCTTGGGACGCACGCTACGGCCCCCACCAACGCCAAGCGAGGTTCCGTCGATCGCTGGCGTTCACGCAGCACGATGGCGCAACGTCGATGTGGCTGCGGGAAGGCGAGCTCGACGCGAATCTTCGGGAGACGGCTACTTGGTCAAGAGATGCGCTCCAGGCCCGTCTTAATGATATCAGGGCATTGTCGAAGATCAGCAAGCCTAGCCGGTTCATGCCAGCCCTCGTTAAAGTGATGGCAGATGCCGGCGTCGCGCTTGTGGTGGTACGGGCTCCAAAGGGCTGTCGTGCCAGTGGCGCAAGCCGCATGATCTCGCCCGACAAGGCGATGATTCTTATGAGCTTCAGGCATCGGGCAGACGACCATTTCTGGTTCACGCTTTTTCACGAGATTGGCCATCTTCTTCTACATGAAGCATCGTCGTTTGTGGATTCCGAAGGCACGGATGGCGATGATCCCTACGAGGAGGAAGCAAACGACTTCGCCGCCTCCATGATCGTGCCAAAAGAACGCGAAGCCGAACTGATGAGTTTGAGGCCGCACGAGGAATCCATTCGGAGGTTCGCCGTTTCTCTGGGCGTAGCGCCGGGCCTCGTCCTTGGCCAACTGCAGCATCGCGGAATCGTTGCTCCCGGCGCCTTGCATAGGCTCCGCCGTAACTGGACTTGGGATCAGATCCTAGAAGCGATCTGATCCGGCCTTCGCATATTGAGGGGCCAAGAGCGTTATCCCTTGAAGTGCTCGAAAACGGTCGGCTTTTTTTGCCAGTTACATATCGAATCCTCTAGTACCTCCATGCCCACTTGCAGCGTGGCATCAAGCTCGTCTAGCCATTCCTGAAGCCGTGATGGGCCGACGCCGGAATTGGAATTCCCAGCAAACAGGAGGCGCATTCCGGCCTTCGGACCGGTCGCCAGTTCTAGATAGGCCGAGCCAGCTTTGGCCGGCGCAAAACCATAGCGTGACAGCATCGCCGCCCAATCAAATCTACCAAGGCGTCCGTAACCCTTGACCGGTAGAGCCTTATAAAAGGCGTCGAATATAATATGCGGATCATTTCCAGCGTTTAGGACAATTTGGGAGAAGAGCGCCTGATGTCCCCCGGCGGCATTAACCCAGTGTACATATGTAACTACCGCTGGACCCATCGCACGCTGCTTGCCAGGCTCCAGGCTCTCATACTTCCGATGGTTGCCAAATTTACCGCCGATCAACCGCCAGTTGGCGGCCAGCCATTGTTCGAACGCGGCCGGATTGGCACTTACGGTTGCCCAGTCCCAGCGCCCTCGCCCGAGCATGCCGTAGATATCCCTTAGCCTCCGCCATCCGCTATCACCCGGCTTTGCGAGGTGGACCATCAGGAAGACTAGCCAAGCGGCTTCATCATAGGCGTTCTGCTGTAGAAAATGTACGACACCCAGTTCTGCTTCGAAGCAGCTGAGGTGGGGATCAGCGCGATCTGCGCTGATTGGCCCTCGCCGCCGGATCACCTCAAAATACTCCTCCCGCCGAAGGCTGGCTACGATTTGCATTGCAAGCGTGTCACGCGCAACCGGATCGGCGATGCCGGGCAAAGTGCGCACAGTCTGGTGGTGAGCGAGAAGTTGGGCGGATATCTGCTGCTTGCGCGGCTGGCGAGCGGGCCACTTCATCGACCGTTCACCTGTTGTACCTTGCCAGCTTTGCAAACCTGCTCAGCGACACGGTCGCGCTGATCTTCAATTGCGGAATGATATATGTTGTCGTGCATTCTTGCAGAGATTTCCTTGATGGTACCGTCATCCTCGCCGGCGAAGCTTATCTGCACAAGCCTCCCGAGATCGGACCAGTACGGATCAATCAGCGTAGCATCTGCGTCGACGGTTTCTCCAGCCCATACTTGCCGATCGAATGCGAGCAGTTGCTCAATCTTCCGAAAAGGATCTGCTCGTGGCATGGCAGGCATCTCTGCGGCACGTTGATAGCCTTCCTGCCTATACCGTTCCGCCTTATCTCTGTCCCAGTCGTACAAATGCATGCTGCCGACCATGTGGATATATTCGCCAAGCTCCAGATTAAGCTCGGCTGCAACAAGTTCCTGCAACATTGTAAAGCAGAAGACATCGTGCGGGAGGCCGAGGTAGGCGTCGTTAGATCGCATATTCACCGACAAGTGAAGGATGCAACCTCGGCGATGAAACTGCATCGTTGTGGTACAGGGAATGTCAACCTTATCAGCCGCAAGAAGGTCATTCGCCTCGAACAGCTGAATGACTGCTCGCCGACTACCATCTTTTCGCCGCAGAATTTCGATCACCTGCTCGAGCTGGTCGAAACCGTGCCGCGACCTGATTCTAGGCCCATATGCGCCGTTAACGATGGGCGGCTTTCCCTCCTTGATGTAGAAGGGAATGTAACGACCAACAAAGTCTGCCCTGTCTGATCCAGAGAGGTACCAAAGCAGCTCGCCTAGAGCGCTAAATGGTCGAGCCCGAGTTTGGGACCGGCTAATCCGAGCACGAGGCTTGGCGATACGCAACGTAACACCGAGAAACTCAACCGACCCCCCAGTCGTGCTCGTGTTGGGAACACCCTCTTTTAGGAGGCATTCGTACAATTCATTGAGAACATCATCGAGCCCATCGCCAAGAAATTCCACTTCCTCCTCCCCCGAAAAGCAGAACATATTACCGATATCAGATATCTGTTTGCACCACACAGCGTTGCTAGCAATCTATCCCCAGCGACAGAACTGCAAAACTGGAACTGACGCCCCCCCTACTCCAAATTCTCATACAACCGATTCAACAACGTCAGCATCCGCGAAAAATCCGCCGCGCTGAAGCCCTTCGTCACCCGATCGTAGATCGGCGCCGTCACGCCGCGCGCGGCGGCAAGCTTCTCGCGGCCGAGGGCGGTCAGCAGCAATTCGGTGATCCGGCCGTCCTGCGCGCTAGGCTGGGTTTCGACGAGGCCGGCCTTCGCCATGCGCTCGACGATGCGCATCATCGTCGACAGGTTGATCACCGCCGATCGGGCGACCTGGCCGATGGCGAGGGGGGATTGTTCGCCGAGGATCATCAGCACGCGCCAGGTGGGGATGTCGATTCCCAGCCCGCGCAGCTCCGCCTCGATCACGACATTGTAGCGGCTGACCGCGCGGTTCAGCAGATAGAAGGGATAGGCATCGACGCGGAAGTCTTCCGACCCCGGATTTCCCAGCGGACGCAGGTCCTTAGCCACGCTTGTCTTCCCATCCGGATTTTACTTGCATCTGCAAGTTTTTCGAGTCAGCTTGATGACTGCTCATTGCTTGGGAGGAAGCACGATGTCCAGCACGCAGACGCTCATGGATTTCGCTACGGCGATCAGTCAGAACCAGATCAGGGTCGTCGACATCACGCAGACGCTGTCGGAAGACACGCCGGTCCTCGTCCTGCCCCCCGAATTCGGCCAGTGCGCGCCCTTCTCGCGCGAGGAAATCTCGCGCTATGACGAACGCGGCGTCGCCTGGTACTGGAGCAACTTCACCGTCGGCGAGCATACCGGCACCCATTTCGACGCGCCGGTCCACTGGGTCTCGGGCGCCGAGCTCGAAGACAATACGGTCGACAAGATCCCGGCGCAGAAGCTGATCGCGCCCGCGGTGGTGATCGACTGTTCGGCCGAAGCCGCCGCCGACGCCGATTTCCTGCTGAAGGTCGAGCATATCGAGGCGTGGGAAGCGCAGCATGGCACGATCCCGGCGGGCTGCTGGGTGCTGTTCCGCACCGACTGGTCGAAGCGCGACGTCGACGCCTATACCAACCGCCGCGAGGATGGCGCCCACACGCCGGGGCCGAGCACCGAGGCGGTCCGCTTCCTGATCGAGGAGCGCAGGATCCTGGGCTTCGGGGTCGAGACGATCGGCACCGATGCCGGCCAGGCGCATCTGCTCGAGCCGCCCTATCCCGCCCACACGCTGCTCCACGCCGCCGGCCTCTATGGCCTGCAGTGCCTGCAGAATCTGGACCAGCTGCCGCCGACCGGTTCGGTCGTCGTCGCACCGCCGCTGAAGATCCGCGACGGTTCGGGCAGCCCGCTGCGCGTGCTCGCGCTCGTCGCGGCCTGATCGGGGAGCAGGGGCATGGCGGAGCGGTCGTTCAAGGCGGAGGTCAGGAAGCTGGAAGCCGGCGCCGGCGAGGAGTTCGTCGGCGAAGGCATCCTGGCGGTCACCAAGGCGCTGCTCCAGTCGGGCGTCGCCTATGTCGGGGGCTATCAGGGGTCGCCGATCAGCCATCTGATGGACGTGTTCGCCGACGCGAACGACCTGCTCGAAAGCCTGGGCGTGCATTTCGAGGCGAGCGCCAGCGAGGCGACCGCCGCCGCGATGCTCGCCGCCTCGGTCAACTATCCGCTGCGTGGCGCGGTCGCGTGGAAATCGGTCGTCGGCACCAACGTCGCATCGGACGCGCTCTCCAACGTCGCCTCGGGCGGGGTGAAGGGCGGCGCGCTGATCATCGTCGGCGAGGATTATGGCGAAGGCTCCTCGATCATGCAGGAGCGCACCCACGCCTTCGCGATGAAGTCGCAGATGTGGTTGCTCGATCCGCGCCCCAACCTGCCCAGCATCGTCAATTCGGTCGAACAGGCCTTCCAGCTGTCCGAGGCGTCGAACACGCCGGTGATGCTCGAACTGCGCGTTCGTTCCTGCCACATGACGGGCAGCTTCATCGCCAAGGACAATGTCCGGCCGGCGATGACGGTCGACCAGGCCGCCGCCTCGCCGGTGCGCGACACCAACCGCATCGTGCTGCCGCCCGCCAATTTCCTCCACGAGGTCGAGAAGGTCGAGCAGCGCTGGCCCGCCGGCATCGCCTTCGTGCGCGACAACAAGCTCAACGAATGGTTCGGCCCGGCGCAGGACGATATCGGCATCATCGTCCAGGGCGGCCTGTACAACAATCTCAACCGGGCGATGGAACTGCTGGGGCTGGCCGATGCGTTCGGCGCGGCGCAGCTGCCGATCTATTGCCTCAACGTCACCTATCCGCTGATCCCCGAGGAGGTCGCGGCCTTCTGCCAGGGCAAGAAGGCGGTGATGATCATCGAAGAGGGGCAGCCCGAGTTCATCGAGCATGAGCTGAACACGCTCGTCCGCCGCGCCGACCTGCAGACGCGCGTCGTCGGCAAGGACGTGCTGCCGCGCGCAGGCGACTATACCGCGCATGTCGTGCTCGAAGGGCTGCGCAAGTTCCTCGCCGAGTGGAAGCCCGCGCTGTCACTGCCCGAACAGGCGATCGAGCCGCTGCCGGCACCGGTCGCATCGCAGATCCCGGCGCGCCCGGCCGGCTTCTGCACCGGCTGTCCGGAGCGCCCCGTCTTCACCTCGATGAAGCTGATCGAGCGTGAACTCGGCCCCGCGCATGTCTCGGCCGATATCGGCTGCCACCTCTTCTCGATCCTGCCGCCGTTCAACATCGGCAACACGACGATGGGCTATGGCCTGGGCACCGCCGGCGCCTCGGCGTTCAAACCGAAGGACAAGCGCGCGATCGCGGTGATGGGCGATGGCGGCTTCTGGCACAACGGCCTGACCTCGGGCGTCGGCAATGCGGTGTTCAACAAGGACGACACCGTCACGCTGATCATCGACAATGGCTATTCGGCGGCCACGGGTGGCCAGGACATCCTGTCCTCTCGCGCCGACAACAAGGAGCGCGCGACGCGCCACCCGATCGAGCGCGCGGTGCGCGGCATCGGCGCGAAATGGGTGCGGACGATCGACCGCACCTATGACCTGAAGAAGATGACCGCCGCGCTGCGCGAGGCGCTGACCAGCCCCGAAAAGGGCCCGAAGATCATCGTCGCCCAGTCCGAATGCATGCTCAACAAGCAGCGGCGCGAAAAGCCCGCAGTGCGCAAGGCGATCAAGGAGGGCAAGCGCGTCGTGCGCGAGCGCTTCGGGGTCGATTCCGACACCTGCACCGGCGATCACAGCTGCGTCCGCCTGTCGGGCTGCCCGTCGCTGACGATCAAGCCCAACCCCGATCCGCTGCGGCGCGATCCGGTGGCGCATGTGGAGAACAGCTGTGTCGGCTGCGGCCTGTGCGGCGAGGTCAGCCATGCTGCCGTGCTGTGCCCCAGCTTCTACCGGGCGAGCATCGTCTCCAACCCGACCGGCTGGGAACGCTTCCGCAAGCGGATCGGCGACGCCGTGATCGGCTTCCTGCAACAGCGCGACAACCGCGCGCGCGCCGCGAGGGCCTTCTGATGAACGCTGTTACCCCTGCGGATCGCAACCGCATCTGCATCGCCATCCTCGCCATGGGCGGCCAGGGCGGTGGCGTGCTCGCCGACTGGATCCAGGAAATGGCGCGCCACCATGGCTGGCTGGCGCAGGGCACTTCGGTCCCCGGCGTCGCCCAGCGCACCGGCTCGACCGTCTATTATATCGAGCTGGCCCGGGTCGTGGACGGCCGCCTGCCGATCATGGCGCAGATGCCCGTGCCCGGCGACGTCGACATCGTCATCGCCTCGGAGTTGATGGAAGCGGGCCGCGCCATGCTGCGCAACTTCTCCACCGGCGACCGCACGACGCTGATCACCTCCACCCACCGCGTCTATTCGATCGCCGAAAAGTCGGCGATGGGCGACGGGCGCGGCAACAGCGACAAGATCATCGAGGCGGCCGGCCGCCGCGCCAGGCGCTTCATCGGCTTCGACATGGAAGCCGCGACCGAGCGTTCGGGCAGCGTGATCAGCGCGGTCATGTTCGGCGCGCTGGCCGGCAGTGGCACCCTGCCCTTCGGCCGCGACGCCTTCGAGGAGGCGATCCGCCAGAGCGGCATCGCGGTCCCGTCCAACCTCAAGGGCTTCGACGAGGGCCTGCGTGCGGCGCAAGGCGCGGTGACGCTGCCCGAAGCGGTGCAGCATGACGTGCCCGAGCCGACCAGCGATACCGGCCGCCGGCTCGCCGCGCGTCTCCGCGCAGCCCTGCCTGCGGCTGCCCACGCCAATGCGCTCCACGGGGTGCAGCGCCTGATGGACTATCAGGACGCGGCCTATGCCGAACTCTATCTCGACCGGCTGGAGGCGGTCGCGGCGCTCGATGCCGCCCCCTTCCTGCTGACCGAGGAAACCGCGCGACATCTGGCGCTGTGGATGAGCTATGAGGACACGATCCGCGTCGCCGATCTCAAGGTGCGCGAGAGCCGCATGGAGCGCGTTCGCAAGGAGGTTCATGTCGGCGCCGACCAGCTGATGACCGTGACCGAGTTCATGCACCCGCGCCTGCAGGAGGTGTGCGAGACGCTGCCCGAATCGATCGGCGGCAGGATCCTCGCCTCCGACCGGCTGAAGCGCTGGCTCGATCCCTTCTTCCAGAAGGGCCGCCATGTGGAGACGACCCGCGCGCGCTGGTTCGTCGTGCTGTGGCTGCTGTCGCGGATGCGCGGCATGCGCCGACGGACGCTGCGCTACCGCGAGGAGCAGCACCGCATCGAGCAATGGCTCCAGGACATCCGCGAAGCCGCCCCGTCGGACAATGCGCTGGCGGTCGAGATCGCCCGCTGCCAGCGGCTGATCAAGGGCTATAGCGACACCTTCGAACGCGGCCTGCGCAACTATGCCGCGATCCGCGAGCGGCGCCAGGCGCTGCCCCCCTCGGAACGCACGGCCGGCTGGCTCGCCCAGGCCCGCGAAACCGCCCTGGCCGACGAGAAGGGCCAGCATCTGCAGGAATTGCTGGCGGCCTGATCGTCCCGCATACTCGCTCAGCTTGATCAATTATTCCATTCATGGCATATTCCACGAATGGCATGCGAGGTCGAGTATACTGACGAGTTCGGTAGCTGGTGGCGCAGCCTGAGCCAGACCGAACAGGAAGACGTCACCGCCTATGTCACCCTGCTTGAGAATAGGGATGTCCGGCTAGGCCACCCCTACTCGTCAGGCATCCATGGCTCGCGCCACGGTCATATGCGCGAATTGCGAGTGCAGAGCGGCGGGCGGCCCATCAGGGTCTTCTATGCGTTCGATCCCTTGCGCAACGCGATCCTATTGATCGGCGGTGATAAGACGGGAGACGATCGGTTTTACGAGATATTCGTACCCATCGCCGACCGGCTTTACGACGAGCATCTCGAACTGCTCAGGAAGGAAGGTTTGATATGAGCGGCCGAAACAAGTTCAGCGGTCTTCGCGACCAGCTTCCTCCGGAAAGCAAGGCAGCCGTCGCGACCAAGGTAGCCGCATTGACCGAAGCTATGTCGCTTGCGGAGCTTCGCCAGGCGCGCCAGCTGACCCAGGCAATGTTGAGCGAAACGCTTCATGTAGGGCAAGCAGCCGTCGCCAAGATGGAAAAGCGCACCGACATGTATGTCGGCAATTTGCGCCGCTTTATCGAAGCCATGGGCGGCGAACTGGATGTCGTGGCGCGCTTTCCCGAAGGTGCCGTGAAGATCAGCAATTTCTCGGATATCGGCGTACCCGAGCAGCGGTGAACTGGGGACGAGGCGGGCAACGGACGTCGCCGAAAGCATCCCGCGCATCGCAATTGCTGCGCACAAAAAAAGGGGCCCGTCCGGTCGACGGGCCCCTTTTTGCTGCACCGATGCTGCGGGATTTTGGGAAGGGGCCGGCCGCTCCTGCAGCGGTGGCGGGCGGCCCCTTCCCGCCCCTCCCCCGTCGCCGGGGGAAGGGTGGGCCTCGTCAGAAGGCGGCGATATCGGTGATGCCGCGCCCCAGAATCAGGGCGTGGACGTCGTGCGCGCCTTCATAGGTGTTGACCGTCTCCAGGTTCACCATGTGGCGGATGACCTGATATTCCTCGGAGATGCCGTTGCCGCCGTGCATGTCGCGGGCCATGCGCGCGATATCGAGCGCCTTGCCGACATTGTTGCGCTTGACGATCGAGACCATCTCCGGCGCGAAGCGGCCCTCGTCCATCAGGCGGCCGACGCGCAGGCTGGCTTGCAGGCCGAGCGCGATGTCGGTCAGCATGTCGGCGAGCTTCTTCTGGTAGAGCTGGGTCGCGGCGAGCGGGCGGCCGAACTGCTTGCGGTCGAGGCCGTAGGAACGCGCCGCGTGGAAGCAGAACTCCGCCGCGCCGAGCGAGCCCCATGAGATGCCGTAGCGCGCGCGGTTGAGGCAGCCAAAAGGACCCTTCAGCCCCTGCACGTTAGGCAGCAACGCATCTTCGCCCACTTCGACGTCGTCGAGGTTGATCATGCCCGTGATCGAGGCGCGCAGCGAGAATTTGCCTTCTATCTTCGGCGCGGACAGGCCCTTGGCGCCCTTCTCGACGACGAAGCCGCGGATCTGGTCGCCATGCGCTTCGGACTTCGCCCAGATCACGAACACGTCGGCGATCGGCGAGTTGGAGATCCAGGTCTTGTTGCCGTTGAGGCGATAGCCGCCGTCGATCTTGGTGGCGCGGGTGCGCATGCCGCCCGGGTCCGAACCGGCGTCGGGCTCGGTCAGGCCGAAGCAGCCGATCCATTCGCCCGAGGCCAGCTTCGGCAGATAGCGCTGCTTCTGCTCTTCCGAGCCGTAGCTGTAGATCGGGTACATGACGAGGCTCGACTGCACCGACATCATCGATCGGTAGCCGGAATCGACGCGCTCGACCTCGCGCGCAACAAGACCATAAGCGACATAGGAGGCGCCGACGCCGCCATAGGCTTCCGGAATGGTCACGCCGAGCAGGCCCTGCGCACCCATCTCGCGGAAGATTTCCGGGTCGGTATGCTCGCGCGCGAAGGCGTCGATCACGCGCGGCTGAAGGCGATCCTGCGCATAGGCACGCGCGGCATCGCGGATCATCCGCTCGTCATCGGTCAGCTGGTCGTCGAGCAGGAAGGGATCGGACCAGTCGAACCGGCTCATCTGGCTCATGTCATGTTCCTCTTTGCGGGGCCGTCGCGCACCAGACGGTCGGGCCGGAATGTTGAATTCAAAGATCAGTCGGGAATGACGGCAGTCGTCTCGATCTCGATCAGCGCGTCGTCTTCCATAAGGGCGACGACCTGCACGACCGCCATGGTCGGAAAGACCCGGCCCATTATCGCACGGTAGATTTCGCCGATGCGGCGGACCTCGGCGAGATAGGCCTGCTTGTCGGTGACGTACCAGGTCATCCGCACGACATGCTCGGGCTTGGCGCCCGCTTCGGCGAGGAGCGCGACGAGGTTGCGCAGCAGCTGCTCGAACTGGCCGGGCAGGTCCTTCGCGACGAACTTCTCTTCCTCGTTCCAGCCGACCAGGCCGGCGGTGTAGATGGTGCGGCCGCGCGTCTCGATCGCGTTCGCATAGCCCTTCGGGCGCGGCCAGCCGGCCGGTTGCAATGTCTTCACTGTGCCTGTTCCTGCGCTTCGGCGATCGTCGCACGCGCGATCACCACCTTCTGGACTTCGCTCGCGCCTTCATAGATGCGCAGCGCGCGGATCTCGCGATAGAGCCGCTCGACCATTTTGCCGCTGACGACGCCTTCGCCGCCGAACAGCTGGACAGCCTTGTCGATGGTCAGCTGCGCGGTGTCGGTCGCGTAGAGCTTCGCCATCGCCGCCTCGCGCGTGATGCGCGGCTGGCCGCTGTCCTTGGCCCAGGCGGCGCGATAGATCAGCAGCGCACTGGCATCGTTGCCGAGCGCCATGTCGGCGAGCGCCGCCTGCGTCAGCTGCAGGTCCGACAGCGGCGCGCCGAACAGCTTGCGGGTCGTCGCGCGGTTGAGCGCCTCGTCCGTGGCGCGGCACGCGAAGCCGAGCGCGGCGGCGCCCACCGTCGAGCGCAGCATGTCGAGCGTCGCCATCGCCACCATGAAGCCCCGGCCTGGCTCGCCGAGCAGGTGATCGTCGGGGACGAAGCAATTGTCGAAGCGGATCGTCGCCAGCGGATGCGGCGCGATCACGTCGATCGTCTCGGTGACCGAAAAGCCCTCGGTCGCGGTCGGGAAGGCGAAGGCGGAAATGCCGCGCGCGCCCGGCGCCTCGCCGCTGCGTGCGAAGATCGTCAATATGTCGGCGATGCTGCCGTTGGAGATCCAGGTCTTCTCGCCGTTGATGATCCAGCCGCCGTCGACTTTGGTCGCGCTGGTCGCCATCGCCGCGACGTCGGAGCCCGCTTCCTTCTCGGACAGCGCAAAGCCCGCGATCATCTCGCCACGTGCGACCCTGGGCAGATAAGCCGCCTTGACCGCATCGCTACCGAACAGGCCGATTGCGCCGGTGCCGAGCCCCTGCATCGCGAAGGCGAAGTCTGCCAGGCCATGATGATAGCCCAATATCTGCCGGGTCAGGCAGAGGGTGCGGACGTCTACCGGGCTGTTCAGCCCGCCGAAATCGGCCGGGACCGCCGCACGCAAAAAGCCTGCCTCGCCCAGCAGCCGCACGAGCGCGCGGCAGTCGGCATCGACGTCGCCCGTTTCGTGGTGAAGGGCATCGGCATTGCTGCGGCACCAGGCTTCCAGGTCCTGGGCGTAGCTGCGATGGCGATCCTCGAAGAAGGGCCAGGACAGGAAGCTCTGGTCCGCCATCTCAATTGCCCTCGAACACGGGCTTCGACTTGGCGACGAAGGCGTTGTAGGCGCGCTCGAAATCGCGCGTCTGCATGCAGATAGACTGCGCCTGCGCCTCGGCCTCGATCGCCACGTCGAGCGACATCGCCCATTCGATGTTGAGCTGGTTCTTGGTGATGCCGTGCGCGAAGGTCGGCCCCGACGCCAGCATGGCGGCATAGGCCTGCGCTTCGTTCAGCACCTCTTCCGATGCGACGATGCGGTTGTAGAAGCCCCAGCGCTCGCCCTCCTCGGCACCGAGCGAGCGGCCCGAGAAGAGCAGGTCCGACGCGCGGCCCTGGCCGATGATGCGCGGCAATATCGCGCAGGCGCCCATGTCGGCGCCGGCCAGACCAACGCGCGTGAACAGGAAGGCGGTCTTGGTCGCCGGGGTCGCAAAACGGATGTCCGATGCCATCGCCATGATCGCGCCCGCACCCGCGCAGATGCCGTCGATCGCGGCGATCACTGGCTGCGGGCAGGCGCGCATCGCCTTGACCAGATCACCGGTCATGCGGGTGAAGGCGAGAAGCTCCGGCATCTCCATCTTCGTCAGCGGGCCGATGATCTCGTGCACGTCGCCGCCCGAACAGAAATTGCCGCCGGCGCCGGTGACGACCACCGCCTTGACCTCGGTCGCGTAGACGAGGTCGCGGAAGAAATCGCGCAACTCGGCATAGGATTCGAAGGTCAGCGGATTCTTACGCTCCGGCCGGTTCAGCGTGACCGTCGCGACCTTGCCATCGAGCGCATAGGCAAAATGCTTCGGCGCGTAATTTGCCGGATTCAACATCCCATCCTCCTCACATGACTTCTCCGCCGGCGACGACGATCGCCTGCCCCGTGACCGAGCGGGCGAGATCGGACATCAGCCAGTGCACCGCGCCCGCCACCTCGTCGGGCTGGATCAGCCGGCCCTGCGGATTGGTGCCGGTGAAGGTCGTCATCGCCTCGGCCTCGCTGCGGCCCGTCTTGGCGACGATCGTCGCGACGGCGTCGCGAACGATGTCGGTGTCGGCATAGCCCGGGCAGATCGCGTTGACCGTGATCGCCGTGCCCGCCAGCTCGGTCGCCAGCGCGCGCGTCATCCCCAGCAGGGCATGTTTGGTCGCGGTATAGGCGCTGACATAGGCATAGCCCTTGAGCGACGCGGTGCTGGCGATGTTGATGATCCGCCCCGACGGCAGTTCGCGCATCGCCGGCAGGACCGCACGGGTCGCGTTGACCGCACCCATGACGTTGGTCCGCCACAGCGCTTCCCAGATATCGTTGCCGGTTTTCAGGAAGGGTGCGGTCTTCACCGAACCCGCGCAGTTGACGAGCGTATCGACCGATCCGCGTTCCTGCGTGGCGCGTGCGAAGGCGGCGTCGACGGCCCCGGCATCGCCGACGTCGCAGGCGACCGCCAGCAGGTCGGGATGCTCGGCGCGCGCAGCCTCCAGCCGCTCGGCATTCCGGCCCATGATGGTGACGCGGTGGCCGGCGCGGGCGATGTCGAGCGCGATGGCCCGACCGATCCCGCTGCCGCCGCCGGTCACCACGACATGGCGAAATCCGCTCACTTCAGCGGCACCATCTGCGCGGCGCGCTGCGCGTTGAGCTGCGCCTGGAAGAAGCCGCTCTTATACTGGTCGGGCACGGGCGCCTTCTTATACTGCTGGCTCGCGGCGGCGTGCAGCGTCCAGTTCGGGTCCATCTGGTGCGGACGGCCCATCGCGCAGAGGTCGGCGCGGCCGGCAGCAATAATCGAGTTGACGTGGTCGACCTCGTAGATGTTGCCGACCGCCATCGTCCGAACGTCGAGTTCGTTGCGGATCTGGTCGGAGAAGGGCGTCTGGAACATGCGGCCGTAGACCGGCTTCTCCTTCTTGCTGACCTGACCCGAGGACACGTCGACCAGGTCGACGCCGGCTTCCTTGAACGCCCGGCTGATCTCTACCGCCTCGTCCGGGGTGATGCCACCCTCGACCCAGTCATGCGCCGAGATGCGCACCGACATCGGCTTGTCGGCCGGCCAGACGGCGCGCATCGCGTGGAATATCTCGAGCGGATAGCGCAGGCGGTTTTCCAGGCTGCCGCCATAGTCGTCGGTGCGCTTGTTCTGGGTCGGGCTGATGAAACCGGACAGCAGATAGCCATGGGCGCAGTGCAGCTCGACCATGTCGAAGCCGGCGTCGAGCGCGCGGCGCGTCGCATTGACGAAATCGTCGCGGATCGCGTCCATGCCCTCGCGGGTGAGCGGCACGGGGACCTGATTGTCGGGGCTGTAGGGCACGTCGGACGGCGCCACGACCTGCCAGTTGCCTTCCTCCAGCGGCTTGTCGATGCCCTGCCAGGCGAGACGGGTCGAGCCCTTCGAGCCGCTATGGCCGAGCTGGACGCAGATCTTGGCGCCCGGCACGCTGTGCACGAAGTCGGTCAGACGCTTCCAGGCGGCGGTCTGTTCGTCGTTCCACAGTCCGGTGCAGCCCGGCGTGATCCGCGCCTCGGGCGAGATGCAGGTCATCTCGGTGAGGATCAGCCCGGCCCCGCCCAGCGCACGCGCGCCATAGTGGACGAGGTGGAAGTCGTTGGGGACGCCGTCGGTCGCCGAATACATCGCCATCGGCGACATCACGATGCGGTTGCGCAGCTCCATGTCGCGCAGGCGGAAGGGCAGGAACATAGGCGGGACGGGCTCATTCACGACCTCGCCGAACGCCTTGGTGGCAAGTTCGCGCTCGAGCTGGGCGAGCCAGGCCGGATCGCGCAGGCGCAGATTCTCGTGGCTCACCCG
The DNA here is from genome assembly GCF_049889055.1 of Rhizorhabdus antheiae. Taxonomy (NCBI): domain Bacteria; kingdom Pseudomonadati; phylum Pseudomonadota; class Alphaproteobacteria; order Sphingomonadales; family Rhizorhabdaceae; genus Rhizorhabdus; species Rhizorhabdus antheiae. Next base: position 82,034 of record NZ_JBLTWO010000009.1, on the reverse strand, counting down.
CTGGCTGCGGGTCAGCAGCGTGTAGGTGAACTGCATCGGATCCATCTTCAGATAGCGGTCGAGATGCTCGAACCATTCGGTCGAGTTGCGCGCGGCATTCTGGATCTTGAGCACCTCGAGATGGCGCTCCTCGCGATATTCGTCGAGCGCGGCGGCGACGCCTTCCTTACTCTTGAAATCGGGGCGGCTGACGACGTCGGCCAGCTTGATCGCATCCTCGAGCGCAAGCTTGGTGCCCGAGCCGATCGAGAAATGCGCGGTGTGGGCAGCGTCGCCGAGCAGGATGATGTTCTTGTAGCTCCACTTGCCGCAGATCAGACGCGGGAAGTTGATCCAGGCCGAGCCGCGAATGTGGCTCGCATTGGTCATCAGCTCATGGCCACCAAGATGATCCGCGAAGATTTCCTCGCAGAAGCGGCAGCTTTCTTCCTGGGTCATCCGGTCGAAGCCGACCTTCTCGTAGACCTCGGGCGTAGTCTCGACGATGAAGGTCGCCGTGTCCTTGTCGAACTGATAGGCGTGGGCCCAGATCCAGCCATATTCGGTGTTCACGAAGATGAAGTTGAACGCATCGAAGCGCTGGTGCGTGCCGAGCCAGACGAACTTGTTGCGCTTGACGTCGATGTCGACGTCGAAATGCTCCTCATAGGCGCGGCGCAGCTTGCTGTTGACGCCGTCAGACGCGATCACGAGGTCGTAGCTCGACAGGAAATCCTCGTTCGGATCGACATCGACCTCGAACTCCAGCTTCACGCCCAGCTCGCGCGCCCGGTCCTGCAGGATGTTGAGCAGGCGCTTGCGACCGATGCCGATGAAGCCATGGCCGGTCGAGCTGTTCTTCACCTTCTTGTCGCCGTCGACGACGTGCACGTCGATGTCGTCCCAATGGGCGAGCTCGTCGATCATCGTCCTGGCGCTGATCGGGTCGTTGCCGTTCAGATGCTCCATCGTCTGGTCGGAGAAGACCACGCCCCAGCCGAAGGTGTCGCCGGGCCGGTTGCGCTCGAACACGGTGATGTCGTGCGACGGATCGCGCAGCATCATCGAGATGGCGAAATAGAGACCGGCCGGGCCACCGCCCACGCATGCAATCTTCATCGGGGAGTCTCCGAAATCATTTTATGTCTAAAACATATCCGAGCCCGGAGATATTTCAAGCGTAAAGTAAATGATCTGAATCAACGCCCGTGCCAGCGAAAGCTCAGGACGTGAAACGCCCGTTCTCTCGCGCCAGCCGTTCCAATAGCGAACTGGCCTCTATCCCGTGGCGCTGCAGCGACTCGACGATCGTACCGGCACCGACCTGATCGGCCCAATGCATCGGCCCGCCGCGATAGCGCGGCCAGCCATAGCCGTGGATCCAGACGACATCGATGTCGGACGCGCGCTGTGCGATTCCCTCCTCGATGATGCGCGCGCCCTCGTTGACCATGACATACAGGGTCCGCTCGCGGATCTCCTCGTCGCTGATCGCCCGACGCCGCGCACCCGATGCCCTGGCGAAGTCTTCTATGATCGCCAGCGCCTCGGGCGACGGCGAGCGGCGGCGCTCCGCGTCATAGTCATAATAGCCCTTGCCTGCCTTCTGGCCGAAGCGGCCGGCGGCGCACATCGCATCCTGCAGCGTCTCGATGCGCGACGGATCGCGGTGCCAGCCGATATCGACACCGGCGAGGTCCGACATCTGGAACGGTCCCATCGGCATGCCGAAGCCGGTATGGACGCGGTCGATCTGTTCGGGGGTCGCCCCTTCCATCAGCAGCGCAATGGCCTGCTTGCGGCGCTGCGCCAGCATCCGGTTGCCGATGAAACCGTGGCAGTTGCCGGCGACCACCGCCGTCTTGCCGATCCGCCGACCAAGCTGCATCGCCGTCTTGAGCACTTCAGGCGCGGTCTGTGCGCCCCGCACGATCTCCAGCAATTTCATGATGTTGGCGGGCGAGAAGAAGTGCATGCCCAGGAAACGTTCGGGGTGCGAGACCGAGCCTGCAATCTCGTCGATGTCGAGATAGCTGGTGTTGGTCGCAAGGATCGCGTCGGGCCGAACGACCTTGTCCAGCGCGCCGAATACGTCCTTCTTGACGCTCATCAGCTCGAACACCGCCTCGATCACCAGATCGCAGCCTGCCAGTTCCTCATAGCGGAGCGATGGCGACAGCAAAGCCTTTGCGCGCGCCGCCCTCTCTGCGCTCAGGCGGCCCTTGGCAACCGAGCCGTCTAGCGTCTTGCCGATGCTGGCGACGCCGCGATCGAGCGCGGCCGCATCAAGTTCGAGCAGCGACACCCGGAGCCCGGCCAGCAGGAAGTTGATCGCGATACCCGTGCCCATCGTGCCCGCGCCGATGATCCCGACATGCTCGACGGGGCGCACAATGACCTCGTCGCCGATACCGTCGATGCGGCTCGCCTGCCGCTCGGCGCCGAACAGATAGCGCAGCGCACGCGACTGCTCGCCGCCTTCCAGCGCGAGGAACAGCCGGCGTTCGAGTGCCTGCCCGTCTGCGAGGGACAGGGTCGTGGCGCCATTGACCGCCTCGATCGCCGCTTCAGGGGCGGCCTGCCCGGCGAGTTTCCGGCCATTGTCGGCCTTGAACAGCGCCACCAGCGCGTCGTCGGGCGCGATCGTCCGCTCGCCCGTGCGCGGCAGCGGACCGCTGTCCGCCATCTCGCGCGCAAAGGCGATCGCGGCGTCGCGCAGATCGGCATCCTCGACGATCCGATCGACCAAGCCACGCTCCGCCGCAGCAGCAGCATCCAGCTGCTCGCCCAGCACGATCATCCGCAGCGCCATGTCGAGACCGACGAGGCGCGGCAGCCGTTGCGTCCCGCCCGATCCGGGGATCAGGCCCAGCTTGACCTCGGGCATGCCGAACTTCGCGCTGCGCACGGCAAGGCGATAATGGGCAGCCAGTGCGACTTCGAGACCACCGCCGAGCGCCGTTCCATGGATCGCCGCGACGACAGGTTTGGGGCTGGCTTCGATCGCGTCGCACAGCGCCGGCAGCACCGGATCGCGGCGGGGCTTGCCGAATTCGGCGATGTCGGCCCCCGCGAAGAAGGTCTTGCCGGCGCAGAGGATGACGATGGCGGAGACGTGCGGATCGGCGGCAGCGGCGGCGATCCCGTCCGCAAGTCCGGCGCGGACCGCGTGGCCGAGCGCGTTGACCGGGGGATAGTCGGCCGTGAGGACCAAGATCCCGTCGAGCTTTTCCTGCGTCACAACCATCGTCCCACCCTCCAAGGCGATTTCCAATGCATCGGGGCCATGCACTACCGACAGATTATTTTAAGTCTATACTAATTCCGTAGCCCGCCCCAGCGCCGGGACGCAACGACCGGATCAGGCGGTGAGGAGGAAGGGCGTCATCGCCGCGCGCATGTCGTCGGGCCAGGGCACCGACTTGCGCGCCGACAGATCCATGCAGACCAGCACGCCATTGCCCAGGATGCGCTGCTGCCCGCGGGCCGACATCCGGAAATCATAGGCGCAACTCGATCCCCCTATGCGGCGCGGTTCGATGTCGATATCGAGAATGTCACCCAGCTCGCTCGGCGCCTGGAATTCGCATTGCAGGCTGACGGTCGGCACGCCCAGCTGGCGGCGGACGTGCAGCCCGTGAAAGTCATGGCCCATCGCGGCGAACCAGTCTTCGACCGCGCCGTTGAGGAACTCGAAATAGCGCGGATAGAAGACGATTGCCGCCGCATCGATATGCGCGAAACGGACCTGCGCGGTCGTACGGAACGTCATCAGGAGCGCCCGATCGAGACTTTGAGGTCGGCGAGCAGGTCGTAGAGCTGCTGCTGCTTCTCGCGGGGGAACTCCTTCATCGCGTCGCGCACCCAGCCCTGATGATCGCGCGCCATGCGACGGAAGAGCGTCTTGCCTTCGGGGGTCAGTGTCACGATCGCCGACCGCCGGTCATTGGGATCGACATTGGTCGCGACCAGTTTCTGCGCTTCCAGCTGCCGCACGATCGAGGTGACATTGCCGTTGGAGACGAGCAGCGCCCGCGAAAGATCGCCCATCGTCTGCCCCTCGGGATAGCGATCGAGCGACGCCATGACGTCGAAGCGCGGCAAGGTCGTGTCGAACTGCTCGGCGAAATTGCGCCGCAGCCGCTTCTCGATCCGCATGGCGCAGCTCAGCAGGCGCACCCAGACCCGCAGGTCCATCGGCGCTTCGAGAGAGCCGTCGTGCTTTTCCTCCATCCATCCCTCGCCACAGCGCGTGCCCCCGCGATCGACGGGCAATAGCCCATCTGACGGGGGCAACGGCTTGGTTCAATCTTAAAATAGTAGGTCCGCGCCTAATTTTCCTTTCGCGTTGCGCCGCACAATTTGCTTTAAGGTTAAACTAATAGCAGCGGTCGGCCTCTGCGGCGACCGCGTCGACAGCGGAGTGACGACCATGACCGAAGCCTATATTTGCGACGCCTTGCGCACACCGATCGGCCGCCATGGCGGCGCGCTGTCGATGGTGCGCACCGATGACCTGGCTGCGATGCCTATCCGCGCTCTGGTCGAACGGAGTGGGATCGATCCGGCGGCGATCGACGATGTATTCCTCGGCTGCGCCAATCAGGCGGGCGAGGACAACCGCAATGTGGCGCGCATGGCGGGGCTCCTCGCGGGACTCCCGGTCGGCGTCGGCGGGGTGACGCTCAACCGGCTCTGCGCCAGCGGCGCCGATGCGGTGGGCACCGCCGCGCGCGCGATCCGCTTGGGCGAGATCGAGGTCGCGATCGCCGGCGGGGTCGAAAGCATGACCCGCGCCCCCTTCGTGCTCGCCAAGTCGGACAAGCCGTTCGGTCGCGACGCGGAAATCGCCGACACGACGATCGGCTGGCGCTTCGTCAACCGCCAGATGCAGAGCCTCTACGGCACGGACTCGATGCCCGAGACCGCCGAGAATGTCGCCGACGCCCATGGGATCCGTCGAGCCGAACAGGACGCCTACGCATTGCGCAGTCAGCAGCGGACGGCCGCAGCCGAGGCCGCCGGCTTTTTCGCCGAAGAGATCGTGCCGGTGACCATCAAGGGCCGGAAGGGCGACACGAAAGTCGACCGCGACGAACATCCGCGCGCCGATACGACGCTGGAAGCGCTTGCCGCGCTCAAGCCGATCGTGCGTCCTGGCGGTACCGTCACGGCGGGCAACGCGTCGGGCGTCAACGACGGTGCTGCGGCGCTGCTGCTCGCCAGCGAAGTCGCCGCGAAACGCCATGGCCTCACGCCACGCGCACGCTTTCTGGGCATGGCGACCGCCGGGGTCGAACCGCGCCTGATGGGGATCGGCCCGGTCCCGGCAACGCGCAAGCTTCTCGACCGGCTCGGCCTCGCCATCGGCGACTTCGACCTGATCGAACTCAACGAAGCCTTCGCCTCGCAGGTGCTCGCCTCGCTCGCCGATTTCGGCATCCCCGGCGATGCGGAGCATGTGAACCCGCATGGCGGCGGCATCGCGCTCGGCCATCCGCTCGGCATGACAGGCGCCCGCCTGGTGCAGACGGCGGTCCATGCGCTGGAGACGCGCGGTGGGCGGCGGGCGCTGGTGACGATGTGCATCGGCGTCGGCCAGGGCCTCGCGCTGGCCGTCGAACGCGTCTGACCCTTCGCGCGATCAGGCGGGAACGGCCGCCAGTTCGCGCGCTTCGAACGCCAGCGGAATCCGCACCTCGGCGGCGAAACCCTCGGGCGAAGGCCGCAGGGTGACGTCGCCCCCATGGGCCCGCGCGATCGATCGGCATACGGCAAGGCCAAGGCCGCTGCCGCGCTTGTCGCTCGCCCGTGCATTGGCCGCGCGGTAGAAGGGCTCGAACGCGCGTTCGAGATCCTCGACCGGCACGCCCGGCCCTTCGTCGATGACCTGCGCGACCGCCTCCGCATCGTCGATCAGCACGCGGACGCGTGCCCGTTCGCCATATTTGGCGGCGTTCTCGAACAGGTTGGAGAAGAGCCGGCGCATGCCCATCACGTCGACATCGACCGGGGCCGGCGCCATCGTCTCGATGCTGATATCGTTGCCGACGATCGCCGCATCCTCGGCGACATCCTCGACGATCGTCCGCAAGTCGATGCGCTCGCGCACGCCGGGGGAGGAGGCGTCTCGGATGAAGCCGAGGACCGAATTGATCATCTCCTCCATCTCTTCGACCTCCTCGATCATCCCTTCGCGGATCGCCTCGTCGTCGACCTCCTCGATGCGGAAGCGCAGCCGGGTCAGCGGCGTGCGCAGATCATGGCTGATAGCGCCGATCATCGCCGTCCTGTCGCCGACGAAGCTCTTCAGCCGGCTCTGCATGACGTTGAAGGCATGCGCGGCCCGCCCGACCTCGGCCGGGCCATCCAGATCCAGCACCGGCGCGGTCGGATCGCGCCCCAGCCTCTCAGCCGCCTCGGCAAAGGCCACGAGCGGCTTGCTCATCCGCCGCGCGAACAGCCAGCCGAGCGGCGCCACGATCGCGAAGGCCATGACGAACCAGAGCAGGACCCGCCTCTGCCAACTGTTCGGAAAGGGCTCTGGAGCGGGCTGGACGACCGACCACCGGCCATCGGGCAGGCGCAGCGCGGCAACGAAATCACCCTCGACGAACGGCGCCGGCGCCAGGCCGAACAGCCCCCGCTCGCGCGGGACCAGCGGCACGGGCGCATCATAAGCGATCGTCGGATCGACGGGTTGCGCTTCCAGCGCGGGTGCCGGGCTGCGCAATATCTGCTGCGGATCGATCGTCGGCATCGGGCCGGTTCGCAACGGAAGCTGGGCGGATCCGCCGGTGGACGGTTGCGGCCGCAGCAGGATCGAGGGCACGCGCGACATGTCGATCGCGGAACTCGTCGCAGCCGCCTGGGACGGCTGAACCTGCGCACGGAGCTGATTTTCGAGCGACAGCATCGGCATCGCCATGCCGGGGACGGGGGGACGCATACCAGGCTGAAAACCGTTGAACGGAGGCTGCTGGAGCGCATTATTGCCACCGGTGGTGCCGGCGACTGCGGGCGGGACGCTGGTCGTGGTGCCCGGAAGCGAATCCGTCGCTTCGGGCGGTACGAAGGGAGGCAGACCGCCCTGCCCGCCCTGCTGCGGTCCGCCGAGAATCTCCGGGATGGTCTCGCCCCGGTCTCCGCCGATCCAGATGCCGTCGCGGCCCTTGAGCGGGGTGGGGTCTATCTCGAACAACTCGCCCGATGCGGGAGGCTGCACAGCGCGCCCTTCGATCCCGTCGATCATCGGTCGCATGCGATCACGGTCGTGCTGGGGTCGAACCTCGGGCGGCAGCATGTCGCGATTGGGCGCCCCCTTGGACGGAGGGAGCCGGACCCCGTTCGGCAGAACCGTTCCTTGCGCCGATGGGGGAGGCGGCAAGCGCGGCGGCATCGTCGCCTGCGCGAGGATCACTCTCGGGCGTGCGTCTTCGGCCTGCCCGATCGAGGCGGATAAGTGCAGCCAGGCCTGTGCAGGCTCGGCGGGCCCATCATTGGCCATCGCCATCTTGCGCGTGGCGACCGTACCGGCGAAGGGCAGCGGCGTGTAGAAACTCAGCCGGACGTCGACCGGATCGGCGCCAAGCATGCCGGCCAGATCGAGTCTCGATCGTTCGGACACTAGCCAGCCCCGCCCGCCGAGATCGGGCGGCCCGGACTGCACGTCCCGACGCAGATTCCCCGCGAGCTTCTGTCCTCGCAGGCCTGCCGCGACCGAGTCGAGATTATATTGCGGCGTTGGCGCGGGCGGGAGCAGCATCGTCAGCAGCAGCGTGACGATCTGCGCGACCACGAGCCCGCCGAGCAGGAGCATCACGATCTGCACGACGAGCGCGGGACCCCGCATAGGACGGAGCATGGCCTGTTTCATAAGCCCTCTAGTGCCACGGGCCGAGGCGATTATCCATCGCGGCGCGCATCGTCCGGCTCTTCCGCCAGGCCACGACGAAAGCTCTTCAACCCCTGCCCCAGATCGGTCATCGCCGAGGAGAAGCGGTTGCGCCCGAAGAGCAGACTGGCCGCCACCGCCACGATCGCCCAATGCGCGATGCTCAATCCACCCATGTGCCTTTCTCCTGCCTTAGATGTCTTCGGTGCGGGTCACGGCCGCGATCCCGCGCTGCCCCCCACTCCGGTCGAGTTGCACCACGATGTCGATAACGGTGCGGGCATAAGCGAGCGTGTCGTCGCGACCCAGGCCAAGCCCCGTCTGCATCACCATGAGCACCAGCTGCTCCAGCGCACCGCGCGGCGAATTGGCGTGGATGGTGGCGAAGGAACCCGGGTGACCGGTGTTGATGGCCCGCAGGAAGCTGACGACCTCCGCACCGCGCAGCTCGCCGAGCACGATCCGGTCGGGCCGCAGCCGCAGCGCCGCCTGGACGAGATCGTCCGAAGTCACCCGCGCCTCGCCGAGCGTCCCCTTGACCGCGACGAGACCGACGCCATTGGTCACCGGCAGGCGGATTTCGGGGGTGTCCTCGACCAGGACGAGCCGCTCCTCCGCGCCGATTTCGCCCAGCAAGGCGTTGAGGAAGGTCGTCTTTCCCGTCGATGTGCCGCCGCTGATCAATATCGTCCGACGCTGGCGGACGGCATCGCGCAGATAGGCGATCGGATCGCCCCCGACCGCGAAGGGCGGGAGCGGCGGCTGGCCGGCAACGAGGGTGTGGCCATAGCTTTCGAGAGGCCGCTCCAGCAACCGATGTCGCCGGATCGCCAGTGCCCAGTCGCCACGCGTCGCGGTGGGCGCCACGATCTGGACCCGGGCACCATCGGGAAGGGTCGCCGCCAGCAGCGGCTGCTCCCGGTTGACGCCCTGGTTGCTGACACGTGCGATCTGCTCGGCCAGTCGCCGGACAAAGCGCGCATCGAGCGCAGGCAGCGCATGCCGCTCCATGCCCGTCCCGCCTTCGACCCACAGCTCTCCCGGCCGGTTGACCAGCAGTTCGGTGACATCCTCCCGTTCGAGCCACGGCCCGAGCAACCCGAGATAGGCGGAGAGGAAGACGTCCTTCCCGTCGTCCACGGCGCGAAGAGCGACCGTCATGGCGCAGGCTCTTCGGCGACGGTGGAGAAGTCGAGATCGCGCGCGGTGAAGATGCGGATCGGCTGGCCCTGCCGGACCCGTATCGTCGGCGGTATCTGGGCATCGCGCTGCGCCGCGACCGACGCCGCGCTCTGCCCGCCCGAGACGATCAGCGACGCGCCGCCCGAGGCGATCGCCCCCAGGCCGCCGACGGCCGACAACAATATCGCGGAACCGAAGCGCTTGCCGAAATGGCCGTCCACCTCTCCCCCGAGGCCGCTGCGACCGGCATGATCGGTCGCGGGCGAAGCCAGCGCGACGGACACGCCATCGGGCCGGATCAGGCGCGTCCACAGCACATAAGCCCGCGTCTGCCCGGCGGCGAGGCCCGACTTATACTGGCCGATCAGGCGCGACGAACGCGGGATCAATATCCGGCTGCCATCGAAGGACCGCACATCCTGGCTGACCACGGCGCGAACATAGCCCGGCAGGTCGCTGTCGATCGCCGTCTCCAGGATCGCCGCGATCAGTGTGCCCTGGGTGATCATGTTCGCCGGGTCCGCTAGCCGCGTCGCACTCGCCGTCTCGACCCCCGCATCGCCCAGCCGCGCGGCGAAGCTCTCATTGTCACCCAAGCCCTGCCCTGCCGCCGCCTTCGGGGCATTGCCGGGCATCGGAACGCCGGCACCGGACGGAGCCGGCAGGGCCCTGACGGTGCTGGTGTCGAAAACCATCACGGGCGACGACATCGGCGTCACCTGGTTGACGGGAACGGAGGGCATAGGAGCAGGCCGGGTCGGCAAGGCCATCGCGGACGACGGCGGCGGGGCCGGCTCTGCGACAGTCGCGGGCGGCCTTTCCGCAAGGCGAGCGGGCGACGGCGGCACAGGCGCGGATGTCTGACGCTGGCCGCTCATCGACCAGAAGGTCGCGAGGCCGAGCAGCAGCGCCACCGCCCCGCCCGCGAGCAATCCCGCCCGGTCTGATCGCCCTGGCCGGGCAGCGACGACGGGAAAGGCGTTGCGACTGGCCAGCAGCAGCGCCTGATCGTCGAGCGAGGAGCGGGGGTCACGGTCGGCCACCGGCGACAGGATGAGTTGTCCCTTCATCGTGCGGCCCTCTCGCTGCGCGTGGTGGCGGTTGCGCCGGCCCGGCTGAGCGTCGCGACCGCCTGCCCTGAACGGAACAGCAGCCTGTCCGGAATCTGGTCGATCACGACATAATCCCCCTTCATGCTGTAATTGACGGGCCCCTCCACCCCCTGCGCGTCGACGGTCAGCATCGCCGGAATGGCGGCGCTGCTGTCCCACGCGAGATAGAGCGCCTGGCCGTCGTCGAACGCGCGCCGGGGGAGCAGCGCGGACTTGCCCTTGCCGGCCCAGTCGAAGCGCAGATCGAGCGCGGTCGGGCGCTGGTTTGCCTGCACCAGCGGCGGGGCGGCGGCGGGCATCGGCGCGATCTCCGTCGCGAGCGGCTCGGCATAGGTGAAGCGCAGCGCGTAGAGCGGGCTCGCGGCCCGGCGCGGCGCGACCAGGTCGAACATATAGGTGCGGCGATCGGTGACGACGGTCATGTTGGTGCGCGTCGCAGCCGCGTTCGGCTTCAGGAACAACAGGCTCGCGCGCCGGTTCGGCGTGACCTGCCAGGCGGCCGAGTCCCCGATCGCGACATTCTCGATCCGCTCGTCGGGGGCGAACTCGATCGTGGACTGGATGCCGGGACGGCCGACCACGGTCACGACCGCCGCAGGATCATAGAGCAGCGCCTGGATGCGCCGGTCCTCCGCCGCAGCGGGAATGGCCGTCGCCAGCAGGCTCAATCCGAGCACAAAGCGGATCATTGGGTAATCTCCCGGGAGATGGACGTGGCCGCATGGCGATAGAGATTGCCGAGGCCCTTCGCGCGACCGTCGAGGGTCACAGCGCCGCCGCCGGGCGGCGCAGACATTAGAACCGGAGCACCCGCGAGCCGTTCGACACCGGCACCATGGGGCATCGACGACGGGTCCGGGGACGAAGACGCGATCGGCGCGAAGCCAGCAAGGATCGCGCGGATGCGATCGCCCTCTACAGGGCGCGTGACGGACTCGAAGGACCGTGTTTCAGGCGCAGGATGTGTGACCGGCGGCTGGCCATCGGCATAAGGGTTTCCAGTCCCGGCAGAGGGGAACCCCCAGCCGGCCGCAATCGTGGCAACGGTCCGGAACACCATCAGCATCAGCCCACAATAGACGATCGCCGCCAGGAACACGGTGACCGACGACCGCATCGTCAGTTCGCCAGCGCCAAGGCCTGAGACGACCGGCGACAGCATCGCCAGCGCTCCGCCGCCGATCAGGACGGTGAACAGGGGCACCAGGGCCAGCATCGCGACCCCGCGCAGCCAGCCGTGGAACAGCCCCCGCGTCGCGTCGAACAGCGACAGCAGGATGAAGACCGGGCCGAGCGCCAGCAGCGCGGCGAGGGCGATGCGGGCGACCAGCAGGACCCCGACCGTACCGATCAGCAGCAGCAGCGCGCCGAGCCAGAGCATATCGGCCGGCGTCGCGATCGACTTGGCAGTTGCGACCGAAGCATCGGATTGCGCGGTTGCCGCGACCTCGGCGATCGCCGCGAAGAGCTGGTCGAGCCGCCCCGCGAACTGCATCGTGGCCGAACCCCGCGCGCCCGTCAGGACGCCCGCGATCTGGTCGGGAGCACCGGTCGCCAGAGTCCAGACGACGCTCTGATAGGCGAGCCAGGAGGTGGCGAAGGTCAGCACCAGCATGAGCGTCATGAGGCGCGGGCTCAGCGATGCGAGCGACAGGCGCGTCCGCCCAGTCAGCAGGCCGACCGCGAACCAGCCGATGAACAGCGTCAGCATCGCCGTCAAAACGAGGCCCAACTGGCTTTCGACCCCGAACAGGCGGCCGAACGCGACCGCGGTGGCCTGGCTGCTGACGCAATCGACGCTTCGCAGCGCTGCGGCGATGCCGCCGGGGCCGTCGACCGAGAGCGGAGGACAGCCTCTCATTCCGCAGCCTCCAACATCCCGGCCTCGGGATCGCCTTGCGGCCAGGCAGCGCCAGTAACGATCGGATACCAGCGCGCCGGATCGTCGCCGACGGCAGCGCGCACCATTTCGAGCCGGCGAACGGTCGCCTCGCGACCCGACAGCGCCGTCAGCAGCGCTGGCATCGCCGACAGATCGAGCCGCGCCACGACCGAATGATTGGCGTGCCGCACGAGGAAGCATCGGCTGCTCGACGGCAGCGAACGTATCAGGTCTAGTTCATGTTCGGTCAGCCCGAAGCCGTCGCAATAATCCTCTCTCCGCGCCTTGGAATTGGGCGTGAAGATCATCGTCGCGGTCTGCTCGACGATCGCCGCCGCAATGTGGCTGTCGAGCGCGTCCCGGGCAGACTGGGTCGCGAAGCCGAGGATCGCGTTGCGCTTGCGCAGCGTCTTCATCCAGTCGCGGATCCGCGCGGCGAAGATCGGGTCGTCGAGCGCCTTCCAGCCCTCGTCGATCAGGATCATCGTCGGCTCGCCGTCGAGCCGCTCCTCGATCCGGTGGAACAGGTACATCATCGCCGGCGTCCGTAACTCGGGCTGGTCGAGCAGCGCGGTCATGTCGAAGCCGGCGATGCGCACCGACAGGTCGAGCGCGTCGCGGGCATTGTCGAACAGCCAGCCATGCTCGCCCTGTCCGATCCACGGATCCAGCCGCGAAGCGAGATCGCCGGCCTGCGGACGGCGCGCGCCCGCCAGCAGCTCCTTCACATGGCGCAGCCGGCGCAGCACGGGTTCATGATCGAAGCAGGCATCGATCGCCTCGGCGACGATAGCCACCTCCTCGGGGCCGGTCGCCTTGACCAGAAGCGCCAGCCAGTCGCGCAGGAAGGCGCGGTTGACGGGCGTGTCGGCCAGCAGCAGCGGATTGAAGCCGGTCGGCGTGCCGGGGCTCAGCCGGGCATAATGTCCGCCGGCACCGCGCAGGAAGATCTCGGCACCGCGATCCTTGTCGAAGAAGAAGGTGCGCGGTGCGAATTTCTGCGCCTGCGCCGCAAGGAAGTTGAGCACCACCGTCTTGCCCGAGCCCGAGGGACCGATGACGGTGAAATTGCCCAGGTCGTTCTCGTGAAAGTTGAAGAAATAGGGGGTGGATGCGGTCGTCTCCAGGATCGTGACGGCATCGCCCCAATGATTGCCCCGCGCGCGGCCGAGCGGATGCCCGTGCAGCGACAGAAAGCCGGCGGCGTTCGCGGTCGAGATCAGGGCCCGGCGGACCAGATAGGATTCATTGCCCGGAAACTGGGCCCAGAAAGCGGGTTCGAGATTGACATCCTCGCGCACCGCTACCGCCCCGACATCGGTCAGGGCGGCGGTGGCGAGCGCCGTCGCCCGGTCGAGTTCGCCGAGATCGGCCGCGCGCACGAGGACGCTCAGATGATGATCGCCGAACCCCACCTGCCCAGATCCCAGCGCGTCGCGCGCCGCGAGCATTTCGCCGCGCTCGGCACCGGCGGTCTCGTCCGCGACGCGCAGACGGCGCAGCGCCAGGTCGATCCGCTCGCGTGCGACCTGCCGATCGACCGGCGCGAAGCTCTCGGTCAGGACCAGTTCGTGCGGCAGGCGCAGCAGCCCGTCTATCAGGCCCGGACGGGTCGCGTCGGGATAGTCCTTCACGCCGAGCATCGCCGAAAAACTGCGCCCTGCGGGTCCGCGCGTCTCGATCGCGTCGAGCCCGAAGCTGACCCTTGCATAGGGCAGATGGTGGCCGAGGTCGCAGTCCACAGGGGGGGACTGCACCGGCCGCATCTCGCCATTGTACAGCGCCGAGAGCAGTTCCAGCGGCTCCGAACAGAGGCCACCCTCGAGCGGATAACGGCCGAGCAACCGCGCGCCATAGGGTTCGAGCGCGGCGAGGATCGAGGTTGTCGCGACGTCGAGTGCGCGCAGGTCGGCCGCGTCGATCTCGGTGGACAGGGAACGGCGCAGCTTTTCCGCCCAACCGCTTTTGCCCCGCGCCGGCCGGCGCACGATCGTCAGGAACTGTTCGTTGATGTAGAGCCGCCTTGTGGCGAGGCTCTCGCGCCATTGGGCGTCGATCTCGACCGACAGCGGGTCCGCCTCGATCGGCGCCAGCTCGGGAGCGATGCGACGGCGAACGACATGGTGATAGACGAGGAAACGCGCATCGAGAATGCTGCGCAGCATGACCTCGCGCACCGCCAGGCGATGGTTGAGCATCGCCGCATCCTCGGTTTCGAACGGCAAGCCGGCGATGTGGATCGACCGCATCAGCGCGCCGTCGCGCAAGGCCAGGCTGTGGTCGTCGACATGGGCTGCATAAGGGAGGCGGTCGCCCGCCCGCGCTTCGCGCTTTCCCCACGCCGCAGGTCCGATCCATCGCGTCATGCCAGATCTCCTCAAGGCGCGTAGCTGTTGCAGCCCCAGCGCCGCCAATTGCGGGTGCGGGGGCAGCGGCTGACGCGCGTCAGCCACAGGTCGAAGATGCGCGGTTCGCGCAAACAGGCGAGATAGCCGCAGGCGTGGACCCCCAACGCCGCCGGCAGCGCCCAGAAGCTGCGTGTCACCAGAAAGGCCTCGGTCGTCACCGCGAGGTTGACGATGAAGAAGCTGTAGGTGACGCCGCCGAACATCTGCGGTCGGGTCAGGACGCGAAAGACGGGGGCTCGGCTGAGCATGGCGGCCTCAGCGCGCGACCAGCGCGGCGGACTGTATTCCACTCACGATCGCGCTGGCACCGAACAGGATGAAGCAGCCGAGGATCACCGTCGCGCCGAAGCGCCAGTTGATCCGTCCGCTCAGCATCATGAAACCGACCATCGCCACCGCGATGACCGCCACGGCGGTGGCGACATTGCCGAGCAACGTGCCCTGCAGCCAGCCGAGGGCGGCGAGGATCGGGCCGGAACCCTGGGGATCCGCCTGCATCGTCATTCTCCTTGCGTGAAAAGATTGTGGGTGGGCGAGGTCGAGAGCCGGCCGACGATCGCGTCGACATAGGCGCGGGTCTCGCGGATGGCGGGGATGCCGCCGGCCTTGAGCACCCGACCGGGCCCGGCATTATAGGCGGCAAGCGCCTTTTCGACGTCGCCGTCGAACAGGTCGAGCTGCTGGCGGAGGTAGCGCGCGCCACCAGCGAGGTTCTGGATCGGGTCGCGCGGGTCGACGCCCAGCGAGCGCGCCGTGGCCGGCATCAGCTGCGCCAGGCCTATGGCCCCGGCCGAGGATATAGCGTCATGGCGCCAGCGGCTTTCCTGCCACACCAGCGCTTCGAGCAGGGCCGGGCTGAGATCATTGGCCTCCGCGATCTCGACCAGCTTCGCCGCAAAGGGGACCGGGGCGCGGTTCGAAAGCTGGCCGATGATCGCTTCGGCGGGGACGGCGACGTCAGGGAGCGACGCTCCCTCGACATCCCCGGAGGATCGCGCGGCCAGGCGTTGGGGTCCGGGGCCGGCGATCGCGCGGATGGAACCATCGGGGTCGATCTCCAGAACATCGCCCCGGGCCGGAGCCCAGGCGGACAGGGAGAGCAGGATTGCGCCTGCTGCCAGTCTCCCCATCCCTTTCCGATGCCTGCTGTCGATGCGGATCACCTCGATACTCCCGTTCACTGTGCGGAACCGAAGATGGGCGAGTCGTTTTGCCGGCAGATTTCAGTCGGGTCGCAGCAATGTAGCGTCTGTTTTGCAAAGACCGGGTCCAGACCGTGCCGATTGAAAAATCCCGGCGATGTTGCGCTGGCATTCGTCGCGGATGAACGCCATTCTGCACCGCATGGATCTGGAAACCCGCATTCTCATCGTCGACGACGATCCGGGCATCCGCACGCTCATGTCCTCCTTTCTGGACAAGCACGGCTTCCGAACCGACACGGCGGGAGACCCGATCGAGATGCGCGAGCTGCTCGCCCGACAACCCTATGACCTGATCGTGCTGGACGTGATGATGCCGCGCGAGGACGGTCTTTCGGCTCTGCGCGAACTTCAGCGCAACGCGGGGCCGCCGGTTATCATGCTGTCGGCGGTCGGGACCGACGTCGATCGGATCGTCGGGCTCGAACTCGGCGCAGACGATTATCTGGCAAAGCCCTGCAACCCTCGCGAATTGCTGGCGCGGATCAGGACCGTCCTGCGACGCCGCAAGGCGGATTCCGCCGCGAATGCCGGGGCGGCGCCGCGCGCGGAAGGCGACATGCAGTTCGCCGGTTGGCGCATGAACGCGAACTTGCGGACTCTCAACGATCCACAGGGCCACCCCATAATTTTGTCCGACGGCGAGTTTCGCCTGCTCCGTGCCTTTGTCGAACACCCCCGGCGCGTGCTGACGCGCGATCAGCTGCTCGATTTCGCCCGCGGCGAGGACAGCGAACATTATGATCGCGCGATCGACGTACAGGTAAGCCGCCTGCGCCGCAAACTGGGTGGCCAGGGCGGACAGGACCTGATCCGGACCGTGCGCAACGAGGGCTATATGTTCGCGCCCATCGTCGAGCGCTGACCACCGCAACAATGTAGCATCACCGGCAAAAGGCCTGACATTCACAGGCAAAGGCCGGCGCTGAAGGTCACCGCATCGGAGCGGCAGGATCGCCGCTCCGAAGCAGTGACGGAGCTACCATGACCCACCATGACGACGATCACGATCACGGCCTCGCCCGCGATCTGGAGACCATGAGCCGCCAGCTATTGGGCCGGCGCAGAGCGCTGGGCCTGTTCGCCGGCGCCGGCGTTACCGCCCTGCTCGCAGGCTGCGGCGGCGGCGATTCGTCTTCCTCCACCTCGTCCACCGACAGCTCGACCTCGACCGGCTCCAGCACCTCGACGGGATCGGGCACCTCGACCGGCAGCGGAACCAGCACGGGCACGGGCAGCACCTCCTCGGGCAGCTGCGTCGCGGCGTCGAGCGAGACGAACGGCCCTTACCCGGCCGACGGCACCAACAGTTCGAGCGGGTCGACCAGCAACGTGCTGACCCTCAGCAGCGCGGTGCGCAGCGACATCCGATCGAGCTTCCTCAACAGCAGCACCACCGCCAGTGGCGTACGGGTCGATATCACGCTGACCATCGTCAATGTGAACGCCAGCTGCGCCGCGCTGTCCAACTATGCCATCTACATCTGGCATTGCGACGCCAATGGCGAATATTCGCTCTACGATCTGCCGACCGAAAGCTATCTGCGCGGTATCCAGGTCACCAATTCGAGCGGGCAGGTCACCTTCACGACGATCTTCCCCGGCTGCTATGCCGGCCGCTATCCGCATATCCACTTCGAGGTTTTCAGCAGCCTCGCCGGCGCGACCAGCGGACGGGCATCGGCCCTGATCTCGCAGCTGGCGATGCCCCGCGACGAATGCACGGCGGCCTACGCGACCAGCGGCTACAGCACCAGTTCGCGCAACCTCACCAATGTCACGATCGCCAGCGACAATGTTTTCGGCGACAATACCGCCGCCCAGATCGCTGCGCAGACCCTGACGATGTCGGGCAGTGCGTCGGCTGGCTATACCGCCACGGCGACCATCGGGCTCGCCATCTGATGGCCGGGGCGGTCGGCCTTGCGACCGCCCGGTCATTCCCCGTTGACGAGCCGGTCGCGATTTTGCCGATAGGCGCCGGCCGCGCGCCGGATGTGGCTGGTCGCGATCGACCCGGCCCATTCGGCGTCATGCGCCTCGAGCGCGGTGATCAGATCGAAATGGTCGCTCTGGCTGCGGGCCATGTCTTCGGCCGAATAGCGTTCGGCCGTGCGGTGGATCACGATCTGGTTCACCACCAGCTGCATCAGCTGGTTCAGCCGCTCGGACTGGGCCGCGCGCATCAGGACACGGTGGAAGCGCCGGTTTCCTTCGACGAAGTCGGACACGCTGGCATCGGGCCGTCGCTTTATCGCGCGGTCGATAAAGGCATAATGGCTCTTGAGCTCGTCGATCTGATCATCCGTGATGAATCGCGCCGCACGTTGTGCGCAATGACCTTCCAGATAGGCGCGCAGCGTGAACAGCTCTTCATAATCCTCGTCGGACCAAACCGGCACGAACACGCGGTTGGTGTCCGAGCGCTGGAGCAGCATTTCCGCGACCAGCTGGGCGATCGCTTCGCGCACCGGGGTGCGGGACATGCCGCAATATTGCGCGAACTCGTCCTCGGGAACGAACTGGCCAGCAGGAAAATGACCCTGCAGGATCGCGCCGCGGATCAGTCGATAGGCCTGTTCGGATGATTTCGACATCTGTCCCCGCGGCGAATTGTATACGAACCGAGACGGCGCCCTTACCAAGGCCTTTCCGCCCTTTCTACCCGTTCCAACCTAGAGAAACTGATCTCCGCCATTGGGGCTGATACACTGTCCCTGAAAATGGTCTCCGTCGCTCGAGGCGAGAAAGACATAGGCCGGAGCGATATCTTCGACCGTGGCGATCCGGCCCGTCGGAATTGCTGCGCGCACAGCCTCCAGCACCGCCACCGGCACCGCATCGAGAATAGGCGTCCGCGTCGCGCCGGGCGCCACGCAGTTCACCCGCAACCTGCGTTCGCCGATCTCCAGCGCCAGCGATCGGGTGAAGGACAATATGCCCCCCTTGGCAGCCGTGTAAGCCGAAAGTCCCGGCGCGCCCTTATAGGCGAGTTGTGATGCAGTGTTGATGATGCGGCCGCTGTTGCGCGCATACATGCCCGGCAATACGGCCTTGGTGACGAGGAAGGTTCCACGCAGATGGACGCCGATCACGCGGTCCCAGGTTTCGATCGACAGGCTTTCGACCGCGTCCGCATGGCCGATACCGGCATTATTGACGAGAATGTCGATCTTGCCGGCAAAAGCCTCAGCCTTCGCGACCATTGCCGCGACAGCATCGGCGTCGCTGACATCGGCTTGCAGGGCGACAGCCTGGGCGCCGAGTTTGGTCGCGCGCTGCGCCACCGCCTCGGCCCGCTCGCGTTCACCCTCATCGGGGTAGTTTACGATCAGATGGGAAGCGCCTTCGCGGGTGAAGGCCAGGATGACCGCCTCGCCGATCCCGGAACTGCTGCCGGTGACGAGTGCGCTCTTGCCCAGCAGTCTCATGCCGTCATCTCCTGAAGCGGTCATTTCCCGGAGGACGTGGCCGGGACGAGCCCGGCCACCCTTGTCGCGTCAGAAGTTGAAGCCGGCTTCGACACCGATGGTGCGCAGCTGACCCGGAGTTGCGAACGAACCGCCGAACTCGGGGGCCGGGATCACTTCTTCCAGATAGCGCTTCTTGAACACGTTGTTCACGAAGGCCGTCAGGCGCCAGTTCTGCGACTTCACACCGGCACGCAGATTGAGGATGCCATAGGCGTCGCGCTGCGTTTCCGAATAATCGCCCGTGCCGATGCCGGGGAAGAACACGTCGAAGATGGTCCGACGCCGCTGGTTCTGGACCACGTGGAACCAGGTCGGGCCGGTCAGACGATAATCGGCCTTGAAAGTCAGATCGAGCGTGTCCGAAACGGGCTGCTCGAGTTGCAGGCCGACGTTGAGCGTATAATCGGCCGTATAGGGTGACTTGTTGCCGACCGTGTCAGGCCGCACCGTGTTGCGCAGGATCTTGCTGTCGAGGACGTTCCCGCCCGCCGTCAGCGTGACGCCGCGAACCGGGCGATAGACGACACCCAACTCGGCGCCCTGCAACCGGACCTTGTCGATGTTCGAAACCACGCGGAGCAGACCGAAGGTGCCCGTGTAGAATTCGAAGAACTGCATGTCGCGGACGATGTTGCGATAGACCGCGCCATCGATCTGCAGCTTGCCGCCGGCAAGACGCAGCTTGAAGCCGGCCTCGATCGCGTTCGACTTCTCCTTCTTATAGTCGTCGGTCACGCCGAGATTCGACCCGAGCAGCTGGTTGAAGAACTGGTCGATGATCGCACCCGAGCCCTGGCTGTTGAAGCCGCCAGCCTTGAAGCCAACGCCATAGTCGACATAGAGATTGACGTCGGGCGTGACTTCATAGCGCGCCGTGAACTTCGGCTGCGCGAGCTGGTAGGTGTTCTTCTTCGGCACGATCGAGCCGACCGAGAAGCCCGGGTTGATCGGGCCACCGGTGACCGGATCGAGCACGTTCGGCACCAGCGGAACCACCTTGCGCTCTTCACGGTCGTAGCGCAGCGCGCCCGAGACGGTCAGCTTGTCGGTCGGCTTGTACTGAAGCGAACCGAAGGCTGCATATGCATCGGTCAGCAGCTTGTCGTCGAACAGCTGCGAGGTCGGATTGATCGAGCCCGGCGGGTTGTAGAGTGTATCGAGCGAACCTTGGCCCGTATCCTCGTTCACTGCCACGCCGTAGTGACGGTTGATGTGCAGATAATAAGCGCCGACCGACCAGGACAGCGGACCGTCGGTGGTCGAGACGAGCCGGACTTCGGCGCTGACGTCCTTCTGGTCGCGCACGGTCACCTGAATACCGTCGCAGGTGGTCGGCCCGAACGGACCGAAAATCGAAGCGGCTGGCGTCGGCCCGAGCACGAGCGGTGCCGGCAAGGTGACGCCCGCTGCGAACAGCGCTGCCGTGCTGGCAATGCACGAGGGACGGTTGTTGAAGCGGCCGAGCGAGGCAGCCGAGGCGTCACCGACGAAGGTTTCGTCGATGTCCGAGTAGGACGCCCAGGCAGTCAGCTTCGCCGTATCGAACTCATAATCGGCCTTGATCGAGGCTTCGACCGTCCGCTGGTTGTTACGGTTCTTGATGTTGCGCTGATAGTTGAAGCGGGTGTGATCGTTGACGTCTTCATTGAACTTCGGGCTGCCAAGCGCCGAGGCGAAATCGGGCAGTGCGAAGATCGCTTCGAAGTTCAACGCGGCGGCGTTGACCTTGCCATAGCGCGCCTTCATGTCGATCGACAACCTGTCGGTGGGATCGTAGACGAGGCGGCCGCCAAGGTTCCAGCCCTTGTAATTGTCCACAATCTTGCCGCGCAGATCGGCCGTTGGGCCGTTGTTGCGGTAGAAGCCGTCGGTATGACGATATTGTCCGAACAGGACGAAGCCGAGCGTGTCGCTGAGCGGACCCGAAACCGATCCCTCAGCAAGCTGGCCATTCTGAGTTGCCAGAAAACCCCGCCCACTGGCCTCGAGCGTCTTGCCCGGCTTCTTGGTCGTGAGGACGAAGGCACCGGCGGTCGCACCACGACCATAATAAGCGCCCTGCGGACCCTTCAGCACTTCGAACTGCTGCAGGTCGCCCTGATATTGGTTCACTGCGGCGGTGTTGGTCTTGAGAATGCCGTCGACGACGAGCGCGACGTTGTTCTCCGCATCGCGGGCGCCATTGACGCCGCGAATGTTGATCTGTGCGTCGCCGACCTGAGCGGCGTTCGAAACGATCGTCACGCCGGGCGTGAACGCGATCGCCTGTTCCGTCGTGACGATACCGGAGGCGCGGATATTTTCGGCGGTCAGCACCGACACCGAAGCCGGCACGTCGACGAGACGCTCGCTCTGACGGCGGGCGGTAACGGTGATTTCCTGCTGTCCGTCGACAGCCCCCGAAGGCGTTTCCTGCGCCTGAACCCCCTGGCCTCCAAAGGCCAGCATCGCGACACTACCGAGCAAAACCGAGCGAATCTTCGTCATATACAGCTCCCCTTTTGAGCTTCCCCCTGCGCGGCATCTCTTTTCGTTAGGCAGATAGTGCCGCGAATCGGGACGTTCGTACACAAAAAAGTTGTGGCTGTATAAAATCGCATTGCAAGCCCTTTGTCTTGCGCCCTGTTTTTCCTCTCAGAACGGTGTTTTTTGGCCACAGGCAGAAAATTAGTGCACAAGGGAAAAAATTTGGTACACAAAATCCAGCTGGTCGGCCACGGTCGGCACTCCAAGCCCAGCCACTGACGCAGTCCCGAGGGAGGCTCCATGAAATACGGTGTGTTTCTGCCCAGCGCGCGCAACGGCTTTACCATCTCCGAGGCGGCGCCGCTCTACGATCCCAGCTTCGAACATAATCTCGAAGCGACGATCGAGGCCGAACGGCAGGGCTTCGATTTCGCCCTCGCGATGATGAAGTGGAAGGGCTTTGGCGGCACCACCGGCTATTGGGATGGCTGCCTGGAGACCTTCACGCTGTGCGCCGGCATGGCTGCCCGCACCTCGAAGATCCAGCTGATCCCCAGCACCACCCTTCTCACCACCCATCCCGCCGTGTGCGCGCGGATGATCGCCACGATCAACGACATTTCGGGCGGGCGATGCGGGCTGAACATCGTCACCGGCTGGAACCATATCGAATATGAATCGATGGGGATCTGGCCGGGCAGCGACTATTATGAGCGGCGCTACGACTATGCCGCCGAATATATCCATGTGGTCAAGCGCCTGTGGACCGAGGACGAAGTCACGCACGACGGCGAGTTCTTCAAGCTGAACCGCGCGACCGTGTCCCCGAAGCCCGCGAGCATGCCGACGATCGTCAGCGCCGGCCAGTCGCCCAAGGGGCTCGATTTCACCGTGAACAATGCCGACTACAGCTTCGTCATGACGGGGACGGAGAACCTCAAGAAGTTCACCTCCAGCATGAACGAGAAGGCCGCCGCCGCTGGCCGGCAGGTCGGGACGCTCCCGCTCTATGCGGTCGTGACCGGTCGGACCGACGCCGAGGCGCAGCGTCTCGCCGATGACGTGATCGCAAAGGCGGACCGCTCGGCGATCGGCAACATCCTCGGCAGCGCCGCGCTCGACACAAACGAGGGCGGTTCGAGCTCACACCTCCAGGCCGCGCTCGACCTGCCCGCGGAGCAGGGCAACATGGCGTTCATGAGCTTCCCGCTGCTGTGCGGCACGCCGGAGACGGTGGCGAGCAAGATCAACGACATCGTCGCGGAAACCGGCGTCCCCGGCGTGATGATGAGCTGGCTCGACTTCACCGCAGGCATTCGCGAGTTCGGCGAGAAGATCGCCCCCAAGGTCAAATATTGAACGGATAACAGGCTGTGACGATCGATCGCATAAGCTTCGTCGAGGTCGGACCTCGCGACGGGCTGCAGAATGAGAAACAGGTCATCGAGACCGCCGACAAGGTCGAACTGGTCCGCCGGTCGATCGAGGCGGGCGCGCGCCGCATCGAGGTGACCAGCTTCGTCAATCCGCGCCGCGTCCCGCAGATGGCCGATGCCGACGAGCTGTGCGCACTGCTGCCCGAGGCGGACGGCGTCAGCTATATCGGCCTGGTCATGAACATGCGCGGCGCCGAACGCGCCATCGCCACGGGCCGCCTCCACGAGCTTGGCGCCGTCTGCGTCTCGACCGACAGTTTCGCCATGGCGAACCAGGGCCAGACGAGCGACGAGTCGGTCGAGGCCGCAAAGGCCATCATCCGCGCGGCGCAGGATGCCGGCCTGAAGGGCCAGGTCACGATCGGCGCCTCCTTCGGCTGCCCCTTCGAAGGCGAGGTCGATCAGGACCGCGTGGTCGCCATGGCTCGCTCGCTGGCCGAGGCGAATCCGGTCGAGATCGGGCTGGCCGACACGATCGGCGTCGCCGATCCGGCGAGCGTTTCCCGGCTGGTGAACAAAGTCGCCGAAGCGGTCGCGCCGATTCCGGTGCGCGTCCATTTCCACAACACGCGCGGCACCGGCATCGCCAATGTCTGGGCAGCAGTCCAGTCGGGCGCAACGATCGTCGACGCGGCGCTCGGCGGCCTCGGCGGCTGCCCCTTCGCGCCGGGCGCGGCGGGCAACGTCGCCAGCGAGGACGTCGTCTATATGCTGCATCGCGCCGGCGTGGGCACGGGCATGGACCTGGGCCGCCTCATCGAGGCCAACGCCTGGTTCAGCGAGATCATTCAACGCAAACTTCCCGGGATGGTGGCGCAGGCGCCGCTCTTCCCCAAGACCGTACAGGAGTAGAAACGAATGGGTTATCGCCTGGGCGTGGACGTCGGAGGAACCTTCACCGACCTCCTCCTATTCGACGTCGAAAGCGGCGCCTTCTGGCGTCACAAGACGCCGTCGACGCCGCATGACAGTTCCGAGGGCATCCTCAACGGCGTCGTCGCCATCTGCGAGAAGGCCGGCATTACCCCGGCTGACGTCGAGTTCTTCCTGCACGGCACCACCGTCGCCACCAATGCGGTGCTCGAAGGCAAAGGGTCGCGCGTCGGGCTGGTGACCACCGAGGGCTATCGCCACATCATGCAGATCGCGCGCAGCTATGTGCCGGGCGGTCTTGCAGGCTGGATCGTATGGCCGAAGCCGCAGCCGCTGGCCGCGCTCGAGGACACCGTCACGATCAAGGGCCGCATGAACGCGGATGGCCAGGAAGTCCGCCCGATAGACGACGCCGACATTCGCGCCCAGCTCGAATTTCTGAAGGCGCAGGGCGTCGAGGCGATCACGGTCAGCCTGATCAACGCTTATCTCAATGGCGCGCATGAGAAGCGCGTCGGGGAACTGGCGGCCGAGGTGCTGCCGGGCGTCCCCGTGTCGCTGAGCCATGAAGTTCTGCCCGAGATGCAGGAATATGAGCGCACGCTGACGACCGTGGCCAACGCCTCGGTTCGCCCGGTCGTGGGCAAATATGTCTCCAACCTGCGCAACAAGCTCGCCTCGGCGGGCATGGCGGGCAAGCTCTCGCTGCTGCGTTCGGACGGCGGCCTGATGTCCGCGCAGAAGGCCGAGGAGCATCCGGTCAACATCCTGATGTCGGGTCCGGCGGGCGGCGTCACCGGCGCGATCTGGGTCGGCCGCAACGCCGGCATCAAGAATATCCTGACGCTCGACGTCGGCGGCACCTCGACCGACGTGGCGCTGATCGAGAATCTCGAAGCGCGCCGCGTCCGCACCACCGAAGTCGGCCACCTCTCGGTCCGCGCCTCGGCGCTCGACGTGAAGACGGTCGGCGCAGGCGGCGGATCGATCGCCTATGTGCCCGAACTGACCAAGGCGCTGCGCGTCGGCCCGCAGTCGGCGGGCGCGGTGCCCGGCCCGGTCGCTTATGGTAAAGGCGGCACGCTGCCGACCGTCACCGACGCCAATGTCGTGCTGGGCTATCTGCCGGAAGCGCTGCTGGGCGGTACCTTCAAGCTCGACCGCGAAGGCGCCAAGAAGGCCGTCCAGACGATCGCCGACGCGCTCGGCATCGGCCTGATGGAGGCCGCGCGCGGTATCATCGACATCGTCAACGAGAATATGTTCGGCGCGTTGCGCATGATCTCGGTCCAGCAGGGCTATGATCCGCGCGACTTCGCGCTGATGGGCTTCGGCGGCGCCGGTCCGCTCCACGTCAACGCGGTCGCGCGGCTGATGGGCAGCTGGCCCGCCGTCTCGCCGGTCAGCCCCGGCGTGCTCTGCGCGCTGGGCGATGCCACCACGCAGATGCGCACCGAAACCGCGCGCAGCTTCTCTCGCCTCGCCACCGCCACCAAGGCCGAGGAACTGATCGCCATCCTCGACGAAATGGCGGAACAGACCCGCGCGGAGCTCAAATCGGACGGCGTTCCCGACGCCGAGATCACCAGCCTGTTCGAAGTCGACGTCCGCTATGCGGGCCAGGCCTTCGAAGTGCCGCTGACGATCAGCTCCGACCTGCTGCGCCAGGACGGCATCGCCGGCATCCTCAAGCGTTTTGACGAAGAGCATCACCGCCTCTTCACCTTCAACATGGACACGCCCCATGAGATCGTGAACCTGCGCGCCGTCGCGCTGGGCCGCGCGCTCGACCTGCCGGCGGCCGAACTGCCCAAGGGCGACGGCAATCCGATCGCTGCCAAGATGCGCGACCACAGCCTGTGGATGGACGGCAAGGAGCAGCCCGCGGTCATCTACGACCGGTCGAAGCTGCGCCAGGGCGACGTCATCCCCGGCCCGGCCATCGTCATCGAAATGGACTCGACCACGCTGATCGAGAGCGGCTGCGTCGCCACCGTCGACCATGTCGGCAACATCCTGATCAACCTGGCCTGAGGGAGGGGACAGTCATGCCCGCAACGATCGTCCAGACCAACCAGACCCCGTTCAACCGGGTCGAGATCGACCCCGTCACGCTCGAGGTTATCGAGAACGCACTGCGCAACGCCCGGATCGAGATGGACGCCACCCTGGTGCGCACCGCCATGTCGCCCGGCATTCGCGAGCAGGGCGACGCCTTCCCGCTGATCGCCGACCACACCGGCAAGATGATCGTCGGCCAGTTCGGCTCGTTCATCGGCGGCTTCCTCAAGAGCTTCGACGGCACCCTCGAGGAAGGCGACATGATCTTCCTCTCGGACCCCTATAGCTGCGAGGGCGCGATCAGCCACTCGAACGACTGGCTGGTTCTGCTGCCCGTCTTCAAGGACGGCCGCCTGCTCGCCTATACCGCGATGTTCGGCCACCAGTCGGATATCGGCGGCAAGGTCGTGGGCTCGATGCCGATCAACGCCCATTCGATCTTCGAGGAAGGCGTCCGCATCCCGCCGGTCAAGATCTGGCGCAAGGGCGAGTATAATTCGGACCTGATGAAGCTCGTCATGCACCAGACCCGCAAACCCGACTGGTGCCAGGCCGACCTCAACGCGCTGATCGCCTCGTGCCGGGTAGCCGCCCGCCGCGTCGCCGAGATTGCCGAGCGCTTCGGCGACGACGTCTACGTCTCTGCCACGCAGGAGCTTCTCGCGCGCAACCATCGCGCAATGAAGCAGCTGCTCGGCCAGGCCGTGTCCGAAGAGCCGGTGAGCTTCGAGGATTATATCTGCGACGACGGCATGGGCTATGGCCCGTACAAGATCAAATGCACGATGCGGCGCGAGGGCGAGAAGGTCGTCCTCGACTTCGACGGCACCGATCCCCAGAGCAGCGCGTCGATCAATTTCTATCTCAACGAGAACATGTTCAAGATGTTCTTCGGCATCTACATGATCATGGTCTTCGACCCGCAGATCCTGTTCAATGACGGCTTCTACGACCTGATCGAGGTCCGCATTCCCGAAGGCTCGCTGCTCAAGCCGAAGTTCCCGGCGGCGCTGTCGGGGCGCACCCATGCGCTCGGCCGCATCTTCGACATTCTCGGCGGTCTGCTCGGCCAGAAGACGCCCGAATTCCTCAACGCGGCCGGCTTTTCCTCGTCACCGCACCTGTTCTACTCGGGCAACGACACCCGGCCCGGCAAGGGCAACCAGTGGTTCCAGCTGTTCCAGATCGGCTTCGGCGGCATCCCCGGCCGGCCGATGGGCGATGGTCCCGACGGCCACTCGCTGTGGCCGGGCTTCACCAATGTGCCGAACGAGTTTCTCGAGCGCTATTTCCCGATGATGATCGAGGGATATGAGACCGAGCCCGACAGCGGCGGCGCCGGTCTGCATCGCGGCGGCAACGGCATCCGCATGAGCTACCGCTTCCTCGCCGAGGGCACGATCAGCATCCATGACGATCGCTGGTTCGTGCCGCCCTGGGGCGTCAACGGCGGCGAGCCGGGAGCGCGTGCGCGCAAGATCCTCGAAAAGGCCGACGGCACCGAGATCATCGTCGGCAACAAGGTCGAGGACGTCGAGGTCGAGGCAGGCGACATCCTGCACTTCATCACCTGGGGCGGTGGCGGCTGGGGCGACCCGCTCGAACGCGACCCCGCGCTGGTGGCCAAGGAGATCACCCAGGGCCTCGTCACCGTGGAGGGCGCCCGCGCTTATGGCGTCGTCATCGCAGGGGACGGTTCGATCGACATGGCCGGCACCACCGCGCTGCGCGACCGGATGCGGTCGGAGCGTGGCCCGACGACGGTGTTCAATTTCGGTCCGGGCATCGACGCCCTGCGCGCCGGCTGCGAGGCGGAAACGGGCCTGCCCGCGCCGATCCAGCCGACCTGGCCCCATCTCGAAGCTGCGGAGTAGATCGTGGACAATACAGGTGCTTTGAAGGACATCCGCGTGGTGGAGCTGGGCCAGCTCCTCGCCGGGCCCTTCTGCGGACAGCTGCTCGGCGACATGGGAGCCGACATCATCAAGGTCGAGCCGCCGGGCGCGGGCGATCCGATGCGGCAGTGGGGCCAGGGCGACCGCAAGGTCAACTGGGAAGTCATCGCCCGTAACAAGCGGTCGGTGACCGCCAATCTGCGCGTGCCCGAGGGCCAGAAGCTGGTCCGCGAGCTGATCCGCCACGCCGATGTGGTGGTCGAGAATTTCAAGCCCGGCACGCTGGAGAAATGGGGTCTCGGCCCCGACGTGCTGCTCGCCGAACAGCCCGGCCTGATCATCGCCCGCATGTCGGGCTATGGCCAGACCGGCCCCTATGCCGACCGCGCCGGCTTCGGCGGGATCGGCGAGGCGATGGGCGGCTGGCGCTATGTCGTCGGTGAGCCCGATCGGCCGCCGAGCCGCATGGGCATCTCGATCGGCGACACGCTGACCGCGACCTATGGCTGCATGGGCGTACTCGCCGCGCTCCATTCGCGCGAGCGCACCGGCCAGGGCCAGGTGATCGACGCCGCACTCTACGAGTCGGTGCTGCAGGTCATGGAAAGCCTCGTTCCCGAATATGATCTGATGGGGATCATCCGCGAACGCTCGGGCTCGATCCTGCCGGGCATCGCGCCGTCCAACGTCTATCGCTGCAGCGACGGCGAGTTCATGATCGGCGCGAACAAGGACGAGATCTTCAAGCGCCTCGCTATCGCCATGGGCCGCGCCGAACTGGGCGAGGACGAGCGTTATGCGACGCATATCGCGCGCGGCATCAACCAGACCGAGCTCGACAATCTGATCGACGACTGGACGCAGACGCTGACCGTCGACGAACTGGAGGACATCACGACGCGCTATTCGATCCCGGCAGGCCGGGTCTATCGCGCGCCGGAGATGCTCGCAGACCCGCATTTCCAGGCGCGTGAGGCGATCATCGAGGTCGAGACCGAGAAGTTCGGCAAGCTCAAGATGCAGAACGCCTTCCCCAAACTGTCGAAGACCCCGAGCGGCGTCCGCCGCGCGGCGCCGTCGGCACCGGGCCAGCACAATGCCGAAATCTACGGCGAGTTGCTGGGCCTCGACGAGGCGAAGCTGGCAGAGCTCAAGGAAGCAGGAATCCTCTGATGATGGGACGCCCGGAAAAGGATCTTTCGGAAAATTATTCGGGAGCCTTTGACGGGCATCTCCGCCCGGGCCGCAAGGCGGCCCTGATCATCATCGATTTCGTCGTCGCCTATCTGGAGGAGGGCTCGCCGCTCTATGCGGGCGTCGAGCCCGCCCTGCACAGCTGCGAACGGCTGGCCGCCGCCGCGCGCGCGGCCGGTGTTCCGGTCATCTTCACCAATGTCGAATATCAGCCGGGCGGTGCCGATGGCGGGGTCTTCTACCGAAAGGTGCCCGCGCTCAAGGTGTTCGAGCGCGGCAACCCGCTCGCGCGCTTCCCCGACAGTCTCAAGCCCGAGGGTGACGACCTGCTGATCACCAAGCGCTATGCGTCATCTTTCTTCGGCACCCATCTGGCGGCGACGCTGTCCGCCAACGGGATCGACACGCTGCTGATCACCGGGGTCTCCACCTCGGGCTGCGTCCGCGCAACCGCGCTCGACGCCTGCCAGCACGGCTTCATCCCGATCGTGATCCGCGACGCCTGCGGCGACCGCCACTCCGGGCCGCATGACGCCAATCTGTTCGACCTCCAGGCCAAATATGCCGAGGTGGTCGGCGAGAGCGAAGCGCTGAGCATCATCGCGGACATGCGCGACCGCTGAGGAGAGCGGCGATCATAGTCGTCGAATCTGGTAACAGGCGACCCCTCCCCCAACACTTCGTCATTCCCGCGAAGGCGGAAATCTATAACCTCCGACGCCCGAACCTCTTGCGCCTCAGAGGATATGGATCCCCGCCTGCGCGGGGATGACGGGACATCAGATTCAGCACTTCAATATCGCCGTCCATGGGCACGGCTTGCCCGCACCGGTCCTTCCGCCTCTATCTGGGGCATGGCCCTTTCCGCCGCCTTCCTCCGCTTTCGCGCTTATGGGAGCAGCCTGATGACGCGCCCGCGCGCCTCGGAGCCCGCTCCGCATCCCAGGCCCGCCCTGCGAACATTACCGGCAATTCATGATCCGGGCACATCCCCGACAGGTGCCGGGGCCCAGAAGGAGCGGGCACACCGGTTCGCTCCTTCCCGGTTGCACCGAAGCGCGGCGTCCGGCCCTCCCCCCCTCGGCCGGACGCCGCGCACCCCTTTCATGACGTGATCCCTTTTCGGTAACCCCCGCCTGGTGGGGGTGAACTTCGCTTCCGATCCCGCTATGAAAAGTGCCTAAAGGACCAAGGGCCAGACCGGACGACGGGAGAGAGCAAGATGGCGATCACAGTGAAGGTCAACGGCAAGGAGCGCAGCTATGCGGGCGATCCGGAGATGCCGCTGCTCTGGTATCTGCGCGACGAAATCGGCCTTCCCGGCACCAAGTTCGGCTGCGGCAAGGCGCTTTGCGGCGCCTGCACCGTGCATCTAGACGGCAATGCCGTCCGCTCCTGCCAGACCCCGATGTCGGCCGCCGAAGGCTTTGCGGTGACGACTATCGAAGGTCTTTCGGACAGCGGCGATCATCCGGTGCAAAAGGCCTGGCGTGAGATCGGCGTGGCCCAGTGCGGCTATTGCCAGCCCGGTCAGATCATGCAGGCGGCCGCCCTGCTTAAGATGACGCCGAAGCCCAGCGATGCCGACATCGACAGCGCCATGTCGGGCAATATCTGCCGCTGCGGCACCTATGATCGCATCCGCGCCGCCATCAAACGGGCGGCGTCGCAGGAGGCCGGCCGATGAACGCGCCCCTCCACCCCGAAAGCCCCGTCGAACTCTTCGTCCCCTCTCCCGAACTGAGCCGCCGGATGCTGCTCGGCGGCAGTGCGGGCCTGGTTCTCGCTCTGTCGCTTCCCGGCGCGGCCTCGGCGGCGGACGAGCCAAAGTATGGCGCGGATTCGCAGCCCGGCGGCGCGCCGGACGATCCCCGCCTTTTCGTGCAGCTGGCACCCGATGGCGGCGTCACCATCATCTGCCATCGCGCGGAGATGGGCCAGGGCATCCGCAGCAGCATGGCGATGATCATCCTCGACGAGATGGGCGCCGACTGGAACCGCCTGTCGATCCGCCAGGCCGAGGGCGACGAGGCGCGCTACGGCAACCAGAACACCGACGGATCGCGCAGCATCCGCCACTGGCTGGCGCCTTTGCGCCGCTGTGGTGCGGCGATGCGGATGATGCTCGTTCAGGCGGCCTCAGCGCGTCTCGGCGTGCCGGTCGCCGAACTCGAGGCTCGCGACCACAAGGTGGTCCATGCCCGCAGCGGCCGATCTGTTCCCTTCGGCGATCTGGCCGGCGACGCCGCGATACTGTCGGTCCCCCCGCGCGACATCCTGCGCCTGAAGGATGCGTCCGCACTGACCATGGTCGGCAAGGACCGCGTCTTCGCGCATGACGGGCAGGCGATGACCACCGGCACCGCCACTTATGGCATCGACGCGACCATGCCCGGCATGTTGTTCGCTGCGGTCGCCCGGCCGCCGGTGATGGGATCGAAGGTCGCGTCTTTCGATGCGACGGCGGCGCGCGCGGTTGCGGGCGTGGTCGACGTGATCGAACTGCCCGCACCCGCAGGCCCGCCGATGTTCCAGCCACTGGGCGGCATCGCCGTCATCGCGAAGAACAGCTGGGCGGCGATGAAGGGACGCGACGCGCTGACAATCGACTGGGCCGCGTCGCCGCACGACAGCTATGATTCGCGCGCCTATCGCGATCTGTCGCTTGCCAATGCGCGCAAGCCGGGCCAGCCGGTGCGCAGCGAAGGCGATGTCGATGCCGCGCTGGGCAAGGCGAAGAAGCGCGTCGTCGCCGAATATTATCTGCCCCATATCGCCCATGCGACGATGGAGCCGCCGGCGGCTGTCGTCCGCTGCGACGGCGAGAGCTGCGAGGCGCTCGCCTGCGTCCAGGACCCGAGCGGCACGCGCGACACGCTCGCCGCGATGCTGAAGCTCGACAAGGCGAAGGTGGTCGTCCGCCAGACCTTCCTCGGCGGTGGCTTCGGCCGCAAGTCGAAGCCCGATTTCGTGGTCGAGGCGGCGATGCTCAGCCGGGCGATGAAGGGCACGCCGATCAAGATCGTGTGGAGCCGCGAGGACGACATCCGCCACGATTATTACCACACGGTCGCGGTCCAGCGGCTCGAGGCGGCGATGGACGGCGAGCTGCCGACCGCCTGGCTGCACCGCGTCGTATCGCCCTCGATCATTTCGATCTTCGCCGACGGTATCGACCGCGAGCAGGGGCTGGAAACCGGCCTGGGGCTGCTGAGCATGCCCTTCGCCATTCCCAATGTCCGCATCGAGACCGGCGAGGCGCTGGCGCACACCCGGATCGGCTGGTTCCGGTCGGTGGCGAACATCCCCCACGCCTTCGCCATTCAATGCTTCGCCGCCGAACTCGCTGAAGCTGCCGGGCAGGATCCAAAGGACTATCTGCTGCGGCTGCTCGGCCCGGATCGCCAGATCGATCCGCGCTCGATCAAGGACGCCAATTATGGCGAGGATCCCGCGCTCTATCCGATCGACACCGGGCGCCTGCGCCGCGTCGTCGAAGTGGCGGCCAAGGGCGTCGGCTGGAACGGCAAGCAGCCCAAGGGCTGGGGCTATGGCATCGCCTGTCACCGCAGCTTCGTGAGCTACACCGCCTGCGCTTTCGCCGTTTCCGTGACCGACGGGCAGCTGACCATCCACAAGGCCGACATCGCGATCGACTGCGGCGCACAGGTCAATCCGGACCGCATCCGTGCGCAGATGGAAGGATCGGTGATGATGGGGCTGAGCCTCGCGCTCACAGGAGAGATCAGCTTCGCCAAGGGTGCGGTCCAGCAGGGGAGCTTCGACGACTATCCGGTGCTGCGCATCGACGCCGCGCCGCGCAAGCTCGACGTCCATCTGGTCGGCGGCGGACTCGACACCCCACCGAGCGGCGTGGGCGAACCTGGCGTTCCCCCGGTCGCGCCTGCGCTGTGCAACGCGATCCATGCCGCGACGGGCCGCCGCATCCGCGTGCTCCCGATCGGCGACCAGCTCACGGGTCCCGTTCAGAAGCTCTGACGGGCGATCTGTTCAGCGCCAGCGGACCAGCCCCTTGTCGAGCACGGCTACGTCGCGGGCGCGAACCCGGAAGCGCGCCTCGCGATCACCGCTGCGCCAGACCTCGGTGACCAGCGTGTCACCGGGGAAGACCGGCGCCGAGAAACGGACGTCCAGCCGGGCAAGGCGCTCGCCTGCTCCATCGAGCAGCATCGTCGAGAGGGCGCGCGCAGCTATGCCATAGCTGCAAAGCCCGTGCAGGATCGGCCGGTCGAAGCCCGCACGTCTGGCGGCATCGGGATCGATGTGCAGCGGGTTGAGATCGCCCGACAAGCGATAGATCGCCGCGAGATCGGGCCGCGTCGGAAGCGCGAGACTGTCGTCGGGCGACGTTGCCGGCAATTCGGCGGGCAGGTCGAGCGATCCGAAGGAGATGCCCCCGCCGCCGTCTCCCCGCGCGAAGAGGGTGAAGCGCAGCGTCGCGAGGGGCTGGCCGTCCTGCGCATCGGACAGATGTCGCGCCAGCTGAATCAGCGCGCCCCGGCCCGCGCCCCGATCGACGATCGCCTCGACCTCGGAGCGCGCCGCAACGCGCCCCGTCGGCGGCAGAGGCCGGTGCCATTCGACGCTTTGCGCCGCATGCAGCACCTGGCTCCAGTCGAGCTCGCCATGGCGTTCGCCGCGCAGGAAATTCTCGGCGCCGAGCGTGACCGCCAAGGTCGGAAAGGCCCGAAGCCGGGCTTCATAGACGAAATCGAGATCGCGGCCGTCGGGGGTGATGCCGATGCCGAGCGCATAGAGGATGGTGCGCTGCGCGTCATAGACATCGGTTGTCGGCTCCGCCCCCCACGCTCTTATCCTGTCGATATCCACCGCGCCCTGCTCCTTTTGCGGCCAGCCGATGCCGCTTCGCCGGTCGGGCATAGCGATTGAGATCGGTGATCGGAACCGCCATAGCGGCGGCGAAGGCACGGGAGATCGACGGCGATGACGGCAACGGGACGGCTGGCAGGGCGCATCGCCCTGGTGACGGGCGCGGGTTCGGGTATCGGCCTCGGCATAGGGCGCCGTTTCGCAGCGGAAGGCGCGACCGTGCTGTTCACCGACATCGATCGCGACAAGGCGCAGGCCGCCGCAGCCGAGGCCGGCGGCCACGCCGCGACGCTGGACGTCACCAGCGAAGCCAGCTGGGCCGGGGCCGCAGCGCTGGTCGAGCAGAGCCTCGGCGGCCTCCACATTCTCGTCAACAATGCCGGTATCTGCGTGCCCGGATCGGTCGAGGACACCGACTTCGCCGCCTGGCGCCGCAGCCATGCGATCAACCTCGATGGCGTCTTCCTCGGCTGCCACAGCCTGTTGCCGCTAATGGCGAAGACGACCGCAGCCAGCGGGCTTGGTGGCGCGATCCTCAACATATCCTCGGTGTCCGCGATGGTCGCCTCGGCCAATTTCGCGAGCTATAATTCGTCCAAGGCGGCGGTCCGCCACCTGACCAAGTCGATCGCGCTCCATTGCGCGAAACAGCGCTACGCCGTTCGCTGCAACTCGATCCATCCGACCTTCATCGACACACCGCTGATCGACACGCTGGCCAAGGGCGCCGACCATGCGGCGATGATCGAGAAACTGGCCCGCCAGGTCCCGATCGGCCGCGTCGGCGACACCGACGACGTTGCCTGGGCGGCGGTCTATCTCTGCTCGGACGAGGCCAAATTCGTGACCGGGGCAGAGTTGCTGATCGATGGCGGGCTGGCGGCCCAGTAAGCGCGCCGGCCGCTACGCCGTCTCGGCGAACAGCCGCTCGGCCGCTTCACGCAAACCGCGTGCATGGCCGAGGGCGCCCAGCCGGGCGACGCGCTCGGCATCGGGAACCTCGACACTGAAGGCGCAATCGGCAGGCATCGCCCGGACGAGCGACACGAGGTCGATCTCCCCTTCACCCGGCACCAGCCGCCGATCGCGGGCCTCGCGCAGCCGCCCGGCGGGGTCCGCCGGCGCGGCAAGCGGGGCGTCGCACAGCTGGAGGAGGCGAAGCGGGGTACCGCATGACGCCGCAACGTCGGCCGCACATCCACCCGATCGGGTCAGATGGAGCGCGTCGACGACCAGCGAGACATTGGCTTCGCCGGCCTGCGCCCGCAGCGCGACCGCCTCGCCCAGTGAACGCATTTGGGTGGACGGCGCGAACTCCAGCCCGACCTCGATCTTGTAGCCACCCGCCAGCCGCGCGAGCGCGCCTATCCGGTCGGCGGCCCGAGCCATGTCCTCGTCCACGACGCAAACGGTCAGCAGCCGCGCACCGATCGCGGCGCCTGCCGCGAGCATCGGTTCGCACGCTGCGATATCGCTGTTGCGGCCGATCATGAGCACCTCGATCTCGGAGATGAGGACACCCTCGCCAGCGGCGATCCGCCCCAGTTCGACGGCCATGGCTGGCCCATCGACGAGGGCGGGCGACAGCAGGCGCGGACGGGCTGCATCCCCGCCGAAAACACGCAGGCAGGCACGGGAATAGCCCGCACCCGCCGCCGTGCGCACGAAGACGTCGGGCGTCAGTTGCGGCAGGGACAGCGGAGCGAGCGACAGGCGGGAGATCATGCCCCCCTCCTGCCAGCCCGCCCCATTGCTGTCACGCTGCCGTTCAGGGCGATGCCGGGCCTGCCGCATTGCCTGCGGGCAGGATGCGGTTCAGAACGGTGTAGCCCTGACGCTTCCCGACACTGTTCTGGAAGACCGCCGCCGGCACGTCGACGGTGACAGCGAGCCGTATGAAGCAGACGCACGAAAGACATCGACCGTGGCGGCGCAGCGCAAGACAAGAATGAACACGACGAATACTCTCCCCGTCCGCCCCAACCGGAACGGCCCCGGGGGCCGCCAACAGGCCCAACTGCATGCAATATCACGGTCCAATCATCCGACATTGCTCGATTTTCGTTACGGAACCTTATGATGGGCGCTTCTCCGACATCCGCGCCTTTCGGTATGTTTGCGTATATCGACGCTGGCCCCCGGCCGCCAATTTCCGCACGCTCGAAGATGTGAGGGGTGCGATGTACAACGATGTCCAGCTGACGACGCTGCCGGGGGAAAGCTTCGACCGGACGATGCCCGACAGCTGCGAAAGCTGCGAGGTTCGCAAGACCGCGATCTGCTGCTCGCTCGACAGCGCCGGCCTGGCCGCACTCGGCCGGCTCGGCCGCAAGATGCGGCTGAGCGCGGGCCAGACGCTGGTCTGGGAGGGCGATGAATCGGTCGTCGTCGGCAATGTCCTGTCGGGTATGCTCAAGCTGTCGACGGTCACCGGCGACGGCCGCGAGCAGATCGTCGGCATCGTCTACCCTTCGGACTTCATCGGTCGTCCGTTCGGCAAGGACAGCCACCACAGCGTCACGGCCCTGACCGACGCCTCGCTCTGTGTCTTCGGTCGAGGGACCTTCGATCGCTTCGCCCGCGAACATGAGGCGGTAGGCCACGCGCTGCTTCAGCGCACCCTGAACGAACTGGACCGCGCCCGGCACTGGATGCTGCTGCTCGGCCGCAAATCGGCCTGCGAGCGCGTCGCCAGCCTGATCCTGGAGATGGCCGAGCGCATGGGCGGCGGACACGATCTGGTGCTGCCTCTATCGCGCCAGCAAATGGCCGACGTGCTGGGCCTGACGATCGAGACGGTCAGCCGCTCGCTCACCAAGCTCAAGCAGGCGGGCATCATCGGCCTGCCCGGCCCCCGGCTGCTGTCGATCGCCCACCCCGAAAAGCTCGAGCGCATCGCCGCCGGCTGACAGTTGATCTCCGTCAACGACCCGGCGCCGCGCCGGGCCGATGGAGGCCAGGATCGCTCAAGAGGACCTATATGATCGCTCTGCTGTTCCGGAGCGGAGGGTGGCTGCTCGCCCTTCTGCTCGCCATCATCGCGGCTGCCGAGGCCGAAGATTCCGCCTTCGCCGTGCAGATGGGCATCGTCGCCCTCGCCGCGCTGGCAACGCTGTGGATCACGCTGTCGCGCACCGATTTCGACGTGCTGCCCGGCCGCAAGGCCGCGCCGGTGGAGACCGGCTATTATGACGACGTGATCCGCTGGGGCACGATCGCGACACTCTTCTGGGGCGTCGCCGGTTTTGCCGTCGGTCTCTACATCGCGCTGCAGCTGGCCTTTCCGATGCTCAACCTGGGGCTCGAATATACGAGCTTCGGGCGGCTGCGCCCCCTGCATACCTCCGCCGTCATCTTCGCCTTCGGCGGCAATGCGCTGATCGCGACCAGCTTCTGGGTGGTCCAACGCACCTGCCGCGCCCGGCTCGCCTTCCCGGCGCTCGCCCGCTTCGTTTTCTGGGGCTATCAGCTGTTCATCGTGCTGGCCGCGACCGGCTATCTCCTCGGCATCACCGAGGGCCGCGAATATGCCGAGCCCGAATGGTATGTCGACATCTGGCTGACCATCGTCTGGGTCAGCTATCTCGCGGTCTTCCTGGGCACGATCGTCCGCCGCGCCGAGCCGCATATCTACGTCGCCAACTGGTTCTATCTCGCCTTCATCGTCACCGTGGCGATGCTGCACCTGGTCAACAACCTGTCGATGCCGGTGTCGATCTTCGGTTCGAAGAGCTATTCCGCCTTCGCCGGCGTGCAGGACGCGCTGACCCAGTGGTGGTATGGCCATAACGCCGTCGGCTTCTTCCTGACCGCCGGCTTCCTCGGCATGATGTATTATTTCGTGCCCAAGCAGGCCGAACGCCCGGTCTACAGCTACCGGCTGTCGATCGTGCACTTCTGGTCGCTGATCTTCCTCTACATCTGGGCCGGCCCGCACCACCTCCACTATACCGCGCTGCCCGACTGGGCGCAGACGCTGGGCATGGTGTTCTCGGTGATGCTGTGGATGCCCAGCTGGGGCGGCATGATCAACGGCCTGATGACGCTCTCGGGCGCCTGGGACAAGGTCCGCACCGATCCGATCATCCGGATGATGGTGCTGGCGCTCGCCTTCTACGGCATGTCGACCTTCGAAGGCCCGCTGATGAGCATCAAGGCGGTCAACAGCCTGTCGCACTATACCGACTGGACCATCGGCCACGTCCATTCGGGCGCGCTCGGCTGGGTCGGCATGATCAGCTTCGCCGCGGTCTATTTCATGGTGCCGCGCCTGTGGGGCCGCAGCCGCCTCTACTCGCTGCGCATGATCAACTGGCACTTCTGGTCGGCGACGATCGGCATCGTCCTCTACGCCTCGTCGATGTGGGTCGCCGGGATCATGCAGGGCCTGATGTGGCGCGAATATGGGGCCGACGGCTATCTCGTCTATGCCTTCTCCGACGTCGTCGCCGCGATGAAGCCCTATTATCTGATCCGGGCCGCAGGCGGCGCCCTCTACCTGCTCGGCGCGCTCTTCATGGCCTGGAACATCGCCCAGACGCTGCGCGGCAGGCTGCGCGACGAAGCGCCCCTCGCCGATGCCCCCTATGACCCCGCGCTGGACAAGCCGCTCCAGCCGGTCGCCGCCTGAAGGATCGTCCCATGGCAAGCAAATTCCTCGACCATGGCCGGATCGAGCGCAACGTCACGCTGCTGCTGATCCTCGCGCTGATCACCGTCTCGATCGGCGGCATCATCGAGATCGCCCCGCTGTTCTGGATCGACTCGACCGTCGAGAAGGTGAAGGGCATGCGGCCCTACACCCCGCTCGAACTCGCCGGCCGCAACATCTACATCCGCGAGGGCTGCTACAATTGCCACAGCCAGATGATCCGCCCCTTCCGGGACGAGGTCGAACGCTATGGCCATTACAGCCTCGCCGCCGAGAGCATGTACGACCATCCCTTCCAGTGGGGATCGAAGCGGACCGGCCCCGATCTCGCCCGCGTCGGCGGACGCTATTCGGACGAATGGCATGTCCAGCATCTCGTCGATCCGCGCTCGGTGGTGCCGGAATCGATCATGCCGGGCTACGCCTTCCTGCGCGAACGCGACCTCGAGGTGAAGCATCTGGACGCGCATCTGGAGGCCCTTCGCAAGGTCGGCGTGCCCTACAGCAAGGACGCAATCGACAAGGCGGTCGAGGATGCGCTCGCCCAGGCCAGCCCCGACGCCGACAGCAGCCTGCTCAAGGCGCGCTATCCCAAGGCACAGGCCCGCGACTTCGACGGCGATCCGAAGCGAGTGACCGAGATGGATGCGCTGGTCGCCTATCTGCAGATGCTCGGCACGCTGGTCGACACCCGCGCCGCCGAACCGATGGAGCAGGCGCGATGAATTACGAGACGCTGCGCCACGCCGCCGACAGCTGGGGACTGCTGTTCCTGACGACCACTTTTCTGCTCGCGACCTGGCGGGCGCTGCGCCCCTCGGCGCGGGACGCCCATCGCGACGCGAGCCTCATTCCTCTTCGTGACGAAAGCCCGTGCGATGACTGAGAAGAAGATCGACGAAGCGACCGGGACCGAAACCAAGGGCCATGAATGGGACGGCATCGAGGAACTCGACACGCCGCTGCCCCGCTGGTGGCTGTGGACCTTCTACGCCTGCATCCTGTTCGCGATCGGTTATTCGGTCGCCTACCCCGCGATCCCGCTGCTCGACCGGGCGACGACCGGGCTTCTCGGCTGGTCGAGCCGCGACCAGCTGGGACAGGAGATGCGCGCGGCGGATGCCGCCAATGCGGCGACCCGGACGGCAATCGCAAAGGCCGACATCGCGACGCTCGATCCGCATGGGCCGCTGATGCAGGCCGCCGTCTCGGGCGGACGCGCCGCGTTCAAGGTGAACTGCGCGCCCTGCCATGGCGCGGGGGCCGCCGGCAGCAAGGGCTATCCCAATCTCAACGATGACGACTGGCTGTGGGGCGGCGACCGCGCCGCGATCCATGCCACCATCCTGCACGGCATCCGCCAGCCCGACAGCAGCACGACCCGCATGTCGCAGATGCCCGCCTTCGGACGCGACGGCATCCTGAAGCCGGCGGAGATCCAGGACATCGTCTCCTATGTCCGGCTCGTGTCGCGGCAGGAGGGGTCCAGCCCCGCAGCCCAGCGCGGCGCGGCACTGTTTGCCGCCAATTGCGCCGCCTGCCATGGCCCCGACGCCAGGGGCAATCGCGAGCTCGGTGCACCGAACCTGACCGACGCGATCTGGCTGTACGGTGGCGATCGCGAGGCCCTGACCGCGACCATCGCCAATGCCCGCTATGGCGTCATGCCGGCTTGGGGCGAGAAACTCGACCCGGCGACGATCAACATGCTCACCGCCTATGTCCATTCGCTCGGAGGCGGCGAATAATGTCCGGTCACGCGGACAGGACAGGCAAGGACGGCGGGCTCTATGCCCGCCGTGCCGACATCTTTCCGCGCGCAGTCGACGGCTTCTATCGTCGGCTGAAATGGTATGTCATGGCCGCCACCTTAGCGGTCTATTATGTCACGCCCTGGCTGCGCTGGGACCGGGGCCCCTATGCCCCCGACCAGGCCGTGCTGGTGGATCTCGCTCACCGCCGCTTCTACTTCTTCGGGATCGAGATCTGGCCGCATGAATTTTATTTCGTCGCCGGGCTGCTCGTCATGGCCGGTGTCGGCCTGTTCCTGGTCACCTCCACCGTGGGCCGCGCCTGGTGCGGCTATGCCTGTCCGCAGACGGTGTGGACCGACCTGTTCCTGCACATCGAGCGCTTCATCGACGGCGACCGCAATGCGCAGTTGCGGCTGAAGGCGGCATCATGGAGCCCGGCAAAGATCGCGCGGCGGTTCGCCAAACATGGCGCATGGATCGTCGTTGGCCTGCTGACCGGGGGCGCCTGGATCTTCTACTTCGCCGATGCACCGACGCTGGCGTCCGACCTGCTGCACGGACAGGCGGCGACCGTCGCCTATGCGACGATCGGCGTGCTGACCGCGACCACCTATGTGTTCGGCGGGCTGATGCGCGAGCAGGTCTGCATCTATATGTGCCCGTGGCCACGCATACAGGGGGCGATGCTCGACGAGCGCTCGCTGATCGTCACCTACAAGCACTGGCGCGGCGAGCCCCGTTCGCACGGCACCAAACGCAGCGAGGGTGCCGGCGACTGCATCGACTGCAAGGCCTGCGTGCAGGTCTGTCCGACCGGCATCGACATTCGCGACGGCGCGCAACTGGCCTGCATCACCTGTGCACTGTGCATCGACGCCTGCGACGAGATGATGGCCAAGGTCGGCCGCCCGCGCGGGCTGATCGACTATGCGACGCTGGAAGGCTGCGAGGCCGAAGCCGCCCGCGCAGCCCCAGTGCCGATCGCGCGGACGCTGACCCGGCCGCGCACGCTCTTCTATGGCGGGCTGTGGGCGCTCGTCGGGCTGGTCATGATGTTTGCGCTCGGCAACCGCACCCGCCTCGACCTGACCGTCGGCCATGACCGCAACCCGCTCTGGGTGCGCATGTCCGACGGCGATGTCCGCAACGCCTATACGATCAAGCTGCGCAACATGGAGTCGCGGCCGCGGGTCATATTGCTCGGCCTCGACGGCATGGCGGGCGCCCGGATGTGGGACTCGACCGATGGCGAGACCGGCGCCGCGCCCGTTCTGCGCTTCACGGTGCCCGCCGACAGCGTCGCCCAACGGCGCATCTATGTACGCGGACCGGTGCAAGCGGAGGCGAGCGTGCCGGTCGGCTTCACCGTCACGGCCGCCGACGACCAGAAGGCGAGCGACCGCGTCGAGAGCCGTTTCGAAGGACCGGAGGAATAAATGAGCAAGGGGTTTACCGGGCGCCACATGGCGGTCTCGATGGTCGGCTTCTTCGCGGTGGTCATCGCGGTCAATGTCACCATGGCCACCGTGGCGTCGCGCAGCTTCGGCGGCACCGTGGTCGACAACAGCTATGTCGCCAGCCAGCATTTCAACCGCTGGCTCGACGAAGCCGCCGCCGAACGCAAGCTGGGCTGGACGATAGGGGCCGATCGCGTCGGTGACCGGGCCGAGATCCACCTCCATGGCAGCGGCGGCCCTCTCGCCGAAGCCATCGTCACGGCCGTGGCACAGCATCCGCTCGGTCGCCAACCCGACCGTCCCCTTCGCTTCGAGAGCCGGGGGAATGGGCAATATCGTTCCATCCAGACTCTGCCGCCGGGCCGCTGGCGGCTGCGGATCGAGGTCAGCAACGGCAATGACGCCGCCCGCTTCGTCGACGAGGTGCCCGCATGAACGCGCTGCTGTCCCACGCCGAATTCGTCCTGCCCGGCATTCGCTGCGCCGGCTGCATCGCCAAGATCGAGGACGGGCTGTCCGGGCTGCCGGGGGTCGTCTCCGCCCGCGTCAACTTCACCGCGAAGCGCGTCGCGGTCGATCATGACGGCTCGCTCGACGATGCCGAATTGCGCCGTGCGATCGGCGAGCTCGGCTTCACCGCCGAACTGCTGGTCGAACCCGGCGACAAGGCCGTGGCGCAGGTCCGCGAGAGCCGCGAACTGCTCAAGGCATTGGCGGTGGCGGGCTTCGCCGCAATGAACGTCATGCTGCTGTCGGTGTCGATCTGGTCCGGAGCCGAAGGCTCCACACGCGATCTTTTCCACTGGCTATCGGCCCTCATCGCGATGCCGACCGTCGCCTATTCGGGACAGCCCTTCTTCAAATCGGCCTGGGCGGCATTGCGCCATGGCCGGACCAATATGGACGTGCCGATCTCGATCGGCGTGCTGCTCGCCACGCTGCTGAGCCTGTTCGAAACGATCGTCGGCGGCGCGCATGCCTATTTCGACGGTGCGGTCTCGCTGCTCTTCTTCCTGCTCGCGGGCCGCTATCTCGACAGCGCGATGCGCGATCGTGCGCGCGACAGCGCCGCCACGCTGATGCGGCAGACGGCACCCGGCGGGACCGTGATCTATCCCGACGGCAGCAGTGCCTGGGTCCGCGCCGCCGACCTGGCCCCCGGCATGCGCATGATCGTCGCCACCGGCGAACGCTTCGGCGCCGACGGACGGATCGAGAAGGGCGAGACCAGGATCGATGCCTCGCTGGTCACGGGCGAAAGCGCGCCCGCACCGGCCTCGGTCGGCGACCGGGTGATCGCCGGCACCCTCAATCTCTCGGCTCCCGTCGAGATTACCGTGACCGCCGCCGGCCCGGACACCGCCATCGCGGGCATGGCCCGGCTGATGGAGGCGGCCGGACAGGGCAAGTCGCGCTATGTCCGCATCGCCGACCGCGCGGCGCGGCTCTACGCGCCCGCCGTCCACTCTTTGGCCGCGCTCAGCTTTGCCGGCTGGATGATCGCGGGCGCGGGCTGGCACCAGTCGCTGCTGATCGCGGTGGCGGTGCTGATCATCACCTGCCCCTGCGCACTCGGGCTGGCGGTGCCGGTGGCGCAGGTGGTTGCCGCTGGGGCGATGATGCGGCGGGGCATTTTGGTCAAGGATGGCTCCGCACTCGAACGTCTGGCGGAGGCCGACAGCGTGCGCTTCGACAAGACCGGTACGCTGACGCTCGGCCGCCCCGAACTGATCGGAGACATGCCGCTGTCGGACGACGAGCGGCCGCTGGCGCTGGCGCTCGCCCGGGCGAGCCGTCACCCGCTGTCGATCGCACTTGCGCGTCGGCTCGAAACCGAAGGCGGAATCGCAGCCGATCTTGGCCGGATCGTCGAATATGCGGGCAAGGGCGTCGAAGCGCGACAGGGGGACAGGACGATCCGCCTCGGCAGCCCGACCTGGATCGGCTGCACGGCGCCCGGCGAAGAGCTTGCCTGCGCCTTCGCGGTCGAGGGCCAGCCGGCCCGGCTGT
The DNA here is from genome assembly GCF_049889055.1 of Rhizorhabdus antheiae. Taxonomy (NCBI): domain Bacteria; kingdom Pseudomonadati; phylum Pseudomonadota; class Alphaproteobacteria; order Sphingomonadales; family Rhizorhabdaceae; genus Rhizorhabdus; species Rhizorhabdus antheiae. The sequence goes on along the minus strand of NZ_JBLTWO010000009.1, from coordinate 38,254 downwards.
TCCGCTTCAGCGACCGCATCCGGCCCGAGGCCGGAGCGAGCGTGCGGCGGCTCGAAGCGCAGGGGCTCGAATGCGCAATCCTGTCGGGCGACCGGCGCGCCGCCGTTGCACCGGTAGCGGCCGAACTCGGACTGACCGCCGCCGTCGGCCTGTCTCCTGCGGAAAAGGTCGACGCGATCCAACGGCGGGCGGCGATAGGTCGCCGCGTCCTGATGGTCGGCGACGGGTTGAACGACGGCCCCGCGCTCGCCGCCGGTCATGTGTCTATGGCGCCGGCCTCGGCCAGCGATGTCGGACAGATGGCGGCCGATCTCGTGTTCCTTGGCGACTCGCTGGCACCCGTTCCAACCGCCGTCGACGCCGCGCGACGGACGATGCGCGTCGTCCGGCAGAACTTTCTGCTCGCCATCGGCTACAACATGCTGGCCGTCCCGCTCGCACTCGCCGGCATGGTCACGCCGCTGGTCGCTGCCATCGCCATGTCGACCTCTTCGATCATCGTCGTGGCGAATGCGCTGCGGCTCCGGAGGATCGCCGCATGAACGGGATCGCCTTCCTCATCCCGATCGCGCTCGGCCTCGGCCTTGCCGGCCTCTTCGCCTTCCACTGGGCATTGCGCGTGGGCCAGTTCGACGACCCCGAGGGAGCGGCAATCCGCATCCTCCTCGACGAAGAGCCGGTTGAAAGGGATTCACGAGCGTCCTGACATATCCCGAGCGCGCCCGCTCGCTCTGTAATCATTTCGTCACCGGTCCGTCACAAATGTCATCGAACTGTCATCAACCCGGCCTAGGGCGAGCTGGTTTTTCATCATCCCGAAGGCAAAATACATGGCACGCAGCTTCAAGGCGGCGCTGATCGCGAGCACCCTGCTCGCTCTCCCCGGCCCCGCCGGCGCGCAGACGATCGAAGAATTGAAGCGCGAGATCGACGAGCTGCGGACCATGGTCAAGGCGCTGCAGGCAGCCCAGGCCGCCGGCAACCCGCGCCCCGCAGATGCTGCCGTCGCCACATCGTCCAGCACCCCGGCGGGCGGCGCGCCCGTTCCGGCGACTTCGCTTGCCGTCAGCCCGGCGGTTGCGCCCGCTGCCGCAACGCCAGCCGGCGCGCCGGTCGTTCTGGCGTCTGCGCCGGTACACAAGTCCAAGGCCTGGTACGAGCGGCTTCAGATTCGCGGTTACACCCAGATGCGCTACAACGCCTTCCTGTCGGGCGACGACACGGCGCCGGCGGGGATTTCACGGCTGCGCTCGGTTCACGATTCGTCGATCTCGGACAAGGGCAGCTTCTCGCTGCGCCGGGTCCGCCTCGTCCTGCAGGGCGACGTTACCGACCGCCTTTCGATCTATATCCAGCCCGACTTCGCCACGGCCGTGAACAACCAGGCCGGGACCGAGCGGCGCGAGGGCTTCGGCCAGCTGCGTGACGCTTATGCCGACTTCTTCCTCGACAAGGACAAGCGCTTCCACCTGCGCTTCGGCCAGTCGAAGGTTCCCTATGGCTGGGAAAATCTTCAGTCCTCGTCGAACCGACTGACGCTCGACCGGTCGGACGCGATCAACAGCGCGGTTCCCGGTGAACGCGATCTGGGCATCGTCGCCTTCTACACCCCGACCCACGTCCAGAAGATCTGGGACCGGCTGGCGGAGGACGGCCAGAAGCTGTTCGGCAATTATGGCGCCTTCGGCCTGGCCCTCTACAATGGCCAGGGCATCAACAGGACCGAGCAGGACAAGCATCTGATGAAGGTGGCGATGGCGACCTGGCCGTTCGAGCTCGACGGTCTTGGCGAGATGTTCGAGGGTCAAGTGCTCGAGGTCGGGGCTTCGGGCATGCTCAACAAGGTGCGCCCGGAGGTCCGCTCCGGCGGCGTCAGCACGCTCGCTTATGACGACAATCGCGCGGGCGCGCACCTGATCCTCTACCCCAAGCCCTTCGGCTTTCAGGCGGAGTGGAACTGGGGCAAGGGTCCGCAATTCGACACCGCGACCCAGACGATCCGGTCGAAGAAGCTCAGTGGCGGCTATGTTCAGACGATGTATCGGATCAAGGAAAGCCCGATCGGTCCGATCATGCCCTATGCCCGCTGGCAGCGTTATCGCGGCGGATGGAAGGCATCGACCAACGCGCCGCGCCTGGAGACCGACGAGCTCGAACTGGGCGTCGAGTGGCAGATCATCAAGCCGCTGGAGCTGACCATCGCCTATGCGTCGATGAAGCGCAGCGAGGCCGACGAGCGCCGCACCGGCCGCGCCGAGGGGCAGCTGATCCGAACGCAGCTCCAGTTCAGCTACTGATCCGGTCAGTCGCCGCCTTTGCCGCCGAAGACCGCGTCCTTGGCCGAATCGAGCCCCTTGAGCACGGCCCAGCCAACCGCATAGGTGAAGACCAGCGGGACGATCGCGCGGACAACGGTGGCGGTGGCCGCGCCGATGATCGCGCCGTCGGCGGTCGAGTCTTCGCCATCGGCGCCGTCGATGGCACTGCCGATCAGGGCGCCCAGAGCGGTACTCAGCATGATGTGATCTCCATTCGTTGCGGGGCTGATACGCGGCACCCGCAAAGCGGTTCCAAAAAAGATGGGGAGCCGAAGCTCCCCAAGGTGCAAGTCGGAGAGGAGGACTTGTCTCAGAAACGCATGCCGATGCCCGCACCGAAGACGAACGGGTCGAGGTGGAGCTTGACCCGCTGGGTCGCCGCGGCGGTCGTGTCGAGCCGCGCGCGGGTGTCGATGTCGATATATTTGACGTCGAGATTGAAGAAAGCGCGCTTGCCGATCGGAATGTCGACGCCCGCCTGCAGCGCATAGCCGACGCTCGACTTCATCGACACGTCGGTCTTGCCGACCGCCGCGACCAGGCCTTTCGACCCCTTTTCCGAATAGAAGATCGTGTAGTTCACGCCAGCGCCGACATAAGGCCGGATCTGCCCCTCGGGCATGAAATGATATTGCAGCGTCAGCGTCGGCGGCAGCACCCAGGTCGAGGCCAGCTTGCCGATCGACCCGGTCGTGCCGGTGCGCCCGCTCGCATCATGTTTGGTGGTGGCGAGGATCAGCTCGGTGCCGACAGTCTTCGTGATCATGTAGGTGAAGTCGACCTCGGGCATGAAGCTGTTGTTCACCTTGACCTTCTCGCCGGGAAAGGCGGGAAGGACGGAGCCCGATTTCTCGTTCGGCGCGACGACGATGCCGCGCAGGCGAATGAGGAGGTCTCCCTGCTCGGCGCGCGCAGGCCCCGCCAGCATGGCGGCGACAACTGCGGTTCCGATCATCAATTTGCGGATCATGTCTCGTAAATCCCTGTGCGTTGGCCGAGCCCTGATGCGCGCCCGTCCCCGCCGGTCCCTTGACCTCGCGCAATCCCGCTCTTGATACGGATCAAGGGCGTCAGCGCGCAGGCATGCGACCAGTCCGATCATGTGGACCTATCATCCTGCCCTGCTCGAACGCGCGGTCCCGCGCTATACGAGCTACCCCACCGCCGCCGAGTTCAGGCCGGATGTGGGCGCCACCGAACTCGCCGAGGCGCTCGACGCGATCCCGGCGCGCGCGCCGCTGTCGCTCTACGTCCACATTCCCTATTGCCACGAGATCTGCAGCTATTGCGGCTGCAACACCGGTCGCGCGAACCGCAGCCATCGCCTGGCCGCCTATCTCGATGCCCTGGATGCCGAAATCGACATGGTCGCAGACCGTCTGTCGGGACGGGGCCTGGTGTCGCGCATCGCCTTCGGCGGCGGCAGCCCCAATGCGATAGCACCGCTCGACTTCGTCCGCCTCGTCGATCGCCTGACCACGCGTTTCCGCGCGTCGGCACCGGTGATCTCGGTCGAGATCGATCCCCGCACGCTCGAAGCCGCCTGGCTCGCAACACTGCGCACCATCGGCGTGCAGCGGGTCAGCCTGGGCGTGCAGACCTTCGATCCCGCGATCCAGCAAGCGATCGGACGGGTCCAGCCCGACGCCATGATCGCCCGCGCGGTAGCAGGCTTTCGCGACGCCGGGGTCGTCTCGATCAACTTCGACCTGATGTATGGCCTGCCCGGACAGACGATCGCCGATGTCGAACGCTCTGCAACCCGCGCCATCGAACTGGGCGCCGATCGCATCGCGTTGTTCGGCTATGCCCATCTGCCGTCGATGTTCCCACGCCAGCGGCGAATCGACGCAAGCGGGCTGCCCGACGCTGCGCTGCGCTTTCGTCAGGCCGCAGCGGGCCACGACCTGTTCGTGGCGGCGGGCTACGTACCGGTCGGCTTCGACCATTTCGCGCGCCCGGACGATGCCCTCGCCCTTGCCGCCAGCAATGGCACGCTGCGCCGCAATTTCCAGGGTTTCACCGAGGACGGCAGCCGCCACCTGATAGGCTTCGGCGCAAGCGCGATCAGCGATCTGCCGACGCTGCTGATACAGAATCAGAAAAATGCCGGCATCTATCGCGAGACGGTCGCGGCCGGGCAGCTGCCGGTCGAGCGGGGCATCCGCCGCGACCGGCAGGAACAGGCGCGGGCCAGGGTCATCGAACAGTTGCTGTGCGCCGGACGGGCCAGCGCCGGACGCGAATTGCTGCAGGCCGCAGGCCCCGCACTCGCCATCTTCGCCGAGCGCCAGCTGCTGCGCATCGAGAATGACAGAATCGAACTCGCCGCCGATGCCCTGCCCTATGCCCGGTCGATCGCCGCCTGTTTCGACGGCCACCGACCGATCAGCGAAGGTCGGTTCAGCAATGCCATCTGAGCCTGGCGCCACGGCGCTCATCGCCTCCGCCATCATGATCGTGGCGATGCTCGGCACCGCCGCGCCGGCACCAGCCGCGACCCTGCGCGTCGAGCTGTGCAGCGGCGGCGAGGCGCGGACGGTCGACATCCCCATTCGGGGCAAGCACCGCCCTCATGACGAGAATTGCACATTGGCCTGTCACGCGACCGATCCCCGGCGGCGCGGCGCCGCAGCCTGATATCGCGCCGTCGTCGACGAGCTTGGACGTTGCGGCAGAAATCCGACATGGTGCAGATCGAACAGGGTCTGGATCGCTCAAGTCCGAGAAACCGGACCGTGTTCTCAGCCAAATATGGCGTCTGAGATAAGGGGACGAGGACAATGGAAAGAGCGGAGCCGGCCGAACTGCCCAGACATCATCGGGCGCCGCAGAACGAGAAGCTGGTCATCGCGGCCTCCTCGCTCGGCACCGTGTTCGAATGGTATGATTTCTACCTTTACGGCCTGCTCGCGACCGCCATCACCGCCCACTTCTTTTCGGGCGTCAACGAGACGACCGGCTTCATTCTGGCGCTGGGCGCTTTCGCGGCGGGTTTCGCGGTCCGACCGTTCGGCGCGCTCGTCTTCGGCCGGATCGGCGATCTGGTGGGACGCAAGAACACCTTCCTCGTCACGATGGCGATCATGGGCCTGTCGACCTTCGCTGTCGGCTGTCTGCCCTCCTACGACCAGATCGGTGTCGCGGCGCCGATCATCCTAGTTGCCCTGCGCCTGCTCCAGGGCCTTGCCCTCGGCGGCGAATATGGCGGGGCGGCCACCTATGTCGCCGAACATGCCCCGGCCGACCGGCGCGGCCTCTACACCAGCTGGATCCAGACCACCGCGACGCTCGGCCTGTTCGCCGCGCTGCTGGTGGTGATCGGGGTCCGCTTCCTGATGGGCGAGGACAGCTTCGCCGACTGGGGCTGGCGCGTCCCCTTCCTCGTCTCGATGGTGCTGCTCGCGGTATCGATGTGGATCCGCCTGCAGCTCGCCGAAAGCCCGGTCTTCCAGAAGATGAAGGAGGAGGGCACGACCTCCAAGGCGCCATTGACCGAAGCCTTTGCCCGCTGGGGCAACCTCAAATGGGTGCTCGTCGCGCTGTTTGGCGGCGTCGCCGGCCAGGCGGTCGTCTGGTACACCGGCCAGTTCTACGCTCTGTTCTTTCTCGAAAAGACGCTCAAGGTCGACGGCGCGACCACCAACATCCTGACCGCCATCGCGCTTGGCATCGCGACCCCTGCCTTCGTCTTCTTCGGCTGGCTGTCCGACCGTATCGGCCGCAAGCCGATCATCCTGACCGGCTGCGCGATTGCCGCGCTCAGCTATTTTCCGCTGTTCAACGCGCTGACCGTGGCGGCCAACCCCGCCTTGGCACGCGCGCAGGCGTCTGCGCCCGTCGAGGTGATCGCCCACGCAGCCGAATGCTCGATCCAGTTCGACCCCATCGGCAAGAACAGCTTCGACGATCGCAGTTGCGACATCGCCAAGACTTTCCTCGCCAAGGGCGGCATCAGCTATCGCAATGTCGAGGCACCGGCCGGCACCATCGCCAGCATCCGCATCGGCGATCGTCGGATCGACGCACCCGACCCGGCCCGCGTCACCGGGACCGAGCGCAAGGCGGCGGTCGCGGCCTTCCAGGTCGACGCGAAGGCAGCGCTGAAGGATGCTGGCTATCCGCCTGTGGCCGACCCCGCCGCAATCGACAAGCCCATGGTCGTGGCGATCCTGACCGCACTCGTCCTGCTCGTAACAATGGTCTACGGGCCGATCGCGGCGCTGCTGGTGGAGCTCTTCCCCAGCCGGATCCGCTACACCTCGATGTCGCTGCCCTATCATATCGGCAATGGCTGGTTCGGCGGCTTCCTGCCGACGATCGTCTTCGCGATGGTCGCCGCCACGGGCGATATCTATTACGGGCTATGGTATCCGATCGTGGTCGCCGCAGCGACGGTGGTCATCGGCCTGTTCTTCCTGCCGGAAACCTTCCGTCGCGACATCGACAGTTGAGCCGAGGCCCTGAGCGCGAGAGCGCGCCGGACACGAACGCTTCCGCTATCCGTATGTTTACGAATGGAGCGCGGTAGGTCCTCTTGCCTAGCTCAGCGCCATGCCGTGGAATATCGTCCGCCTCGACCTAGACCCTGCGCCGGACGATCCGGACGGCTTGCGCGATCATTGCTACTTTCTGCGCCTCCCGCTCAACCCGGCGGGTTTCGTCGACCAGCGGCGCCTGCGCGAACAGCCCGAAGAGGCCACCGTGCTGCGATCGGCGCCGGACGAACCCGAACGCACCGGCCATCTCGCCCATGTGCGCGACCGCTGGGTGATCTCCTACGGCCCCGACGAAGAGGACGAGGCGCTGTTTCACCTCGAAACCCATGCCTTTCGCGCCGGTGGCCATGTCACCATCACGGGGCCCAAAGGGCGATCCCTGTCCTTCAGGGTCTGGAGTTGCCAGGCTCTTTGAACAGCACCTTCCCTAACGTCCATCCAGCTTTAGGCTGGCTTAAACCGATTGATGCGATAGCGTGACGATATTCCCCGCTGATTCTGTCGGGGCAAACGGTTCGAGGGCGTCATGCGGTTTGCTTCCCTGCTGGCTTCTGTCCGAAATCTGTTCGCCGTCTGGCTGCTGGCCATGGGCCAGATCGCGGGAGCCTCGATGATCGCGGAGGCGGACTTCCTCTACGAATGGAATCTCGTCGTCTTCGACAATCTCGACTCGCGCAAGGAAATCGAGGGGAAGACGTTCGTCGGCGGCGAGGCCCGCTACCGCTATGAGACGAAGGGCGACGCGAAGGATTATAGCGAGGAGATCGCCAAGCAACGCGAGGAACTGCTCCGCGCGACGAGCGGGCTGAGCGAGAACCTGCAGTCGCTCGCATCGACGGACAAAGTCTCGATCGAGAAGAACAGCCTCATCCTGAGGAGCGACGCCAAGCTGGGCGTCTTCGATCTCAGCCTCGACGATCTGCAAAGCCTTGACGGCATCCGTATCGAAATCGCCGATGGCACGAGCATGATCGTCAACGTGTCGGGGAAGGCGGGGGGTATCGACGCAGATTTCGATGCGAGCGGGATCGGCAAGAACAGCCAGCTGATCTGGAATTTCTACGAAGCGCAGGAACTCGAGTTCGAGCAGAGCTTCTTCGGTACGATCCTGTCGCCCTTCGCATCGGTGCGGAACGACGGCAGCATCGCCGGTACATTGGTAGCCGAGTCGCTCGATCAGCGCGGCGCGCTGAAAATGGGCAGCTACACGCCGGCCGGCGAGGCGATCGTCGGCGATGCCGGCGGCGGCGGGCTGGAAAGCGTTTCTGTTGCCCCCGAGCCGTCGAGCTGGCTCCTGCTCATGGCCGGATTCGCAGCAATCGGCGCTGTGCTGCGACGCCGTCCTCCTACATTCCACCCGGCCTCCGCCTGAGCGGTCGTCCCGTCTCTTCCTGGGGATCGCAGGCGATGCTATGCGCTGGCCCCCTCACTTTTCGGGAGAGGCAGGATGAGAGCACGGATCACCCAGGCCGGCATGATCGGCATCGCAGCGGCGATCATGGTCGCGGGAGCAGCCGTCATCGCCGCCGACACACCACCCGCCATGACCTCGCCGGTCAACACGCTGCTCGCCCAGGGCTATCTGGCGCGCGAAGCGTTGCCCGACAGCCTCGCCATCCTGCCCGCGCCGCCCGCTGAGGGGTCAGCCGCTCTGGCCCGCGATCGGGATGCGTCGAAGGCGGGGCTCGCGCTGGGCAAGGGCGCGCGCTGGGACCTCGCCACGGCGGACGCCGACCTCCGCACGCCGGCTGCAACGGGCGCCTTTTCCTGTGCTGCCGGCTTCGAGATCAGCCCGCAGGCGACACCCGCGATCGATCGCCTGATGCGCCGCAGCCTGCCCGACCTGGGCCTCGCGACCTATGGCGTCAAGGAACGCTACAAGCGGGCGCGCCCCTTCATGGAGAATGGCGAAGCCAATTGCTCGCCCGATTATACCGAGATGCTCCGCAAGGATGGCTCCTACCCGTCCGGGCACAGCGCGATCGGTTTCGGCTGGGGCCTGATGCTCGCCGAGATCGTGCCCGATCGCTCCGCGCGGCTGGTGGCACGCGGCATCGCCTTCGGGGACAGCCGGCGCATCTGCAACGTCCACTGGCTCAGCGATGTCGAACAAGGACGGATGATGGGGGCAGCGGTCGTTGCCCGCCTGCACGCAGACCCTGGATTCCAGGCCGATCTTCAGGCCGCCAAAGCCGAGGCGATCGCCGCCCGATCGATGGCGCCGTCGCGCAACTGCGCGCAGGAAGACGCCGCCCTGGCCCAGAAGCCCTGATCGATCAGGCGGGGTCGGAGCAGCGCTCCGCCACCGCCGCAACGGCCGGCCGCTGGCCGCGGTTGCGCCAGTTCGCGATATGGGCACCGGCAAGGAGCAGGCTGCCAGCGACCGTCAAACCCGTCTCGATCGCCTCACGGCTGGCGAAGGCGATACCGGCCGCCATCAGCACGAGTCCCGCCGATCCGACAGCCAGCGGCACCGACGCCCGGTGCCGCCGCCAGCCGGCGACCAGCGCAAAAGCACTGGTCGGGATCGCCAACAGCAGCACGATCAGGTGAAAGCTCTCACCGGGGTCGAGCCGATCGGCAAAGGCCGGCAGCGCCGCCAGCAGCAAGGGCAGCAACAGGCAGTGCGCCATGCAGGTGAAAGAGGCACAGACCGCAAAGCCGTCCAGCAAGCTCTCGGCTCTTGCCGAGCGCTCTTCGCCATCATCCTGCATCATCACCACCTCTTTCCCTTTTGATCGGCGGCTGATATGTTATGGTGTATCATTACTTTCAAGGATGAATCGGTGGCTGTTGCTCTTTCCATCGCTCCTGCCGCTTCGGTCTCGCCCGTCGCGAGCGGGTATTCGGAGGCGATCCTTTCGGCCATAGCCGATCGCGACGTCCAGCTGGCGATCTGGCAGAGGCCCCGCCCGTTCGCGCTCGCGCCCCTGGATAGGCTCGATCCGAACGGCGTTGCGGACATCGACGTGGAGATCGCCGTCGAAGAGCTTGGCAATGGCGTCGCCCGCGCCATTAACGATGCCGGTCCCGGCTATGTTCCGGTCAGGGCTGCGCTCGTTGCCGAGATCACCGAACGGGCAACCGGCTTTGCGGCGCTTTTCCCGACGCCGCGCCTCCGCCTGCGGCTGGAGGTCGTGCAGACAAACGCCTGCTGGAAGTTTCACATGGACTATGTCCCGGCGCGGCTCCTTGCCACGCTGTCGGGCCGCGGCACGGAGTGGTGTCTGGCCGACCAGATCTACGCAGTTCAGTCTATGGCGGCCGGCGACATCGCCATCTTCAAGGGTCGGATGCTGGTGGACGAGCCCCGCGTCCTCCATCGTTCGCCACCGATCGACGGCAGTGGGGAGTCCAGGCTCCTGCTCGCGATCGACCCGGTGCCCGCCGACCGCCACCGGATCGCCTGACGCAGACCGGCGCAGCGCAGCGTCGAGCGACGGATGGGCGCCGGACGCCTGCGATGCTAGTCATGCTTCGGAGCAAGGGGTGGCCGGGCGCTGCTGTCCGGACCGGCCCGCTGAGACCGTCTCGCAGCGGACACAGATCGCCCTTTCTTGTCGCCCGCAAAGCCGTTAGGGCGGCGGCATGATCCTCGTCATCGATAATTATGACAGCTTCACCTGGAACCTCGTCCATTATCTGATGGAGCTGGGTGCACGGGTGGAAGTCGTCCGCAACGACGCGATCAGCGTCGGCCAGGCGATGTCGAGCGGCGCCGAGGCCTTTTTGATCTCACCCGGTCCATGCACGCCGAACGAAGCGGGCATCTCGCTCGAACTGGTCGGTGCCTGCGCCGAGGCAGGACGTCCGCTGCTCGGCGTATGCCTGGGCCACCAGTCGATCGGCCAATATTTCGGCGGCCGGGTCGAGCGCGCACCGCAGCTGATGCATGGCAAGACGAGCCCGATCCATCATGACGGCACGGGTCTGTTCGATGGACTCCCCTCGCCCTTCACCGCGACGCGCTACCATTCGCTGGTGGTGCCCGAAGAGACGATGCCGGAGGTCCTGTCGATCAACGCGCGGACATCGGACGGACAGGTGATGGGTGTGCGCCACCGCTCGCTGCCGATCCACGGCGTTCAGTTCCATCCGGAAAGCATCGCGACCGAACATGGCCATGCGATGCTCGCCAATTTCCTGCGCAGCGCGGGCATCGCGGTGAAGGACCGCGGCTGACCTTGGCTTCGCTGCCCGATCCGCTGTTTCCGTTCGACCAGGACACCGCCCACGCCGTCTTTGCGTCGATCCTCGATGGCCGGCATGAGGAAGAAGAACTCGTCACCTTCCTGACCGCAATGGCGGAACGCGACGAGACCAGCGCGGAGATAGCCGGCGCGGCCCTCGCCATGCGCGAACGGGTCGTCCCCGTGCAGGCGCCACCGGGTGCGATCGACGTCTGCGGGACGGGGGGCGACGGGGCGCACAGCCTGAACGTATCGACTGCCGTCGCGATCGTGGTCGCGGGCGCCGGAGTGCCGGTGGCGAAACATGGCAACCGGGCCGCCTCGTCCAAGGCGGGCGCCGCCGACACGCTCGAAGCGCTGGGCCTGGACCTCGACCGGGCGTCCGACCGCGCCGAAGCGAGCCTCAACGAGATCGGGCTGTGCTTCCTGTTCGCGCAGAAGCACCACCCGGCGCTGAAGCCGCTCGGCCCGATCCGCAAGCGCATCGGCCGGCGGACGATCTTCAACCTGCTGGGGCCGATCTGCAATCCCGCCGGCGTCACCCGCCAGCTGATCGGTGTCGCACGGCCCGACTATCTGCCCGTCTATGCCGGGGCGCTCGAACGGATCGGCTGCGACGCGGCCATGATGGTGTCGGGCGACGAACCGCTCGACGAGCTGTCGATCGGCGGGCCGAGCAGCATCTTCCGATTGGGCGCGGTCGGTTTCGGCCCCGAGCGGTTCGAGCCCGCCGACGCGGGCCTGTCGCGCCACCCGCTCGAAGCCATTCGCGGTGGCGACGCCGATTACAATGCCGCCGCGCTGGGCCGGCTGCTCGATGGCGAACAGGGGGCCTATCGCGACGCCGTCCTGCTCAACGCCGCTGCAGCGCTGATCGTGGCAGGACGCGCGCAGGGCTGGACCGATGGTATCGCGATCGCCGCCGAGGCGATCGACAACGGAGCCGCGCGCCGGCTCCTGACCCGCTGGATCGCCTTCTGATCTGACGGCCACGTCGAGCCACCGAAGCCTGCTCACAAACGCTCGTTCCGCATTCCCCTCCACCGCCTTCGGCGGTCCCCCTCCCCGTTCCGGGGAGGATTCTCTACGCGACCCAAGCTCCTCCCCGGCACGGGGAGGGGGACCATGCGGAGCATGGTGGAGGGGAATCCGCGCTGCCGAAGCGAATGGCGAACACTTCCCAATCGCTGTCGCCTGCAGCCCACGGGCGCTTCGGACCTGTTGCGACAAATTCGCATTTAATTAATTGCGAATCGTTCTCACTATCGTTAGCAGCCGCCTAGCGACATAGTGAAGGGGATCCGCATGACGAACAGAGATTTGGCCGGCTCGGGCTTTCTGGCATTGGCCTGCGTGGGATTCATCGCGAGCGCGCCGGCTGCGGCGCAGACTCCCGCGAAGCCGGACGAGGAGAAGCGGCTCGGCGGCATGACCGTCAGTTCGACCGCGATCGACGAGGACACGCCCAAGGTCGAGCGGATGGAATCGCCCAAATATACCCGCCCGCTGCTCGATACGCCGCAGACGATCACCGTCATCAACAAGGCGACGATCCAGCAGCAGAATCTCCTCACCCTGCGCGACGTGCTGAGCACCGTCCCCGGCATCACCTTCGGCGCGGGCGAGGGCGGCTTCGGCTATGGGGACCGCATCATCCTGCGCGGGCAGGACGCCAAGAACGACGTGACCGTCGACGGGGTGCGCTCGGCCGCCTTCCTCAACCGCAACGAGGTCTACAATATCGAGCAGATCGAGGTGTCGAACGGCGCCAATTCGGTCATGAACGGCGGCGGGTCGGTCGCCGGCACGATCAATCTCGTCACCAAGCGGCCACAGGGCGACGACCAGACGATCGTCGATGCCGGCGTCGGCACCGATAATTATTACCGCGCGACGCTCGACGCCAATCGCCGTGTCAGCGACCTGATCGCGGTGCGCCTGAACGCGGTCTATCATGAGAATGACGTACCCGGTCGCGACGTCGAGGATTATAAGCGCTGGGGCATCGCGCCCTCGGTCACCATCGGCATCGACGGCCCGACCAGCCTGACGCTGCAGTTCGAGCATCTCGACGACAAGGCGATGCCGCAATATGGCCTGCGCTATTACGCCAATCTCGGCGGCTTCCTGTCCGACTTCGACCGCAGCGGCTATTATGGCTTCGCCAATCTCGACCGGCAGGATTCCAAGACCAATTCGATGCAGGGCATCTTCAGCCACCGCTTCAGCGATGCGCTGAGCGTCCGCAACCTCACCCGCTACGAGAAGATCCGCCAGCACACCGTCACCAGCCAGCCGACCGGCACCTTCTGCCTCGCCTCGACCGGCCTGCAGCCGACCGTACCGGGCGCCACCGTCGGCGTCGCCTGCCCGGCGACCGTGCCTGCCGGCTATTATCTGCCGACCGGCGGTCGCGGCGTCGAACGTTTCATCACCAACGAGACCGCCTATACGCAGACCGACCTGACGGCCGAATTCGCGACCGGCGGGATCGAGCACTCGATGGTCGCCGGCGTCTCCGCGCTCTGGCAGGACTATCGCCAGACCCAGGGCACGCTGCCGCGCAACGCCGACGGTTCCACGCCCACTTTCCCGCTCGTCAGCATCGCCAATCCGGGCGCCGTGGTGCAGGGGCCTGCCGGCTTCACCTATGGCAGCAACATCTACACCGGCCCGGTCAACTTCATCCTGACGAGCCGCAATTTCGGTACGCAGAAGAGCTACGCCGCCTATCTGTTCGACACCGCCAAGTTCACCGACTGGTTCGAGCTTAACGGCGGTGTGCGCTATGAGCATGTCAAGGGATCGAACCGCACGCTGAGTTATGTCACCACCGCAGGCGCCGCCAATCTCGGCGACCTGAGCGCGGCGACAGGCCCGTTCCGCCTGAGCGACAATCTTCTCTCCTATCGGATCGGTGCGGTGTTCAAGCCCTCGGCAAACACCAGCCTCTACATCGCCTATGGCAATTCGAAGCTGCCGTCGCAGGCCTCGGTCGATGGTGCCTGCACCAACGCCAATTGCCGCCTGAAGCCGGAAACCACCTATAATTACGAGATAGGCGCCAAGGCCGACCTGTTCGACGCCCGGCTGCTGCTGACCGCCGCGCTGTTCCGCAACGAGCGCAACTCGATCCGCGTGAACTCAAATGACGTCAATTTCCCCGAGCAGGTGCTCGACGGAAAGCAGCGTGTCGAAGGCGTCTCACTCGGTGCGTCGGGGCAGATTACCAGCAACTGGACGATCTCGGCCAATTATATGTATCTCAAGTCGAAGGTGCTGCAGGGCGTATCCGACTTCTGTCTCGCCAACCCCGGCACCGCCTGCAGCAACAGTGTCGCTTTCCCCGACCCCACGCGCGGCTATGAACTGCTAAACACGCCGAAACATTCGGGCAGCCTGTTCACCACCTATCGGTTCGGTTTCGGGCTCGAGGTGGGCTATGGCCTGACCTATCAGGGCAGCTTCCTGCTCAACCAGCCGACCGTGGCCCAACTCGCCGCCGGCAATTATGTCGGCTACCGCGTGCCGAGCTACACCATCCACCGCCTGATGCTGTCCTACCCGATCAGCGACCAGCTGAAGGCACAGGTCAATGTCCAGAACTTCACCAACGAGAAATATGTCACGACCGTCCGCAACAACGTCAACGGCAGCTGGGCACAGCCCGGCGTGACGCGGCAGGCGGTGTTCAGCCTGAACTACAGCTTCTGATCGATCGCGACGTTCGCACGAACGCATCCGCCGCCGGCGTGCCGGCGGCGGATTTGCCTTGCGCGCATGGCGGAGACACTCGCAAGATTAGGCCATCACCCGGGGCCGGAGCCTGCCAGATGTCCTTGTCTCTCGATCGCCGTACGCTGCTCGCCGCGAGCGGAGCCGCCATCGCCTTGTCGGCCACCCGCGTCCGCGCGGGCACGTCGTCGCCGACAACGCCCGTCGCCCGTATCCAACCGGCCATCGACGATTATTACGGGACCCGGGTCACCGATAATTATCGCTGGATGGAAGACCCGAAGGACGCGGACTGGCTGCCCTTTCTGCGAGGCCAGAATGCCGGCACGCGCGTAGCGCTCGATGCCCTTCCGGGACGCGCCGCGCTGGCGAAGCGCATCAGTGCTCTTTCCGGCGATGCCGCGCTCACCCTCCGCGTGGCTCCCGCCGGCGACCTGCTCTTCTATGAACAACGACCGGCCGGTGCCGACAATTTCCGGCTGATCGTGCGCGACGCGGCCGGGAAAGAGCGCGTCCTGATCGATCCCACCGTGATGACGATGGACGGAGCGCATGTCTCGCTCGACTGGTGGCAGCCGAGTTTCGACGGCGGGCATCTCGTCTACGGCTTGTCTGCGGCCGGCTCGGAAGCATCGATCCTCCATGTGATGGATGTGAAGGGCGGCAAAGTCCTGCCCGAGCGGATCGAGAACACCGATTTCGGCGTGACAGGCTGGCTGCCCGACGGATCGGGCTTCTTCTACATCGCCTTCGTCAATCCAAGGGGTACGCCGCGCTTCTATCTGGACGGAGAATGCCGCCTCCACCGGCTGGGAACCGATCCGGCTACCGACCGCGTCCTCTTGAAACGGGGCATGTACCCGGACATCCCGATGGGAGAGACGCAGATCCCGTCGGTCCAGACGAGCGAGAATGCATCGGTCTGCCTGGTCGGAGTGGGTGACGTCCGGCCGGAAGGCTCCTACTGGACCGTGCCGCTCGCCGACCTGCTCGGCGGCACCCCGCGTTTCGCTCGGGTAGCGACGCTCGATGACATCGTCGTATCGACAGCGCTGACGGGGGATGATCTCTATCTGCTGACCAACAAGGGCGCGAGTCGCGGCCGTGTCGTGCTGACCTCCGCCGGCAAGCCCGACATCGCCTCTGCCCGGGAAGTGATCCCGCAAGGGCCCTCGGTCATCGAAAGCCTGAGCGCCGCGCGTGACGGCGTCTATGTCACCGTCATGGACGGCGGCATCGAGACGCTCTCGCGTCTGAGCAACGGCCGGGTCGAAGCGATCAAGCTGCCGTACGAAGGCTCGATCGGCGGCCTGTTCACCAGCACCAGCCGCGACGGCGCCTTCCTCAACCTCAGCGGCTGGCTCCAGCCGTCGAGCATCTGGGCGGTCGACCGCGCCGGCACGGTCAGCGACATCGGGATCAACCCGCCGCCGCCGATCGACGTCCGCCCCTATATGACCGAACGCGCCTTCGCGACCGCGCGGGACGGGACGAAGATACCCTATACGCTGATCTATCGCCGCGGCCTGAGGCGGACCGGCACCGCACCCACTTTGGCGACCGCCTATGGCGCCTATCAATATTCCTACTCGCCGCGCTTCTCCGCCTCCCTGCTGGCTTTCCTCGACGAAGGCGGCGTCTATTGCGTGGTCAATGTGCGCGGCGGCGGCGAATATGGCCGCGAGTGGCACAAGGGCGGACAGAAGGAAACCAAGCCCAATACGTGGCGCGACCTGATCGACACCTGCGAGACGCTGATCCGCGACAAGCTGACCAGCCCCCGGCATCTGGCGATTTCGGGCACCTCCGCCGGTGGCATCACCGTCGGTCGCGCCATGACCGAGCGGCCCGATCTGTTCGCGGCGGTGATCTCCAATGTCGGCTGGGCCAATCCGATCCGCTACACCGCCGAACAGAATGTATCGGACATCGATGAATGGGGGCCGATGGTCGACGCGAAGAGCTTCCGGATCATGTACGACATGGACAGCTATCAGGCGGTGCGCGACGGCACGCCTTATCCCGCCCTCCTCTGCATCACCGGCGCGACCGACCCGCGTGTGGCGCCGTGGCACATGGCGAAGTTCGCCGCCCGGGTGCAGGCCGCCACGAGCAGCGGCAACCCCGTGCTGCTGCGCGTTGACTTCGATGCGGGGCATGGCGTGGGATCGACCCGGGCGCAATCGGACGCACTGGCGGCAGACAGCTATGCCTTCGTCTTGTGGCGAACCGGCGCGAAAGCCTTTCAGCCCCGCTGAAGAGCCGAGCGGCAACCGCGCGACTCGGACGGTCTTTACGCATTCATAATCAACGGCATGTTAGCCATGTTTCCCGGATCGAGAGGGAAATCGATGCTTTCTGCCGAAGTCACCGTCATCAAACCGTCGCGCCGCCGGGAAGAGAGACTGCCGGCCGACATCCGCGCCCGCTATGGCGCCTCGGGCAATCCCGAACGCGCGCTGTGCCGGATCATCGACGTCTCCAAACATGGCGCGCGGCTCGAAGTCTATTGCGACCTGCCGCTGTCCACCAGCATCACCCTCAAGCTGCCCAACAGCGAGGCGCTGGCCGCGCGGGTGGTCTGGTCCAAGGATTTCGAAGCCGGATGCCGGTTCAACGAACCGCTGTCGGACGACGAACTGGAGTTCATCTTCCGCAAGGGAAACGCCTGACGCTGTCCCCCACCCGGCGATCGTCGGGCCGCTAACCCGTCGGCGCCGACCGGACAAGGGAGGACGGCGCGCCCCCTTTCCCGCTCGGCCCATGCTGGACCCGCACTGCGTCCGGGGCTATGCCGCGCGACGATGAGCAACAAGCTGACCGAGATTTGCGACGTCAAGCGCGCGCTGGTGGCGCAGCGCAAGTCCGCGATCGCCTTTTCCGACCTTTCCGACCGAGCACGCGCCGCTTCGGCTCCGCGCGGTTTCCGCGCCGCACTCGACGCGAAGGTCGCCGCCGGCGGCTATGGCCTGATCGCCGAGATCAAGAAGGCATCTCCGTCCAAGGGCCTGATCCGCGCCGATTTCGATCCGCCCGCCCATGCGCGCGCCTATCAGGAGGCCGGCGCTGCCTGCCTCTCGGTGCTGACCGACGAACCTTATTTCCAGGGCCATGACGACTATCTGGTTCAGGCGCGCGCAGCCTGTGCCCTGCCCGCGCTGCGCAAGGATTTCATGGTCGACCCGTGGCAGGTGACCGAGGCCCGCGCACTGGGTGCCGATGCGATCCTGATCATCGTCGCGGCGTTGTCCGACGCGCAGATGGTCGAGATCGAGGACGCCGCGCTCGATTGGGGCATGGACGTGCTGGTCGAAGTCCACGACGCCGAGGAGTTGGAGCGCGCGACGGCCCTTCGTTCGCGGCTGATCGGGGTCAACAACCGCGACCTGCGCGACTTCACCGTCGACTTCGCGCGGACCTATGAACTGGTCGGCCGCGCGCCCGCCGGCTGCACCTTCGTCGCCGAGAGCGGCCTGGGCTCGAAGGCCGATCTCGACGCGATGGCAGAGCATGGCGTGCGCTGCTTCCTGGTCGGCGAGAGCCTCATGCGAGAGGCCGACGTCGCGGCTGCCACCCGCCGCCTGCTCACCGGCGCATGAGCGGCGGGCTCACCCATCTCGACAAGGACGGCGCGGCCCGCATGGTCGACGTCTCGGCCAAGGCCGAAACCCGGCGCGAGGCCGTTGCCGAAGGCCGCATCCTGATCGCAGCGGATGCGCTGGAGGCGATCCGGGTGGGCGCGGTCAAGAAGGGCGACGTGCTCGCGGTGGCCCGCGTTGCCGGCATCATGGCGGCGAAGAAGACCGCCGATCTGATCCCGCTCTGCCATCCGCTGCCGATCACCGGCGTGACGCTCGACCTGGCCATCGAAACCGACGGCATCCGTGCCACTGCCACGGTCGGCACGACCTATGGCACCGGCGTGGAGATGGAGGCGCTGACCGCCGTCTCGGTCGCACTGCTGACGATCTACGACATGGCAAAGGCGCTCGATCGCGGCATGCGCATCGCCGACGTGCGGCTGCTGGCGAAGAGCGGCGGCCGGTCGGGCGACTGGACGGCCGACTGATGGCGCTGATACCGGTCGCGGAAGCCCAGGCGCGCATGCTCGCGCTACGCGGCCCGCTGTCCGAGGAGAGCGTCCCGCTCATCGATGCCCTGGGCCGCTACGCCGCGCAGGACGTCTTCGCGCGCCGTACCCAGCCGGCGATGGATCTGTCGGCGATGGATGGCTATGCGATCCGCTTCGCCGAACGACCGGGGCCCTGGACCGTCATCGGCGAAAGCGCGGCCGGCGGCGGGCTGGACCGTGCGCTGGAGCCGGGCGAGGCCGCCCGTATCTTCACCGGCGCCCCTGTGCCCGCCGGCGCGGACACGATCCTCATCCAGGAAGAAGCGACACGCGACGGCGATCGGCTGACCATGACGGGCGAAGGGCCGCCCGCGATTGGCGCGCACATCCGGCCAGCCGGCGGCGATTTCCGAGACGGCTCGCCGCTGCTCGCCCGGGGCAGCGCGATCGGCCCGGCGGCAATCGCGCTGGCGGCGAGCGGGGGCCACGGAAACCTGCCCGTGCGGCGGCTCCCCCGGATCGGGCTGCTCTCGACCGGCAACGAGCTGGTGCCGGCCGGTGAGCCGACGCCAGGCGCGCTTCTGCCCGCCTCCAACGGCCCGATGCTCGCCGCGCTGCTCGGCCGCAGTGCCTGCACCGTGACCGACCATGGCATCGTCCGCGACGACCTCGACGCCATCGCCACCGCCTTTGCGCGGATGACGGGCGAAAGCGACATCATCCTGACGACCGGCGGCGCATCGGTCGGCGATCATGATCTGGTGCTCCCGGCGCTGAAACAGGCTGGCGCGACCATCGATTTCTGGCGGGTCCGGATGAAGCCGGGCAAGCCTGTGATGATCGGCACGCTGGGCGATGCGATCATACTGGGCCTGCCCGGCAATCCGGTGTCGGCCTTCGTCACCGCGATGCTGTTCGCCAAGCCGCTGATCGCCCACCTTCTGGGCGCCGCCCACCCCGTGCCTACACCGATCACTGCGCGCCTTACGGCCCCCCTTCCGGCGACCGGCAACCGCGCCGAATATGTCCGCGCGCGCTGGGCGGGGGGCGGCGTGGAACCGCTGTCGGGACAGGACAGCGCGGGGCTCGCGGCGCTGGTGCAGGCGGAGTTGCTGATCGTCCGCGAGGCGGAGGCGGAAGCCCTCCCGGCGGGTGTGGAAGTCGAAGTGCTGCCCCTCGCTTGACAAGATTCCTGCGGTTGCCTAAATGTTCCCCGTCCGTTCCCGATGGGGTCAAAGACCATGCTCACGCGCAAGCAACATGAACTGCTCTGCTTCATCCAGGAGCGCCTCTCGGCGACCGGGGTCTCACCTTCGTTCGAGGAGATGAAGGAAGCGCTGGAGCTCAAGTCCAAGTCGGGCGTCCACCGCCTCATCAGCGCGCTCGAGGAACGCAATTTCATCCGCCGCCTGCCCAACCGCGCCCGTGCGCTCGAGGTGCTGCGCGTTCCGGAAATGACGGGCAAGGTCGCCGCATCCGCGACCAAGGCGAAGGCGGCAGCGCCCGCCATCGTGCCGCAGGCCGCGAACGAGAATGTGCTCGAGATACCGTTGCACGGCCGGATCGCCGCCGGCCTTCCGATCGAAGCGATGGAGGGGCAGAGTTCGCTCTCGGTTCCCGCCGCGCTGTTGGGGCCGGGCGAACATTATGCGCTGGAAGTGTCCGGGGACTCGATGGTCGAGGCCGGCATCCTCGATGGCGACTATGCGCTGATCCGCCGCGCCGAGACCGCGCGTGACGGCGAAATCGTCGTGGCGCTGATCGCCGACCATGAGGCGACGCTGAAATATTTCCGGCGCGAGGGCGGCATGGTCCGCCTCGATCCGGCGAACCGCTCTTATGATCCGCAGCGCTATCGCCCCGATCAGGTGCAGATCCAGGGCAAGCTCGCAGGGCTTCTGCGGCGCTATTGATCCGATCGGCAGGCCCGGCCCCGTCGAGGAGCCGGGCGCCGACCGGCGCTCAGCCGAATTTGCAGGCCGAGAATTTGTTGCCGTCGAGATCGCGGAAATAGGACATGTAGAAGCCGGGGCCGCGCTCGCCCGGCGCACCCTCGTCGGCACCGCCCAGCGCGAGCGCCCTGGCGTGGAAGGCATCGACCGCCTCGCGGCTTTCCAGCTCGAACGCGATCATCGTGCCGTTTCCGGCCGTCGCATCCTTGCCGTCGAACGGCCGGACCAGGCCCAGCATCGGGGCCCCATCCTTGCCGAACACCGCGCCGCCGCTCGGATGGTCGAACATCTTGGTCGCGCCCTGCGTGGCCAGCAGGTCGGTGTAGAAGGCGAGCGCCTTTTCCATGTCGTTCGTGCCGACGGTGACGTAGCGCAATTCCATCATCTCTCTCCCTATGTTCGATCGCGCGGTTGATAGGGCGATCCCTATCGCCTGCCAATGCCGGCCATCCTCGCTCCGAGGCTCATCGGTCGAACCTCACCCAGGGATGATGCCCCGCCTCGGCCGCGACGGTGGCGACCCCGCCTCGGTCGAGGTCGATCGCGATGCCGCCGGTGCGCGCGAGCAGGCGGCGGTCGATCGTCAACCAGCGCGCGCGACAGCCGCGCGGCAGGCGGCGGTCGCTGATCACGATGTCGGCGGTGGCGCAGATCCGGGTGAAGCGCGCCCAGTCGAGCCGATAAGGGCTGCGCGTCGCCGCGATGCGCCACCGCCGTCCGCCACGCGCGATCTCGGTCACGCACAGGTCGGTCGAGCAGCGCGCCTGCATCAGCGCGTCGACCGGCAGGGCTTCGCCATCATGCCCCGCCGCCTCGCCGAGCATGCCGCGCACATAATCGCCCGCCCTCTCGCGCAGCAGCGCGACGCGGCCGTCGCCGAGAACGAAGGCGACATGCCGCCCGTCCCCGGTGATGAGCAGATCCGGCGCAGGCGCCGTGAGGGCGAGAAGCGTCCCGAGGGTGCAGGGCAGCAGCCCCCAGCGCCGCCAGCCGGTCCGCCACAATGCGAGCCACAGCCCGCCGACGATGAACAGCCCGAAGGCCAGACGCCCCATGGTCGGCAGCATCGTCACCGCGCCAGGCGCCTCGGCCACAGTGCGGGCGAGCCAGAGCAGGCCCGACAGCGCCTGCCCCGTCATCCACCAGAAGGGCGCACCGAGGCCGACCGCATCGAACAGCAGCGCCAGCGCCTCGGCCGGCATGATCAGGAAGGTGGTCAGCGGAATGGCAACGATATTGGCGAGCGCGCCATAGAGACCCGACTTGTGGAAATGGAACAGCGCGATCGGGGCGAGCGCGACCTCGATCACGAGGCCCGACAGCAGCAGCAGCGCGAGTCCGCGCCCGCGCCGGACGAACCAGGCCTCCTCGCGCGGGGCGGCGAAGGCGCGTATCCGGGGATGGTCGAGCAGGGCGACCAGCGCGGTGACGGCAGCGAAGCTCAGCTGGAAGCTCGGCCCGGCAATCGCCTCGGGCCAGAGGAGCAGCACCACCAGCGCGCCCGTCGCGACCAGCCGCAAGGTGATCGCTTCGCGCCCCATCGCGATCCCGGCGAGCACGAGCAGCGCCGCGATGCAGGAGCGGATCGTCGGCACCTGCGCGCCCGACAATAATGTATAGACAATGCCGGCAAGTGCCCCCGCCCCGGCCGCGATCAGCAGCAAGGGCGCCCGCAATGCCAGCGCCGGGCTGAGCGCCAGCAGGCGCAGCGTGAGCAACATCACCCCGCCGACCACGGCCGAGACGTGCAAGCCCGAGACCGACAGCAGATGCGCGAGGCCCGCGCGGCGCAAGGCTTCGGCATCCTCCTCGGCGATCGCGCCCTGGTCGCCGGTCGCGAGCGAGGCGGCCACCCCGCCCTCGCTTCCCGGCAGCCGCGCCTCGATATGGCGCGACAGCGCCGCGCGCCGGTCGGCGAGCCAGCCCAGCCAGCCAGCCTCGCTTCCTTGCGTCACCACGGGCTTGTCGAGTGCCTTGCCGGTCGTGCCGAGCCCCTGGAACCAGGCGGTTCGCGCGAAGTCCTGCGCGCCGGGCACGGGCGGAGGCGCGGGCGGCATCAGCCGGGCGCGCACGACGATGCGGTCCCCCACCGACAGACGCTCGTCGACCTGGGTCTCGTCGATGTTGAGGCGCAGGCGCGACGGCAGCGGCGCGGCGACCTGCTCCACCGTTACCCGCACGATCTCGCGCGCGGGCAGGCGTTCGACCGCGACGACCCGCCCCGCGACCAGCGCCACCATCGGCCGGTCGATGCGCGGCGAGGCGACCCAGTCGGCCCTTGCCCAGATCAGCACGACGCCGAGGAGGGCGACGACGCCGCCCACCGCCATCATCCGGCCGATCCGCGCTCCCAGGCCGACCGCACATCCCGCCAGCGCAAACGCCGCAAAGCCCGCCATCGCCGCGAACCAGGCGAAGCGATCGGGCAGCACCATCCAGGCGGCGATGCCCGCGCCGAGCGCGACCGGCAGCCACAGCGCGATCTGGTCGCGCTCCGCCTCCAGCCGCCGCTCGATCGCGGCGAGCGGGTTCAGCCCGCGCAGCGCCGCGCGCAGGCCGCCTGCACCCGCCGCAGGGTCAGAAGAGGAGAGGATCGTCGAGCGGCTCACCGACGTCGATCGCCTTGCCGAACAGCCGCGCCTCGGCCTGGACGGTGTCGAAAAACTCCCACAGTTCGACGATCTGGTCGCCCTCGACGCGGAAGACCTGGCAATAGGTCTGCTCGTAGCGTTCGCCGTCGAGCGTCTCGGCGCCGCCCTCCATCATGCCGACGACGATCGGCGGATCGACCGCGAAGATGCGGTAGCGGCGGCCGAGATTGACCTTGCCCGGCACGAGGTTCGCCATGACCTTGGGGAAGGTCTCCTCGAACAGCTGGCGCTTGCCGTTGCAGCGGCCCGACACCGCCGTCCGCCCTGCCACGTTGAGCACGACATCGTCGTGCATCGTCGCGGCGAATCCTTCGACGTCCATGCGCCCGAGGCAATCGTACCAGCGCTCCACCACGCCTCGGATATTCGTCATGCGCCCCGCCTCCCCGTGCGATCCTCTCGGGACAAAGGTCTATGCCGCGCGCACGGGGCCGGCAAGCGCAGGCAATTGCCGCAAAGCGGTACTTTTGTACGGTCCACGGCGCCCTATTTGCGCTTTGAGCATCGTCAGCCAAATTGACCGGCTCGCAAAATGCTTTAGGGGGCGCTGCACAGTCGCGGGCCTTCGCCCCGCAATCGGAGAATCGGCGCTTGAGCGCACAGACGGACACAACTGCGGTCGTCACCCGCTTCGCCCCCTCGCCCACGGGATTCCTCCACATAGGCGGCGCCCGCACCGCCCTGTTCAACTGGCTGTTCGCGCGCCACCATGGCGGCCAATTCCTGCTGCGGATCGAGGATACCGACCGCGCGCGCTCGACGCAGCCCGCGATCGACGCCATTTTGGACGGGATGCGGTGGCTCGACCTGAACTGGGACGGCGAGGTCGTCTATCAGTTCGCCCGCGCCGACCGCCACGCGCAGGTGGCGCGGGCGCTGCTCGACAAGGGCCATGCCTATCGCTGCTATGCGACGCCGGAAGAACTGGCCGAGCTGCGCGAGCAGCAGCGCGCCGCCAAGCAACCGCTGCGCTATGACGGCCGCTGGCGCGACCGCGATCCGTCCGAGGCGCCCGCCGGCGCCCCCTTCGTCATCCGCCTCAAGGCCCCGCGCGAGGGCGAGGTGACGATCGACGACCAGGTGCAGGGCCCGGTCACGGTGCAGAATGCCGAGCTGGACGACATGATCCTGCTGCGGTCCGACGGCACCCCCACCTATATGCTCGCGGTCGTCGTCGACGATCACGACATGGGCGTCACCCACGTCATCCGGGGCGACGACCATCTCAACAACGCCTTCCGCCAGCTGGCGCTGATCCGCGCTATGGGCTGGGCGGAGCCGGTCTATGCCCATATCCCGCTGATCCACGGCGCCGACGGCGCGAAGCTGTCGAAGCGCCACGGCGCGCTGGGCGTCGATGCCTATCGCGACGAGATGGGGCTGCTGCCCGAAGCGGTGAACAATTATCTGCTGCGGCTCGGCTGGGGCCATGGCGACGACGAGATCATCAGCCGCGAGCAGGCGGTCGAGTGGTTCGACCTGGCCGGCGTCGGCCGCTCGCCCTCGCGCTTCGATTTCAAGAAGCTGGAGAATCTCAACGGCCATTATCTGCGCGAGGCCGACGACGCCCGCCTGGCTGCGCTGATCACCCCCGGAGTCGCGGCGGCGGCAGGCCGTGAACTGGCGGATTCGGATCAGGATCTACTGCTACGCAGCATTCCCCACCTGAAGGTAAGGGCCAAGGATCTCAACGAGTTGATGGAAGGCGCAGCCTTTCTGTTTCGCACCCGCCCGCTCGATATGGACGAGAAGGCGGCATCGCTGCTAGACGAACCCGGCAAGGCGTTGCTGGCCCAGGCCCGCGAAGCGCTTGCCGCGACATCCGACTGGTCTGCGGACGCCCTCGAGGCGGCCGTCCGGTCGGTGGCGGAGCAAGGGGGGATCGGCCTCGGCAAGGTGGCGCAACCGCTCCGTGCGGCGCTCACCGGACGCACGACCTCCCCGGGCATATTCGACGTCCTGGCCCTCCTCGGTCGCGAGGAGAGCCTGGGACGACTGGATGACCAGCTGCGCTGACGGCTGGTCGGAGTTGGCATGAACCAGCCGGCTTGCCGGCACAGGGGCAAACGACAGGAGATTGAACATGGCTGAATCTGTGAAACTGGAGATCGGCGGAGACGCGTCCGAATATCCGGTCCTGTCGGGCTCCGTCGGTCCGGACGTCGTCGATATCCGCAAGCTCTATGCCCGCACGGGCGCCTTTACCTATGACCCGGGCTTCACCTCGACCGCGTCGTGCCAGTCGGCGCTGACCTATATCGACGGTGACGAGGGCATCCTGCTCCACCGCGGTTACCCGATCGACCAGCTCGCCGAGCAGTCGAGCTTCATGGAGGTCGCCTATCTCCTGCTCAACGGCGAACTGCCGAGCGCGAAGGGCCTGGAGGACTTCACCTATACGATCAGCCGCCACACCATGCTGCACGAGCAGCTGGCGCAATTCTATCGCGGCTTCCGTCGCGATGCGCACCCGATGGCGATCATGTGCGGCGTCGTCGGCGCGCTGTCGGCCTTCTACCATGATTCGACCGACATCAACGATCCGAAGCAGCGCCTGATCGCGTCGCACCGGCTGATCGCGAAGATCCCGACGATCGCGGCGATGGCCTATAAATATTCGGTGGGTCAGCCCTTCGTCTATCCGAAGAACGACCTCAGCTACACCGCCAACTTCCTGCGCATGACCTTCGCCGTTCCGGCCGAAGACTATGAGGCGGATCCGGTGGTCGTGTCGGCGATGGACAAGATCTTCATCCTCCACGCCGACCATGAGCAGAACGCCTCGACCTCGACCGTCCGTCTGGCCGGTTCGTCGGGCGCCAACCCGTTCGCCTGCATCGCGGCCGGCATCGCCTGCTTGTGGGGCCCGGCGCATGGCGGCGCGAACGAAGCCGCGCTCAACATGCTGCGCGAGATCGGCACGCCCGATCGCATCCCCGAATATATCGCCCGCGCGAAGAACAAGGACGACCCCTTCCGCCTGATGGGTTTCGGCCACCGCGTGTACAAGAATTTCGACCCGCGCGCGAAGGTGCTCAGCAAGGCCGCGACCGAGGTGCTCGACAAGCTGGGTATCAACGACCCGGTCCTCGACACCGCCCGCGAGCTCGAGCGGATCGCCCTGAGCGATCCTTACTTCATCGACAAGAAGCTCTACCCGAATGTCGACTTCTATTCGGGCGTGATCCTGTCGGCGATCGGTTTCCCGACGACGATGTTCACGGTTCTCTTCGCCCTCGCCCGCACCGTCGGCTGGGTCGCGCAGTGGAACGAGATGATCTCGGACCCCGAGCAGAAAATCGGCCGCCCGCGCCAGCTCTATACGGGCCCGACGCAGCGCGACTACGTCCCCGTCAGCCAGCGCTAAGCGCCGGACCCGACAGGGCCAGGAAATCAGGGGTCGGTGCCCAGGCACCGGCCCCTTTTTTCTGAGTGCATCCTCCAAATTTGTCTCCCGAAACCGGGCGGGGAGCCGGCGCAGCCGGCGGAGGGGATGGAGCGAAGCACGAAGGGGAAGTCCCACGGTCATTGACCGATAAGCATTTGCCAACCATGTTCATGCCATGGCCATGTCGGCAGCCCCACTTTTACGGGCTGACTATTTCATCGTCGGCATAGTGCCTGTACGGTGCGACGTTTCCCGGGAGCGGGCTGAAAGATGACGAAGACCCTGTTGCGTTCGGTTGGATTGTTCGGCGCCGGCATGATCGTCGCGACGATCGCACCCGCCATCGGTGCGGTGGACGTGAGCACTTACAAGGAGCTCGACCAGTTCATGAGCGTGTTCGAGCGGGTCCGCTCGGACTATGTCGAGAAGGTCGATGACCGCACCCTGATCAAGGGCGCGATTGACGGCATGCTCGCCAGCCTCGACCCGCACAGCGCCTATCTCGATGCACGCGACCGGCAGAATATGCGCACGCAGACGCAGGGCGCCTATGGCGGCCTCGGCCTGTCGGTCACGATGGAGGACGGCGCGGTCAAGATTATGACCGCGCAGGAGGATACGCCGGCCGGCCGCGCGGGCCTGAAGACTGGCGACTATATCACCCATATCGACAGCAAGCTGCTCTATGGGGGCACGCTCGACGAAGCGGTCGACCAGATGCGCGGCAAGCCGGGCTCGAAGCTTCTGCTGACGATCGTCCGTCCCGGCCGCGACAAGCCCTTCGACATCAGCCTCACCCGCGAGCTCATCCAGATGAAGCCGGTGAAGTGGGAAGTGAAGGACCAGGTCGGCATCATCAACATCAACACCTTCGTCAACGCCAACACCGGCGATTCGGTGCGGGCGGCGATCGCGGGCATCCAGAAGTCGCTCGGTCATGATCCGGCCGGCTATGTGATCGATCTGCGCTCCAATCCCGGCGGCCTGCTCGACCAGGCGATCGACGTTGCTGACATCTTCCTCGACCGCGGCGAGATCGTGTCGCAACGCGGGCGCGAGAAGAACGATATCGAGCGCCGCTATGCGACCGCCTCCCCGCCCGACCTCGCCCATGGCCTGCCGATCATCGTGCTGGTCGATGCGGGTTCGGCCTCGGCGGCGGAAATCGTCGCCGGTGCGCTGCAGGACCAGAAGCGCGCGCTGGTGATGGGCGAGCGCACCTTCGGCAAGGGCTCGGTCCAGACGGTGATCGACCTGTCGGACGAGACCGCTCTCAAGCTGACCACGGCGCGCTACTACACCCCGTCTGGCCGTTCGGTGCAGGAAGGCGGGATCAAGCCCGATCTGCGCGTGCCCCAGCTCAGCGATGCCGATTACAAGGACCGGCCGCGCCTGCGCGAATCCGACCTGCGCCGCCACCTGATCAACGAGGCCAAGGTCGACGACAAGGTGCTGGAGGACGACGGCAAGCCCGATCCCCGCTTCCAGCTGACCGCTGCCGAGCTGAAGAAGCAGGGCATCGACGATTTCCAGCTCGACTATGCGGTGAAGACGATCGCACGCATGGCGCAGCCGCCGCTGCGGACGGCGCAGGGCGGTGCGAAGAAGACCGGCGCACGCTGACGCCCGAGCCGGACGGGCGCTCGATGCGCCTGTCCGTCGGCCGGGCTGGCCCGGCGCGCCATCTATGCTAAGGCCTTCTCCATGACACGCTTCGCCAAGGCGCGGCTTGCCGCGCTCCTCCTGCCCTCCGCGCTGATGACCGGCGCACTGGGATCGCAATATATCGGCGGCCTTTTCCCTTGCGAGATGTGCCATTGGCAACGCTGGCCGCATGAGATCGCCATCGCTGCCGCGCTGTTCGCCTTTCCGTTCGGCGACAAGCCGGCGGGTCGCGCGGCGCTGTGGATCGCCATTCTCGGCATCCTCGTCAGCGGCCTGATCGGCGTCTTCCACGCCGGCGTCGAATATAAATGGTGGGAGGGCATCACCCGCTGCTCCGCCCCGCTGACCGGCGGATCGACCGACGACCTGATGGCACAGATCATGGCAACGCCGATGATCCAGTGCGACGTGCCCCAATGGACGCTGTTCGGCATTTCGCTCGCCGGCTACAATGCGTTGATATCGACCCTTGGAGCGATCGGGATCCTCCTGATGTGGAAGCGCAAGCCATGACCAGCGACAGCAGCCGCGCGGCGATGCTCCGTGTCGACCAGGCCGGCGAATTCGGCGCCACCCGCATCTATGCCGGTCAGCTGGCGGTGATGGGACAGCGCAGCCCGGAGGCCCGCGCCATCGCCCGCATGGCGCATCAGGAAGCGCGCCACCGCGTCATCTTCGACCGGATGATCGCCGAACGCGGCGTCCGACCGACCGCCCTGCGCCCGCTCTGGGACGTGGCCGGCTTCGCCCTCGGCGCGGCCACCGCGCTGATCGGGCCCAAGGCGGCGATGGCCTGCACTGCCGCGATCGAGACCGAGATCGACCGCCATTATGGCGAACAGCTCGACGAGCTGGGCGACGAGGATCCCGAACTCGCCGAGACGATCCGCGACTTCCGTGCCGAAGAGGTCGAGCATCGCGACACCGCGATCGCCGCCGGTGCGGAACAGGCGCCGGCCTATCCCCTGCTGTCCGGCGCCATTCGTCTCGGTTGCCGCATTGCCATCGGACTTTCCCGGCACATATAGAGACTTGAACACAGGACAGGACCCGCGCCGATGATCAGGAACCGCATCTTCACTCCGGCGCTGGCGATCCTTGCCACGGCCTTTGCCGCACTGCCCGCCACCGCGCCGGTCCAGGCGCAGCGCACCCAGCGTGTGCTGACCATCTTCGGTTCCGACCCCTGCCCGACGAGCAATGGCGAAGAGATCGTCGTCTGCCAGCGCATACCCGAGTCGGAACGCTACCGCATTCCCGAGCAGCTGCGCCGGACCGATCCTAAGAACGACAATTGGGGCGATCGCGCGTCGAGCCTCGAATATGTCGGCCGCAGCGGCGCGCAGAGCTGCTCGACCAGCGGTGTCGGCGGTGCTTCGGGCTGTTTCCGCGAGCTCGCCCGCAAGGCCTGCGACGAGGACAAGGCCGACGGCAAGAAGTGCGGGATCAAATTCTGATCTCTGCGCGACAGGATTGACGGTTCCACCCGTTCATTGCGGATCAATCGCGCTTTTGGCAGATGGCGGAGCATGATTTCGCCATCCGGAAAGCGACCGATGAACCGTCTTGCCCTTCTCCCTGCCCTCGCTGCGCTGGCGCTTGCCGGCTGTGCTGCGGTTTCGCCCGAGGCCAAGGTCCGCACCAAGCTGATCGACGCGGGCATTCGTCCGCCGGTCGCGTCCTGCATGGCGGAACGGATGGTCGACCGCCTGTCGCTGGTCCAGCTGCGTCGGCTGCAGTCGCTGGGCGGGCTGGGCAATCGGGACGTTCGTGAAATGAGCGTCGACGAACTCGTCCGGCGGCTGCGCGCGCTGCAGGATCCCGAGATCGTCTCGGTGGTGCTGAAGGCCGGAATCGGCTGCTCGATCGCCAGCTGAGGGCAGCATCTGCGGCTTTGCGCGAAGCTTGCAGAGCGCCACTGTCCTTCCGCACAGCTTCCCGGCAGAACAAAGTTTGCCTATTGCCCGCGCATCGTTTGATTTGCTGCGGATGGGGTTTTCAAGGCGCATCTTTCATGCTTTAGCGCCTGCAAATCCCGTGGACTCTGAAGGACAGGCTCGCGCATGAACATCCATGAATATCAGGCCAAGGAGCTGCTGGCGAAGTTCGGTGTGGCAGTGCCCGCCGGCCATGCAGCGCTGAGCGTCGACGAAGCCGTCGAGGCAGCCAAGAAGCTCCCCGGGCCGATCTGGGTGGTCAAGGCGCAGATCCACGCGGGCGGCCGCGGCAAGGGCAAGTTCAAGGAACTGCCGGCCGATGCCAAGGGCGGCGTCCGCCTGTCCAAGTCGGTCGAGGAAGTCCGCGCCAATGCGCAGGACATGCTCGGCAACACCCTCGTCACCATCCAGACGGGCGAAGCCGGCAAGCAGGTCAACCGCCTGTACGTGACCGACGGCGCCGACATCAAATCCGAATATTATCTGTCGATGCTCGTCGATCGCAAGACCGGCCGCATCGCGATGATCGTGTCGACCGAGGGCGGCATGGACATCGAGCAGGTCGCCCATGACACGCCCGAGAAGATTCGCACGATCGTGATCGACCCGGCCGAGGGCTTCCAGCCGCACCACGGCCGCGCCGTGGCCTTCGCGCTGAAGCTCAAGGGCGACCTGAACAAGCAGGCCGTCAAGCTTGCCGAGCAGCTCTACAACGCCTTCATCGCGACCGACATGTCGATGCTCGAGGTCAATCCGCTGGTCGAGACGACCGACGGCAAGCTGCTCGTCCTCGACGCGAAGGTCAGCTTCGACTCGAATGCTCTGTATCGCCACCCCGACATCCTCGCCCTGCGCGACGAGACCGAGGAAGACCCGGCCGAGATCGAGGCGTCGAAGTATGACCTCGCCTACATCAAGCTCGACGGCGACATCGGCTGCATGGTCAACGGCGCGGGCCTCGCCATGGCGACGATGGACATCATCAAGCTGAACGGCATGTTCCCGGCCAACTTCCTCGACGTCGGCGGCGGCGCCACGAAGGAGAAGGTCACGGCGGCGTTCAAGATCATTCTGAGCGACCCTGCCGTGAAGGGCATCCTCGTCAACATCTTCGGCGGCATCATGCGCTGCGACATCATCGCGGAAGGCATCATTGCGGCGGCGAAGGAAGTGAACCTCTCGGTTCCGCTGGTCGTCCGCCTCGAAGGCACCAATGTCCAGCAGGGCAAGGACCTGCTGGCGGGTTCGGGCCTGCCGATCGTGGCGGCCGACGATCTGGGCGACGCCGCCCGCAAGATCGTCGCCGAGGTGAAGAAAGCGGCCTGATCCGTCCGGGAAAGGCGCGGTCGATCCGATTTGCAAAACCGAACTTCGCAGTTTTGCAATTTCACATTTGATTTGACCGCCCCGAACCGCAATGGCGATCGGCCATGGAGCCGGGTCCGCAAGGCCCCGGCCCGCTGGCAGCAAGGGATACGGCCTCCCCAGGGCAAGTGCCAAGGCCAAGGAGTGAAGCTATGAAAGTCCTCGTGCCCGTTAAGCGGGTCATCGATTACAACGTGAAGCCTCGCGTCAAGATGGACGGCACCGGCGTCGACCTGGCCAACGTCAAGATGTCGATGAACCCCTTCGACGAAATCGCCGTCGAAGAAGCCATCCGCCTGAAGGAAAAGGGCATCGCGACCGAGATCGTCGCAGTTTCGATCGGCGAACAGAAAGCCCAGGAAACGCTGCGCACCGCGCTGGCGATGGGTGCCGACCGCGCGATCCTGATCGTGAGCGAGACCGAGGTCGAGCCGCTCGGCGTTGCCAAGCTGCTCGCCAAGATCGTCGAGGAAGAGGCCCCCGGCCTCGTCATCCTCGGCAAGCAGGCGATCGACGACGATTCGAATCAGACCGGCCAGATGCTCGCCGCGCTCACCGGCCGGCCGCAGGGCACCTTCGCCTCGAAGGTCGAGGTCGAGGGCGACAGCGTCAAGGTCACCCGCGAGGTCGACGGTGGCCTGGAGACGGTCAGCCTCAAGACCCCCGCGATCGTCACCACCGACCTTCGCCTCAATGAGCCGCGCTACGCCTCGCTGCCCAACATCATGAAGGCGAAGTCGAAGCCGCTCGCGCAGAAGACCCCGGCGGATTACGGCGTGGACGTCACTCCGCGCCTCAAGACCCTCAAGGTTTCCGAACCGCCGAAGCGTTCGGCCGGCATCAAGGTGGCCGACGTCGATGAACTGGCGGCCAAGCTCAAGGCTCTGGGAGTTGCGGCATGAAGACGCTCGTTTGGGTCGAACATGAGGGCGGCGCCGTCAAGGACGCCACCCTGTCGGCGGTCACTGCGGCCTCGAAGCTCGGTGAAGTCCATTTGCTGGTCGCCGGTGAAGGCGTCGGCGCGGTGGCGGATGCCGCCGCAAAGATCGCCGGTGTCGGCAAGGTCCACGTCGCCGACGGCTCGGCCTATGCCAATGCGCTGGCCGAGAATGTCGCGCCGCTGGTCGTCGAACTGATGGGCCATCACGACGCGTTCGTCGCGCCGGCCACGGCCAACGGCAAGAACATCTCGCCGCGCGTCGCCGCGCTGCTCGACGTCATGCAGATCTCCGAGATTCTCTCGGTCGAGAGCGCCGACACTTTCACCCGCCCGACCTATGCCGGCAACGCGATCGCGACCGTGCAATCGTCGGACGCGAAGAAAGTAATCACCGTCCGCGCCACCTCGTTCGAGAAGGCCGCCCGCGAGGGTGGTTCGGGCACGGTCGAGGCCGTTTCGGGTGCGGGCGATGCCGGCCTGTCCAGCTTCGTCGGTGCCGAAATCAGCAAGTCGGAGCGTCCGGAGCTAACCTCTGCCAAGGTGATCGTGTCGGGCGGTCGTGCGCTGCAGAACAGCGAGAACTTCCACTCGATCATCGAGCCGCTGGCCGACAAGCTCGGCGCCGCCGTCGGCGCATCGCGCGCTGCGGTCGACGCCGGCTATGTCCCGAACGACTATCAGGTCGGCCAGACCGGCAAGATCGTCGCTCCGGAAGTCTATGTCGCGGTCGGCATCTCGGGCGCTATCCAGCATCTCGCCGGGATGAAGGACTCGAAGGTGATCATCGCGATCAACAAGGACGAAGAGGCGCCGATCTTCCAGGTCGCCGACATCGGCCTGGTCGGCGATCTGTTCAAAGTGGTTCCGGAACTGACCGGCAAGCTCTGATCGTCGTCACAGACACAATAGAGGGGGGACGGGAGCCATGGGTTTCCGTCCCCCTTTTCATTGCGGCCTCACAATCCCATTTTGGGAACCATCCTCCCGATATCCCGCTTAGGTAGATTGCCGTAACGTCAAGTGACGCCTAGAGTTTCGAAGCCCGGCGACCGCCGGGGGAGGGCGGGGTTGATGAGCCAGAAGCTGGAGGAGGATGTCGCAGCGATAGGCGCCATCGATGCCGTTCCATCGGTCCTGCACCTTGCCTCCGCGCGCAGCGGCATGGGCTTTACCGGCATCTGCCGCGTCACGGCGGAGCGGTGGATGGCCTGTGCAATATTGGACGGAATCGGTCTCGGCATTTCCGCTGGCGATGAACTCTCTCTCAAGACCACCATCTGCGACGAAGTTCGAGGCCACGGCCGGGCCATCATCATCGACGACATAGTCGACGATCCGCTGTACCGCGATCATCCCACGCCGCGCCTCTACGGGTTCCGCAGCTATATCTCCACACCGATCGCCGTCCCGGACGCCGGCTTCTTCGGCACCCTGTTTGCCGTGGACCCGAAACCCGCCCGCCTGTCGAACAGCAATGCGTTGCTCTGCTTCGACCTTCTCGCTGGGCTGATCGCGCTCGAACTGTCGCGACGCGGCTGGCGGGACTGAGCCACCGGCTTTCCATTGCTCCAGAAAGCCCCGCAAACCGCCTGACCGACGCCTGAGCGGCTACAATAAGCGAGGATGAGCCCCTCCCGCCCGCAGTTCGTCATTCCCGCGAAGGCGGGAATCCCTATGCTCCGCCGCCCGAGCCTCTTGCGGCTCGGAGGCTATGAATCCCCGGCTGCGCGGGGATGACGGAAGAGGGTGATAGAGGATAATGCGCCGGGGGTCCGCATCCCGAGTTGGGGCGGGTATGGGTCTAAGCCGCCCCTCTCTCTCACCGTCAAACTATACAAGGTCAGCAAACATCCAAGGAACATTCTTCGATGTTCCGGGTTCGTAGCGATAATATCATATAAAATGAGGATGGATGACCATGCTTATCAACGTTATCGTCGTATTGATTATCGTCGGTGTTCTGCTCTGGCTGGTCAACAACTACATTCCGATGGATGCCAAGATCAAAAGCATTTTGAATATCGTCGTCGTGATCATCGTGGTTCTTTGGTTGCTTAAGGCCTTTGGTCTGCTTGCCGGAGTTGGTATCTGAACGGAGCAATTTCGGTCCGTTGAAACAGCCAGGGGCGTCTGCTCGATCATGGCATCACCCCCGAGCGAAGATCGGCGACGAAACGGGTATATTCCTCCTCCACCTGCGCCTTGTCGGGGAGGCGCAGCAAATAGCTGGGGTGGATCGTCGCCCGCCCCTCAATCCCGCCCTCCAGCATTATCGGCTCGTCCCGCATCGATGTCAGCGAGCTTGCCTTTCCGGCCACCGAATGGATCGCCGTCGTTCCCAGCATGATGATCCTGCGGGGTGAGATGATTGCGCGCTCCTGATCGATCCACCAGCGACAGGCCTTGATCTCGCCCGCATTGGGTCTTGCGTGAATGCGCCGTTTGCCGCGCGGTTCGAACTTGAAATGCTTGACCGCATTGGTGACATAGAGCCGCGAACGGTCGATCCCTGCATCGCCGAGCGCGCGCTCGAACAGCTGCCCCGCCGGTCCGACGAAGGGTCGCCCCGCCAGATCCTCCTGATCGCCGGGCTGTTCCCCCACCACCATGATATCGGCATCGACCGGCCCCTCCCCGAATACGGTTCGGGTGGCACAGCGGTGCAGTTCGCAGCGCGTGCATTGCGCCGCCTCGGCGCGCAGCGCCTGCCACGCCTGATCGGCATTGCCTCTCGGCATCGTCCGCTCCACCATCTGAATCTCGCGCGCGCGGGCGCCCGCGATCAGTGCGGGGATCAACGCGGTCTCGGGCATGTTGGCCCAATATTTTCGTGGCATCTCCTTCAGCATCGCGCCGACCTTCAGCCGGGCAGGGTTGAAGATCGATGCATAATAGCCCTGCCACAGCGCCTCGACCGGATCGCCATCGGGTGCATCGGTCCGTTGGGCGCCGGGCCCCTCGCTCAGGCTGCTGCCGTCCCAGTGAATCGACAATTCAGGGGTCAGGATCGACCAGTGCATGGTCGCGAACCGCCGCACGAAGAAACCGGCATTGGCACGAACGATGTGGTGATCGGGTTCGAACCAGGCGACATAGCGGTCATCCACCTCGCGAAAGCGGACGAAGGCCCGCATCTTGTGGATATCGCGCCTCACCTCCTTGGCCAGCAAATCCAGGCGGCGGCGCAGAGGATCGGCCTCGTCCGCCATCACGCCCGGCTGGTCGAGCACACGCTGCAGCATGCGGTAGAGCAGGGCAAAGCGCTCGGGCTCCCGATGCGGAACGACGGACTCGGCCAGTCGGAGAAATTGGCGCGAAACGGCGAAGGGCGGTCGTATCGGCTCGGGCAAAGGCGCGGGTGCGCTGCCAAAGAGGTCGCCTCCCTCGCCTTCGACTTCCCACAGCAGCTCGCTCGCATCGACCCCCGCCATCGCCGCCCGCCGCGCGGCCGCACGCCACGCGGCGACATCGTCTGGCTGGGGAAGCAGGATGCGATACATGGCGGATCGGCTCAGGCGCCGAACAACTCCAGCTGCTCGGTCACCCGAGCACGCAAGTCGATCCGATCGATCAGCGTTGTCGGACGCCAGTCGGTCGTGACGATGAAGGGGCGCAGCTTGGTGATCGATCGGGAAAGCCGGCCGACATCGGCAAGGCTGAGCTGGCGCCAGCGGCGCGAGGCAATCACTGCATTGACCGCCTTCACCCCCAGCCCCGGCACCCGCAGCAGCAGCTCGCGCGGGGCCGTGTTGACGTCGACGGGAAATTGCTCGCGGGACT
Source organism: Rhizorhabdus antheiae (assembly GCF_049889055.1). NCBI lineage: Bacteria > Pseudomonadati > Pseudomonadota > Alphaproteobacteria > Sphingomonadales > Rhizorhabdaceae > Rhizorhabdus > Rhizorhabdus antheiae. Next base: position 1,762 of record NZ_JBLTWO010000009.1, on the reverse strand, counting down.
TGAGCGCCCAGGCCAGCTTCGGGTCGATGTCGAGCGGCAACATTCCCTGTTCGTCGGTTGCCTGCGCCACCTCGGCAGGGCGGTAGCCGTAGAAGCGCATCAGCCAGTCGGACTGGTAGAGACGGTGTTCGCGCATCAGCGGCGGACGCTTCAGAGGAAGCACCGCCGAGGCATCGGGGATCGGGCTGAACGCCGAATAATAGACCCGCCGCAGCGCGAAGCGATCGTAAAGCCCGCTCGCCGTGTGAACGATGTCGCGATCATTGGCCGCATCGGCCCCCACGATCATCTGGGTAGACTGTCCGGCAGGCGCAAATTTCGGAGCCGAGCGATAGCGGCGGGATGCGTCCCTGCCGTCCTCGATCGCGGTCTTCATGCCCGCCATCGCGCCCTGAATGCGCGAAACCGATTTCTCCGGTGCGAGCCGTTCCAGCCCCGCTGCCGTCGGCAGTTCGACGTTGATCGAGATGCGGTCGGCATGGCGGCCGGCGGCCTCGATCAACCCCGGATCGGCATCGGGGATGGTCTTGAGATGGATATAGCCGCGGAAATGATGATCCTCGCGCAGGCTGCGCGCCACCTCGACCAGCTGCTCCATCGTATAGTCCGAGGAACGGATGATGCCCGAAGAGAGGAACAGTCCCTCGATATAGTTGCGGCGATAGAATGCGAGGGTGAGATCGACCACCTCCTTCGCCGTGAAGCGGGCGCGGCGGACGTTCGAGCTCTTCCGGTTGATGCAATAGTGGCAGTCGAAGATGCAGCTGTTGGTCAGCAGGATCTTCAGCAACGAGATGCATCGCCCGTCGGGTGCATAGGCATGGCAGATGCCCATGGCCTCGGTCGAGCCGATCCCCTTCGTCGCCCCGCGCGAGTCGCGTTTGCTCGTCCCCGATGACGCGCAGGAGGCATCATATTTCGCCGCGTCGGCGAGAATCTCGAGCTTCTGACGAACATCCAGCTGGGTCATATGTTCTTTATATGTTCACGGAACGACCACGTCCAGCCCACCCCTAGGGGAAGGCCGGACGATGCACTCCCGCGTCTGCCGGCTGTCGCTGCCCGGCCTTGTGCCCTAGCTGCCGGGGACGTCAGCCACGCCGTCTGCACCGGGCCACAGGCTGCTGTTGCCGCCCGAGGTGATGGGCGTGTCGACCTCGACGCTGGTCGGGCCGATCCGGCTGAGGTCGATCAGGACATTGGGTCCTGCAACCGAGCTGCCCGAGCTGCTGGCGCTGCTCGATTCGCTGCTGTCCTCGTCACCGCCTTCGTCCGCGACGCTGCCATCGCTCGAGCCGGTGTCGGACGATGCGCTGCTGCTGGCAGCACTCGTGCTGCCCGAAGCCTCGCTCGAAGACGAGCCGCCTTCCGACGAGCTGGACGATGAGCTCGACCCCGAGCCGGAATCAGAGGAGGCCGTGGAACCGCCACCGGACGAAGAGCCGAAACTGGCCACGCCGCCCGAGCTGGAGCCTACGCTGCCGCCCGCGACCCGCGTGCCCGTCAACGAGGACTGGATGCTGGTCGTGATGATCGTCGTCTCACGCATCACAGTCTGCATCACAACCGGCTGCTCCACCGTAGGAGGCGGCGGAGGCGGCGGCGGCGGAGGCGGCGGCACCTCGGGCGGAGGCGGCGGCGACACCGGCGGGGGCGGCGGCGGCGGCGGCACCTCGGGTGGAGGCGGCGGCGACACCGGCGGGGGTGGCGGCGACACCGGCGGCGGCGGCGGGGGTGGCGGCGACACCTCGGGCGGCGGCGG
>NZ_JBLTWO010000008.1:0-228662 GCF_049889055.1 Rhizorhabdus antheiae | reverse complement strand
ACCCAATAGCGGTCATTCGGCGGCTGCGATATGAAGCCGAGTATGAACGACTGGAGCCCCGCCACCAAAGACGATGTGCTGCGAGCAATCGCGGATGTGGCTGCCGATACGGGACCGGACTGGGTCCGATATGAAGAACGGCTGATCGACCCGTATCCCTCTACTATAGAGCGGTTCGGCAGAAGGGAATGCGCCTTTGTTGTCGCCCGCACGGCGACCCGCGTGGTCTTTTTCGATGACATCGAAGAGACCTTTGGGACGGCGACGGAAGAGGCCGGAAAGCTCATTTATCGTGCCGACTTTGGCGATTTGCGGCTCGCAATCAAGGAAGCTTTGGCAGGCGGATAAGGTCCGCCTTCCACCCCGTTACAGCCATTCGCGCCATCTGAGGCAAACACCCAAAAACGGCCATACCCTGTCTGCTTTTATGAGTTCACGACCTCGACCGATGTCCGCTCGTCACAGCGACGCGCCGAAGCCCGCCTCACTTTGCAATCCGCCATTCACCGGCGGCCCTTCCGCCGGCACCGCAGCCGCCGTCTGCGCGACATCCTGCAACGTCTCGACGACGAGCATCTGCAGCAGCTCCGCCGGCAACTGGCCCGCGACGGCGGCAAGCCGGTCGGTCACCGCCTTGTAGGCCGCGATGTCCAGCTGCCGGTCCTCGCGCTGCCGATCGGCTTCGGCCGCCTGCAACCGGCCGCCCAGCTGTTCCAGCGCCTGGCGCAGCTGCTCGACCTGGCGGGCGGTGGCCTCGCGCGCGGGGTCCTGCCCCTGCTCTGCCTGGCGGACGGCATCCGGCAGGATCGCCTGCAACCGCCTGATCACCTTCTCCCCGCCGGGCAGGTCGAGATTCTCGACGATCAGGTCGCCCAGCAGGCTCGCACTCTGCGGGTTGGCGCGGACCAACTCGGTCAGCATCGTCGCGGCCTCCTCGCGCTGGGTCGAATAGGACGGCCCCGCCTTCACCGTCAGATCATATTTGCCGATCGTCAGATTGTAGATATCGGCCGCCGGATCGGGCGCGCCGTCGGGATCGGTGATCCGCACCATCGCGGCCTTGCCGTCCTGCCCCAGCACCCTGATCATCCGGTCGCTGTTGTAGACCTTGGGGATCAGGTCGATCAGGATGCGGCCGGTCTGGCGGATCGCCCGACTGAGATTGTCGATGAAGTGGAAGGTCGCCACATCGCCCTCGCGTTGCCGCGCCAATATCGCGCGCCCGCTGGTCTCGTTCGACCGCGCGCCGAGCGACGCGTCGTACAGTCCCATCACCGCCTTCATGTCGTCGGCAGCGTTCATCGCCGCCTGCAGCTCGCCGGCGGGCACCCCGGTGAAGGGCTGTCGCATCGGCGGCTCCGGCCCGTCATATTCAAGGAAGGCGTGGGTCGCATTGTTCGCCGTTGCCCAGCGCGGATCGGAGGCGAAAGCGCCCCGGCGGCCAACCCAGGGAGCCTTGGGCGCCAGCGCGACCAGTTCGGTCGCCATCGTCCGCCAATAGTTGAACATCTGCTGCGGATCGCGCGCGTCCCGGATCAGCGAACGGAAATGACGCCGCCCTTCGACATTCACCTCCTCGCCATAGACCGGAACGATCGGGATGAACCGCCCCGGCCAGGCCTGCTCGGACAGCAGATGCGATCCGTTGAGCACATATTGCGTCACCTCGAACGACTTCACCGGACGCGGCTGGCCGATCGTCTCGATCGGGCCCAGAAGAGCCCGCAACCGGGGAAGCTCGTCGACATGCGCGACCGCGATCGCGCCGTCCGGCCTCGCATATTGGACGAGTTGGCGGACCACCTCCTCGCGCTTCCAATATTCGGCAACGCGAACGCTGCGCTCCTGGCCATCCAGCCAGCCGGACGACCCGCTCCAGGCCGAACTCGAAAAGTCGATTGTCTCGGCCGTCGGAAAGCGGCGCGCATAATGCGTCTCGCTCATCTGCTCGATCACGAAGGCGCTCGACCAGTCCGACCCGTCCGACGACTGCGCGAACGGATCGCCATAGATGGCGAAGGGGTTGGGCACGGGCCGGATGACAAGGTCCTTCTCGAACCCGTCGTCGGTCGCATAGTCGAGATTGATCCGGATATAGCCGAACCCCATCGTCGCCGAGCAATCGACCGCGGTGTCATAGGCGATGTCGGCATTCGACATCGTCTCGATGTTCCGGATCAGCCCGCTCATCACCTCGGCCGTCTTCGCGTCACCGCGCTCGACCGGATGGACCGAGATCGCCGGCTTGTTCTGTCGACTGTCGTTGACGACCTGCCGGATGAAGCTCGGCATGCGGTTGATCGTCAGGCAGGGTCGCCCCTCCGCCTCGCGCTGTCGCCGCACCTTGTCCGGCCACTGCCAGGCCCCACCCAGCCGCGCGAAACGCAGATCATCGAGCGCCGCCGCGCGATTGTCACTCTCATGCGCTTCGGCGGCGGCAAAGGCCTCCACCGCCTCCTTGACGATATCGTCCATTTTCGGTTCCCATGAAGTACGCAGCCGCGAGCCTGCCAGCAGGCGGGTCGCTGGGGCGCGAGATTATCGGGGGCGGCTTAGCGACGATAGGACGTCGAGCATCGTCCTGATCAAGCTGTCAGCGCTCTGATGCCGAGATCAATTGAGATATGCACATCTATCGATTAAATTATGAGCAGTCGCTCAACGTCTGCGCCATCTATACAGTTCTCGATTATTGCAGAACCACTTCCAATAAGCACGAGTGCCCAGAGAAAAAATCACTATCCCCCACACTGCACCGATGCCTATAAAGACATTGAACAGCGGAAAATTTCCGATCTGCTCTCTCACGAAGATCGGTATGACAATAGGGATTGAGGCAAGCAGCAAGAACTTCGCATCGACGCGCTTCGTCAGCGAGAAGCCCTCCATACGGGCCGAGAAATCCTTACCCTTGATCAAAAGATCCAGACCGCTCTGATATTCGGCGGTCCACTGGCCGATGAACCGCACCAGCAGGGCAAAAGGAAGCACAACGATGCGGCTGGCATGATGGATGAAATTATTCATCATCGAAGATCTCGTCCGTGAGCGCTTGAACATAGCGATCACGCACAACATCGCCAGCCTCTTTCACTCCCTCATTATCGAAGTGCGACCGCCTGAATCGCCCGATTGTGTTGCGCAGAGGCCCGGCGGGACCTCTGACAAGCTTCAACGTACGTTGAAGCGCGCGGCCTCCCGGCAGAAGCCGGGACGGGAAGCTTGTGACTTGGGCCCACAGCGGCCCAGCCCGGCCGTTCGCGGTGGCATCATAGGCGTTGACCCCGAGCAGAGCCCCCTCCGCAACCCATCCGAGACCCTTTGCCGCCAACGCCGCGGGCGCTGTGATCCCTCCCGCCGCAGTGGCGACGGCCGCGACGTCGGCGGCAAGCGCCGCCTTGTCCAGGACCTTCCGTGCCGCGTCCACGTAGGACGTGGGTTTGACCGTCACACCGAGCCCCGATCCAGTCCGACCACGCTGCGGCATGGAATTGGCGGGACTCGATCCCCTGCGCGGAGGTGTGCGCTCCATAGAGCGGCGAAACAGAATCTTGGGTAATGAAACTGGACGATCCCGTCCGTTGTTGACAGCCTCCTTCGGGCGGCTTGGTGCGGCAAGGCCGTTCATCGGGGGTTCTCCTCATTCCAGATTGCGCCTCTTCCGCCGACGGCTGCTCACCTAAAGGTCGAACGGCGACACCTGCGGGAGTCGCTTTGGCAGTCAGGCCATCCAGCCGCCCATGTTGACGACGGCTCGGGAAGACAATCCGTTCGGCGCGGCAAGCGCCATCCTCTTCATCATCATTGCATAGCGCGACGCCGACAGCCGGTCGTCTCGCGTCTTCACGATGATGCCGTCCTTGCGATGGTACAGCCTGAACTCGGCGAACCAGTCCTCGAGATGGTCGAACACCTTCCATCGGCCGGACAGCATGCGATCGAGCATTTCCGCAATGCCGGCCTCGATCCCATTCCCGCCATCCTCGAAACAGGCCCGCTCCGGCAGCAGCGCCAGACCCTGCTCCCGATATTGCTGGGCCAGCGCCGCGCCCGAACCCTTGTCATGCTGCAACCCGTCATGGGGCCACGCCCACGGCAGCCAGCTCCCCCACGGCTTCAGCGCCGCCGCATGGATCAGTGGCGTCGCTTCGCGCTGGCCATAGGATGCAGTGACGTAGAGACAGTCCGCATCCCGATCCCAGGCCAGCCGCACCGCAGCGGTCGGGTGGTCCCAGCCGAAGTCCAGCCCGCCGATCTGCACCCAGTGCGCGGGTATCTCGAACGCCGGCACCCGGATCAGGTCCTCGTCGACCGGAAAGACACGTCCCGATCCGAGCATCGGGATTCCCTCCGCCCGCGCCTTGCGTTCATGCGGCGGATAGGCCGCCACGATCGCCGCGCGCTGGGCCGGCGTATAATGTTCCGCATCGTCGATCGTCATGCGCGTGACATGGCGGCTCATCGCGTTCCCTTCCCCTGATCGGCGTTCGGCGACGCCTCGTCGAGAAACATCCGCACCACCTCGCTCATGCCTTTCAGCGGCGTGAAGGTCAGCATCACCATCCCCTCGGTCGCGTTGGTCCGGGTCAGCCCCTCGACATAGATGTCGACCGGCGGCTCCTCGTCGAACCAGACCGCGTTGAGCGTATCGCCCTGCCACTTGGCGCGGCCCTGCTCATAGGTCTTGAACAGGAGCGTCGAGGCGCCGCCGGACAGATGCGCCACGCTCACTGCATCCAGGATGTTTGCGCCGCCATTCGCCCGGTGGACGCTGACGATGGCTTCACCCGGAATGGCCCCGCACCCCCAATCGGCGCTGCGCTCGGGCGCGCCGACCAGCAGCTTCTGCACCGTGTCCCGCGTGGACAACCGCGTTTCGCCAGCCGCCCAATAGCGCCCTGCCTCTGCGAAGCGGCGTCCCCGCCACCAGCTGGGGTAACGCCCGGTCAGGTGCATCGCCAGTTCGAACGAGCCGGCCACCGTCTTGCCGAGTTGGTTACCCGCCATGAACAGGCGCTCCCGGTGTTCGGCGCCGGCATCGTGAAACTCTCTCTGCCGCGCATAGGGGCGATAGCGCAGCAGGCGATTGCGGTCGTGCCGGCGCTGAAGCTCACGTGCGAGGATCAGCGCCCGACGCCGCAAGCGCGGCAAGTGTCCGCTGGAGTTCATCGGCGATCTCGTCATCGCTAAGCGTCTCGACCGTGCCGGAGTCGTTCGGCCGCCGCGCGAGCGCCGAGGCGATCAGACGCAGATAATCATGTGGCCGGTCGGCACGCACCTTGTCGATCGTCTGCGCGCCATGCCGCGCCCAGTTCGCGCGCAATGCCTCAAGAAAGTCGGCACTCGGCTCCTCAGCGTCGCCCACCGCCTCCCCCGGATCTGCAGCCGGGTCTCCACCGGTCTCGTCAGCGCCCGCCGGCTGCGGCTCGGTCAGCCGCACACGCCGCATCAGGCGGTGCGCAGGCTGAAGCGGTAGCCTGCGCGCGGCGCCAGCCAGAAACGTTCACCCGCCGGAACATAATGGGACGTCGTCGTCGCAGCGACGGCCCCGGCCGGGCTATATTCATACCGGAAGGCCTCGGTTGCGAGCAGGCTCAGCGCGGTCTGGCCGTCAGGGGTCACATTGCTCGAAACCGGTGCGGTGCCGATCGACAGGCTCTGCGCCCCGGCCGGCCCGCCATCCTGGCCGGGGTCGGCGGCGATCGGCAGCCCACCGGTCGCAACGCGGGCAAAATAGCTGATTTCGACGGTCATTCTCGTCTCCGCTGGCTGCAAAGAAAAAGCGCCCGCAGGACCGGAGACCTGCGGGCGCTTGCAATAGGAAAGGAGGCTCGATCAACCAGCTAAGGTCGACGCAGCAGCCCCACCGTGTTTTTGTGCATATCCGAACGAGTCGGCGAAGTCAAGAACAAAATAAGAACATAACGATCAGGCCGCCTTGCGCTCCGCCTGCGCATCCGCCCGGCGGACCACCGGCCTGAACGCGATGCACAGTTTGTAATCCCCCTGGGCAACGACCGGCAGCGGCGGGATCAGCAGCGCCGCCGACGGTGAGCACCGGAAGAGATCGTCGACCACAGGCTCCAGCCCTTCCTGCACATAGGGCGCCTCGATGTCGGGGCGCTCGATCCGCCCCGCCTCGGCGCTCGGCAGCTCAATCGGCTGGAAGCTGACATCCTCGATCTGCACGGCTTCATAGGTGGTGCCGATCAGCACGGCGACGGTCAGGTCCTGTCGGGCCGGGACGATCATCCGATAATAGCCGTCATGGGTAGGATAGGCGTCGATCTCGACCATACAATCCTCGCGGGCATTCGCCAGGATCACCGGCAGCTTGATGCCGCCGGCAAGAAAATCGCTTTCGCGGACATCCAGCGCGCCGCGAACGATCTCGAAAAGCGCCAGATTCATCGCCAGTCCCTGTTCCTGCAGTTCGCCGGGCAGGAACATGCGCGCGGTGCCCTGAAGATAGTGAAGGCCGCGGCGGCGCAATCCGCGGACGGAACGCGATTTGTCCAGCATCTTCATGTGGCTCGACGACCCGAGATTGGCATCATGCGTGAAGTCGCCGATGGTGGCGACTTCGGAGGCGGTCGGGAAATACATCAGGCGCGCCAGGATCGCGGCGGCGACCTTGCGGCGGCAGTCGCCATCGTCCGACTTCGCCGTTCTGCCGAGCGCGGTGGCGGCCACGCCAAAGGCTATCGCCCCGGCCTGGATTCGGTCTCGCGTCTCGCTCTGCCCGCCCTTCTCACCCGCCTTTTCGTGGATCGGCTTGCCATTGGGATGATAGTCGACAACCGACCCTTTGGTTTGGGTGCAGATCTGCTCGATCACGGCGATGGACGAACCCAGAACGGACAGAATCTCACGGCTGTAGTGCCGCTTGTCGAACCATCCCTTCTTGTCGAGCCCCGTCGGCTCGTTCTCGCGCAGCAGCAGGTAGCGGCCGGCGACGTCGACGTTCATCCGCGCCTTGAGCAGCGGCACGACCCGGTCTTGCACCGTCCCGTGATAGCCGAGATCGACCAGCATCAACAGGTCGCCGTCCTCCACCCCTTGCTTGCGCACATGGGCGATCAACCGGTCTGCATAGCGGGCCGACCGGCGCACCGCCTTCTGCGCGGCCTCCGGCTGGCAGATGTTCCGCTCGAACGCCGAGACCTCGCCCGAAGGCCCCGCGATCTTGCGGGCCTCGTGCGGCTCAAGCAGCAGCATCCCGCCAATCACGTCAAGTCGCTGTTTTCCGGCCTCGCGCGCGACGAGGGCCTCGACTGCCGCCTGGTCCATCAGGCTGGCCCGCCCCGCAGTCAGGCGGCTGATCGAGAGTTCGCCAATGGTGCGCCCCGTTCCCAGCGTCTCGAACAGCTTCATGGGCAGGAAGCCGTCACGCATGAGGAACATCATCTTCACGGGCCGGCCATAAAGCTCGGACAAAAGAGCGACCTCCTCGTCCAGCCACTCGGAAAAGCCATGCAGCAGCGGCCCGATGACGTCATGCCCCATCAGAAAGGCGATATCCTGTTCGCTGCGCATCGACAGGAGCGGGCGATGCGGCTGCATCGCGGCTTCGGTCTGCCGAGTCGCGGGCTCCAGCAGGACGGCGGCCATGGCTTCCAGCCGCAGCCGCGTCTCTGCTTCCGTGTCGAACTGCACGAAGTGGGCGGTGGCGATGCCCAGTGCCGATGGCGCCTGCTGGTCGGCAACGCTGTTGTCACCCAGGTGGAAAACCGCCTGCGGGCGCACGCCCAGCGCGTCCAGCACCGGCTGAAACAGCCCTTCGGCCTTGCTGAGCCCATATTCGGAAGAGGTGAAGATCATATCGATCAGCCCAGCCACTTCGACGCCGGCGGCCGCCTCAACCAGCGATCGGAGTTGCTTGCTGCTGAAATAGGTATCGCTGACGAGAACTGTCCTGAGCCCGCGCGCCTTGGCCGCGCGCATGAGCGCGACGACGGGTTGGAACGGGTAACAGTGCCGCGCCTCTGCGGAGATCTCTGCCGCGACGGAAGCCGACACCTGCTGCGCCTCTGCGCCAGGAAGGATGCGAGCGTGGATCGTTTCGATCGCGACTTCCCGCCGTCCCGACCGATAAGCCTCGGCCTTGCGCGCCTCGCGCTCGGCGATCACGCGTTGCTCGATCGCACCGCCCTCGATCGGCAGGTCCGCGAACACGTCCGATGGCGCCTGACAGTTCCGCCACAACAGGGTGTCGAAACAGTCGAGCGACAGAATGGAGACGGTCGGCGGAACCCGGTCGAGCAAGCCGGCGATGTCCTGCGCGGTCACGGCGATCTTCATGCTAATCCTTCCGGCGGAATGTGACGCCGGTATCGCGCGCGAACCCTAAGATCGCGTTAACCATGATCGAGCCAGTCAGCGCGGGGTTCTGCTCAGCACATCCAATAGCCGGGCGATGAACGGTCGCTGGCTCTCCAGCATCTGCCCCATCGCCTCCTCGGGCGAAAACCATCGTCCTTCCGCCACTTCCGGAAAGCTCTGCAGACGCCCGCTATGGCGCGGCCATTCGAGCTCGAACAAATTGCTGCGGATGTCTGCCGGATCGATGTCCATTTCCACCCCGAACGCCTCGACCTCCTTGCCCGCCTTCTGACGGACCGAGCCCAGCGGCAGAAGCGTAGCAGGCACCTCCACGCCAAGCTCTTCCTGCGCTTCGCGACGGGCGGCTACTTCGGGGGTCTCGCCTTTCTCTATGGCCCCTTTGGCGATCTGCCAGGCGCCGGCGCCCCGGCTGCGCCAATAAGGGCCGCCCGGCAGTACGAGCAGAATCTCGATCCGCCCGCCAGCGCGGCGATAGGGCAGCACGCCAGCGCTTCGTGGGCGCATCATTCCCCGACCATGTGCAGGATCAGCGTCCGCCGCTGCGGGTGCCGCCGATGTTCGAACAGGAATATCCCCTGCCACCGCCCCAGCGCCAGCCGCCCATCTATCAAGGGAATGGACAGATGCGTCTGCGTCAGCGCGGCCCGCAAATGGGCCGGCATATCGTCCGGGCCTTCGTCGTCATGGGCATAAGCGGAAGAATCTTCGGGAGCGATCCGTGCGAAGTATCGCTCGATGTCGGCACGCGCCTCGGGCGCGGCATTTTCCTGTATCAGCAGCGACGCAGAACTGTGCGCGCAGAACAGCGTGATAAGTCCGGCTCGCATGCCCTGCGCCTCCACCCAACCGATCACCTCGGCGCTTATCTCGATCAGACCCTGCCGGGGGCTGTCGACGATCAGCGGGTACTGAACCTGACGCATCCTTCCTCCCAATGCGGACCGCCACGGCGATCTCGTTCTCGCTGCATCCCCCAACTGCCGCCCCACCGTCAATCGTACCGCGTCATCGCTCGCCGACGAGCCGAGACCTGTCTCGACCTGTCTGCGAGCCGGGCCCGTCACAATAGGAACTCCCCTCTCCGGCCTTCGTTCATCGGGCATATTTCTTTTGAAGGCAGATAGATGGCTACCCCTCACAAGAGCATGCGGGAAGATCATGGATCCCAATTCCTGACCGAGACCTTTCAGAGGGGCCTGGCGCACTGGAACCGAGAGCGCTTGTCTCCGCGTCATCCCGATGGTGGCAGCGAGATGTTCGAGCGCACCGTTCGCATGCTGCGTCTGGAACGCGCCTTCCTGGCCCATCTGCGCGCGAATGTAATGGTCGAAGCGAGCCGGGTGCCGCATGACGCCAACGGCTTTATCACTTGGTTCGAAGATTTGAAGGCCGTCGGCCCCGGCCAGGGCGATCCGCTCTTCTCTTGGCTGGCCGAACAGGCTGACCGCGACCAGTTGCGCTGGTTCTTCGAACAGGAGGCTGCCGGCGAAGCCGGTTTCGACGATCTCGTCGCCCTGACACAGATAAAGATGCCTGCCCGTGCAAAGCTCGAGCTGGCACGCAACTATTGGGACGAAATGGGCCGCGGCAATCCGGCCGGCATGCACGGTCCGATGCTCGACGTGCTGGTCGACGTACTTGAAGTCGAACCGACGATCGACGGCACCGTCTGGGAAAGTCTTGCCTTGGCCAATGCGATGACGGCCATGGCAACCCACCGCGATTATGCATGGCACTCCGTTGGCGCCCTCGGCGTGATCGAGTTGACCGCGCCCGTCCGCTCCGCGCTGGTCGCCAGGGGCCTGCGCCGGATCGGTCTAAGCGACCGCGAGCGACGATATTTCGACCTGCACGCCGTTCTCGACGTCAAGCACAGCGCCGACTGGAACAGCGAAGCCGTCCGGCCCCTGCTTGAGGAAGACCCGTCGCGCGCCACCGCCATGGCGGAAGGTGCGCTGATACGCCTTCGCTGCGGAGCTCGCTGCTTCGACCGCTATCGCGCCAAATTGTGGAAATGACGAGCGCCGGCACGCCTCGACCAGTTGCTCGTATTAATACCTAGGGTAAATCGGCAGTTCGGGTCCAGCGTGTGAGGATCTCGACACGTCGATATTTCAGACGTCGTCTTTTCAAGGAGATGGCGGGAACGCCGGCATTGATGATGCTGATACCATGCACCGCTTTCCGCAACTGTAGTTAGACCATCGTATATTGGCTCGTTAACCATTTGTTTGCCGCACATTGGCGATGTTGCTCCCAGAAGGAGTTTGGCCATGGGAACCAATATCGCTAGTGCGGCGGTACTGACCGCCACGGACACGGAAAATATGCTGGACCTCGGCTTCGCCTATTCGACCGGCGCCGACGGCTTCCCGCTCGACCTCGTCACGGCCCACCAGTGGTTCAATCTGGCGGCGCTATCCGGTTCGGCAGAGGCGCAGCACTGCCGCGCGGACATCGCCCACCAGATGAGCCGACAGGAAATCGCAGAGGCACAGCGCCGCGCCCGCACCTGGCTGGCAGCGCACTAAGGGCAAGGCATAAAGGTCCATGGTCGCGGTCAACCTTGCGGGCGGTGTTCCGCAAGCATCGCGACCAGGCCCCGCACGCTCTCGCGCAACTCCTCGAGACCCTCGGGCGTGCGCCCACCGGCGATCGTGGCGGGCACATGCACCGCGCGATCCCGCAATATCCTGCCTTGTTCGGTCAGGCTGATGACAACGCGACGCTCGTCCGCCGGATCGCGCGCTCGGGTCACCAGCCCCGACGCCTCCATTCGCTTCAACAGCGGCGTTAGCGTCCCGCTGTCGAGATAGAGGCGCGCACCCAGCGTGCCGACCGTCTGCGGCGCTTTCTCCCACAGCACCAGCATGACCAGATATTGGGGATAGGTCAGCCCCAGTTCGCGCAGGACCGGTCCATAGAGGCGGTTGAGCAAATTGGTGGCAGCGTAGAGCGGAAAACAGACCTGCCGGTCGAGCAGCAGGGGATCCTGTTCTCCGTCGATCGCTGCCACCTCATTCGTCATTGCGTGAAAACCTTGAACTTGACGTCGACATTCCCACGGATCGCGTTGGAATAGGGGCACACGCCGTGTGCAGCCGCGACGATCTCTTCGGCCTTTGCCTGGTCGACACCGGCGATTTCGACATCGAGCGCGACGGTTAGGGTAAAGCCGCCCTGCCCGTTCGGCAACAGACCGACTTCGCAGGAAACCTCGATGTCGTCATCCGTCACCTTATCGGCCTGACTGCGGGTGACATGGATGACCGCATTCTCGAAACAGGCTGCATAACCGGCAGCGAACAGCTGTTCGGGGTTCGTGGCACCGCCCTTGCCGCCAAGCTCCTTGGGCAGAGCGAGCGGCAGATCGAGGATCCCGTCCTCGCTCTTGATCGCGCCGCTGCGGCCGCCATGCGCATGCACCCGGGTCGTGTAAAGTTGGCTCATTTCACCGTCCTTCTTCCTGTGGCGATAACCATGTAGGAACAATTATATTGCGCGCAACTATATTGTAGAAATTTTAAATGCGCAATCGACCCAAGAATGACCCAAAGGGCTGTCCGTCCACGGCCTCAAGGCTTTGCGCGTTGAAATTCTATCGATAAGACAGATGGATGGAGAGAAATGCCAACCTGATCGAAGCGCGGCCCAGCTTCGTCACCCATCTCGAATGCTCGCTCACCGGCGAGCTTTATCCCGCCGATCAACTCCATGGTCTCTCGGCAGCGGGCCGGCCCCTTCTCGTCCGCTACGACCTGCCCGCCATCGGCAGGCGACTGTCCCGCACCGATGTCGAGCGCCGGCCGACCGACATGTGGCGCTGGCGCGAATTGCTGCCCGTTCGCCGGAGTGAGGACATCGTCAGCCTTGGCGAGATCGAAACGCCCCTCATTCCGCTGCCTCGCTCGACCGGACGGGCGGTGGTCGTAAAGGACGAGGGCAGACTCCCCACCGGCTCGTTCAAGGCGCGCGGCCTGGTCATGGCCGTGTCGATGGCGAAGGCCCTCGGCGTCACGCGCATCGCCATGCCGACCAATGGCAATGCGGGCGCCGCGCTCGCCGCCTATGCGACACGATGTGGGATCGAGACGATCGTCTTCTGCCCGGAGGACACGCCAGAGATCAACGTCCGCGAGATCGCCATGCAGGGTGCCCGCGTCTGGCGGGTCAACGGTCTGATCGACGATTGCGGCGCGATCGTCGGCGAAGGCGCGCGGCAGGGTCGCTGGTTCGACTTCTCCACCCTCAAGGAGCCCTATCGGATCGAAGGCAAGAAGACGATGGGGCTCGAACTCGCCGCGCAGCTCGGCTGGGAACTGCCCGATGCCATCTTCTATCCGACCGGCGGCGGCACCGGTCTGATCGGCATGTGGAAGGCATTCGACGAGCTCGAAGCGCTCGGCTGGATAGGGTCCACGCGCCCGAAGATGTTTGCCGTGCAGGCGGCCGGTTGCGCGCCGATCGTGAAGGCCTTCGATGACGGCGTCGAACATGCCGAGCGTTGGGAAGGTGCCCACACGGTCGCTGCCGGAATCCGCGTGCCGCGTGCGGTCGGCGACTTCCTGATCCTCCGCGCCGTGCGCGCCAGCGGAGGCCGGGCCATTGCGGTCGAGGACGACGCCACCCTCCAGGCGGTCGAGGACGCCGCCCGCAAGGATGGACTGTTGTTGTGCCCCGAGGGCGGCGCCACGCTCGCCGCCTATCGCCTCGCGCTGGCTCGGGGCTGGGTGTCCGAAAGCGACCGTGCCGTCCTGTTCAACTGCTCGACGGGACTGAAATATCCGATGCCGCCTGCCCCCCGGACATTGGACCGCACCCAAGCCATCGACTTCGACTCGCTCTGAAAAGGACCGCAGCCATGGACCGCCGCCTCTTCCTCGCCTCCCTCCCGGCCGCGGCTCTTGCGGCACCGGCTCTCGCTGCACAGGCGACCGGTCCCCTGCCCCCTGCGCCCCGCTGGCACGACGGTGAGGATCGCTTCGACAGGAACGACGTCCATGCAGGCGACCGCCCGGTGGGTGCGAGCTTCGCCAGCCGAACCGCCGCCTATGGCATGTCGGGCGCGGCCGGCACCGCCCATCCGCTGGCGACCCAAGCCGGAATCGCTATCCTGCGCAAGGGCGGTTCGGCCGTCGACGCAGCCATCGCAATCAACGCCTGTCTCGGATTTCTCGAACCGACCTCCTGCGGCATCGGCGGCGATTGCTATGCCATGCTCTGGGACCCGAAGGCCAAGGCGATCATGGGTCTGGCCGGCTCGGGCGCCTCGCCGCGCGCGCTCTCTTTGGAAACGGCCCGCGCCCGCGCGGTGAACGGCGCCCTGCCGCCGCTCGGCGCAGTCACCGTGTCGGTGCCGGGCACGGTCGACGCCTGGACCATGATGCACCAGCGCTATGGCCGCCTGAAATGGGCGGAGCTGTTCGAGCCTGCGATCGATCTGGCAACCAACGGAGCCCCCGTCCCCGACATCATCGCTTATTATATCCGCCGCGCCCTCGTGAACTTCCGCAGGCCGGGCAATGGTATCGAGGAGACCGACAACGCCTTGCGGACCTGGTCGATGGGCGGCACCGGCCCGCAGACCGGCAGCATCTTCCGCAACCCCGATCTTGCTCGCACCTACAGGATGATCGCCGAGGGCGGGCGCGACGCCTTTTACAAGGGCGAGATCGCGAAGACGATCGACGCCTATTTCCGGCGGATCGGCGGCTGGCTGCGCGCTGAGGACCTCGCCGCGCACAAGGGCGAATGGATCACGCCGCACAAGACCGACTATCGCGGCGTCGGCGTTCATGCTCTGGGCGCCAACACGCAGGGCATCGCAACGCTGCAGATGCTGAACATCCTGGAGAATTTCGACATGGAGGGCGCCGGCTTCCAGTCGGCCCTGTCGATCCACCTCCAGGCCGAGGCCAAGCGCCTCGCCTATGAGGATCGCTCCCGCTATTACGCCGATCCGAACTTCTCGAAGATCCCGGTCGAGTGGTTGATCTCGAAGGACTATGCCGCCCAGCGCGCCCGCCTGATCCGGCCCGACCGGATCAGTCCGGACGTTCGGCCGGGCCAGGCGCCCTCGCGGGGCGACACCACCTATTTCACCTGCGCCGACAAGGACGGGATGATGGTGTCGATGATCCAGTCCAATTTCCGGGGAATGGGATCGGGGCTGGTGGCCGACGGGCTCGGCTTCATGTTCCAGGACCGGGGCCAGCTCTTCTCGCTGAAGGATGGCCATCCCAACATCTATGCGCCGGGCAAGCGCCCCTTCCAGACGATCATTCCCGGTTTCGCGACGCGCGGCGACAGCCCGTGGATGAGCTTCGGCGTCATGGGCGGCGACATGCAGCCCCAGGGCCAGACCCAGATCATCGTCAATCGCCGCGACTATGGCCTCGATGTCCAGGCGGCCGGCGACAGCCCGCGCTGGCATCATGAAGGCTCGTCTCAGTCGATGGGCGAGGATTCGCCAGGCCTCCCCGCGACCGGCCTGCTTCGCCTCGAAAATGGCGTCCCGGCCGCAACGCGCGAGGGGCTCACGTCGCGGGGCTGGACGCTCGGCGAATCCGACGCCGCCTTCGGCCGCTATCAGGCGGTCGAACACCGCATGGACGGGCAGGAACGCGTCTATGCCGCAGCGAGCGAAATGCGCGCCGACGGCTGCGCTCTCGCCTATTGACGGATCGGGCGGCTCCGGCCGCCCGGTCGATCAGATGCGGATCTGGTCGCGATAGGCCCTGACGTCGCGGCGCAGTTCGCCCGCGCACAGGAACAGCGCAAGGACATTGGGTATCGCCATCAGGAAGAAGCTGCTGTCGATGATGTCGATCACGCGCCCAAGGTCGATCACCGCCGCCGGCGGCAGCGCCACGATGTAGAGGATCTTGTAGCTCCACTGCGCCTTCGGCCCGTGCCCGAACAGATAGCCCCAGGCCTGCAGACCATAGAAGCCCCAGGCGACCAGCGTCGAATAGGCGAACAGCACCACGACGATCGCGAGCAGAAGCGGGAACCAGCTCGACACATGCGCGAAGGCAGCGCTCGTGATTTCGATCCCCTTGAGGCTCGGATCGGTCCATGTCCCCGCCACGACCATCGCCAGCCCGCCGATGCCGCACACGATCATCGTGCCCAGCAGCGGCTCCAGCAACGCTACCATGCCCTCCGACACCGGATGCTCGGTCCGCGCGAGGCTGTGCGCCATCACCGCCGATCCCACGCCCGCTTCGCTCGCGAACACAGCCCGGCGCATGCCCGCCACGAAGGCGCCCACCGCGCCACCGGCCGCCGCGTCGAGGCCCCAGGCTCCGCGCCAGATCGCCGCGAGCGCCGCCGGGATGGCATCGGCATGCAGCACGAGGATGGCGACGATACCCGCCAGATAGACGCCGACCTTCAACGGCGTCAGCCGCTTCGATACCTCGCCCAGCCAATGCGCACCGCCGAGCGTCACCAGCGAAACCGCGAAGGCCAGGCCGATGCCGTAGATCCAGCCATTGGTGAAGCCGGTGACGACGCTGACCTGCGCAAAGCTCTGGTTAACCTGCACCATCGGAATGGCACCGAACAGCGCGAAGAAGGCATAGAAGCCGCCGAGGACGACGCCCAGGCGCGGCAGCCCACGCCGCCCCAGCACCGCCTTCAGCACATACATCGGTCCGCCATGGACATGGCCATATTCGTCGGTGACGCGATATTTCAGCCCCAGCGTGACCTCGGCCATCTTCACCGTCATCGCGAACCAGCCGATCGCGAACATCCAGAAGATCGCACCCGGCCCGCCCATCGTCAGCGCGACCGCCACGCCGGCGATATTGCCCAGCCCGATCGTGCCCGACAGCGCCGTCGTCAGCGCGGCGAACTGGCTGACGTCGCCCTTCGCCTCGCCTTCGCGCGGCTGGTTGCGCAGGATGCGGAACGCATGCCCGATGCAGCGGACGTTCGGAAAGCCCAGCCAGACCGTGAAGAAGAGCATCGGCACGGCCAGATAGAGCACGACCAGCTCGATCTGCGTGCCCAGCAGCGGAATCTTGAAGAAGACCGCGCCGGTCAGCGCGTCGACGATGCGATTGAAACTCTCCATCACCGAACGCTAGCCCGGTTGTTCGACCTTGTCATTGCCAAGTCCGCGTCCGGTCATTGCGATCCGTCGCCGCCTGCGGCCTGCCGGTTCCGACATCCGCGATGCGCCGCTCGCCCGCAATCAGCTCTTCGAGCAACACCTCGCCGTCCGGCCAATATCCAAGATCGGACTGCGCGTTGATGTGCCCGCAATGGCCCGCATCGACGAACCGGCTGCCCCACGCCCCGGCCAGCCGCTCGAGCCGGTCGAAGGTCGCATAGCGGTCGTTGCGGCTCGCGACGAGGATCGAGGGAAAGGGCAGTTGCCGCCCCGGCGACGGCGAAAAACGACGGACCAGCGCATGGGCATCCGCCGCATCGACATCGGGGGGCGCAACCAGCAGCGCGCCTTTCACCCGGCCGAGGTTCGCCGTCTCGAACGCCTGAGCCCACCAGGCGATCGTCAGGCAGCCCAGGCTATGCGCGACCAGCACCAGCGGGCCGTCGGTCATCGCCACGGCCGCGTCCAGCCGCTCGGTCCAGATGCGCCGGTCCGGCTCCGACCAGCAGCCGAGATCGACCCGGCGGCAGTCGTCGCGGCGCGCCTGCCACAATGTCTGCCAATGGTCCGGTCCCGAATTGTCGAGCCCCGGCACGATCAGGCACAGCGGACACTCACTGCTCATCGCCCGCTCCCGCCAGAAGTGCCGTACGCTCGCCCGCATCCCGGTCCGCGCGCGCCTGGTGCACCATGCTGCCGGGCGGCACGCTCGACGTCAGCCACACATTGCCGCCGATCGTCGAACCCGCGCCGATCGTCACCCGACCCAGGATCGTCGCGCCCGCATAGATCACGACATCGTCCTCGACGACCGGGTGGCGCGGCTGTCCGCGCTTGATCGCGCCGTCCTCATCTGCGGGAAAGCTCCGCGCACCGAGCGTCACCGCCTGATAGAGGCGGACGCGATCGCCGATCACTGCCGTCTCGCCGATCACCACCCCGGTACCATGATCGATAAAGAAAGACTCGCCGATCGTCGCGCCCGGATGAATGTCGATCCCCGTCCGCGAATTGGCGATCTCGGAAATGATTCGCGCCACCAGCGGGGCCCCGAGCCGGTGCAAAAGATGCGCTAGCCGATGGTGGACGATGGCGATCACGCAGGGGTAGCAGATCAAGACCTCGTCGACGCTGCGCGCCGCCGGGTCGCCCGCATAGGCAGCCTCTATATCCTTGTCCAAAAGCCGCCGCAGCGACGGCAGCGACCGGGCAAAATGGGCGATGATGCGCCCGGCCTCGTCGTCGACACGGTGCGTCCCCTCCCCGTCCCGCGAATAGCCCAGTTCGAGCCTGATTTGCCCATAGAGCCGGCTGAGCGCGGTCTGCAGAGTCTCGGCGACATAGGCCTCCTCATTCTGCAAGCGAACGAAGCTCGGGCCGAGCCGCAGCGGAAACAGCGCGCCGCACAGCGCCGACATGATCTTGTCGAGCACATGGCGCGACGGGAAGCCGACCGCGCCGAGTTCCGCGTGCCGGCGATGCGCATTGCGCCAATCGTCGCGTGCGTCGCGCAGCTCGGACGCGATCAGGTCGATGTCCCAATAATGGCCGGGCGGTATGTCCAGACCGTCGTCGATAGCGTTCGTCATCAGGGCCTCTCTTGCTCGACGCAGGGATAGCCGCCCGCCTTGGGAGGGAAAGCAATTTTTCTCTACTGTTTTGATAGGAAATATATCGCCCGCCCCCGATCGCCGTCGCGCGTGACGAGGTTCTGACGCGATGTTAGACTCCTTCCATGGTTCCCCGTCTCGGTCCCCTCAAGCTCAAGGCCCAGCTTTATGCCGGCGATGAGCCCGCCATCGGCCCCGGCAAGGCCGCGCTTCTCGAAGCCATCGACCGCGAGGGTTCGATCTCTGCGGCAGGGCGTGCGCTGGGCATGAGCTATCGCCGCACCTGGCTGCTCGTCGACAGCCTCAACCGCTGCTGGCAGGAGCGGGTGGTCGACACCACACCCGGCGGCGGGCGTGAGAAGGGCGCTCGGGTGACCGACTTCGGTCATCGCATTTTGAGCGCCTATCGCAGGCTCGAACGCAGCCTGCTCGATGCGGCGGAAGGCGATGACTTCCGGGCGCTGGCAGCAATGATGCGGAACGAGCCTCTGCCGCCTTCACACTGAAGGCTTGCCATATACACACTGATATAGCATCCGGAGAGCGATCGTCCGGGAGTTCCAGCATGACCTTGCGCCATCGCCTCTGCCTGGGGCTCCTGCTGCTTCTCGGTTGCACCGCCGCTCCCGCTTTGGCCGCCGAAACTACCGTCGCCGTCGCCGCGAATTTCACCGAGCCGGCAAAAGAGATCGCCGCCGCCTTCGCCAAGGCCACCGGCCACAAGGCGCAACTCGCTTTCGGCCCGTCGGGCGCCTTCTATACCCAGATCAGCCATGGCGCGCCGTTCGAGCTGTTCCTGTCCGCCGATGCCGAGCGCCCAGCGAAGATCGAGCAGGAGGGACTTGGCGTTGTCGGTACCCGCTTCACCTATGCCGTGGGCAGGCTGGCGCTCTATTCCACAACGCCCCGCCTCGTCGACGGGGCCGGCGCGATCCTCCGGACCGGTCGCTTCGAACGGATCGCCATCGCCGATCCCGCCAGCGCGCCTTATGGGCAGGCCGCACTGGAGGTGATGCGGAAACTCGGCGTCGAGGCCAGGCTGAAGCCGCGCATCGTCACCGGCACGTCGATCGCACAGGCCTATCAGTTCACCTCCACCGGCGCGGCCGAACTAGGCTTCGTGGCGTTGTCGCAGATCGTCGACGTGAAGGGCGGCTCGCGCTGGATCGTCCCCGCCCGCCTCCACCAGCCGATCGAGCAACAGGCGATCCTGCTGAAGACCGGCGCACACAATCCCGCCGCCCGCGCCTTCCTGAAGTTCATGCGCAGCGGCACCGCGCTGCGCATCATCCGCCGCTATGGCTATGCGCTGCGCTGATCGATGACGCTTGTCCTGCTGACGACCCTCGAACTGGCGCTCGTCACCACCCTCTGGCTGCTGCTTCTGGCCACCCCGCTCGCCTGGTGGCTCGCCCGCTCGCGCCATTGGGCGAAGGAGATTGTCGGCGCCGTCACCGCCCTGCCGCTGGTCCTCCCGCCCACGGTGATCGGCTTCTACCTGCTGATCGCGCTCGGTCCGGACAGTCCGCTGATGGCATTACTCCAGCCTTTCGGGGTCAGGACGCTCGCCTTCACCTTCACCGGCCTCGTCATCGGCTCGATCTTCTATTCGCTCCCCTTCGCCGTGCAGCCGCTCCGCACCGCCTTCGAGGCGATCGGCGACCGGCCACTGGAACTGGCCGCCACCATGGGCGCCGGTCGCTGGGACCGCTTCATCCATGTCGCGCTCCCGCTCGCCCGGCGCGGCTTCCTGTCGGCTTCGATCCTCGTCTTTGCCCATACGATCGGTGAGTTCGGCGTCGTCCTCATGATCGGCGGCAACATACCGGGCCGCACCGAAGTGCTCTCGACCCGCATCTTCCAGCTCGTCGAAAGCCTGCAATTCGGCGAAGCGCACCGCATTGCCGTCTGGCTGGTCGCCTTCTCCTTCGCCGCTCTTCTGGCCCTGCTGCTGGTCGACCGGCGGATCGGAACGCCCCGGCCATGACCATCGCGATCCGATTGCAGGGACGGCGCGGCCCGCGCTTCCTGCTCGATGTCGATATCGACATCCCCTCGACCGGCGTCACCGCGCTGCTCGGTCGCTCGGGCTCGGGCAAGACCAGTCTGCTGCGCGCGCTGGCGGGCCTCGATTGCCATGCCGGCGCCATAAGCTTCGGGTCGGACATCTGGCAGGACGAACAGCTCTTCGTGCGCACCGAGCGGCGCCGCATCGGCTATGTCGTCCAGGGCGAAGGCCTGCTCCCCCATCTCTCGGTTCGCCGCAATCTCGATTTTGCCGAACGCCGCGCGCTGGCGGGGCCGTTCGACCGTGACGAGATCATCGCCCGGACCGGCATCGCCCCTCTGCTCGACGCGATGCCGCGCGACCTGTCCGGGGGCGAAATGCAGCGCGCCTCGATCGCACGGGCGCTGCTCGGCCAGCCCCGCCTGTTGCTGATGGACGAGCCTCTGTCCGCGCTCGATGCTTCCGCGCGCGCGGCGATGGTCGACTGGCTCGGCGACCTCCTCCCCCAGCTTGCCCTGCCGGTCATCTATGTCACCCATGACGAGGCCGAAGCCGGGCGGCTGGCTTCTACGACCCTCGTCCTGCACGATGGGCGATTGATCGGCGGCTGATCAGGCCTCGTCGGTGGCCAGCGCCTCGCGCATGTTGCGGAGCACCCAGCGGATGTGGCTGGAGAAGGTGACGACCGCCGAATGGGCGTCGCCCGTCAGGATCGTCTCGTGGATCAGCCGGTAGTTGATCAGATACTGGTCCCAATGATCGCCCGGCGCGAGTTCGGACAACAGCGTCGTGAAGAAGCGCATATAGGGCCGGCTGTAGAAGAACTCGACATAGCGGTTCCCCGACAGCCGGTTGAGCTCGATATGATAGCGGTAGAGCGAATCGACGAAGTCGCGCGCGCTGCGGCGCACCGCATTGTCCTCGATCGGTTGGAACGCCGCGATCACCGCATCGCGTATCTCCGGGTCGCCCACCTTGCCGGCGGTCAGACGCACGCCCAGCACACATAGGGCCTCGGTAAACTCCAGGAAGTCGATCCGGTCCTTGACCGACAGGCGCCGGATTCGCGCGCCCCGGTTGGCGATCAGTTCGACCACCCCCTCGCCCGCCAGCATATGCAGCGCCTCGCGAACGGGCGCCCGGCTCACATTATATTCCTCCGCCAGATCCGCTGCGATCAGGCGCTGACCCGGCGCATAGCGTCCGGCCATCACGCCATCGACAATCGAATCAACCACATGGGAGACGAGGGACGCGCCGTTTTCCTCGTCGCGGTCGGATGCTTTGCTGGCCATGCGCTGCCCTTATCCCAACACCTTCATCGCGCCAAGCATGACCGCTTGTTTGATCCTCTATTTTTGCATACACTTTTGTCGACTCATCGGAGAGGGTGTTGGGATGGACGACGTCGCGGAACGGATCGATCGCACGAATGCGCAGCTGCTGGACGCACTCCGGCAATTGCTCGGCCCTGACGACCTGCTGGTCGGCGACGCCGACCGTCGCTTTTTCTCGACCGATCTCAGCTGGCGGCCGGGCGAGACAGCGATGTGCGTGGTTCGTCCCCGCTCGCTCGAACAGCTGTCCGCCTGCGTGGCCCGCGCGGCCGAGGCCGGCTGCGCCATCGTCCCGCGCGGCGGCGGCATGTCCTATACCGGGGGCTATGTCCCCGCGCGCGATCGTTCGATCCTCGTCGACATGCGCGGCATGGACGAGATCGTCGAGATCAACGCCGACGACATGTACGTCCTCGTCCAGGCTGGCTGCACCTGGAAGAAGCTCCACGAGGCTCTGTCGCCGCTCGGTCTCAGCACACCTTATTGGGGGCCGCTATCGGGTGCCTATGCCACGGTCGGCGGGGCGCTTTCGCAAAACAGCCTGTTCCATGGCTCGGGTGTCGGCGGGACTGCGGCCGAGAGCGTGCTCGGCCTCAAGGTCGTGCTCGCCGACGGCTCGGTGGTCACGACGGGTTCCTGGGCGCACCGCCATTCCAACCCCTTCTGGCGCCATTTCGGCCCGGACATCACCGGCATCTTCACCGCCGACAATGGCGCCATGGGGGTCAAGGCAGTCGCCGCGCTGCGGCTCGTCCCCGCCCCGCGCCATACCGGCTTTCTGTCCTACCGCTTCGGCACGCTGGACGCGATGCTGTCGGCCCAGGTCCGCATCGCCCGGCTCGGCATCGCGTCGGAATGCTATGGCTTCGATCCCTATTATAATGCGGGCTTCGAGAAGCAGGGCATAACCTTCGAGGAAGGCCTGTCGCTCGTCGGCAAGATCGCGCGCAAGGGCGGGATCAGGGGATTGAAGCAGGCCGCGCGCGTCGCGCTCGGGGGCAAGCGCATCCTGCGCGACGTACCCTACTCGCTCCACATGACGCTCGACGGACTTACCGAGGGCGTCGCCGCCGAACATACCGATCTGGCCGCCGAGATCTGCGCCGAGGAAGGCGGGACGGAGATGACCAACGCCATCCCCACCGTATTCCGCAACGCCCCCTTCGGCGGCGTCCGCACCATATTGCTCGGGTCGGAAGGCGAGATCTGGATCCCGGTCCACGGCTATTTCCCGCTGTCCCGCGCAGTCGATGCGGCGCGCGCCACCGAGGTCTTCCTCGCCGAGCGCGCCCCGCTGATGGAGCATTGGGGCATCAAGACCAGCTATCTGACCTGCTTTTCCGGCCCGGAATTCGTCATCGAGCCGAGCTTCTACTGGCATGACGAACTCGGCCCCTTCCGCCTTTCGCTGATCGAGCCCGAATTCGCCGACAAGTGGAAGGACATCCCGCCGAACGAAGCGCGCCGCGCCGTGGCTCTGCAACTGCGCGACGAACTGCGCGACCTGTTCGATCGGCTGGGCGGCCTGCACCTGCAGATCGCCAAATATTACCCCTATGAGCCGATGATGGAGGACCCCGGCCTCGCCCGGCTCGCCGGCCGGATCAAGGCCGCGATCGACCCCGACAATCTCATGAACCCCGGCTGCCTGGGCCTGTGAGGGGAACGCCATGACCGACATCATCCGCAAAGCCTATGTCGACTGCTCCGCCGGGCAGATCCACCTCTCGCATGTCGACGGCGCGGGCACACCGGCCGTGTTTCTCCACCAGACCGCCAGCTCGGGCAAGATGTGGCACAAGGTCATGCGCACGCTCGCCGGTTCGCGCGCGCTTTACGCCCTCGACACGCCGGGCTTCGGCGGCTCCTTCGATCTGCCGCAGGACGCCTCGCCCGCTATCGGCGACTATGCCCGCTGGTTCCTGGAGACGCTCGACGCGCTGCGCATCGACAGCCTCCACCTTGCCGGCCACCACACCGGCGCCTGTATCGCGGTCGAACTCGCCAGCCTCGCGCCCGACCGCATCGCCAGCATCAGCCTGATCGGTCCCGTGCCGTTGACCGCCGAGGAGCGCGTCGAATTCTCCCACCATTTCGGAACGCCCTTCAAGCCCGTCGTCAGCGGCGCCTATCTGCTCGACAACTGGGAATATCTGCGCAATCTCGGCGCGCATGCCGATCCGCTGCTGATCCACCGCGAAATGGCCGACCAGTTGCGCGCCTGGTGGGGCCGGGTCCAGTCCTACCGGGCCGTGTGGGACTATGACTTCACCGCGGCTTATGTTGCTTTGTCCTGCCCGGTCATGATCGGCGCCGCACCGACCGACGTGCTCGCCGCCTATCTGGACCGGGCGATCTCGCTCCGTCCCGATGCGCGGGTCATGGCGCTTGAGGGCGCCAATTTCGAACCCGACCTCGACACCGACAACGTCGCGCGGGAGTTGCGCAGCTTCTTCTCGGCCTGCGAGCCGTGACAAACTTCTGCCAATCTCAGCCTGAGCTTGACCATCTCGCGGAAATGCCATGTATTTTGCATGCAAAATCGGGGAGAGCGAGTCGCCCTTTTCTCACCATGTCACCCCCTGCGGAGGCCCTGCCATGACCGAAGACATCGACCTGAAGACGCAGTACCCCCATGCGATGCTGCCCGAAACGAGCGCCGACGAGTTCGCGCGCCAGGAGTTCGTGAAAAGCCTCAAATTTCATCTCGCGAGTCAGGTGTCGCCCGGCAACAAGGACGCTTTCGAGGCCCGCGCCAAGCCGCGCTTCGAGCGCTCCGCCAAACGCCCGCCCGAGACGATCCACGATGTCCGCAAGGCCATGGCGGAAGAGCCCTTCTTCAATTTCTGGAGCGCCCTTCAGCGCAACAGCCAGGAAATGATGTGGAAGTCGGTCCAGCTTTCGGTCGAGCGGCAGTTGCCCGACCTTATCGACGCCACCAGGGCCGACCTTCCCGAAACCGGTGGCACGCTGCGCCTTGATCCCGATCTGGAAACCCCGCGCTATCACAAGGCGGTCGACATCCACTGCATGCCCGGCGGCTATCATTCGGAATTCACCACCGACGATGTCGCCAATGGCGCGACCTACGACCGGGCGGTGTACATCTACGCCATGGGGCGCATGGGACCGTTCAATTCGGACATCGGCGACACCACCATCGCCTGGATCAAGGCCAACCATCCCGATTTTCGCCCACGCCGCATCCTCGACATGGGCTGCTCGGTCGGTCACTCGACCCTGCCCTATTGCGATGCCTTTCCCGAGGCGGAGGTTTACGGCATCGACGTCGGTGCGCCGATGCTCCGCTATGCCCATGCCCGCGCCCGCGCGCTCGGCAAGGCGGTCCACTTCAGCCAGCAGAATGCCGAGGCGACCGATTTCCCCGACGGCCATTTCGACCTGATCGTCAGCCACATCCTCGTCCACGAGACCAGCCATGTCGCGATCCGGCGGATCATGCGCGAGGCCAATCGACTGCTCGCGCCGGGCGGGCTCGTCGTCCATGCGGAAACCCCGCCCTATCGCGATCTCCCGCTCTACGACGCCTTCATGCTCGACTGGGATACGCGCAACAACAACGAGCCCTATTGGGGCGCCAGCCACGAGTTGAAGGCTGCCGAGGTCGCCGCCGAAACCGGCTTCGATCCGGCGCTCGCCTTCGAAGCCTATCAGCCGAGCGCCTTCGAGGCGGAGGA
The DNA here is from genome assembly GCF_049889055.1 of Rhizorhabdus antheiae. NCBI lineage: Bacteria > Pseudomonadati > Pseudomonadota > Alphaproteobacteria > Sphingomonadales > Rhizorhabdaceae > Rhizorhabdus > Rhizorhabdus antheiae. The sequence goes on along the minus strand of NZ_JBLTWO010000008.1, from coordinate 203,544 downwards.
AGCCCGTCGCACGCGCGTTTTCCAGGGTGGCGATTTTGGCGGTGGCGGGGCCTGGTGGGTCTGGGGCGTGCAGAAGGCCGCCTGATCCTCCTCCTCCCAGCGTACACGGAGCATAAGATGACCGACACCACCATCGAACTGCGGAAAAAGGCCAAGGGCGAGCGGCCGCAATATTTCCAGGATCCGGCGATCGATAAGGTCCTCGCCATCACCATGGCGCTCGCCGGAGAGGTCGCGGTTCTGCACGACCAGCTCGATACGATGCAGCGGCTCATGGAAAAAGGCGGCACGGTGACGCGCGCCGACGTCGCCTCCTACATTCCCGATCTGGAGGTGCGCGAGGAACGTGATGCCTGGCGGCAGACCTTCCTCGCCAATGTCCTGCGGATTGTCCACCAGGAGCGCGAGGAACTTGCGCTCGAGGCAGGCAAGCTGGCCGAAAGCTATGAAGCGGCGGTCGAGCTGGTAACGTCCGAAGCCGCCTGACCTTCGGGACGGGGTGGCTACAGCCACCCCGCATCCCTCATGCCATGAACACGCCGCCATTGACGTGGATGTTCTGGCCGTTGACGAAGCTGGCCGCATCGCTCGCCAGGAACAGCGCCACGCTCGCGACCTCCTCGGCTGTCCCCATGCGCTTCGCCAGCGTTCCCTTGACCAGTTCGGCCAGTTGCTCCTCGCTATAGCCTCCGCGCGGCTGGGCCGTGTCGATCACGCCCGGCGAGATGCAGTTGACCCGCACCTTATGATCGGCCAGCTCCATCGCCAGGGTCCGCGTCAGCGCGATGATCCCGCCCTTCGAGCTCGTATAGGCCGAAGAATTGGGCCAGCCCTGCGCAGCCAGCGAGGCCATGTTGACGATCGAGCCCGGACGCTTCGCTTCGATCATGTAGCGGGCGAAGGCCTGGGCCATGAAACAGCTGGCCTTGAGATTGGTGTCGAGGGTCCGGTCCCAGAGGTCGGACGACATGTCGAGCAACGACGCGCGCGGGTAGATGCCGGCATTGTTGACCAGATGGTCCAGCCGCCCCAGCCCCTCGACCGCAGCGGCGACCATCGCACCATGGCTGGAACTGTCGGCTACGTCCCCCTGGATCAGCACTGCCTTCCGTCCGGCCGATCGCACAGCGGCGGCGACCTCTTCGGCTGCATCGAGGTCATCGAAATAGTTGATCGCCACATCCGTCCCAGCTTCAGCAAAGGCTATGGCCACTGCCCGTCCGATGCCCTGCTGGGCACCCGTTACCAGAACCGCCTGACCCTCTATCTTCATGCGATGCTCCCTCGTGAATGCGGGAGAGGCTAAGAGATGGCGCTTACTCTGTACACGGAAAATCGTAACCTGCTTGGAAATAGGCGCTCCAAGCAACCACTTCGTGCTATTTTGGATACCATTTTACAGATTGAGCTTGAATGCCCATGGCCGCCCCATCATGCGCGGCGTTCGTCACCCTGCCACTGCGCCGTTCGCCGCCTGGCTTCCAGTTCGGCCAGCATCGCTTCGCGCTCGAGGCTTGAGGCGACCTGCTGCAGATGCTGCCGCTCGCCCTCGGTGAAGGCATTATTCGCCAGGGTGCGGGCCTTTTCCGCTTCGCGGCGGAGCTGATGGACATTGCTGTGGGGCACTTTGGAATCTCTGCTACCCGTTACCGAAAACGCCCTGATGTCCGATGCTTACACTAGGCAATCTGAATGGCATGTGACTAAAGTCGTGAGTTTACCTTTGTTTACCGCCGTCGCCCGTCAATGCTGTTATTGCGATCGTCGAAGGACCTCCAACGGTTCCAGGGCGATGATCGAAATAAACGACTCAAAACTGACGCACTATGCGCAGCGCATCGAGCGCGCTCGTCTTGCCGCTGAGCAAGCACAGAGCGAGACCGCGCGACAACTCCATATGAAGATATTGGAGATGTACGAACGCGAGGCTGCCCTTTTGCGCTCGAAAAGCTGACCGGCCTCAACCGGCCGGATCGTTCATCCGCGCATCCATGGTGACGGGATCATGGCGCCGGGCATGCGGAAGCGAGCCCGTCTGACGTTCGATCATCCGATGCACCCTTATCGGTACGCCCTCCTGCTGCAACCCGCCCAGCACCGCGCTGTTCTCGGCATCGGCCTGGGTACGCCGCTGATTGTGGCGGACATAATCGTACCAGGTCGCGACATGGTAGCGCTCGACCCACAGCTGCGGTTCGTTGAGGTCGCGTAGCAGGGACCAGCCCCGCGCACCGTCACGCCGCCTGATCCGCCGCCTTTCGGTCATCGCCGCAAGGAACGGCGCGATATCGCTGTCGGCGATGCGATATTCGATCGTCACCACGACCGGCCCGCTGCGCGGCTCGATCGGCAGCGCGACCTCGGGCTCGCTCCACTGGCTCAGCGGGTCGAGATTGACATTCTCTACCTGCGGCAGGGGCGACAGGACACCGAAGAGCAGCACGATCCCCTGTCCCGCTGCGGCGACCAGCAGGCTGATGGCGACGCCATGCTGCTCCGCGAGCATCCCTAGCAGCCATGCCCCGACCGCCATGCCCCCGAACGCCATCATCTGATAGACCGACAGCGCCCGTGCCACGACCCAGCGCGGCGAGGCGAGCTGGACCGAGATATTGAAGGTGGAGAGCGCCAGAACCCAGCTCGCCCCGCTGAGCATCAGCGCCGCGAAGGTCAGCGGCAGAAGCCCGCTCACCGCCGTGATGGCGGTCCCGACGGCGAGCCCCACCGAAGCGATTCTCGCAATGCTCTCGGTCGAGGCATGGCTGCGCAGATAGCCCGATCCCAGCCCGCCGAAGACCGCTCCGACGCCGAAGGCGCCGAGCAGCGATCCGAAGATCAACGCGCCGCCCTGGACGAGATCGCGGGCGATCAGAGGCATCAGCGCCGAGACTGCGTTGGCCGACAATCCGAACAATGTGGCGCGCATCACCACGACACGCAGGTTCGGCGACATGGCGACGTAGCGAAGCCCTGCCCCCATCGCCACCCACAGGCCTTCCGGCGGCAACACCCGCTCTGCCACCGGACGCCGCCAGCGCAGCAGGACGACGATCAGGCCCAGATAGGACAGGGCATTGATCAGGAAGGTTGCAGCCGCGCCGGCCGCCGCGACGATCGCTCCGCCCAGCGCCGGCCCGGCCGTGCGCGCCAGGTTGAAGGCCGTCGAATTGAGGGCAACCGCCTTGGGGAGCAGCGGCCGGGGAACGATGTCGCCGACGGTCGCCTGCCAGGCGGGTCCGGCCATCGCCGTCCCGCACCCGATCAGGAAGGTGAAAGCCAGCAGCAGCCAGGGATCGAGCCAGCCTTGCCAGGCGAAGACCGCGAGCAGCGCCGACAACACCAGCATCGCTGCTTGGGCCACGAGCATGACTTTGCGCCGGTCGAGATTGTCCGCGACCGCGCCCGCCAGCAGCGAGAGCAGCATGAAGGGCAGCACCGTCGATGTCTGCACCAGCGCGATCATCTTCGCCGATCCCGACAAAGAGGTCATCATCCACGCCGCCCCGACCGACTGGATCAACCCCCCGAAGTTCGATGCCATGGAGGAGATCCAGATCGCCCGGAAGATCGGTATCCGCAGCGGCGAGGAGGCGGGCGATGGCGTCTCGACGTCGGCGGGGGGAGCGGGACTCATGGACATAGCCATGCCGCAGCGGGGCCGCACTGCCAATAGCCCGCCCAGTCTCCCGACTAGGGGAAAACCCCGGCTCGGCGGAAAACCGTGCCTGAACTAGTGTTGCGCTGCGGCATCGGGGGCTGGTGCGCAGGCGTTATCGACTCAGGGAGCCCTATGAACCGCTTCGAATCCTATCCGGCCGAACGACGTCAGAAGCGCCGCATCGCCATCCAGCAGCAAGCACGGATACGCATGACCCTCGACGGTGCTTCGGCCGACGGGGACAGCATAGAGGGGGTAACCCTCACCGACATATCCCAGGAAGGCCTGATGGCCTCGAACGCCGGAGACCTTGTTCCCGGCGCGCAGATCATTCTGGAAGTGCCGCTGGTAGGATGGCGTGAGGCCGAGGTCATGTGGATCGCTGACAACCGGGCCGGATGCCGTTTCACGAGCCCGCTCAGCATCGAGGAATTGGGCATGGCGGCCGCCAGCAGCCACCGGCTGGCCGCCGAATGCCCCGCTCTGGTCTCGGCCATCGCCGACATTCTTCACGCCGAAGACCCGGCGCCGACCTTTGCCGAACGGCACGAATCATCGGATGGGCTCGCCCTGTCCGAGGAAACCGTTGCCGGACGAAGAACGCGGTGGATGCTGGTGTCCGGACTGCTGATCGTGGCCCTGATCGGCCTCACGCTGCTGGCGATAGGTTGAAAAAGCGTTAGCGCGGCGTTCACCAGATACACTAACGCCCTGCTACCGGCAGACCGCTACGCCCTTACATGCCGCCATCGCTCCCGGCGGCGCGTAAGGAATGCGTACCATGTCTCTAGCCACCGCTCTGGGGTTTCGAGGACGGCCCGATGCGCGACAGGATGCGCGCACCAGAGTCTATCTGAAGGCAACCCTGCTGGCCAATGGCCGGCCGATGCCGATCCACATCCTCGACCTGTCGCGCAAGGGTGCGCTGGTTCACGCCGACGATCCGCCCGATCCCGGTGAGATCGTCTGGGTCGTCTGCAAGGGCAACGAGTTGCTCGGTCGCACCGCCTGGGTGAAGGGCAGCCGCTTCGGTCTTGCGTTCGACTCCGGGATCCCCTCGGCGCGCCTCGACATATTGCTGACCGAAGGCCGCCGCGCCCTCGCATCGGCTGAGCCGATGGGGTTTCGCTGATCGCGCCTCAGGCGGCGTCGTGGAATATGATGCCCAGGCAGTAGCGCGTGCCGCTTCCGATCGTGGACACGCCGTGCCGCATGACCGCGCCATAGTGGCCCCGCATCCCGGCAACAGGGCGGCGCGATACGGCGAAGACGACCGCGTCGCCCTGCTTCAGCTCGACCACATCGACACGCGACTGCATGCGGGGCCGCTGCTCGGTCAGAACGAACTGCCCCCCGGTAAAGTCCTCGCCAGGCCGCGACAGCAGGATCGCCACCTGCAACGGAAAGATCTCCGCGCCATAGATGTCCTGGTGCAGCCGGTTATAATCCCCGGCCTGGTAGCGCAGCAGCAGCGGGGTCGGCCGCATCTGGCCGAGCCTATGGCATTGCGCCAGATAGTCGCTGTGATCGTCGGGGGAGCAAGGCCGCCTTTCTATCTCCGCCCAGCGATTGGCAATGGGCAGCAGCTGACGATAGAGCGCCGACCGCAACTCGGCGACGACCGCCGGCAGCGGATAGCCGAAATATCTATATGCCCCCTGGCCGAAGCCGTGCCGCTGCATGACAACCGTGGACCGGAAGAGGTCCGGTTCTTCATATCCTGCCGCCAGCGCTTCGCAACACGCAGCGTCCAGTAATCCGGGCAGCCTGGCCCACCCGCGATCGTCGAGCGCCCTACAGTGCGCCTGCCAGTCCTGACCGTTGTTCACCTTGTCCATGCGGCCATGGCTGGCAGACCGACCTTGTCAGGCGCTTCCTGCTTCTTGCTCGCTTTGCCCCAGCACGCTGTGGCGGCGGGCATAGCCGACATAGATCAGCACCCCGATCGCATTCCATACGAGGCACCACAGCAAGGTCTGCAGCGGCAGGCTGATGAACAGATAAAGGCAGCCGAGCACCGCACCCAGCCCGATCAGTTGGCCGGCAGGCGTCCGGAATGGGCGCTTCAGGTCCGGGCGGCGGCGGCGCAGCACGATCAGGCAGGCGCCGACCGCCATGAAGGCGATCAGCGTCCCCGCATTGGCCAGCGCTGCAATCTCGCCGATCGGCAGCAATCCGGCCAGGATAGCGACCAGGATCGCCGTCGCCGTCGTGATCCGGGCCGGTGTTCCCCGGCGCGATATCTTCGCCAGCGACGTCGGCAGGAAGCCGTCGCGTGCCATCGCCAGGAAGATCCGACTCTGCCCATAGAGGAATGCGAGCAGGACGGTCGGCAGCGCAATCACCGCTGCGGTCGCAACGATCTTGGCAACGCCCGGACGGCCGAGTTCGCGCAGGATCAGGGCCAGCGGCTCGGGGCTGTCGGCAAAACCCTTGAACGGAATCGCGCCGATGGCAGCGGCGGCCACCAGCACATAGATCAGCGTGCAGATCAGCATCGACCCGACGATGCCGATGGCAAGGTCGCGCTCGGGGCGCTTGGTTTCCTCGGCCGCCGTCGAAATCGCATCGAAGCCGTAAAAGGCGAAGAAGATGATCGCGGCGGCGGCCATGACGCCGCGCTGGATGCCGTCGGGCCCCGGCGAAGCGCCGAAGCCGTAAGGCATGAAGGGGCTTAGATTGGCGGCATCGAACTGGGGCAGCGCGACCGCCACGAACAGCGAAAGCGTCGCGATCTTCACGGCCACCAGGATCGTGTTGATCCGCGCGCTCTCATGCGTGCCGAGCAGCAGCAGCCCGGTGACGACCGCGATGATGAAGATCGCCGGCAGATTGATGATCCCGCCCATCTCCGGCCCCTGCGTCAATGCCATCGGGAAGCCCAGCCCGCCGAGCAGCGGAGACGCATAGCCCGACCAGCCGACCGCCACGGTCGACACGACCAGCGAATATTCGAGGATCAGGCTCCACCCGACCACCCAGGCGAATATCTCGCCCAGAGCCGAATAGCTGTAGCTATAGGCGCTGCCCGACGCGGGAAGCATCGCCGCCAGCTCGGCATAGGCCAGAGCAGCGCAGGCACACACCGCGCCCGCTATGCCGAAGGACAGCAGCACCGATGGCCCGGCGCGATCCGCGCCGACGCCGATCAGCGTCAGGATGCCCGTACCGACGATCGCCCCCACGCCCAGCGCGACGAGATGCGGCCAGGACAAGGACGGCGGCAGGCGATCCGCCCGCTGTATTTCCCCGCCGATCGGCTTGCGCCGCATGAAACCGCTCATTCCCTCTCCTTGTTCGCAAAGCAATCGGTCGCCCGGATCAGCTTGTCCAATATGCCCGGCTCCGAATAAGCGTGCCCCGCCCCCTCGACCAGGTGGAACTCCGCATCGGTCCAGATCTTGTGCAACGCCCAGGCGTAGCGCGCAGGACAGGGCATGTCATAGCGGCCATGGACGATCAGGCCAGGAATGCCGCGCAGCCGGCTCGCGTCGCGCAGCAACTGCCCCGGCTCCAGCCAGCAATCATTATGGAAATAGTGATTTTCGATCCGCGCAAAGGCGATCGCGAAATGATCGTCGCCATGCTGCGCGTCGAGCGCCGGGCTGGGCAACAGGGTGATGGTCTGTCCCTCCCACAGGCTCCACGCCCGCGCCGCCCGCAACTGCTCGACGGGATCGACGCCCGTCAGCCGGCGATTATAGGCCGCGATCAGGTCGCCGCGTTCCTGCTCCGGGATCGGCGCGAGGAAGCCCTCCCATTTGTCGGGGAACATCTGCGACACGCCGAACTGATAATACCAGCGTATCTCCTCGGGCGTTGCGGTGTAGATCCCTCGCAGGATCAGCTCGCTGACCCGCTTGGGGAATTTCTGGGCATAAGCGAGCCCGAGGGTCGAACCCCAGCTGCCACCGAACACCATCCACTGTTCGACGCCAACCAAAGCTCGCAAGAGCTCGATGTCGGCGACCAGGTGCCAGGTCGTGTTGGCATCCAGGCTTGCATGCGGCGTGGACCGGCCGCACCCGCGCTGGTCGAACAGCAGCAGATCGTAGCGCGCGGGATCGAACAGCCGCCGATGATCGGGCGAGCACCCGCCGCCGGGGCCGCCGTGCAGAAACACCGCCGGCTTCCCGCCCGGCGTACCGACCCGCTCATAATAGACCTGATGCCCGTCGCCGACGTCGAGATGGCCGCTCGCATAGGGCTCGATCGATGGATAGAGGCCGCGCAATTCGCTCATTTCTTCCTCGCCGCATTGGCCGCCAGCGAACCGGCTGCCTTGATCTCGCGCATTGCGATGGTGGTAGTGAACCGCTCGACCCCCGGAAGCCGCCACAGTTCGGCCCGCAGGAACTCGTCGAGGTCGGTCATGTCGCGGGCAAGGATGTGCGCCAGATAGTCGGTGTCGCCGACCGTAGCATGGCAGGACAGGATCATCGGGTGCGCCTGCACCGCTTTCTCGAACTCGGCATGTTTGTCGAAGCGCACGCTGATCCGCACGAAAGCCGCCGTTCCCAGGCCCAGCGCATCAGCGTCGAGCGCCGCATGATAGCCGCGGATCGCGCCCGCCTGCTCCAGCGCCTGGACGCGCTTCCAGCACGGCGTCTTCGATAGGCCCACCATCTCGCCGAGACTGGCGAAGGACAGGCGGGCATCGCCTTCAAGCGCGGCCAGCAGCCGGTGATCGACCTGATCCAGTGCCACTATTCCTCCCCCGAATCATGAGCAGCTTAGGACGATAGGCAGCCGAATGGCGCGATGGAAGGGCCATTGTTCTCCAGCTTCGCCATAAGCGGAGGATTATGCGGACAATGTCCCCTCTCTCTGCTGCTACACTGCGGCACCGGCGCAGGAGGGACGACGCGATGGATCGTGAGAAATATTACGGGCTCATGCAGGCGCCCGAGGCTCTGGATTATGAGCTCTATCTGAAGACCGGTTCGCTGCTTGCCTGTCAGAAGCCGTTCGACGAGTTGTGCAACCGCGACGAGCTTCAGTTCCAGGTCGTCCACCAGGTCGAAGAGCTGTGGATGAAGCTCATGGCTTATACGCTGCTCGACGTGGACGACTATCTCAAGGCAGGCGAGACGCACCGCGTCGTCACGCTGCTCGGCCGTTGCCACCGGATCATGCGGATGATGACCGACCAGCTCGATCTGCTCGAGACCATGTCGCCCAAGGAATATCAGGAAATCCGTCTGCAGCTCGGCAATGGCAGCGGTCAGGAATCCCCCGGCTTCCGCATTCTGCTCAAGATGGTGCCCGAGCTGTGGCGCAGCTTCGAGCAGCGCTATCTCATCGCCGAGGGCCGCACGGTCCGCTCGATCTATGACGAGGATTATCGCCACGACGCGGCCTATGCGGTGGCGGAGGCGCTGATCGAGTTCGACGAGCTGTTCGGCAAATTTCGCTGGCACCATCTTTTCCTGATCCACCGCTCGATCGGCATGGGCGCGGCGTCGCTCAAGGGCCGCTCGGTCGACCTCTTGCAAGCCGGCGCAAAGCACCGCTTCTTTCCCGAACTGTGGGACGTGCGCGTCGCCATGACCGACGACTGGGGCGGTCAATATGGCCGCGTCCGGGACAGCATAGGTCACAGCGAAGCCCCCTGACGCCGCGCCTGCGCTGACCTTCTCGCTCACCCCCTCGCCTTGCGCGCCCCGGCTCGCTATCACCGCTGTGTTTTCAAGGGGGTAAGCATGCAGCTGCGCGCCAATCGTCGGCAATTCCTGCTCGGGTCCGGGCTCCTCGGCCTGTCTGCGCTGGCGGCCCTTCCCGCCTGGGCGAAAGACGTTGCGCAGGGCCTGACGCCGATGACCGCCAATGCCCGGCCGATCCAGCCGGAGGAGCATCGCGCCCGCCTCGCCCAGGCACAGCGTCTGATGCAGGCGCAGGGCATCGGCGCCATCCTCGTCGAGGCGGGCTCGTCCCTGCTCTACTTCACCGGGATCGACTGGTGGCGGAGCGAAAGGCTGACCGCTGCGGTGATTCCGGTAGAAGGCGATATCCTCGTCGTCACGCCGGCTTTCGAGGAGCCATCGATCCGCGAAAGCCTGGTCGTGCCCGCCGACGTGCGCGTGTGGCAGGAAGATGAAAGCCCGAGCGCCCTCATCGCCGGTTTCCTGCGCGAGCGGAAGCTCGACAAGGCGACCATCGGCGTCGAGGAGACGGTGCGCTTCTTCGCGGTCAACGGCCTGCGGCAGGCAGCGCCCGACGCGCAGATCGTCTCCGCCAACCCGGTCGTGCGCGGCTGTCGCATGATCAAGTCGCCGGCCGAGCTCGCTTTGATGCAGCTGGCCGCCGACGTGCAGGTCGCCGCCTATCGTCACATCGCGCCCCGGATCGAGCGCGGCATGAGCCAGCAGGATCTGCGCGCCATGCTGCTCGCGACAGTACGCGCGCTCGGCGCGACCGCCGACGAGGGTCTGGTGCTGATCGGCGAGTCCAGCGCCTATCCCCACGGATCGGCCACGCCGCGCCGCGTCGCCGAGGGTGAGGTCATCCTGTTCGACGCCGGGCTCAGCATCCACGGCTATCAGGCCGACATTTCGCGGACGATGGTCTTCGGTCGCCCCGCCGATAAGCGGCAGCGCCTGCTGTTCGATCAGGTGCGGAGTGGCCAGGAGATCGCGATGCAGGCCGCGCGGGTCGGTGCACCGGCCGGATCGGTCGACGATGCCGTGCGCCGCCATTATGAAAGCCTCGGCTACGGCCCCGGCTACAAGCTGCCGGGCACCTCGCACCGCACCGGCCATGGCATCGGCATGGACGTGCATGAGCCGGTCAATCTCGTCCATGGCGAGACGACGGCGCTGGCGCCTGGCATGTGCTTCTCGAACGAACCCGGCATCTACATACCCGGCGCGTTCGGCGTCCGCATCGAGGATTGCTTCTACATGACGGTGGACGGCCCCCGCTGGTTCTCGAAGCCGCCCGCGTCGATCGACCAGCCCTTTGCCTGATCCCGACAGGCACAGGCGTTGATCTCCGGCTCCACCTTGGCGGGCACGCTCTATGGCGTGGCGGCGGGCGCCCTGTGGGGCCTCGTCTTCGTCGCGCCGGAGATCTGCGGCGACTTCGGTCCCTTCCACCAGTCGGTCGCGCGTTACCTGTTCTACGGAGCGATCGCCGTGCTGCTGATCGCGCCGCGCTGGAAACGACTGCGCCCGCATCTGGGTCGCCGCGAATGGATCGGCCTGCTGTGGCTCTCGCTCGCCGGGAACATCGTCTATTATATGCTCCTCGCCACGGCGGTGCGAACAGCCGGGATCGCGCTGACCTCGCTGGTCGTCGGCTTTCTGCCGGTGACGATCACCATCGTCGGCAGCCGTGACAAGGGTGCGGTCCCGCTGACCCGCCTCGCGCCCTCGCTACTGCTTTGCGTGGCCGGGGCCGCCTGTATCGGGTGGGAAGCCATGCTGCCCGCCGGCGACACAAACGGCGCCATCCGCTGGCTGGGACTGCTCGCCGCGATCGGCGCGCTGCTCTCATGGACCTGCTTCGCGGTCGGCAATGCCCGCTGGCTGAGCCGGCTGGAGCATATCACCGAGCATGACTGGTCGCTGCTGACCGGCGTCGCTACCGGCGGGATCGCGTTGCTCGCCGCGCCGCTGCTGCCGCTGCTCGAGAACACGTCGCACAGCGCCGACGCCTGGGCACGCCTCGCGCTCGTCTCCGCCGCTATAGCTCTCTTCGCCTCGGTCATCGGCAATGCACTGTGGAACCGGATGAGTCGGCTTCTGCCCCTTACCCTGGTGGGCCAGATGATCCTGTTCGAAACGCTGTTCGCGATCTTCTATGCCTGTCTGTGGGAAAGCCGACTGCCCACCTTCCCAGAAGCCGCCGCTTTCGTTCTGCTGGTCCTTGGCGTTGTCGCCTGTCTCGCCGCCCATCGCCCGAGGAACCCCAGCGAGGTCGACCCGCTCGAAACGACACACCCGCCCCTTTGATCTGTCGCAATGCGATGACAAGTAACGCCGCGACTGGTAGCTTCGGGCGTCACAAAGAGAAGAGCGCATGATCGAGGTGGAACTGAAACTCGAATGCGATCCTTCCGACCTTGGACTATTGGCTGAGGATGGCTCGATCGTGAGCGCGGACGGATGGACCGGCCGACAGCTGCGCGCGACCTATTTCGACACTGTCGAACGCCGCCTGGCCGGGGAAGGCTTCGTGCTGCGCATCCGCTCGGAGGACGGTCGCCTCGTCCAGACCGTCAAAGCAGCCTCGGGTCCGTCCACCGGCCTGTTCGCGCGCGGCGAATGGGAAAAGCCGCTCAGCGAGGAACGGCTCTCGCTGACCGAAGATGCCGGCCCGCTCGTCAGTCTGTTCAGTTCCGACGTGCTCGATCGCATCGGCCCGCTGTTCACGACCGACGTCACGCGCCAGATCGCCCGATGCGCTGTCGATGGCACGCAGATCGAGATCGCAGCCGACCACGGCACTGTCCTGTCGGGGGAGCGGCGGCTTCCGCTCTGCGAGATCGAACTGGAACTGGTCGAGGGCGAACCCTCCGCCCTGTTCACACTGGCCCGCAGGATCGCCGAACGCTGCAGCATTCGTCTCGGCGTGGAATCGAAATCGGATCGCGGCTTCCGGCTGATCGACCATAAGCTTGATGGCGCCATTCGTGCGGAGCCCATCCGGCTGTCGCGCGACATGGCCCCGAACGACGGCTTCGCGACGATCGCCGTGTCCTGCCTGCGCCTCTATCGGCTCAACGAGAGCCGCTTCCTCGCGCAGGGTGCGGCCGACCATGTCCACCAGGCGCGCATTGCGCTGCGTCGCCTGCGTAGCGCCTTCTGGCTCTTCTCGCCGCTGCTGCGCGACGATGCGACCGGCGCGCAACTGGCGGAGGACCTGCGCTGGCTCACGGCGCAATGGAGCGATCTGCGCCAGATCGACGTGCTGCTGCCCCGGCTCGACGAAGCCGATCGCATAAGGCTGACGGCACTACGGACAGAGAGCGCGGCAAGCCTCCGAACCGTTCTCGACGACAGCCGCGCGCGCCTGCTGCCCCTGCGGCTGGTCGAATGGCTGACCATCGGCGACTGGCGCTCCGATGCGGCCGGCTCCACAGCCGAAGCGATCGCCCTTTTCGCCGCCGAACGTCTCGACAAGCTGCGGCGGCGGATCAAACGCCGCAGCAAGGGCCTCGCCCGACTCGCCCCCGAGGACCTCCACCAGCTGCGCAAGGATGGCAAGAAGCTGCGCTATGCGAGCGAGTTCTTCGTCGCGCTCTATCCGGGACGCAAGGCTCGTACCCGAATGGAAGACATGCTCGCCGCGCTGGAGGACATCCAGGATCTGCTCGGCGCGTTGAACGACGAAAGCGACGCGCAGGAGCTTGCCGAGCGCTGGGACATCGCCTGGACTGGCGTCGTCAGGAGCCCGGACTGGCGCCGCAAGAAGCTGTCCAGGGCGCGCAAGGCGATCGCCCGCCTGCTCGACACGAAGCGCTTCTGGCGCGCCGCCGACTGACCAGGCCCGTTCCCCCCTCCGCCGTTGCCGCCGCCTTCCGGGCCGCGTAAAGGCGCTCCATGCTCCGCATTTCCGAAATCAAGCTGCCGCTCGACCATCCGGCCGAGGCTCTTCCCGCCGCGATCCTCCAGCGGCTCGGCATCGCGCCCGACGAACTGCTCGGCTGGACCCTCGCCCGCCGCGCCAATGACGCGCGCCGCAAGTCGGCCATCCAGATGGTCTATTCGGTCGACGTGACACTGGCCGACGAAGCGGCGGTCCTTGCCCGCTTCGCCGGCGACAACCATGTCCGCCCGACCCCGGACACCGATTATCGCCCCGTCCGCACCGCTCCTGCCGGCGCTCCGCGCCCCGTCGTCATCGGCGCAGGGCCCTGCGGCCTGTTCGCGGGGCTGATTCTCGCCCAGATGGGTTATCGCCCGATCATCCTGGAGCGCGGCAAGATCGTCCGCGAGCGGACCAAGGACACCTGGGGCCTGTGGCGTCGCAGCGTGTTGACCCCGGAATCGAACGTCCAGTTCGGCGAAGGCGGCGCCGGCACCTTCTCAGACGGCAAGCTCTACAGCCAGATCAAGGACCCGCGTCATCTGGGCCGCAAGGTCCTCGCCGAGTTCGTCAAGGCCGGCGCCCCCGAGGAAATCCTGACCGAAGCGCATCCCCATATCGGCACTTTCCGACTCGTCTCGATGGTCGAGAATATGCGCGCGACCATCGAGGATCTCGGCGGCGAATATCGCTTCGGCGAACGCGTCGTCGACTTCGAGATCGCTGACGGCCGGTTGCGCGGCCTGCACCTCGATGGCGGCGAGTATATCGAGACGCGACATGTCGTGCTCGCCGTCGGGCACAGCTCGCGCGACACCTTCCAGGCGCTCTACGATCGTGGCGTTTTTGTCGAAGCCAAACCCTTCTCGATCGGCGTCCGCATCGAACATCCGCAAAGCTGGATCGATCGCGCGCGCTTCGGTACCTGCGCCGGCCACCCCGATCTCGGCGCCGCAGCTTATGCGCTGTCGCACCACTGTGCGAACGGCCGGACCGTCTACAGCTTCTGCATGTGCCCAGGCGGCCGCGTGGTCGCCGCGACGTCGGAGGTAGGGCGCGTCGTGACCAACGGCATGAGCCAATATTCGCGCAAGGAGTTCAACGCCAATTCGGGCCTCGTCGTCGGCATCTCGCCCGAGCGCGACTATCCGGGCCACCCGCTCGCCGGTATCGCGCTGCAGCGCCGGCTCGAGGAAATGGCCTTCGTCGCCGGCGGCTCCAACTATGATGCGCCCGGCCAGAAGGTCGGCGACCTTCTGGCGCAGCGCCCGTCGACCGAGTTCGGCGAGGTTATCCCATCCTATAAGCCGGGCGTGAAACTGACCGACCTGTCCGCCTGTTTGCCCGACTTCGTGATCGAGGCCTTCCGCGAGGCGCTGCCCGTCTTCGGCAAGCAGATCGCCCGCTACGATCACCCGGACGCGATCATGACCGGCGTCGAGACGCGCACCTCCAGCCCGATCCGGATCACGCGCGGCAAGGACTTCCAGAGCCTCAACGTCGCCGGCCTCTTCCCGGCGGGCGAAGGTGCAGGCTATGCAGGCGGGATCCTGTCTGCCGCCGTGGACGGCATCAAGGTCGCCGAAGCAGTGGCGCTCTCCATCGCCTGACGGGATGCGTCATCGCTGGGCCAGGCGCGGAACGACCTCCACGATCTGGTCGCCATCGCGCAACGGGCGGCTCTCCGGCTCCCAGAATCCAGAAGCGCGCTCACTGCGATAGATGCGCAGGCCCCGGCCTGCCGGGCGAGCGCCTTATTGTCCTCGGACCGGATGGCGACGCTGATAGGGACGTCCGGCGCCAGGCCGCGCGCGGTCAACACGATCAGGATCGAGATATCGTCGCGCCCGGCCGACACGATGATCGATCGCGCCCGCTGAACATGCACCGCCTCCAGCGTCGCATTGCGCATTGCATCCCCGTCCAGCACGTTGACGCCTTCGGCTTCGGCGGCGCGAGGCAAAGGCGCTGGGCGTTCCATCCTGTGCGATGGAGCGACCAGGGGGCTGGCGCGCCTCTCGATTGACTCTATGAATGCCAGCAAAGACATAGCGAAGGGACGAACATGGCCTCGGGCTTGGTTGCGCTGCTGGACGATATTGCGGGACTGACCAAACTTGCGGCGGCATCGCTCGACGATGTCGGGGCCGCCGCCGGAAAAGCCGGCACCAAGGCGGTCGGCGTGGTGGTCGACGATGCCGCCGTCACGCCGCGCTACGTCACCGGCCTCTCGCCGAGCCGCGAACTGCCGATCATCGGCAAGATCGCCCTCGGATCCCTGCGCAACAAGATGCTCTTCCTGCTGCCGGTGGCCCTCCTCCTCAGCCGTTTCGCGCCTTGGGCCGTGACGCCGCTGCTGATGCTCGGCGGTGCCTATCTCTGTTTCGAAGGCGCGGAGAAGGTGATCGAGGCCGTCATGGGGGGTCATGAGGACGAGGATCGCCTGATGACGGTCGATGCCGAAACGCTGGAGAAGCAGCAGGTCTCTGGCGCGATCCGGACCGACCTCATCCTGTCGGCCGAGATCATGGCCATCGCACTTGCCGAGGTCGCCTCGCTACCGATGACCACCATGGCCGCCGTCCTCGCTGCCGTCGGGATCGCGATCACGGTGGGCGTCTATGGCGTCGTCGCGCTGATCGTGAAGATGGACGACATCGGCCTGCACCTCGCCAAGTCGGCGAGCACGCGCACCATCGGATGCGCGCTGGTTCGCGGCATGCCGGTCGTCATGCGCGCCCTGTCGATCATCGGCACTGCAGCGATGATCTGGGTCGGCGGCGGCATCCTCGTGCATGGGATGGAAAGTTTCGGGATCACTGCGCCCGCCCACCTCATCCATCATGCTGCGGAAACGACCGGTGCCATGGCGCCCGCACTCGGCGGCGCCTTGCAATGGGTCGTCACCGCTGTGGGATCGGGAGCGATCGGTTTCGCAGTTGGCGGAATTCTGGCGGGTGTCGTCCATGCGATCAGCGGGATGCGAAAGTCCTGACAGCCGGTCCTGAAACGGGAATGCCTCCGCAGAGACCCGGAGTCGATTTCCCTGGCGTAATGATTTATCCACAGGCTTCCATCTGTTGTGGAAGAGTGTGTTGCGAACCATGCGTACCCCGCCGGCTTCCGACCGCCGACCGGTCATACTCGTCGTCGAGGACGAAGCGATCGTTCGCCTTCTTGCGGTAGAGGCGATCGAAGAGGCCGGCTATGCCGCCGTGGAGGCTGAGGATGCGGAAGAAGCCTTGCGCATGCTCGAAAGCCGCGAAATCGACGCCGTCTTCACCGATGTGAGAATGCCCGGCGCGATGGACGGGCAGCAACTCGCGGCACATGTCCGCCGGGACCACCCCGATCTTCCAATTCTGGTGACCTCGGGCCATCGGCGGGAGGAATGCGCATCGGCGACCCCCGGCGTGCTGTTTCTCCAAAAACCGTATCGGGCTGCGATACTGATCGCCACGCTAAACGCACTGCTCGCGTCTCGTGCCGCTGCAGGGTACTCCGGCCCTTCCTAGAGCGTGTTCGAACCAGATGGAATCATCTGGTGACTCCGAAAACGCGGTAAAACAATAATTTAGAGCGATCTGTCGGATGCAATCGGAACGGATTTCGCTATAGGGCAGCAGGACCTGATAGCTATGGGCAGCGGCTCTCGAGGGTCGATGATCGCGCTCGCGATCCCGCGTCGGATTTGCTATGCGAACGGTCAGGGCATAATTCCGCACATATGGGGGCGGCTTGTGCTTGAGCGTGCCCCGCCCCGCCGTCCTCCAGGGCGGGGCGTCACCTCCCCCCTTCAGATTGGTCATTTCGCGGGCGTCAGGCGTAGCAGTCTTGCGTCCTTGCCGTCTTCCAGCACATAGACCGATCCATCCTGCGCTTCCGCCACGGAGCGGATGCGCTCGCCCATCGGGTAGCGCGCGACCTCCATCGAGCTATCGGTTCCCAGGTCGATCAGCAGCAGCATCTTGCCCGACAAGGCCGTGACCAGCGCCTTGCCGCGCCAGGACGGAAACATCTTGCCGCGATAGACGATCATCGACGACGGCGAGATCGACGGGTTCCAGCTGACCCTTGGCGCCTCCAGATCGGGGCGGGTCGGGTGATCGGGTATCGGGCGCCCATCATAATGGTCGCCATTGGAAACGATCGGCCAGCCATAGTTGCGCCCCGGCAGGACCAGATTGATCTCGTCGCCACCCTTCGGGCCCATTTCCACGTCCCACAGCCGACCTTCCAGATCGAAGGCGAGGCCGAGGGGATTGCGGTGACCATAGCTCCAGACAGCCGGGTCGAAGCCCTTGCCCGCAAGCGGATTGCCGGCTGCGGCACGCCCGTTCCGGTCGAGCCTCAATATCTTGCCGAGCACGCCCGTCGGGTCCTGCGCAGGCGTGAACTTCTGCCGTTCGCCGAGCGACAGGAAGAGCTGCCCGTCAGGACCGAAGGCGATGCGCCCGGCATAATGCCCGCCGCTCAGCTGCGGATGGGCCTTGTACAGGATCTTCGGCTCCGTCAGCCGGCTCCCCACAAGGCGCGCGCGCATCAATTCGATGCCGTTCGGCGACCCTGCCGACGAGTAGCTGATATAGATCAGGCCATTGCGGGCGAAGTCGGGATCGACGGCGACCTCGCCCAGCGCACCCTGGCCGTCCGAATTGACGGCAGGCACTCCCGAGACCTCGGCGCGCTCGCGCCCTCCGTTCGAGAGCAGCAGCAGCCGGCCCGTCTTCTCCGTCACCAGCATGCGGCCATCGGGCAGAAAGGCGATCGCCCAGGGGCGATCGAACCGTGCGACCTCCTTCGCGACGAAGGACTTGGTCGAGAAGGGACGTTCGCCGGTGATCGGGGCCTGCGCCGCACCGGCCGGCACGGCCATGCTTGCCACGGAGAGGCCGGCGGCCATGAACAAGGTCTTCACATATGCCTCCTGTTTTCGGTCTCAACCCGCGATCGCGCCGCAAGTTGCCGATGCCGGCCTACCGCCGTGCTTCTCCGGGCTTCAGCGCCGGCGACTTGCCCGTCTGCTCGGCCGGCGGGACATTGGTGATGGTCGCGGCATATGCGGCGAACAGGACGAGCAGCCAGGTTTCCACGCCGCGCCAGTGACCACTAAACAAGCTTGCCCCCACGTCGAGCATCAGCAGTACCAGCGCTAGCATACGGAACCAGCGCGCGCTGAAAGCCGAAGTGAGAGCAAGGAACGACGCCGGGAACATCATAAGGACGCTAATTACCCCGGCGATGATCTGCGCCGTCAACGTCGTTGCGATGCGAAGCTGGTCCAGCGCGGTGGCAAACCAGAACAACTGCGACACCGCATATTGGGACTGCCGGGTCATCTGGCACAGCTTGATGATCGGCGGGACGAAGAGGGTCTTGCCGATCCAGACGTCGAGATCGATCACGGTCATAAGGCGCCTATAGCAGGACTTTGCGATGGCGCCACCCGGCCGCGCCGGGCATCCATAGCCCGACTGGCCCTTGTGCTGCCGAGTTCTCCGCTGTGTATGCGATGGCGCATCTCGGGGTGTAGTTGCTTATGGTCAGAAGCGGAGTTCTGTCGCGTGCGGCCTTTCTCGGAGCCGCGTCGGCACAGGCCGCCATCGTAGTCAGCACTGCGCCCGAGCCTGGTACCTGGGCGATGTTCCTGACGGGCTTCGGCCTCGTCGGCGCCTTCCTGCGGCAGCGTTGCGACCTGACAGGACGAGGAGGCCGCCGACGCGGCCCCCTTGCTCCTTTTCGGTTCAGCCTGCTGCGGCTTCGCTGCGCCGTTCGACGAGCTTCTCCATCACGGTCAGCGGCATGGCGCCACTTTTCAACACATCATGAAACTGGCGGATGTCGAACTTGCCGCCCAGCCGCGCCTCGGCCTGCTTACGGGCACGCACCCAGGCCATATGCCCGACCTTGTACGAGCAGGCCTGCCCCGGCTGCGTGCAATAGCGTTCCACCTCGCGCTGCGAACGGGGCGCGGCAAAGCCGGTCGTCTCCACCATATAGGCCGTCGCCTTGTCGCGGTCCCAGCGCTTCACATGGATGCCGGTGTCGACCACCAGCCGGGCTGCACGGAACAGGAAAGACTGCAGATAGCCGGCCCGTTCGAGCGGATCGGCATAGCCGCCAAGCTCGTCGGCCAACTGCTCGGCATAAAGCGCCCAGCCCTCGCTGTAGGCGCCGAAGAAGCTGATCTTGCGCAGCGTCGGAATGTCCTTCGATTCCTGCGCCAGGCTGATCTGCAGATGGTGGCCGGGGACGCCCTCATGATAGGTCAGCGCGGGCAGGCTGTATTTCGGCCAGTCGCCGACATCCTTCAGGTTGATGAAGTAGATGGCGGGCCGGGAGCCGTCGAGCGTCGCCCGCTTGTAATAGCCGTTGGACGCGCCGTCCTGGATCTCGACCGGCACCGCCCGGATTTCGAGCGCCGCCGTCGGCACATGCGAGAAATAGCGGCCGAGCTTCGCATACATGCCCTTCACGCCTTCGTTGAGCGAAGCGATCAGTGCCGCACGCCCGGCCGCGTCATTGGCGTAAAGCTGCCGAGGATCCTTGTTCAGCATCGTCAGCCGCTCGCCGACGCCGCCCTTGGTGAAGCCCTGCGACTTGAGGATCGCGTCGAGTTCGGCGCTGATCTCCGCCACCTGCTCCAGCCCCATGCGGTGGACCTCGTCGGGCGTGAAGCTCGTCGTCGTCGCCTGGGCGAGCGCCGCCGCGTAGATCGCGTCGCCGTCCGGCAGCCTCCACACGCCCGCTCCGGGGCGCGTCGTCCGGCGCAGTTCGGTCATCAGCGCAATCTGCCGGTCCAGTGCCGGATAGACGCTCTGCTCCACCAGGCGCGCCGCCGCCGGACCGAAATCGCCGCCGATGCCCTTCTCCGCCGCCCGACGCTTCAGCGACAGCACGAGCGGGCTTTGATCGGCAGGGACGTCGCGCAACTTGCGAAGTTGCCCCAGGGTCAGGTCCACCGAGAAGTCGGGCGCCGTGAAGCCGCGCTCGGAACGCGCCCGCTGTACTGCGCTGTCGGTATCGAGGACCGGACCGAAGGCCTCCAGCCGGGCAAGATAGGCGTCGCAATCGGCTCGGTCCGCAATCACATGGGCGTCGTTGAGAAAATCGGGGACGCTGAAATAGGCGCCGCCCTGCTGGAAGATGCGATAGGGGCGAATCACGCTGTCGATGCCGAAACGCTCGGGTGCCACCGCGGAATTGCGCAGCGAATAGAGAACGATCTCACGGTTCAGCGCCGCCGCCTCGGACAGCTTGTCCACCGGAAAGGCTTCGAGCTGCGCCAGACGCCGCTTGGTCCGCACAAGATCTCGCCGCATCTCCTCGTCGCTATTGTCGTCGAGCCGGCTCTTCGCCGCCGCGCGCGGGCCTTTGTCGAAACCCAGCCCGGTGCAGAACTCGGGCGACGCATCGAGCGCTTCGGCGAAAATCTCGTCGAACAGCGCGTTCAGCCTGGCATCATCCGGTCCGGCCGGCGCATCCGTGGCTGCCGAGACCGCCCATGAGTGGAGCCCGGCCACCAGAGCGGCCACGCCTGCCGATGCGATGAACGAGCGACGATCCATGAAAAATCCTCTCCAGAACAAGGTACTGACAATGTTGTAGAGAGCGCTTTCGCACTTTGCCAGCCACCGGCCGCAGCCCGCTCAGCCGTCGATCCGGACCACCGAAACGCTTTGCTCCACCATCTCGGCGCTGCCGAAAGCCGTCATGAACGCGATGTCGGTCGCGTCACGCCCAACGGCGATGCGCGCCAGCCCGTCGAGCGGCGCAAGGCCAGTGGGATCCACCAGATACCATTCCCCCGCCAGCCAGACTTCGACCACGGCATGGAAATCCGGTGGATCGAGGTCCAGCGCATAAGCGGACACCAGGCGGGCCGGAACGCCGGCGGCGCGCGCGAAGGCCGTAAGCAGATGGGCGAAATCGCGACAGACACCCTGGCGCGAGACGAAGCTGTCCACTGCGGTGGTGGTGCCGTCGCTCGAACCGATCCGGTAATCCAGATTGCCGCGCACCCATTCGGTCATCGCGACGATCTTGGCGCCATGCGGGTCGCCGGAAAAGCGGCGCTCGACAAAGGCCTCGAGCCGATCGGATTCGCAGTAGCGGCTTGGCCAGAGATAGGGGATTACGCCCGGCGGCAGCTCCCGCCGGGGCGTGATCGGCAGCGCCTCGATCGGCGAATTGCGCCGGAGCAGCTCGACCTGCGCGGTATAGCGCGCCTCGAACTCGGCTTCGGCCCGCATCCATGTGCGCCGACCGATGCCCTCCTCGCCCGCAATCGGACGAAGCTCGCCGCTGCCGGAAACAGTCAGCAGATCCTCGATCAGCCGCTGGTCCTCGAGTTGGGCGACCTCGACGCTCAGCAGGACGTCGGTCGGTTGCGCGAAACGGTAATGAAGATGGGAATCGATCCGGACGCGCATGCGTTCTCCAGGCTGGAATTACAGTATCAGGACACCGGGCGGACCGCAAAGTTCCGGACCATCAGCAGATCGCTTCCAGCCCGATGACTGCCGCCAGGATCCTTCGGCGATCCTCCTCGCTCGCCGCCCCTCGGCCACACCCCGCCGCGAGCAGCCGATCGAGCCAGAGCGGACCATATTCGAAATGATGGTCGATGCAGAGACTCTCGACGGCCTTGCGCACGTCCCGCCCGCACGCGTCCAGACTCGCGAGCCGACGATTGAGCGCGGTCTCCAGCTGCGCCGAACGGTCGGTCTCGGCTTCAACCGGCCGGCCGACCGCTCCTCGCCCGACCAGTTCGCGATATAATCCCCCGCTGGGCGCCAGTGCGGCATAATGCACCCAATAGAGTTTGAAGAGCGACCGACCGGCATCGCGCAGCGCCTCGGCTGGGCGATTTCGATGGTCGAGCAACCCGCCCAGATAGGCGCGACCGATCGCATCGACCGCCTGCCCATGGTCGCGCCCGCCGCGCAGGGATGCGGCCGCCTCCTCCGCCTGGCCCCTGCGCCATAGCCGCGCAGCCACCGGATCGAGGACTCCCGCACGGTCCGCGCGATGCAGGCGAAGCTCGGCCGTTCCTCTGTCGATACCCGGCTGCGCGCTCGCCTTGAGCCGCCCACCCGCCGTACGTGCACCCGCCAGCCTCTTACGCCCCGGCCTTCCCATCCCGCATCTCCCAGCTAGACAAAAAACTTGCACTCATCGGTTCAAAAATTACTGATCGCGTCCTCCAGCCTGCGAGAATCGACATGCTCCGCCCCCACGAACGCCTCCGCTCGCTGCGAGCCCGCTCGGGCCTGTCGATGCGCGCCTTCGCGGCGACGCTCGGATCCCCGCTCGACAAGCGCTACGCCTATTATGAGGAGAAGCGGTTCACCGGCCCGCTGCCGATCGACGCCGCCCGCCGGATCGCTGCAGTTCTCCTGCCTTTCGGCGTCGACAGTGCGGAGATTTTCGCACTGGCCGGTCTCTCGCCGGACCAGAGCGAAGCAGAGGCCACGATCGAGCCCGACGTTCAGCAGATCCTTCTGCCGGTAGCGCTGCCTAATGCGGCAGCACTGACCCGCATGTTCGAGACCCTGCTCGAGGACCATGTGCCGATGGAAGGCCGCGCCGGGCTCGCGCGAATGCTTGCCTTGCGGCTGCCAGGCGCGCTGCAGCGCGCAGCCTCTTCCACGCCAGTTCGGGCCCGGCTCCCGCGCGGCGGAGATGCTGCACCTCCCGCCAGGCATCGTCCGCCTCACCCGCCCGAATAGCGCAACCGATCTCGCAGGAGGGACAACCAAGGCTGCAGGCCGGGGACGATCGAAACACGCCTTGCTTCATCGACTCGCTCCTCACATGTTCTTTTTTTGTTCTATTTTCGCGGCGCGAGATTGTCTAGGATTTTTCCTATCTGCCGGACAAAAAAATGCCCGGACGGGCCGGGCACTGGTTCGAAGGGATCAGAAGCCGCGCGGGACTTCGCGCAGCGAGCGATAGGGGGCACTGCTCGCTGCATAGACAGCCTGTGCTTCCGCGACCATCAGTGGATCGTGCGCCGGCTGCGGGCGGAACACTGGCGCGATCAGCCAGTTGGGCGGCGTCGGCCGGGCAGCGACGGATGGCGCGACGTCATTGGAGAACGCGCCGGAGATCAGAAGCTCCGCCTGCGCCATCATATCGCCCGTCATCATGTTCATTGCGACTCACCATCCCGATCGATGTCCTGACGACCTGATGCTCCTGTCGGTCGCTCAAGAAAATAGGACTCAGCCATATGTTACAATTGTTGACAGCTTCCTAATTTCTGCCCGGCGTTCCGCCATTGCGGCTGTCCGCAGGAAGATCGGCGCCGATCGCAAGAATCAAGATTCTGATTGATTTTTGTACAATATTATTGTACATCCTTATCGGTCTTGCGGAGATTTCGACTTGCTTGAGCCCAGACTGACTCAATCGAGGACGGAGGTTGCCCGCATCGACTCCCTGATCCGGGCGCTGGACGATCTGCGCCATTGGACCGAGGCTGTGGAAAAGCGCCGTCCGTTCCGCGACGTTCGGCAGCAGCGTCTGGCGGTCAGCGATGCGCGCCTACGGGACGAGGCGTGGGGCCACAGCCTGCTCGCGGCGCATGATCTGTTCCAGATCGACGGGCTTCACGCGGCCTGGAGCGATATGGCGGGCGGAAGCGCTTGAGCGACGCCTGCGGACGGCTCAGGAGGTGATGAGCTTCAACCCTGTGATGAACAGGATCACCGCCAGCGCCCGCTGGACGAATGTCTCGTTCAACCACATCGTCAGACGCGCGCCGATGACGATCCCCGGAATCGATCCGATCAGCAGCATCGCGAGCAGGTGCAGGTCGACCGCTCCGGCGATCATGTAGCCGAGCCCGGCGACCAGCGTCAGCGGCACGGCATGCATGATATCGGTGCCCACCAGCTTTCGCGCGGTCAGCCGGAGCGGATAGAGCATGAGCAGCATCGTCGCCCCCAGCGCCCCGGCGCCGACAGACGTCAGCGTCACCAGCGTACCGAGCACCGCGCCCCCCAGCACCGTCAGTACCGGCTGCCAGCGCACGAACCGCTTGGCGCGCGCTTCGTCGTCGACATCGATCATCGCGGTGACGAGCTGACGCCGGAACAGTGTGGCGACCGAGGTGGCGATCAGCATTCCGCCGAGCATGGTCACGACCATCCCATGCTTTACCTGATGGGCGCCCGACGCGAACAGGAACAGCAAAGTCAGGACCGCAGCGGGTATGCTGCCCAGCGCCAGCCAGCCGACGATCTTGACGTCCGCGCTCTCCTGACGGTGGTGGACGATCGAACCGGCGGTCTTCGTTACCGCTGCGAACCAGAGGTCGGTGCCGACCGCCGTCGTTGGGGCGACGCCGAACAACATGATCAGGATGGGGGACATCAGCGAGCCGCCCCCCACGCCGGTTATCCCGACGATGATACCGACGAGCAATCCGGCCAGAGCATTCAACCAGTCGATATTGATCATGATGCCCCGGCTCTGTTCACGTCCCCCTATCGCCGGACGTCAGAGCACGGACAAGAAAGCCTTTCTTGCTCGACTGCAAGCGATCACGCGGCATCCTCGCGCGCCCACGCAACCGCTCGCGACAGAGAACCGCTCCCACCGGAAACGGCAAAAGGCCGCCAGGATGGGCTGGAGCCTCCTGGCGGCCTTCGTCGGCCATGCCGGTTCGCCGAAGGATCAGCGGGCGGCGAGCTTGATGTCGGCAGCCGGCGCAGCCTGAGCCAGGCGTGCCTTGGCGCCGACGATCGCCTTCTGACGGCAGGCGGCGACTTCGATGCTGGTGCGGACGTCGGGGCGACCGCAGACATTTTCGGCGGCGCGGCGGATCCGCGCGTCGAGCTGCGAAGCGCCGGCCACGCTGGCGAGGTCGAGGTCGCCATAAGCGACAGCGACACGGACGGGTTCGGCGCGGAGCGGGGTGGCCGCAGCGATGGTAAGGAAGGTGGCGACGATCGCGAAAGTGCCGGCGACGGTGTTGTTCAGCTTGGTCATTTTCAGGTCCCTTTTACTAAGCGTTGTGGATGCCACATGCTCAGCAGGAACCGTGCCAAGTCGAACACTGCAGAAAAATCAGCGATTTTCCTGTCAGAGCAGCAATGTCTCCCGCCACATATTGGGGAAAATTACCATCCTGCGGTCAATATCGCGATTTCGTCACGACCAACGCCGTAACGCCGTCACCTCGATCTCGATTTTCATCTCCGGGCGGATCAACCCGACGATCAGCGCAGTCGCTGCGGGCCGGATCTCTCCGAAGCGCTCGCCCAGCACCGGGGCGACCTCCTCCCACCACGCGGCGTCGGTCAGATAATAGGTCGCGCGGACCACATCGGCGAGCGCGAAGCCCGCTTCCGATAAGGTTCGCTCGATGAGGTCCAAGGCATTGCGGGTCTGATCGGCCACCGCGTCTGGCATGATCCGCGTGACCGGATCATAGCCCGTGGTGCCCGCAACGAACGCCCAGTCGCCGTCGACGATCGCCCTGCTATAGCCGGCCTGGCTTTCAAAGGGAGAGCCCGAGGATATCCGGGTGCGCGTCATTCCTTGCCGTCGGCATAGACGATGCGGACCTTGGCCGCAGCCGCGCGCGCGGCGGCTCTTGCCGCGTCGCTCGTCCCATCGCGCGCCAGCGCCAGAGCGACGCCCATACGCCGGTTCGGGCGGGTTACGGGCTTGCTGAACAGCCGGATATCGGTCTCCACCCCGTCCATGGGCGCCAGTGCGCCTTCCAGCCCCTCGAAGTGGAAATCCTCGGCATTACGGTCCGCGAGAATGACTGCGGACGCTGCGGCGCCATTCAGGTGGATGTGCGGGATCGGCAGGCCCAGGATCGCGCGGGCGTGCAGGTCGAATTCGGTCAGGTTCTGCGAAATCAGCGTTACCATGCCGGTGTCGTGCGGCCGTGGCGACAGTTCGGAGAAGATCACCTTCTCGCCGGCCACGAAGAACTCGACCCCGAACAGTCCATAGCCGCCCAGATTGTCGACCACCTTGCGCGCCATGTCCTGCGCGGCGGCCAAGGCCTTCTTGGACATCGGCGTCGGCTGCCAGCTCTCCTGATAGTCGCCACGCTCCTGCCGATGTCCGATCGGCTCGCAGAAGAGCACGCCCTGCCGGGTGCGGATCGTCAGCAGGGTGATCTCATAGTCGAAGGCGATGAACGCCTCGACGATCACGCGCTGCCGGTCGCCGCGCATCCCGTCGACAGCATAGTCCCAGGCCGCATCGATCGCGCCCTCGGCAGTGACGATGCTCTGCCCCTTGCCCGATGAGGACATGACCGGCTTCACCACGCAGGGTATGCCGATCTTGGCAACCGCCGCGCGCATCTCCTCGCGGCTTTCGGCGTAGAGAAAGCGGGACGTGACCAGCCCAAGCTCCTGCGCAGCCACGTCACGAATGCGGTCGCGGTTCATCGTCAGTTGCGTGGCACGGGCCGACGGCACAACCGAAAATCCGCGATCCTCATAGTCCTTCAGCACCTCGGTGCGGATCGCCTCGACCTCGGGCACGATATGGTCCGGGCGGTGCTTCTCGATGACGGCGGCCAGGGCCTCCCCATCGAGCATCGAAAAGACTTCCGACGCGTCGGCCAGCTGCATGGCGGGCGCGTCTGCATAGGAATCGCAAGCGATGACATAGGCGCCCAGTCGCTTGGCCGCGATCACGAACTCCCGGCCCAGTTCGCCGGAGCCGAGCAGCAATATCTTCGCGATCGGGGTCATCATGGTCTCCTTGCTGCCGCCGATAGAGCGTCCCGGCCGCCAGATAAAGCGCCTGCGGCATATCCCTAGGGGAATTTACATAAGTTCATTTTGTATCGGCAGCCCGATCCGCTACTCATTGTTCCAAACCGCTAAGGGGGCGAGGCGGCAAGTGTCTGTAGACCTGTTCATTTTTGCCGTGCTTCTGCTCATCAACGCGTTGATGACGATCGCGATGCTGCTAGCGTCGCGCACGCTGGGTCAGCCGCGGATGGCCAAGATGCTGGCCGCCGCCTTCGGCTGCAACGTCCTGCTCTATATCGCCGATCCGATTTATTACTTCTATTTTCGCGGCAATCCGTGGGTCAATCTTCTGGTCAGCATCTTTGCGACGACGACCCCGGTTCTCGCCGCCATGGCCTATCGCATGCGATCCGGCCTGCCCCACAAGACCGGCTATTTCCTGACGAGTCAGGCGATAGCACTGCTGACGATCTTCATCGTCAGCAGTGGCTATCCCGACCGCGGCGTGTCCGGAGCGATCGTCCCCTTCTATGCGGCGGCCGTGCTGCTGTTCGGCGTGACGAGCGCCCTGCTCCGCCCCGGACGCCAGCTGCTGCTGGGCGAACGACCGATCATCTTCACCTGTATCGGCATGGCGGCGGTGGAAACCGCAGGCGGGCTGACGCTGGCCCTGATCCCGCCGCAGGGGTCGGAACTGCTCGACAAGACCTATACGATCATCGTCTTCCTCGGTCTGCCCGCAATGACCGTCGCCGCGGGGATTTTCTCGCTCTATCTGATGGGCGGCGACCTTGCCGAACGGCTGCGCCTAGCCGCAGATACCGACTCGCTGACCGGCGCGCCGAACCGTCGGGCGATCGAAGCGTCGGGAACGCGCCTGATGCAGGAGGCCAATGCCTTCGGCCGCCCGCTCACCGTCGCCATCTGCGACGTCGATCATTTCAAGGACATCAACGACCTGTACGGCCACAGCCATGGCGACGCGGTGCTCTGCCAGATCACGGCGCTGTTCCGCGAGACACTGGTCGAGCCGGAGCAATATGGGCGCTTCGGCGGGGAGGAGTTCGTTCTCTTCTTTCCAGGCGCGGACACAGACCGAGCCCGGGAGAAGGTCGAGGATCTGCGGCTTCGCATTGCCCGCCTGCGCATCGGCGACCTGCCGCTGCGCCTCACCGCCAGCTTCGGCATCGCCCCGATGAGCGCCTCGGACCAGATATTGAGCGACGTGATCAAGCGCGCCGATCGCGCGCTCTATGCGTCCAAGGAAGCGGGCCGTAACCGCACGACCGTCGACCGTCAGGTGGCCGCCGCCTTCTGATCAGCCGAACCTGGCCGCATAGAGATCGGGCTTGAAACCGACGAGCAACTGACCGCCCACGTCCAGCACCGGCCGCTTGATCATCGACGGCTGCGCTTCCATCAGCCCGATCGCCTTGGCCTCGTCGATGTCGGCGCGATCCGCATCGGGCAGCTTGCGGAAGGTGGTGCCGGCGCGGTTGAGCAGCACCTCCCAGCCCAGTTCGCCGCACCAGCGCACCAGGGTATCGCGGTCGACGCCCGCCGCCTTATAGTCGTGAAAGCGATAGTCGATCCCGCGCTCCTCCAGCCAGGTCCGCGCCTTCTTGATGGTGTCGCAATTCTTGATGCCGTACATGGTCACCGTCATCGTCTTCCCCTCTTGCGGCCGGGCGCCCCCTGCCCGGCCGGCGGCCGGTTGGCAGGGGGCACGGGCACCTTACTCACAGAACATATTTGGAAAGATCGGTGTCGCGGGCGACCGCGCTCAGCTGGCCGTCGACATAGGCGCGATCGATCGTGATCGTCGTTCCTTTACGGTCCTCGGCGTCGAAGCTGATCTCCTCAAGCAGCTTCTCCATCACCGTCGACAGGCGCCGCGCACCGATATTCTCGATCTGCCCGTTGACCTCGGCCGCGACCTTCGCGATCGCAGCGATGCCGTCGTCGGTGAAACCGATCTCGACACCCTCGGTACCGATCAGCGCGCGATATTGTTCGGTCAGACTCGCGCGCGTGTCCGATAATATTCGCACGAAATCCTGTTCGGTCAGCGCCTTCAGTTCGACCCGGATCGGCAGGCGGCCCTGCAATTCGGGCAGCAGGTCCGACGGCTTGGCGACATGGAAGGCGCCCGACGCGATGAACAATATATGGTCGGTCTTGAGCGGACCATATTTGGTCGAAACGGTCGTTCCCTCGATCAGCGGCAGCAGATCACGCTGCACGCCTTCGCGGCTGACCGAACCGCCGCGCACGTCGGACACCGCGATCTTGTCGATCTCGTCGAGGAAAACGATGCCATTCTGCTCGGCATCCTGAAGCGCGGACCGGCTGACCTCGTCCTGATCGAGCCGCTTGTCCGCCTCTTCGTCGACCAGCTTCGACCACGCGGCGCGGACCGTCATCTTGCGGCGCTTGGTGCGCCCCTGGCCCATGGCCTTGCCCATCATGTCGCTGAGGTTGATCATGCCGACCTGACCGTTCATGCCGGGCAGTTCGAACGGCATGCCGCCCGAATCCTCGACCTCGATCTCGATTTCCTTGTCGTCGAGCTGATGATCCTGGAAGCGCTGACGGAAGGCCAGCCGCGTCGCCTCGCTCGCATCCTTGCCGACCAGCGCATCGAGCAGGCGAGCCAGAGCCGCCTCCTCGGCCTTGTCCTTGACCGCGCTGCGGCGGCGCTCCTTTTCGAGGCGGACGGCTTCCTCGACCAGATCGCGGGCGATCTGCTCGACGTCGCGGCCGACATAGCCGACCTCGGTGAATTTGGTCGCCTCGACCTTGACGAAGGGCGCGTCGGCGAGCTTCGCCAGGCGGCGGCTGATCTCGGTCTTGCCGCAGCCGGTCGGGCCGATCATCAGGATGTTCTTCGGCGTGACCTCGTCGCGCAATGTGTCGGGCAGACGCTGCCGGCGCCAGCGATTGCGCAGGGCAACGGCGACGGCGCGCTTGGCATCGGCCTGGCCGACGATATGCGCGTCGAGCGCGGCGACGATCGCCTTGGGAGTCAGTTGGTCGTTCATAAATCCTGCTTTCGCTTGGGCTTGTCGGGAGCGGGAACCGCTCAGGCGGCGCTGTCGAGCGCCTCGACCGTCAGGCTGTCATTGGTGAAGACACAGAGTTCGGCCGCGATCGCCATCGCCTTGCGGCACAATGTCTCGGCATCAGGCTCATAGTCGACCAGCGCGCGCGCGGCCGACAAAGCGAAATTGCCGCCTGATCCGATCGCGGCCACCCCGCCGACCGGCTCGAGCACGTCGCCATTGCCCGTCAGGATCAGCGTCACGTCCTTGTCGGCGACGATCATCATCGCTTCGAGGTTGCGCAGATATTTGTCGGTCCGCCAATCCTTGGCGAGTTCGACCGCCGCGCGCAGCAACTGCCCGCTATACTGCTCCAGCTTGCGCTCGAGCCGGTCGAACAGGGTGAAGGCGTCGGCGGTTGCGCCGGCAAAGCCGCCGATTACCGATCCGTCGCCCAGCTTGCGGACCTTGCGGGCGTTCGGCTTCATCACCGTGTTGCCCATCGAAACCTGGCCGTCGCCGATCACGACGACCTTGCCATTCTTGCGCACCGACAAGATCGTGGTGCCATGCCATTTGGGAAGTTCGCTCATATCCGTCCTGATGCTTTGCGGAGAGCGATATGGGAACGGCGCGGCGGTTGCGCAATCGCGCTCAGCTCTTGCCGACGAACATGAAGCAGGCGGCTCCCACCATGCAGGCAAAGGCACCGAGATGGCGCCAGCCGAGATGCTCGCCCAGCACGAAGACGGCAAACAGCGCGAACACGACCAGGGTCACGATTTCCTGGGTGATCTTGAGCTGACCGGCGCTCCAGCCATGGAGATAGCCGATCCGGTTCGCGGGCACGGCAAAACAATATTCGACGAGGGCGATGCCCCAGGACGCCAGGATGACGATCCACAGCCGCGCATCCGCGAATTTAAGGTGCCCGTACCAGGCGATCGTCATGAAGATGTTGGAACAGACGAGGAGAATGAGGGGTGCGAGCGTCATGCGACGCTCCATAGGACTCCCGCCATCGGGAGAAAATGATCAAACCAGCTGGCGGCGATCCAAAGCCCGGTTGCGGCGCCTGAGCGTGCTCCCGATCAGACCAATGCCGCCGAGCAGCATCATCCAGGTCTCGGGTTCGGATGCGGCCAATCCCATATTGGCTTCGGCAACCCATTTCAGACTGCCGCTGGCGATAGCGTAAAGCGCTTCGCCGCCAAGGGACGAGGGAACGCCAGCCGCCACAGGGACGGCCATCAGTATCACCGTGACCGCCATCACTGCCACTCTGCGAAAATCGCGCATGCTGCCCCCCGCCGGATCGGCTCGACGGGAGCAGTCCTAACTGATCCGCGCGCCCATCGTTACGGTAATCGGGGGTAACCGACCATGGTTTACGATTGTTTACTTAGCGACCAGCCGCATCGAGACGAAGGCCTGACAAGCCGGACCTGTTGCGGCGCATGACGCCGCCAATCAGCAGGAAGCCGGAGATCAGCATCATCCAGGTCGCCGGCTCGGGCGCCACGATCGGATTGCCTCCGCCGCTGGAGCTGATGACCGAGCCGATGCCCACGCCGGAGCTTGAGCCATTGATCTTGGGGTTGATCGATTGGAATCGAGTCACGAAGCTGTCGAGTGATACCGAGGCCATCACTTGCGAAAAGGTCAGCGCGAACGAGCCCGTACCTGTCTGATTGGCCGTCAGGCCTGCCGACCCCCCTGCGCAATTGCCGTTGCTATCGGCCTCGAAGCAGACATCGACCGTTCCCACACCGCTTGGGAAATTATTGTTCAGATTGGCACTGGCATAGGTGCCAGTCGAGAATGCCCCGCTGACGTTGGGATCTACATCGAAGCCGAACGAGGTCAGCCTCGACGTTACGGAAGAGTCGTTGGTGATCGAATAGTTGAAATTATAGGTAAGCCCGCTGTTGCTCAGTCCCGTAAAGGTAAACGTGCTGAGACCGCCGACCAGCGCCGTGCTTCCGCCCCCTACGAGGCCCGTATAATCTGTCGTGAACGAATAGCCGACGTTGGAACTGTTGATGAGAACCGCCGCTGGAGAGGGACCGGCGATCACCAGCGCCGCAGCAACTGCAACGATCGATCCGAACAGATTACGCATGACGCTTACACCCAGCTAAGCCGTCGAGCCCCCTCGACCGCTATGCCCGCCCAGTATCATGTTACGGCGGCGGATGCCATTTTCACGATTGCCGGATTCCCGCAACGGCCAAACGTCGTGGAATCTCGTCCGGCTCACTCGGTCATGGCAGGATTTCCGCCATTTTTTGCCAATCAACGCAAGGGCTTCGCGGCGATCAGCAAGAGGCACGACCAATTCCAGCCCGCCAAAGCAGCAGCTTGGCACTGTCCGGATCCGGGGATATCGCGAATCGGACGTCGACGGGTGCGCTTCTGCGTTCCGGCAGCGACGGCAGGGGAGAGCGGATGTCTTTGAAAATGCCGGAGCCCGACAGCCGGACGCTGCAGCAACGCGGCACCATCGTCGCCGCCCTGCGCGCGATCGTCCCCGGCGAAGGGGTGATCGACGATCCCGCCGAACTCCGTCCCTATGAGAGCGATGGGCTGACCGCCTATCGCCAGCCCCCGTTAGCCGTCGTGCTGCCCAAAACCGTCGACCAGCTCTGCCGGGTCTTGCGCTACTGCCATGCCGAAAATGTCAAAGTCGTCCCCAGGGGTGCCGGCACGTCGCTTTCGGGCGGTGCGCTCCCGCTGGCCGACGCCGTGCTGGTCGGCATGGCCCGCTTCAACCGCATCCTCGACGTCGACTATGTCGACCGGATCGCCGTCGTCCAGCCGGGTGTCACCAATCTGGCGATCACCCGGGCGGTCGAAGAGCGCGGATTCTATTATGCGCCAGACCCGTCCAGCCAGATCGCCTGCACCATCGGCGGCAACGTCGCCGAGAATTCGGGCGGGGTCCACTGCCTCAAATATGGCCTGACAACGAACAATGTCCTCGGTGTCGAACTGGTGACGATGGAGGGTGAGGTGCTCCGGCTCGGCGGCCGCCATCTCGACCCCGCCGGGCTCGATCTCCTCGGCGTCGTGGTCGGCTCCGAAGGCCTGCTCGGCATCGTCACCGAAGTCACCGTCCGGATCCTGCCGCGTCCGCAGACCGCGCAGGCGCTGCTGATCGGCTTCCCGTCGGTCGCCAGCGCCGGTCAATGCGTCGCCGACATCATCGCCGCCGGCATCATCCCGGCCGGCATGGAGATGATGGACCGGCCCGCCATCCACGCCGCCGAGGCCTTCGTCAACGTCGGTTATCCGCTCGATGCCGAGGCGCTGTTGATCGTCGAACTCGACGGCCCGGAAGCCGAATGCGGCCATCTGGCCGAGGAGGTAGCGAAGATCGCCGCCGGCCATGACGCCTCGTCGATCCGGGCGTCACGCGACGAGGCCGAACGGCTGGCCTTCTGGGCGGGACGCAAGGCCGCCTTTCCAGCGGTCGGCCGGCTGGCCCCCGATTATTATTGCATGGACGGCACCATTCCCCGCCGACGTCTCCCCGAGGTGCTCGAGCGGATGGCCGCTTTGTCCGAGCGCTATGGCCTCGGCGTCGCCAATGTCTTCCACGCGGGCGACGGCAACCTCCACCCGCTGATCCTCTACGACGCCAATGAGCAAGGGCAGCTCGAACGCGCCGAGGCCTTCGGCAACGATATCCTCCGCCTCTGCGTAGAGATGGGCGGCGTTCTCACGGGCGAACATGGCGTCGGCGTCGAGAAGC
Organism: Rhizorhabdus antheiae; assembly: GCF_049889055.1. Taxonomy (NCBI): domain Bacteria; kingdom Pseudomonadati; phylum Pseudomonadota; class Alphaproteobacteria; order Sphingomonadales; family Rhizorhabdaceae; genus Rhizorhabdus; species Rhizorhabdus antheiae. The sequence goes on along the minus strand of NZ_JBLTWO010000008.1, from coordinate 169,830 downwards.
GCGACCTGATGCCCGAGATGTTCAGCGAGGTCGATCTCGCCCACCAGCAGCGGGTGAAGTGCGCCTTCGATCCCGCCCTGCTGCTCAATCCGGGCAAGATGTTCCCGACGCTTCACCGTTGCGCCGAACTCGGCCGGATGCATGTCCATCGCGGCGCCCTGCCCCATCCCGATCTGCCGCGCTTCTGATGCCCCTCACCCACCGTCCCACCGATGAAGACCAGCTGGCGGCGCTGTTCGTCGACGCCGCCGCGCATCATCGCACGCTCGAACTGCGCGCCGGAGGCACCCGCCGCGTCATGGGCGCGCCGCGCGAGGCGGACATCGTCGACCTCACGGCGTTCACCGGCATCGTCGACTATGACCCGCCTGAACTCGTCCTGACCGTCAGGCCCGCGACACCCCTCGCCGAGATCGAGACGCTGCTCACCGATCATGGGCAGATGCTCGCTTTCGAGCCGTTCGACCCGTCACCGCTGTTCGGCGAGCCTGCCGGCTGTGGCACCATCGGCGGCGCGGTGCTTTCGGGAACGGCAGGCAGCGGCCGCCTCACCGCCGGCGCGCCGCGCGATCATCTGCTCGGCCTTACCGCCATTTCGGGGCGCAGCGAACGCTTCGTGGCGGGCGGGAAGGTGGTCAAGAATGTCACCGGCTATGACCTGCCCAAGCTGATCGCCGGCAGCTGGGGCCGGCTTGCCGCCGTCACCGAGATGACGCTGAAGGTCCTGCCCCGCCCGCGCATGGTCCGCACGCTCGCGATCGAAGGGCTTTCGCCGGCCGCCGCCCATCGGGCGATGGCCTGCGCGCTGGGCGGCCCGTGCGACGTATCGGCGGCGGCACATCTGCCCGTCGATGGCGACCGGCCCTCGCTGACGCTTCTGCGCGTGCAGGGCTTCGCTCCCTCGGTCGAAGCGCGGTGCCTCGCCTTGCCGGACCTGTTGCGCGACCACGGAAAGCCGCGCCCCCTGTCCGACGCTGAGCAGGCCGACTGCTGGAACGCCGTCCGCATCGCCGCACCGCTTAGCGATACGCCGATCCTCTGGCGGGTCAGCCTTCCCGCGCACCAGTCCCCCGCCCTCATCGAGCGGCTGGGCGCCGGCACAGGCCGCTGGCTGATGGACTGGGCCGGCGGCCTGCTCTGGCTGGCCAGCGACGCCCCCGCCGAGCATATCCGGTCCATGACGGCGGAGCTCGGCGGTCAGGCGACGCTGATCCGGGCGCCTGCCGAGCTGCGCACGCGCACTCCCTTCGAACATCCCCGCCCGTCCGGCGTCATGGCGCTCGAACGCCGCGTGCGCCGCGCCTTCGACCCCGCCGACATCTTCGAAAGCGGGCGCTTTCTGGATCACGACGATGAGGACTGACTTCACCCCCGAACAGCTCGCCGATCCCGCGACGGCGGTCGCCGAAGCCGTGATCCGCAAATGCGTCCATTGCGGCTTCTGCACCGCGACCTGCCCGACCTATGTGCTGCTCGGCGACGAACTCGATAGCCCGCGCGGCCGCATCTACCTGATCCAGAACATGCTGGAAACGGAGGCCGAGCCGACGCCGCAGGTGGTCAAGCATATCGACCGCTGCCTGTCCTGCCTGTCCTGCATGACGACCTGCCCCTCGGGCGTGAACTACATGCACCTGGTCGACCATGCGCGCGTCTATATCGAACGCCGCTATCGCCGCCCGCTGGCGGAGCGGGCGATCCGGGCGCTGCTCGCTGCGGTGCTGCCCTATCCGCGCCGATTCCGCCTCGCTCTGGGACTGGCACGCCTCGTCCGACCGCTGGCCCCCTTGTTCAGGCGAACGTCGCAAACCCGGCCGCTGGCCGCCATGCTCGAACTGGCGCCCCGCAACAGGCCGACACCGATGCAATCGGAAGCGGCTCCTGAAAATCCCATCGGCCGCGTCGCCCTGCTGCAAGGCTGCGCCGAGCCCGTTCTCCGTCCGCAAATCCGTGCCGCGACACTACGCCTGCTCGCGCGCCTCGGCTATCGGGTAGCGCCTGCGCCGGGCGAAGTCTGCTGCGGCGCGCTCGTCCACCATATGGGCAAGGAAGAGGCAGCACTGGAGGCCGCGCGGCGCAATGTCGACGCCTGGTCGCGCCTGATCGAGGCGGACGGGCTCGATGCCATCCTGATCACGGCGTCGGGCTGCGGCACGACGATCAAGGACTATGGCTTCATGCTGCGGGAGGATCCCGCCTACGCCGATCGGGCCGCGCGGGTTTCCGCCCTTGCCCGCGATATCAGTGAGTTTCTGGCTCCCCTCGACCTGCCCGCGCCTCAGCGGTCGGGCGTTACCGTCGCCTATCATGGCGCCTGCTCGCTCCAGCATGGCCAGAAGCTGCCCGACGTCCCCCGCAAGCTGCTCGCGGCTGCGGGCTATCGGGTGGTGATGCCGGCCGAGGCCCATCTCTGCTGCGGATCTGCGGGAACCTACAACATCCTCCAGCCCGACCTGGCCGGCCGCCTCGGCGACCGCAAGGTCGCCAATCTCGACCGGCTTGAGGCCGATCTGGTCGCGACCGGCAATATCGGCTGCGCGGTCCAGATCGGGATGCGCAGCGCCCGCCCGGTCGTCCATGCGGTTCAGCTGATCGACTGGGCGACGGGAGGACCGAAGCCGGACGAACTGGCCGATCTACCGGTCGGCGAGGGCTGAGACTTCGTTCAACGCGTCTCGACCGGCATGATCCGGTCGAGGAAGGCGATCAGCCCCGCGCTGAAACTGTCGTTGCGATCGCCCGCGATCATGTGGCCGGCCCCGGCCACGTCGTAGACCTCGGTCTGCGGCACCAGCCGCTGCATCTCGGCCACGCCCTCCTCATCGACGATGTCGCTCTTGCCGCCGCGCACGAGAAGAACCGGCAGGGTGACCTTTCCGGCCACAGAGCGCAGCGCCTCGGCGAAGCGCGGCGGTTCGGGGCGTGCGGTCGGCCTCAGCATCTTGGGATCCCAATGCCAGTAGAGGCGGCCATCCGGGCCCTCGCGCAGATTCTTGCGCAGTCCGCTGATATCCTTGGGGCGCGGCCGTTCGGGATAATAGGCCGACACCGCATCGGCGGCTTCCTCGACCGAGCCGAAACCATCGAGGTGCGCGTTCATGAAAGCCGCGATGCGCTGCGCGCCTTCCGCCGCAGGACGCAACGTGATGTCGACCATGACGAGCGCGTCGGCGATCGGCTCCGGGCTGCTGCCGACCGCGTAGAAGGCGGTCATCCCACCCATCGACGCGCCCACCAGGGCCACGGGCCGTCCCACCCCGCGCAGCACCGCCCGCAGATCGTTCGCCAGGTCGGTGACATGATAGGCGGCTTTCGGGGACCAACCACTGTCGCCATGGCCGCGCGCGTCATAGTTCACGACATGATAGCCACGCGCGATCAGCTGCTCCATCGTACCCGACCAGCTGTGCCGGGTCTGGCCCCCGCCGTGCAGCATGACGACCGTCGGCGCCCCCTCGGGTCCGCCGACCTCCCCCGCAAGGATGAGTCCGTCATCGCTTTTCACGCGCAGGGGCTTTGTCGTCTCGGTCATGATGCCGACCTTTCACGCAAGGCCCGCCAAATCAATGTGATAATCGAAGCCGCATCCCTCTTTGGCGATCGAGCTCGATAGTCAGGTCGGCGCGCCCGGGCATATCGGCCAGCATATGCTCGGTAATGCGCTGATAATATTGGACGAAGCGGTCGATCCCGGCATCGTCCATCGTCCCATCGGTAGAGTCGCCGGCCTCGGAAAGTCGGCGTCGCAGCGCCTCTTCCTGCTCCCGTCGCCACCCGGCCACCACGTCGAAGGACGGCGCAGCCAGAAATATCTGCCAGTCGATGCGCGCGAACAGGCCTGCATAGTCCTTGGCAAGCCGCTGGTTTACCCAGCGACGCCAGCGCCCGTCCGCATCCTGCTTGCGCTCGAATATGTTGACGGGCCGGTCGAGGGCAGCATCGTCCTGCGGCACGGCGCCCACGCACCAGCCTTCGAACAGCAGGATGTCGAGCTGCCCCTCGACCTGATTCCACTGCTCGGCCGGCAGCCGATCGTCCCTCTCCTTGGCGAAGCGCGGCAGGCTGACGCTTCCCGGCCGACCGCACGCATCGATCACCGCGTGGCCGAGCGCCACGTCATGCGTGCCGGGGACGCCGCGCACCGCGAGCAGCGGATGAACGTCTAGCGCCAGCCGCTCGCGCTCGACGCGCTGCAGGTAAAGATCGTCTATCGACAGCTTCGCGACGCGCAGCCCGCGCGACAGAAGTGCCGCCTCGATCTCGTGCGCCAGGGTGGATTTGCCGCTGCCCTGCGATCCGGCGATCCCGACCACGAAGGGCAGCCGCTTTCGCTCGTCCTTCGCCGCGCAGAGCGCATCGACGATATATCCGGTCCCGATCTCCGTCATCCGGTCGCCATAGCGCGCCAGGCTGTAGCCCGCCACGCGCTTGGCAAACCGGGCTCAGATATAAGGCAACGGGCCATAGGGGCCGTAATATTCGAAGATGCGCTGGTCATATTGGGTGACGCTGGCGCCCCCCAGATCGACCAGTTCCTCACGGCTGTAATTGGGCGCGCCTTCCAGCACCGACCGGTCGAGCGACACGACATAGCCGTCCTGCGCCGGATCATAGTCGAGCAGCGACCAGGGAATGGGATGGAATTTCTCGCCGATCCCCAGGAAACCGCCAAAGGACATGATCGCATAAGCGATGCGCCCGGTCTTTCGTTCGATCGACAGATCGTCGACATGGCCGATCCGCTCGCCGTCGCGATCGAACACCGGGGTGCCGTTGACGCGGCTGCCCAGGATCAGGCTGTGCCCGGCTTCGCCGTGAGGCTCGTCAAAGGTCTCGTTCATCGTCTCTCTCCCACCTGGGCAAAAGGGCCCGGACCCTTTTGGTCAACGGCATCCGGCTTGGATCGTTCCGCCCGCAGGAGAAGCTACTCCACCCGATAGCTGCGATAGGAAGAGTAGAAATCATTGTCCCAGCGGAACGCGGTGAACGACATGCCGATATGCGGGTCGAGACCCTCCACATGGTGCCACCAGCCGATCGGCAGGAACAGGGCATCGCCGGGCGCGAGTTCGCATTCGAGCACCGCCGGCTTGTCGCCTTCCGCCGGCCCAGGAGGCAGGTCCTCGGTACTCCACCGGCTGAAGCAGTGGACGTCGTTGCGCATCTTCGGTGTGTCATGGGGAGCGACGAGACGCACCCGCTTGCGACCCACCAGCGTGAGCAGCAGATTGTTGGTCAGGTCATGATGCCATGGGGTCACCGTCCCGCGCGGGCCGATCCAGACGAAGCCGGCACGCGCTCCGCCGGGCGCGAGCAGGTCAGGCATCTCGCCGACCTCGTCGAACAGCGGCGCGAAGGCGCTCCGGTTCTCATCGGCATTGTTGGCCGTCACATAGAAGTCGTTGCTCGGCTCGGGATCGCGCAGGCGCCTGTCGATCTCTTCATAGGGTCGGGTGGTCGCGTGCCGTTCGACATTGCGCTCATAATCCTGCGCTGACGAGCGATTCCACTGCACCCGCACCTGCCGCCCTGCCAGCCGCTTCGCGAGATGGTCGAGCGACCAGAGACGACGCGCCGGCCAGTGGTCGGTCAGACCGCGCAAAACCGCCGGGCGGTTCGCGACATAATGATCGCGATGGAATGCCTTGAGCGCATCGGCCGACAGAACCGGCAGCGTCAGCTGGTCGGGGTCGCCCGACCCCAACCGCGCCTGATTCTCCATGACCCAGCGCCACTTTCCGAGGCGCCAGCGCAACTGCCTGGCACCCCGAAAATAGGGGCTCTTCACGGCGCGCGAGACCTCGGCCTCGGCGATCGCGAGCGGATGGCCCAGAGACGAGATGCGGCGCGCCACCGCATCGGGCGCCATGCCGTCGAGCAGCAGGGCTGCGATCTCCTCGCGAAGCTCGTCGTTCATCGCCGGCCGCGCAGGCCCGCCCTTCTTCCCTGACGCCATAGTCCGCCGCGACCTTCCTTCCGAAGAACCCGGCCTTCGTCCGCTATTGTTACAGCAGCATTTCAGTTGCGCGCCATTTGCCCCGCAAGAGAATCGGACATATGGTTAAGACTGTTGTTCAGGGGGCGTAGTGTGATTGCGATGCTTATGTGCGGCGGGAGCATGCTCCTCGCCCTTGCTATAATGATATCTTCCTTTCATTTCGGACGACCGGGCCGGCCGATCGCGGCGATGTCGGCGCTGATCGCGCTGATCATCCTCGCGCTGGCATTCCGGATCATCGAATTCGTCGAAGCCAGCAACGCCGTTCGCGACGACAGCCGCCAACTTGCGGCAACCGCGCGCTCGGTCGAGACAGACCTTCGCCGTCTCGCGCTGGCAGAAGGCGTACCGGCGGCAGGCAATTCGCAGCAACTGCTCATCCAGCTTATCGCGCGCCGCGCGGAACGCGAACTGGCAGCCCAGAATGCCGTAGCGGGGTCCGAGGCGTCTCCCTCCGGCGATGTCCTTCGGCCGTCTCAGCTATCGAGGGCGGACGTGCTGGAGCGCCTCGGCCGCATCTATCTCGCCAAGTCGACCGGCACCGATATCGACGGTGCGGCAGCGCCCGCAGCCTGGGTGAACGAGCAGCTCGAAAGCTATGGCTTCGACTGGCGGGTCAAGGAGGGCGGCAGCGGCAAATATCAGGTGATCGCCGCGCCGGCGCCCGCCGAGACGCTGATCGCACCCAGCGGCCTTCAGTCCCGCGCCGGCCTCTGAAGGGGCTTGCGCTGGCCGTTCAGCAATGGCTAATTTCTGTCTGTCATCATGACGTTACCGGATGAGGAGACGGAACGAGGGTGAACGGCACGGCTGAATGGCCATTCCTATCGCGCCTGGGCGGGGCCTGTCTCGCCGCCCTGCCCCTCATGCTCGCATCCTGCAGCTCTGCAGCAGACGAGGACAAAGGCCGCAACGCCTCCCAGCTTCCCCGTCCGATATTGGCCGAACGCAGTGCCGCTACTCGCGCGGCAGGGCCCGTTTTCGTCAGCCTGACTCCCATTCCGCCGAGCGCGGCGAGCAGGCTCGACCGGACCATCGCCCGCCTCGGCCGAAGCTTCGCCGGTGATGTCGGCATAGCGGTCCGTGACGTCCAGACGGGCTGGACCTCGGATCATCGCGGGCTCGACCCGTTCCCGCAGCAGAGCGTGTCCAAGCTGTGGGTCGCGCTGACCGCCTTCGACCAGGTGGACCGCGGCACGCTGTCGCTCGATCGGGAGGTGAGCCTGACGAGAGCCGACCTCACCCTGTTCCACCAGCCCGTCCGCGCGCTCGCGCTCCGCCCTGGCGGCTATCGCACCTATGCGCGCGATCTGGTCGTCCGTGCGCTGACGCAGAGCGACAATAGCGCTAACGACCGGATGCTTCGCGAGGTGGGCGGGCCGGGAAGCATTAGGGCGACGCTCGCCGCCAAGGCAATCGCCGGTATCCGCTTCGGGCCTGGCGAGCGCGCGCTCCAGGCGAAGGTCGCGGGTCTCGACTGGAAAGCCGATTATGCGGTCGGCAACCGCTTCTACGAGGCCCGGGACGCGCTGCCCCGGCCGGCGCGCCGCGCGGCCTTCGACGCCTATACCGCCGATCCGATGGACGGCGCATCGCCGCTTGGCATCGTCGACGCGCTGGCGAGGCTGAAACAGGGGCGGCTGCTCTCACAGCGCTCGACCGACGAGATGCTCGATATCATGAGCCACACGCGCACCGGCGCCAACCGGCTCAAGGGCGGGCTGAAACCGGGCTGGACGCTGGCGCACAAGACCGGCACCGGGCAGATCCTGGAGGGCGAGCAGGCCGGCTATAACGATGTCGGCATCCTCACCTCGCCAGAGGGTCGCTCCTATGCCGTGGCGGTGATGATCGGTCGCACGGATCGGCCTCTCGTCCAGAGAATGGCGCTGATGCAGAAGGTAGTCACCGCGACGATCGACTATGACCGGGACCTCGCCCGCCAGCGGGAAGAGGCTCCGCCAACGCCCGCCACACCGCTGCCGACAGATGGTCCGGACTAGGGCGCGACGATCGGCGCCCAGCCGCCGGACCGATCCGGCGCCTTCGCGATGGCTAACCGGAAATTAACCTCTCGCTGCGACCTGTCCCCGTTCGAACCGCAACGACGGGAAGCAGGGGCCATGTGGAAAAAGTCGAAAGAAGATATCCAGCCTTCACTTGAGAACCGCACTGCCGAGGCGATGTTCCGCCATTCGCCCGATGCCATGCTGCTGCTCTCGCAAGGCCGCTTCATCGAATGCAATGCTGCAGCGGAGCGGGTCTATGACCGGCCGCGTTCGGCGATCATCGGTCGCGACCCCGGCGCCTTCTCCGCGCCGACGCAGGCCGATGGCCGCCCTGCCGCCGAACAGGTGAAGCTGCGCGTCGCGCAGGCGCTGCGCGAAGGTCATGCGCGGTTCGAATGGTGGAATCTCGACCGCAACGACAAGGTGATCCGGGTGATGGTCACTCTGATCCCGGCAGCGGTCGAGGCGTCGGACGATCTGCTCGTCATCGTCCAGAACCAGAATCACACCATGACCGTCGTCGACACGCTGCGCGACCGGCTGGCGACGCTCGCCAAGGGCGACCTGACCTGCCGGATCGACGGTGCCTTCGCGCCCGATTATGAGCCGCTGCGCCACAGCTTCAACGCGGCAATCGAAACGCTCGGCTCCTCCTTCGCCTCGGTCGCGACCGCCGCCGACCGGATGAGCATCGGCGTCGAAGAAATCAGCAAGGCCGCCGACGATCTCTCGCGCCGGACCGAACAGCAGGCCGCCTCGCTCGAGGAGACCGCCGCCGCGCTGCAGGAAATCACCAGTACGGTCCGCGAGACCGCCGCCGGGAGCGCCAAGGCCGCCGAAGTCGCCAGCGAGGCACGCGCCGACGCCGCCGACAGCAGCGACGTCGTCCGCCGCGCGATCGACGCGATGGGCGGAATCGAGCGCACCTCGAACGAGATTTCGGACATCATCGCCGTGATCGACGGCATCTCCTTCCAGACCAACCTTCTCGCGCTGAACGCCGGTGTGGAAGCCGCGCGCGCTGGCGATGCGGGCAAGGGCTTCGCGGTCGTCGCCAGCGAAGTCCGCGCGCTCGCGCAGCGCTCGGCGGATGCCGCCAAGGACATCAAGAACCGTATCGGTGCGTCGGCCGAGCAGGTCCGCTCGGGCGTCGAACATGTCAACGCGGCCGGCAGCGCGCTCGACCGGATCGCCCGTCAGGTCACCGAAATGGGCGAACTGATCGCCGACATCGCCGATGCCTCGCGCCAGCAGGCGTCGGGGCTGGGGCAGGTCAACTCCGCCATGTCGGAACTCGACATCGTCACCCAGCAGAACGCAGCCATGGTCGAAGAAGCGACCGCCGCCGCGCGCAGCCTGGCCGGCGAGGCCGCCGACATGACCGAGCAGGTCGGCCGCTTCCGCCATCAGGAGGGATCGGCTACGCCGCGCGCAGGCGCATCGCGCATGACGGGCTGGCGCGCTGCCTGATCGTCAGACCGCACGGCAACTCCGCCTCGCCGGTGATCCGACATCGTCCTGCGGATCACCCAGGATCAGCGTTCCCCTGCAGCCTGCAAGCTGCGGGGGTGCCAGCGCTCCCTGGCTTACTCAGCGGGATCGAGGCAGCGAAAGCGTGACGGAACATGCGATGCCGGTTGGCCTCGTGGCAAAAGGCCGACGCCAATTGCTCCTCACGCACGCCGGCTCTTACATGCCACCCGCGCCGGTAAAGCGAAAACCTTTCGATATCGCCCAGACGAGTAGCACTATCACCACCAGGCCGATTGCCGCGCGCACCGGTGACCAGCGCACGTCATCGACATCTTCGCCCGACTGACGATCGCGTCGTCCTGTGATCATCGGGAGGAGAAGGTCGCGCCCGACGAGCCCCTGGTAGAACATGATAGCGCTGATATGGAGGCCGATCAGCGCCAGAGCCGCCTTAAACGCGGTTTCGTGAATCTCGGCAGCTGCGCGCCCGCCGTCGAAGCTCAGATAATCGGCAAGCGGCCCGGACTCCAGCCCGTCCACGTCGACGGAAAAGAGCCCCGCCGTTACCAGCGTCAGCAGCACGAGCAGCAGCGCCGCCACGCTCCATCCGCCCAGTGGACTGTGCCCATCGGTCGGCTGCTCATCAGCCGCCTTGCGGGCATAGGCCAGCACCGTGCCGGGCCCCTTTATGAACTGAGCGAAACGCGCCGTTCGGGATCCGGCAAGCCCCCAGAAAAGTCGGAACAGCAGCAGTACGAGCACGGCAAGGCCCGACGTGCGGTGCCACTCCATCTCGTGATTCTCACCGCTCCACCACGAAAAGGCGAACAGCCCGATCAGTGTCCAGTGAAACAGCCGTACAGGCGGATCCCAGACGCGGACTTTCTCCGTCACCATGACGCTCCCGGCCCGCTCAGTCGTCGGCGCGGAACTGCTTGTGGCAGGCGCCACATGTGCTGCCGACGGCCTTGAACTGTGCAGCGATTGCTGCGGCATTGCCGGCACCGGTTACTGCCACCAGCTTGTCCGCCTCGACGATCAGCTTCTTTGCATGGCCATCGAACGTGGCACGGTCGGTCCAGATCGCAGGCAGGGCGTCGGTCTTCACGCCCGCGCCGGGGCCGGTCCCCTTGGGGAACATCGGCACTTGCGCGCGGGCCACCGCAGCGATCGTCTTTGCTGCGCCTGCCATCTTTGCCGTATCCGCGCCGCCTGCCAGCTCGTCCTTGATCACCTTCATCGCGCCGCCCATCTTCTTGAAGTTGGCCTGACGCGCGGCAATGGTATCGGCGGGAGATGCCGCAACAGCGACGGTTCCGACACCTGCGGCAACAAGTGCAAGGGCAATAGCGATCGTCCTTGAACGGGGATAGATCATGGCAGGCTCCTGTGAGACATGGGATCAGAGCGGCGAACGCACCAGCGCAGGGGGCGGCTTTCGGTGGCACATCTCCAGATAAGTCCAGCCCCCTGGTAGTGAGGCTATTTTCAACATGCCTGCCGCAGTTTGTCCATGCTTGTCGACGATATCGCTGCACAAGCCACTACGGCCAACAGGCCGATCCCCATCAGCGCCAATGGCACAGGATCGAGCACAGCCATTACGGCGGATTCGGGCCTCTCGCTGACAAATGCGCTGTCCGCCGGCGCGCGAACTGTCCGGCGGGCAGCTCCAGCACTCATTCAACGAGCGCCGGAAAGCGGATCGATGCCGTTCGGATCCCGTGATCCGTCCAGCCCAAAGGCAGCCGATCCCCCCTGCCCGCCAGACGACCTACCGGGACAAGGGAAGAAAAGCGGCGCCGCCCAGTGCGAGAACGAACGCAAGCCCGGCGATCAGGCGCCCGGGCGCTCCTGCGACGCTGGGCTCGGGCTCGGTCGGGTCGCCGGTTTCCAGTAATCTGCTTGCGACTCTGTCCTCAGAAAAGCTGTTCGCGCATGCGGCCGCTGACATCGACGAACCGTCGCAGCAGATCGGCACCGGAACGCTCACCGCAGTCGGCGCCTATCGCAAGGCCAGCGTCGACTTCCGCATCAAGCCCGAACCGACGGCATCGGCCGGTGCCCGCTACAGCAAGGACGACAAGCGCATGCATGTGCAGCCATTGATCAACAGCCCCGGCCAGAATTACGACTCCTGCGTACTCGACTTCATCAGCGGCAAGAAGTCGTGGGACGATGTGTCGCCGCGCTTTGCATTCCACTACAAGGTCCAGCCCAACATCATGCTCAGTGCGAGCTACCTGCGGGGCTATGGCGCGGCCAAGGCGACCATCCAGGGGCATGCCCAGCTATCATGGCGTGGAGTTCGGCGCCCGCTTCTGATCCCACACCCCTGCCCGCGCGCCGGGCAGGGATCTCCCCGGCGAACGCAGACCATGGGGCGCTCCATCCGGGGCGCCTTTTTTTGAATGGCGTAATCCGCATCGCTCTGCGGGCCTCTCGATGTCTCGAGCATGATGATGCCAAAACGGATGTAGATCTCACTTTTCCCAGAGCTGCGACGGGCTATCGTGGTCATGTCTCGGGGCAGCCTCGCGCCCATCCCGCGACCGATTCACAGGGGTATCATGCATAAGACGAAGGGGATTGCCCTGTTTCTGGCCCTGGCGCTGGAACAGGTCGGGTCAGCACAATATATGATGCCCGTGGGTGTGGGCACGGATGCGAAGCCCGTTGCCCAAAATCCCACTCCGGATCCGGACGATACGCCGGAAAGCATTGCCAAGGATGCCGAACGGGACGTCAACCCGAACCGCTATTACAATAAGCCCGGTGCGACGCGCACGGACTTCGACAAGGCGTGGCAGGATTGCCGACTGATCGCGCGGGGGTCGCGTACCCCATCGGGCACGATTTTCTACAATTATGATCCTGCCGTCACCTCGCCCATGGCGGCGGGTGTCGGCGGCGCGCTGGGCGGCCTGATCGCCGGCATGATTGTGCAGGGAGAGCAGCGGCGGATCAATCGCCGCTCCTGCCTTCTGATCCGGGGTTGGAGAATGGTCGAGCCATCGGCCGAACAGTCCGCCAAGCTGGTCGCCATGCGCGAGCCGGACCGTCGGGCGTGGTTCGACAAGATGATCGGCGCCGACACGGTAGAAGGCAAGATCACCGAACGGACGAAGTTCACGCAGATCAGTGATCCCGCGATGAACCTCGATGCGGCGGTCACAGGGGCAAGCGCTCTCTATTTCGGCAAGAAGATCCCGCCGGAAACACCGTTCGAACTGCAGCCGGACGAGGGGGCAGTGGTACTCGCCTTTCGCCGGTCGGACCCTACGTCGGTCGGTCGCCCCGGCGGGCTTTTCCTGTCCCGGTACGATATCGAGAAACGGGAGCTGATCTATCAGCCGAAGGATTGGAAGAAGAAGGGTGACAAGACCAGCTACACCAGGGACGTCTTCAGCGGCGACCGCAAAGCTGGGCTTGAGGTGCAGGTGGTCCGCCTGACGGCGGGCGACTATGTGCTGACGTCGATGGCTTTGGGCAATGTGGCGTTGACCAGCAACTGCTTCGGAGCACCAGTCTTCCATATCGGGGCCGGAGAAGTCCTCTACATCGGCGATTTCATCCCCTTTGCCGGCACCAAATTGTCGAATGGCAACAAGGCCTATCAGCTTTCCTATGCGCCCCATCCCGAAGACAGTCGCGCTGTCATCGGCCGCTATCAGCCGCAGCTCGCCAAACGCATGCAAGTGGCAAGCTGGCGCAACAATGCGACCTATGGCTGCGGAGCGGTCGGCATGGATCGCTTCGACCTGCAAGGAGCGGAGCCGCTTCCGGCCACGGACGCGGCATCGCCGGAAGCGAAGATCGATATGGCAGTCGACCTGCTGGTGAATGACGACGTGGCTGGCGCCCGCTGATCCGGCAACGCGACGCCATCGCGGCCGGGATCGGGAAAGACTGCTCTCAGGGTCCTTCCCAAACCTGGCACGACCTCATCGCGCGCCCGGGCCTCTGGGCTTCATACCGTCGTCGAGCGTTGACCGTTACAAGGCGCGCTAAATCTCGTTGGCGCGCGCGAATCTCGAAATGTAGTCGCCGGCACGGAAGGCCAGGGCTTCGATCGTCTGTGTCGGCTGGCCGCGGCCCGACGTCACCATGCTCGAACCATCGCACAGGAAGAGGTTCTTCACATCGTGGGTGCGGTGATATTTGTCGATCACCGAGGTCTTCGGGTCGTTCCCCATTCGGCATGTGCCGAGCAGGTGCACGCCGCCGCTCGCTTCGCGGACCTCTCCGGGAACGATCTGCTTGGCGCCGGCCGCATCCATGATCTCCACCGCGCGCTCGACCTGCCAGGCCGCGTGCTTCACGTCGTCCGGGTGGTCCTGATAGGTGACCCGCATCGCCGGAACGCCCCAGGCGTCCTTCAGCTCGGGATCGATGTCGATGCGGTTGCTTTCCTGCGCCAGTGAGGTGCCATGTCCCGAGCAGTTCATCCAATAAGTATAGGACTCCATATAGTCCTTGAATCCTGCACCCCAGCTCGGCGTCCCCTTGGGTACGGTCTGCCCCCAGGTCAGCGGACCGCCGGAGCGTGCATCGAAGCCGCCGCCGCCATAGAAACCGCGCTTGGGATCGCTATCGTAGAAGTCATGCAGGATGCGGGTGACATTGGCACCCTTATACTCGTTGAGCGGATGTTCGAACCGCGCCGCCGCGCCGCCGCCCTTGTTGAACATCAGATATCTGCCCACCGCACCGCTGCTGTTCGCCAGACCATGTTCGAACCCGTTGGTTGCGGAATTGAGCAGCAGCTTCGGTGTCTCCGAACCGTTGGCGCATACGACGACGGCCCGGGCCTTCTGGAACTGTTCGACCTTGTCGCGATCGAAATAATGAACGCCGGTGGCCCGGCCAGCCTTGTTCATCCCGATCCGGAATACATAGCTGTCGGAGCGCACCTCGCAATTGCCGGTCGCTTCGGCCTCGGGAATGACGGTCCACACCGATGAGGATTTGGCCATCACCTCGCAGGCGAAGCCGCCGCACAATCCGCACTGCACGCAGGGCGGGCGGTCCTTGTAGAAGGTCGAGTTGATCGCCATCGGTGCGGGAAACGGGTGCAGGCCAAGCTTTTTCGCGCCGCGCTCGAACAGCACGCCGGACGACTTCACCGGCAGGGGCGGCATCGGATAGGGCTTGCTGCGCCACGGATCGAACGGACTCGCGCCGGCGAGGCCGGAGACACCGACCTCCCATTCGACCTTGGTGTAATAGGGTTCGAGCTCGGCATAGGTGATCGGCCAGTCGACCAGGCTCGCACCCGGGATCGATCCAAACCGGCTGCCCTCGATGAAGTCGATCTCGTGCAGGCGCCAGAAATTGGCGTTGAAATGCGCGCTGCTGCCGCCGACGACGCGTGCATAGGTCAGCGGGTTGCGACCGGATACGCGTTCCGCCTTCTCGCTCGCAGTGTTGCGGAAGGTCTGCGGATTGGTGGCCGGATTGTTGGTAATGCCGGAGAGGTTGCGGTACTTCAGCTCGTCATGCTCGAACTCTTCGGGCGCCAGGCGCGGCCCCTGCTCCATGATCACGACGCTGTTGCCGGCGCGTGCCAGTTCCCGCGCCACGATGCCGCCCGCGGCCCCGGAGCCGACGACGATGAAATCGACTGTCTCGCTGGTCTTGTATATTTTGCTCGGCATGCGGGGCTCCGTCAGACGGTCATGATCTTGGTGCCGGGATAGGGTTCGAACCCCGCATAATCCCGATCGTAATAGCCAAAGGGGGGCTCCCAGGCATGCTGGTTCTCCACCCCGATCAGCTTCCAGCCCAGATAGTCGTGATTGCCGCCATATTTGGGCAGAGCGAGCAGGCCCAGCACGGTCAGCCGTCGCACGGCCGCGAAGAAGGGCGTCTTGTCGACCTCTTGCAGGAAGGCGATCTGCTGCGCATCGGGAGCCGCCGAGAACGGCTTGTCGGCACCGTAGCGCGCGGCATAGGCGCTGTTGAACTCGGTCAGGCCCTGCCGGAAGGCCGGCAGTTGCTTCGCGAAGAAACTGCCGAGCGCGTTATCGATGAAATAGATGGTGCGGGCGTCCCGCGCGCCGGGCGTGGCGCCGCCGGGAACGATCTGGTTCGCGATCGCGTCGACCTCGGCCGCTTCGGCGGCGGTCAGGGTGGTGATGCTGGTGGGCGGCTCGGTGCCGTCGTGGCTGCCATGCCCGGCATGCTCCGCTGCGGCGGCAATTTGCGGCCAGTTCATGGCGACCCAGGTCGCGCTCGCCAACTCACCGATGGCGACAAGGAATTGGCGACGCGAGGGGGTAGAGTGTTCCACGGACCGCTCCGACATTGGCTGGATAGCGCCGGATTGAGCACATGCGGCCCCCATCGAAGGAATACGACAAACTGCGCATGGACGACCGGGCAGAGCGGGCGAAGCCGGGAAGCGCCCGAAGACCCGTCAGAGGCGAAGGTCGCTTCGTCACGCCCCGGATCGAAGGCGTGGGCCCTCCAGCCCGAGCGGGCCGAGAGGGTTGCCAAACAGTCCGCTCACCAGCATCGCTTGAGACCGGTCTATCGGCCATAGCTTCGAGATTGGCCCCATGATCCAATCCCGGACGATGGGCAGCATCCGGCTGTCCGACTGATAGATCGGTGTGAACGCCCATGTGAGCCATTGGTACAGCCGGACATGCCTGCGACGCGAAGCGACGGCGACCTGAAGCGCTTCGTCCAGATCGGTGTGCCGCGCGAGGGCCGCAGACAGCGCCCAGGCGTCGAGCAGTGCCATATTGGCCCCCTGCCCCAGTTGCGGGCTCGCCGAGTGCCAGGAATCGCCGATGTGGACCAGCCGTTCGGCCCTGGGCTCGGCCACGGTGCGGTGCGCATAGCGGGCGAAGGTCAGCTGATCGGCACGGTCGATCTGCCCGAGGAACGGCTCGCATTCCGGCCAGAGCCTGCGAACCTCCTCCTTCCAGGCATCCACACCCGCCTCTCGCCAGACAGGAAGATCGCTCTGCTTGAGCGACCAGAAGAAGGCGGCCTTATTCCGACCTCCGCCACCGCTGCCCAAGGGCAGGATGCCTGCCATTTTGCTGGACCGCCGGTAACGCTGTGTCAGGCAATGGGCGTCGAGGTGGCAAACATTGGGCCAGTCCAGACTTGCCCAGAGCGCACCATAAGGCAGGTCATAACCGCTCGGAGGCGCCAGGGTGGATCGGCTTCCCAGACCATCGACGATGAGATCATATCCGTCGCTCGTCCGGCCATCCTCGAACAGGAGAACACGCTTGTCACGGTGAATCTGCGATCCCGTAATGGCGACCCCGCCATGAACGGGGATGCCCTGCGCGGCGACGGCATCATGCAGGTCGGCAAACAGACAGGCGCGATGAACCCCCACCCCGAAAAGCCCCGGCTGCGCCATCGCCGCATAGGACACGTCGAGAACCACCCGGTGCGCCGCCATACCGTAGAGACGGTCGATCCGCGCACCCTGCTCGCATATGCGATCGGCAAGCCCCAGACGCTCGAGCACCACCATGCCGGTCGGCTGGATCATCAGCCCCGATCCTACGGGCTGCGGTCGGTCGAAGCGCTCAAACAGCTCGACCTGCTCTCCCGCGCGGGAGAGCAAAAGCGCAGTGGCAAGGCCAGCGACCCCGCACCCTGCAACAGCGATCCGTCTTGCCCCCATCCGCCGCAGCTACCTAAGGGTGTCCACGGCGACATCGGAAACGAACGACCCGCGATCGGCAAGGCCGCTTGTCTGCCTGCAAGCACCGTCGATGCGGAGAAAAATGGTGCTGCCGGTGAGGATTGAACTCACGACCTCAGCCTTACCAAGGATGCGCTCTACCACTGAGCTACGGCAGCACTGCCAGCATATTGCGGGCGACCGGGGAGCTAAGTCCCTGCGGTGTGGCGGGCCTATGGACAATGCGGAGGCGTCCGTCAAGGCGGCTTGCCTGTTATTTCGATCCGGCTATCGATCCTCCCCATGAGCGACGACAAAACTCCCCCCGCCCGGTCCGCAGCCGAAGAGCGCGCCGGGCGGCTGGCGCAGGCGCTGCGCGACAATCTGCGCCGCCGCAAGGCGCAGGCACGTGCGCAGAACGAGCAGCCCCGGGCAGAGCGGGAGCCGGCTGCGGGCGAGGATCAGTAGGGCTTTTCGCCGATGACGTTGCCGCCCTCGAGGTAGCGGCACACCAGGACCTCGTCCTGTTCATTGCTGGCAATCGCGCAACCCACCTGAGTGGTGGAGCGCCAGATCAGCTGGGTGTAATGGCCGACGTCGCGCCACTGGCCGGTGGTGCTGTTGCGCGGGAACGGGCCGTTGATGAAGATCTTGCGCTCGTCGACCCACAGATTCACCATCTGCTCGGGCGTGTAATAGCCCTTGGTCCCGCGCCAGAGATTTTCGCCCTCTTCGCCATCGGTCGGGTCGGCATAGTCGGCCGTATCGCTGTGCTCGAGACCGTCGATCAGCGTCAGTTGCTGTGCCCACTCCATCGATTGGCGCGCCAGCTTGTCGCTCCACACGAGCGGCGGAATGCCCAGGCGCGTGCGCTCTGCATTATGCGCGGCCAGCAGGCGCTGGTTGACGTCCTGTGCTGTCCACAAGGGCGAAGCCGCGCCCAGCGCAAGCCAGGCGAGCGGAAGCACGGCACAGCGCAACAGTCTGATCGACCGCCGATCCATATAGCGCTTCAGCCCTACCCCCTGCAAAGCAACCGGACCCCACAATCCGGCCGTCCGCAGCATTGAGTCGCGGCTCGGCGGGCATGTGTTAAGCGTCGTTACCCATCGATACAAGCAGCGGTGCTGTAGCATCCGCCAGCCAGTCAGCGGCATCGCCTTCCAGCTGGGGCCCGACCACCGCCCGCACCTGCGCATGATAGGCATCGATCCACGCGATCTCGCCCGCGTCGAGCATATCCGTGTCGATCAGCGCGCGCTCATAGGGCGCGAAGGTCAGCGTCTCGAAGCCGAGCATCTCCTTCTCGCCGCCCGCGATCGCGCGCTCCTCGACAAGAATCAGATTCTCGATCCGGATCCCATATTCGCCGGTCTTGTAATAGCCGGGCTCGTTGGACAGGATCATGCCCGGCTGCAGTGGCTCGTCGCCCCCGCCGAAGGTGGCGATGCGCTGCGGCCCCTCATGCACAGACAGATAGGCGCCGACGCCGTGGCCGGTGCCATGGGCATAATCGAGCCCGGCCGCCCACAGATGCTGGCGCGCCAATATGTCGAGCTGCCCGCCGCGCGTCCCCCTCGGGAAGACCGCGCGAGCGATGGCGAGATGCCCTTTCAGCACGCGCGTATAGCGATCGCGCATCTCGGCGGTCGGCGTCCCGATCGCGACCGTGCGGGTCACGTCGGTGGTGCCGTCCTGATATTGCCCGCCCGAATCCACCAGATAGAGCGAATTGAGCTCAAGGATGCGCTTGGTCTCGTCACTCGCGCGATAATGGACGACCGCGCCGTTGGGCCCGGCGCCCGAGATGGTGTCGAAGGACAGGTCGCGGAGCAGGCCGGTCTCGGCGCGAAAGGCCTTTAACTTGTCCGACGCCTGGATCTCGTCGAGCCCGCCCTTGGGGGCCTCGACCGACAGCCAGTGGAGGAAACGACTGAGCGCCGCGCCATCGCGCGCCTGCGCCGCCTTGTGGCCGGCGATCTCGACCGCATTCTTGACCGCCTTGGGCAGGACGACCGGATCGCGCTCCTCGATCAGCGTCGCGCCTGCGCCGGACAGCGCCGCGAAGATCGCCGCCACCGCCCGCTCGGGATCGACCGCGACGGTCTTGCCCGCCATCGCCTTCAGCGCCGGCTCGAACGCCGCGCGGTCGTGCAGCCGCACGCCATTGCCGAGATGCGCCTTCACCGTCTCGTCGAGCTTGTCGGGCGCCACGAACAGGTCGGCGGTCGCATCGGCATGGACCAGCGCATAGGCGAGCGCGACCGGCGTCCTGTCGACATCCTGCCCGCGAATGTTGAACGCCCAGGCGATCGAATCGAGCGCCGATAGCACCGCCGAGTCCGCTTTCTTGGACGCCAGCCAGTCGGCGATGTCCGCGCGCTTGGCGGCCGAGGAGCGGCCGGTCAGCGCATCGGGCTGCACCACCAGCCGCGCCGCCGAAGGCGCGGGCCGGTCGGGCCAGATCGCATCGACCGGGTTGGTGTCGACCGCGACCAGCTCGGCGCCCTTGCCCGCGAGCGCCTTGCGCGCGGCCTCGACCCAGCCCCTGGTGTGCAGCCAGGCATCATAGCCGATGCGCCCGCCATCGGGGGCATGCTGCTCCAGCCACTGCGCGGTGCTCGTCTGCGGCACCGATTGATAGCTCCAATGCTGGCCGTCGACCTGCTCGCGCACCTGCAGCGTATAGCGCCCGTCGACGAAGATCGCCGCCTCTGCCGGCAGCACCACCGCCGAACCCGCCGAACCCTGAAAGCCGGTGAGCCAGGCGAGCCGCCGCGCATAGGCGCCGACATATTCGCTCATATGCTCGTCGGTCAGCGGCACGACGAACCCATCGAGCCTGCGCCGCGCAAGCTCCTCACGGAGCGCCTTCAACCGATCTTCATAGCTGGACATGGAACCGAAACCTCGATGCGGACAGAGAGCCTAGATAGGCCCCTGTCCGCATCGCGGCAACGGTGGCGAGAGCGGCGACAATATCTCTACCGACAGCGGAAGCCTGTCAGTTGCTTCCCCTCTGGAGCCACCGTGGTGCAGAGACGCGATCGAGCATCAGTGCAACCGAGCGCGATTATTGCGAATTCGACCGCCGTCGCTCCCGCCACCAGGAATGAAAAAAAATGGCCCAGCATAGACCGATCCAGCCAAGGATCGGGACAGGCTGATGGCCCGCCGCTCCTGGAGATTCGATGAGCTTGATACCGATGGCGAGGATCGTCACCACCAGCAACAACAAGCCCTGCTTCTTCAGCTTCGAGGTCATTTCTTCCTCTCGAGTTCGCGTAGCTCTTTCCATCCTCCCAAGCCCACTAGGGCTGCACCGCCGATGCCCTCTATAGCGCTGCTCGGTACGCCCGCGAGCGGCGCTCCAAGGGCGATCACCCCCAAATCGGTCACGACACCCTCCTTGTCGATCGCGTTGCTCGGATCGAACCTGTCCCGATCATAAGCGGGGTGCAGACGAGGCGGCAATTCAAGCGAACTGCCCTGCCGCCGGATATAGCGATTGCGCCCGGGATCTGCCGAAACGAACCCTTTGGGAATGTCGTAAACCTTGTACCGCGTGCCCATGCCTTGTCTCCCGATGTCGAGATCAGTCGGCTGTCACAGAATGCCCTACATGAAAAGAACAAATAAGGAACAATAAGTCAACCAGCACCATTCCCCGCTTCCGCCAGCGCCCGCTTATGCTTGCGCGCCTCGACGACATAGGCGGCAACGCCTTTCTGGTTGTTCGCCATCTCCTCGGGGGTCAGGTCGCGCATGTAGCGCGCAGGTCGGCCGCTCCACAGCTGGCCGCTGGGAATGCGCTTGCCGGGGGTGAGCATCGCGCCCGCCGCCAGCATCGCGTCGGACTCGATCACGCAGCCGTCCATCACCAGCGCGCCGAAGCCGACGAAGGCGCGGTCGTGCAGCGTGCAGCCATGGACGGTTGCCATATGGCCGATCAGCACGTCCTCGCCGATCACGGTCGGGTGGGTGCCGGTCGAGATGTGGATGACGCTGCCGTCCTGGACGTTGGTCCGCGCGCCGATGTGGATGATATTGCCGTCGCCGCGCACCACGACATTGTACCAGAGGCTGGCTTCAGCCCCGATCCGGACATGGCCGATCACGCGCGATCCGGGCGCCAGGAAGGCGCTCTCGTCGATCTCGGGCGTGGCGCCCTCATAGGTCAGGACGGTGTGGTCGTAGTTCATTGCGGTCTTTCGATGCTGTAGGTGACATGGGCCTTCAACCGCTCCTCGAGACCGGGCAGCGGATGATCGAAGTCGAGGTCGTGACGGCGCGTCATGCCCAGCCGCTCCATCAGGCCCCAGGAGCGGACATTGGCCGGCACGGTGATCGCCCAGATGCTGTCGATGCCATTGGCCCAGCCCCAGTCGAGCGACGCCTGTGCTGCTTCGCGGGCATAGCCCTTGCCCCAATGGGCCCGCGCCAGCCGCCAGCCGATCTCGGTTCGCCCCTCGACCGGCGTGCCCGCCGCCCCCGGCTTCAGCCCGCAGAAACCGATGAAGTCTCCGCTCCCCCGCTCCTCGACCGCCCAGAAGCAATGGCCGAGCGTTTCAGCCAAGTCCCGCTGCCGCGCGATCCCCGCCGCGACGTCCTCTGCCGTTTGCAGCGGGCCGAGATAGGCCATCACCTCCGGATCCTGCCCCATGGCGAGGAAGGGTGCGGCATCGGCATCGCGCCAGCCGCGCAGGATCAGCCTGTCGGTCTCGATCATGCGCCCATAAGGCGCGCGGCATGGAGCGCGTGATAGCTGAGCACGCCCGAGGCGCCGGCGCGCTTGAACGCCATCAGCGTCTCCAGCACCATCGCGTCGCGATCGGCCGCACCGGCGGCGACGGCATGCTCGATCATCGCATATTCGCCGGACACCTGATAGGCGAACACCGGAACCTCGAACCGCTCCTTCACCAGCCGGACGATGTCGAGATAGGGCAGCCCCGGCTTGACCATCACGCTGTCGGCACCCTCGGCGAGGTCCAGCGCCACTTCGCGCAGCGCTTCCTGCGCATTGGCAGGGTTCATCTGATAGCCCTTCTTGTCGCCCTTCAGCAGGCCGCGCGTGTCGACCGCGTCGCGGAAGGGGCCGTAAAAGGCCGAGGCATATTTGGCGGCATAGGCCATGATCTGGACGTCGACATGGCCCCCGGCTTCCAGCGCCTCGCGAACCGCGCCGATGCGGCCGTCCATCATGTCGGACGGGGCGACGATATCGCTGCCCGCTTCGGCCTGGACCAGCGCCTGCCCGACCAGGATCTCCTTGGTCGGATCGTTGAGGACATAGCCCTCGGCGTCGATCAGCCCGTCATGGCCGTGGCTGGTATAGGGATCGAGCGCGACATCGGTCAGCAGGCCGATATCGGGCACCGCATCCTTGATCGTCCGGATCGCACGGCACATCAGATTGTCGGGATTGAGCGCCTCGCGCCCGTCGTCGCTGCGCTTCTCGCGCGGGGTGTTGGGGAACAAGGCGAGGCACGGAATGCCGGCGTCCCGCGCTTCCTTCGCCTTCGCCGCGATCTGGGACAGCGGCCAGCGCGAAATGCCCGGCAGCGAGGCGATCGGCTCGACCTCGTCGCCATTGGCGATGAACACCGGCCAGATCAGGTCGGCCGGGGTCAGCACGGTCTCGGCGAACATCGCGCGGCTCCAGCCGTAGCGGCGGGTACGGCGGAGACGAAGGGCGGGGAAGGATGGGTGAGTCATGACGCAGCTTTAAACCCGGCGCGGCACAGTGCAAAGCCGATGGCGTCGGGGAGGAGAAATCATCCCCTCCCCTTGCGCCGTCAGCCGACCTGTTCGGGTTCGGGCGCCCAGGCGACGCCGTTGATGTGCGACCCGCCGTCGACGAACAGCGTGTTGCCGGTGATGTTGTTGGCGAAGACGCCGATGATGCCGGGCCCCTGCCCGCGGATGTAGAAGCCCGCCTCGTTGCGGTTGTTCCGGAAGATGTTCAGCGCCGGGGCCGTCTGGCGAAGCGCCTCGGTCGACAGGATGCCGCGATCGGCCAGCGTTTCGCCCGACAAAGCGGTGATGGCCATGAGCACGTTCTGCAGCGCCTCGTCGCGGCGGCGTGCGGTGACGACGATGTCGCCCAGCTTGACGTCCGTGTCGGCCGCCTGAGGTTCCGTTTGGGCTTGGGCTTGCTGCGCCTGCACCGGCGTTCCCGCGAAGAAGATCCATCCCGCGACGCCCAGCCGCAGGACGCTCTTGGGCGTCTTCATAATCTCTCCCTCTCCTCTCCGGCTTCTTGCCAGCTATTGGCGGAAAGCGGGACCGACGCGGGGTAACCGCGACTGTGCGCGGGCCCATCCACTGATTGGCGGATCCTGGCCTGATGGCGGTCCATAGCCGTCATCTTTTGGGCGGATCATTACGCAAAATCCCTCCGATGGATTTTCATACGCGACCAATGCGCAATGCGCATATCTCCATTCTACGCTTTGGCATCATTGCGGGACGCTGGGCGATGGAAGAGAGGATTCGGGCGGGAGCTACCATGGCGGACAGCACCGATTTCGCCTTCGATGCGCTGGACCGAAAGATCGTCGACCTGCGCAAGGCGAACGGCCGCATTTCGAACCAGGAGATCGCCGAACGGTTCAAGGTGACCCGCGCCTCGGTCGGCCTGTTCGACAGCCGGGAGGAGATCGGCGCGATCACCTCCGACCTGCTCGAAGGAGTACCGGGCGTGCTCGACGTGCAGGTGTCGATCGTGACGCGCTCGATCAAATATAATGAGCGCATCGCCAAGCTCTGACGCCTCACCCGCAAAAAAGCTTGAGACGGAATTGCGCCCGAAACGATTCTGATGCGTTGTGGCTGCGCATGACACAGCCCCACTCCCCCCGCTCCGCCATCCTGATCGTCAACGCGATGTCGCGACAGGGCAGAGACCTGTTCGCCCAGGCCTGCGCAGGGCTGAAGGCGGCGGGCATCGACCTGATCGACGCGGTCGCGGTGGAGGAGCCCGGCTCGCTCGAACGCCACGTCCGCGAAGCCATGGCGAAACGGCCGCCGATGCTGATCGTCGGCGGGGGTGACGGCACGCTGTCCGGCGTGGTCGACGCCATCGTCGGAACCGACACCGTCTTTGCGGTGCTCCCGCTCGGCACCGCCAACAGCTTCGCGCGGACCCTGTGCATCCCGCTCGACCTGGGCGGCGCGATCGGGGTCATCGCCTCGGGCGCGCCGCGCCGGATCGACCTCGGCATGATCGACGATGATTATTATTGCAACTGCGCCGCGATCGGTCTGTCGACCAAGATCGGGGGGCAGATCCCGCCGGTCCTGAAGAAGAGCCTCGGCCGCCTCGGCTATCTGATCTGGGCGACCTGGCAGTCGATGAAATTCCGATCTTTCCGGCTGATCGTCACTCAGAATGGTCAACGCCACGAGATCGATGCGCTGGAGGTGCGGATCGCCAACGGCCCCTATCATGGCGGCGTCGAACTGGTTGACGACGCCGATCCGCAGAGCGGCGAGATCGTGGTTCAGGCGGTGGTGGGTCGTTCACCTGTCCAGCTGGGATGGAGCTGGTTCACCAGCTGGCTGCGCCTGCGCGCGCGCAAGGACACCACTGTCGAATATCGCGGGCACGAGATGCGCGTCGAGACCGTTCCACCGCTCAAAGTGTCGATCGACGGCGAGGTGTTGGCCAAGACCCCTTTCACCGCCCGCGTCGCCCCGGGCGTGATCAATGTGATGGCCCCCGTAGAGTGCGTCCAGCCGGGCTGAAGGCCCCGATCAGAGCGCCAGCGCCACCCTGCCCAGCATCACCGCCCCCAGCGGTCCCGCGTCGCTACCGAGACCCGGTGCCACGATCAGCCGTGCCATCGCGGCCTCATCGAGATCGTCGAGATAGTCGTTGAGCAGATAGCCGGCATGGCGACGGATCATCGGCAGCAGGCCCGGCCGCAATTGGGGCACGCCGCCGCCGATCACGAAGCGCTGCGGCGACAGGGCGAGGATCAGCATCGCCGCCCACTCGCCCAGGTCCATCGCAACGCGCCGCCACAGCAGATCGCCGTCGTCGACCTCGGCCAGCGGCCGGCCGGCGCGCGCCATCAGGCCCGGACCGCTGACAAGGCCCTCGATACAGTCGCCATGGCTGGGGCAACCACCGGGGAAATCATCGCCCGCCTGCCGCCGGATTCGCATATGCCCCGCTTCGGGATGCATGCGGCCATGGAGCGGCCGGCCATCCACGACGACGCCCAGCCCCACCCCCGTACCGACCGTGGCGTAGATATGCGCAGCGCAGCCCTGCGCAGCGCCCCACCGCCCTTCGGCGAGCGCCGCGCCGTTGACGTCGGTGTCGATGGCGATCGGCAGGTCGAACCGCTCCCGGAAATGCCCCAATATGTCGACGCCGGCCCAGCCGGGCTTGGGCGTGCGTCCCATATGACCGAAGCGGGGATGCGCAGGATCGAGCAGCAGCGGGCCGAAGCTCGCAATCCCGATCGCGGCAATCGGCTCTTCCGCAATCCAGCGCGCCAGTTCGGTCGAGATCAGCCCCAGCGTGTCCGGCGTGCCCGTCGGCCAGCGCTCCTGCCGCAAGATGGTCCGCCCGCGCGCCAGGCTGGCGATGCACTTGGTACCGCCCAGTTCGACGCCCGCAATCAGGACCTCGTCGGTCATGCGACGAAGGCCCGGTCGCCCTCCAGGCGCAGCGTGAGTTCAGGGGACGGCATGCCACCGAAATGCGCGCGGGCCTCGGCAGCGTCAACCGGCGGCTCGGTCAGGCCGACCATGTCCGCGAAACTCTGCACGGTCAGGTCGGGCAGGACGAACCAGCTGTACGACTGGAACGGCGCCTCGGGCGGGTTGGCGAAGACGAGCCCGCTGCGGTTGATCGGGCGCCAGGGCCCCGCCAGACGGTCCGCCACCATCCCGTAAATCCCGTTCGGTCCCGCCTGAATATCGGGTGCGAAAACCTTTTTCTGGGTCGACCAGAAGAGATAATAGCGGCCAGCGTGAACGACGACGTGCGGGCGTTCCAGCTCGTTGTTGACTCCCTCGGCATCGATCACCGGGGGCAGCAGCGTCCAGCGGCCATCCGCCTCGCGGCGGGCCGCGCCGACATTGCCGTTCCAGTTCGATGCGGCCTGTGGGTTGGATCCGGCGAAGAAGACATAGTCGCGCCCGTCGGCCGGATCGCGGAAGAAAGACGGGTCGCGAAAGGCCTTGATCGTGCCGATCCCGCCGCCGCCTTCCATGTCGCGCACATAATGCTCGCCATCGGGCACCACCATTTCGCGCGGCGGCGACCAGGTCGAAAAGCCGATCGCATCGCCTTCGATCCGCAGCGTCGCCTGCGTCTCGAACAGCCGCTGACCGAAGCTCAGCGGCTCCTCACCGCGTTGCCCGGCGACGGTGTAGTAAAGGCTGACCGTCCGATGGTCGGGCGAGATCACCGCCGAGCCCGACCATTCGCGGCTGCCCGGCGAGAAGTCGTCGGGAAAGAGCAGCCCCAGATCGCGCCAGGCGCCGTCCTTGCGGTGCAGCAGGCGCAACCGGGCATGACCGTGGCGCGCATCGGGATCGGGCTGGAGCGGCGCCGACAGGAAGATGAAGAGCTGCCCGCCCGCGATGTCCGCCTGACGCCCATCCTCTTCCTGGATCGGCCAATAATCCCAGAGGTCGACATCGGGCAGGATCGGCGCCGGCCGCTCGATGACGGGGGCAACCGCCATGGCGTGCGGGTCGAGCGCGGCGAGATGGTCGGCGGTCCAGCGGCAGGCCATCGAAGTCATTCCCGGATCATAGGCTTGAAGAAAAATGCCATGGCCCCGCCGAGACAGGAGGGAACGGCGGGGCCATGGGTCCAGGCGCTGGCGCCTAGAGCTCGTAGCGGATCGAGGCAGAGATGGTCCGGCCGTTGATCGAGCGCGCACGGACGATGCCGTTCGCCGGGATCGCGCCCTCTTCCGCCTCGGTGAAGCCCTTCACGTCGAACAGGTTGTTGGCGTTGACCGACAGCATCACCCGCTCGATCGGGCGCACCGTCGCAAACAGGTTCACCTGGGTGAAGCCCGGGAGCTTCAACTGGTTGGTGTCCTGCGCATAGCTGCTCGACGTGCCGACCACATTGGCGCCGACCGAGAAGCGGCCATCGTCATATTGCGGGGTCAGCTGATAGATGAACTTCGCCTGCCGACGCGGCTTGTTGCCGACCACCGCCGGGTTGAGCACGTCCGAGGCGATCTTCGCAACGGTATAGGTGCCGCCCGCCGTCAGGCTGAACGCACCCATCCGATAGCCGCCTTCGAGCTCGAGACCGGTCGCGCGATAGGTACGGTTGAAGAAGGTCTGCGTCGTCGCCTCGAAATTCTGCTCCTCGGTGCGCGCGTGGAACAGCGTGGCGTTGACCGTCAGCCCGCCGTCGCGGAACTTCACGCCACCCTCGAGCTGGCGGACATAATCGACCGCAGCGCTCTTGTCGGTCAGCTTGCCGGTGGTCGTGTTGACCGCCGGGCCGAACAGCAGGCGATCGGCATTGGCGCGCGCACCGCGGCTGTAGCGGGCGAACAGCGCGAGGTTGCCGGTCAACCGGTAATTGGCGCCCAGCGAGTAAGAGAAGTAGTTGTAGTTATAGTCGACCGGCGCGGCGCTGCCGAGCGGGATGACGCCGACCTTGGTCTCGGGGATCGAGATCACGCCATTGCCGTTCATGTCGCGGCTGATCACCCCGACCCGGCCACCGCCGAGATCCGCACCGGCCACCGATCCGTTGGCGCTGCCGAAATCGTAGCGGATGCTGCCGTCGAGCGTCAGCTTGTCCGCCGCCAGGCTCAGCGAGGCGAAGGGGGCGTTGGTGTCATAGCGGATGTCGTAGCTGCGGCGGCAGCAATTGCCGAAGAAGGTCGCGCCATAGCCGAAGATCCCGCCCTGGGTCAGCGCCTGGCCCGCGCCGTTGGTGAGGTTCACCAGCGCCGCATTGCCGCCGCCGGTCACCTCCAGCAGCGATGCCGTCCACAGCCAGTCGGTGTCGATCGTCTGGCGCGACTTGTAGAAGCCGCCGGTGAAGGTCAGCTTGCCGAAGCCGGTCTCGAAGTCGCGGCTCAGGCGGATGTCGTTGGTGATGTTGTCGAGGCTGTTGAGCTTGACGTCGAACAACACGATCTGCGCCAGATAGGCGCTCGGCGAGAAGGCCTGGCCGGCGCGCGGGCCATTGGCATAGGTCAGCGTCGAACCGGCACCGCCCAGCGAAGCCGCGATCGCCGCACCCGTGTCGACCGACGCCGGGAAGGGCGAGGTGAAGCCGCCGGAGATGTCCGAATAACGGAAGCGTTCGGTGACGTTCCAGCCGCCGCCTAGATCGAACTGCGCCTCGAGCCCGACCGCCTTGACCAGAGGACGCTGACCGTCGCGGATGTCGCGGGTGACCGGATTGTTGTTGCCGTCCAGCGTGACATTGTCGCGATAATAGCGCGAATGCAGCGTATCGCCGTTGATGCTGAAGCCCGGCAGATTCTGATATTTCGGATCGGCGTTGGTGCCGGTCACCAGCACCGGATTGGGCAGATAGCCGATCGCGCGGTCGTTCAGATATTTGCCGTAGAGGCGGATATAGCCGCTGTCGAATTCCTTGGTGACGTTGAACTTGATCTGGCCGCCCTTGTTCGCGTCATAGCCGGCTTTGCGCGGACCTTCGCCCTGGCGATAGAAGCCGCCGACATGAAAACGGACGGTGTCGCTGAGGCGACCGCCATAGTCGAAGTCCATGCGCCAGTCGCGATAGTCGACACCCGCAGTCGCCTGGACCGCGCCGCCTTCCTGCTCGCCGGTCTTGGAGATCAGGTTGATCACGCCGCCCGGCGCGTTCGACGCGAAGGTCGAGGCCGAACCGCCGCGAACCGACTCGACCCGGCCGACGTTGAAGTCCGACCGCATGAAGATGTCGGCATTGCCGAAGGTGATGTCACCGAACTCGAGAACCGGAAGGCCATCTTCCTGCAGCTGCAGGAACTTGGAGCCGCCAGAGGCGACCGGCAGGCCGCGCACCGAGATATTCGCATTGCCTTCGCCGCCCGAGGACTCGGACCGGATGCCCGGCAGATTGCGGAAGATTTCCGCCACCGAACGCGGCGCGACTTTCGCGATTTCGGCCTCACCGAGCGAGCTGACGGTGACGCTGGTGTTGAGCCGGTTCGAACTGCGCGCGACTGCCGTGACGACGATTTCCTCGCTTGAGACGATGGCGTCGGCCGGAGCCTCCGCTTGCGTCTGCGCAGACAGAGGGGTCGCCGCGATCAGGGCGACGGAGCTGAACAGGACTGCCCGAAAATGCCTCATTATCTCTCTCCCACGCCGATCTGAGCTCGGCCTGAACACAGGATGCATAGAACCGAAAACGATTGCAAGAACAAATTGCAATCGTTTGCAGATGGGATTACAAATTGCTGACAGGCCATATAAAAGAGGCCCGAACGGGATGGAGAGGAAGGGCATGCACGCCTCCATGACGACCAAGCCGCGCCTGTCCCTCGGGCGAATCATCCAGATGAACCTCGGCTTCCTGGGGCTGCAATTCAGCTTCGGGCTCCAGCAGAGCAATATGGGTCCGATCTACAGCTATCTGGGCGCGGACGAGGCATCGATGCCGCTGCTGTGGCTCGCCGGCCCGATGACCGGACTGCTCGTCCAGCCGGTGATCGGCGCGCTGAGCGACCGCACCGTCACCCGCTTCGGCCGCCGCACGCCCTATTTCCTGATCGGCGCGGTGCTTTGCAGTCTCTGCCTTTTCGCCATGCCCTACAGCCGGGAACTCTGGATGGCCGCGAGCCTGCTGTGGATCCTTGATGCGGCCAACAACGTAACGATGGAGCCCTATCGCGCCTATGTCAGCGACCGGCTCGACGAGGCGCAACGCCCCTTCGGCTTTCTGACGCAGAGCGCCTTTACCGGGCTCGCCCAGACCCTCTCTTATCTTTCGCCCTCGCTGCTGGTCTGGTGGGGCTTCGATCTGAATGCGCTCGATCCGAACGGCATCCCCGTCGTCACGCGGATCGCCTTCATCATCGGTGCGGTGCTGTCGCTGTCCACGATCCTCTGGTCGGTGTTCCGCGTGCGCGAATTGCCGCTGTCGCCAGAGGAGATCGCGGCAATGCGCGCCGAGCCGATGTCCGTGCGGACCACGCTGCGCGACCTCAAGACGGCGATCGTCGAGATGCCCACGCCCATGCGGCAACTTGCGGTCGCGATGCTGTTCCAGTGGTATGCGATGTTCTGTTACTGGCAGTACATCACCTTCGCCCTCGCCCGCTCGCTGTTCGACACCGCCGATCCGATGAGCAGCGGCTTCCGACAGGCGGTCCTCGTCAACGGCCAGATCGGCGGCTTCTACAATTTCGTCGCCTTCCTCGCCGCCTTCGCGATGATTCCGCTCGCCCGCAGCATCGGGGCGCGGTCGGTCCATGCGGCCGCGCTGGCCGCATCGGGCATCGCTATGGTCGCCCTGCCCTATACGCCCCACGGACTGCTGCTGCTGCCGATGATCGGCATCGGCATCGGCTGGGCTAGCATGATGGGCAACACCTATGTCATCCTGTCCGACAGCATCCCGCCGAACCGGACGGGCATCTACATGGGCATCCTCAACATGTTCATCGTCATCCCGATGATGATCGAAAGCCTGACAATGCCGTTGATCTACCGCCCGCTGCTCGCCGGCGATCCGCGCCATGTCCTGATCCTCGCCGGCCTGCTGATGGCGGCCGGCGCCATCGCGACGCTGGCGATCCGGCAACGGCGCCCGGCGGGGACCCCAGCGCTCGCCTGATCCGTCAGGCTGGCACGCGCTCCGCCGCCAGCGCCTCGTCGGCGAGCGAACGGTTGCGCCAGCCGCCGCGCACATAATAAGCCCAGGACAGAAGCGCCACGATCAGCGAGCTTGCCGGGAAGGCCCACCACAGCGCATCGAAGCCCAGCCAGGGCTTGGCCAGCACCGCAAAGCCCAGGCGGCAGATCACGAGCCCGACGATCATGATCAGCAGCGGCGCCAAGACCACGCCATTGGCGCGCACGGTCGCGAAGAAGACCATCGTCATGCCCGAGAAGAGGAAGCTCCACCCTGCGATCAGCTGGATTTCGCGCGCAATCGGTATCGCGGGGCTGTCGGTGCCGAGGAACAGCCCCAGCACCGGCCGATCGAACAAAGTCAGCAGAAGGACCAGCACGCCGGTCAGCAGGAAATTGTAGAGCAGCCCGCTGCGCGTGATTGCGCCGACCCGGTCCCAGCGGCCAGCTCCGATATTCTGTGCGGCCATCGCGCTGACCGCCGAGCCGACCGCCAGCGCCGGCATCTGGACATAGTTCCACAGCTGCGCCGCCACGCCATAAGCAGCCGTGGCGATGACGCCCGCATGGTTGACGAGGCCGATCATGACGAGGCCCGTCGCGGTCAGGACGAACATCTGAAGCCCCATCATCACGCCCTTCGACAGGATCAGGCGTAGCAGGGTCCACTGCGGCAGCAGATAACGGAATTCGACACCGCGCAGCCGGACCGGCAGGTCGCGCCAGTAGACGACCGCCATCATCCCCGTGAGCGACACCGCATTGGCGATCAGCGTCGCGATCGCCGAGCCGACCATGCCCAGCGCGGGAAAGGGACCGATACCGATGATCAACAGCGGATTGAGCCCCGCGTCGATAATCGTCCCGCCGATCATGAACCAGAGCGGGGTCATCGCATCACCGACCCCGCGCAGCGACATCATCAGCAGGACGACGAGCGCGCTGAACGGCAGGCCGAGCAGCATCATCTTGAGATAGGCCGAGGCGAGCGGCGCCGCATCTGCGGGGGTACCAAGCAGGTGGAGCAGCCGATCGGTGAAGCCGACCCCGACCGCGACCATCACGAAGGAAATGCCGAGCAGCAGCCCCGCCGCCGCGCCGAACACGCGCCGCGCGGCGTCCACATCGCGACGCCCGACATGCTGGCCGATCAGAATCATCGCCGCCATCGCGAAGCCGAACAGCGCCGAGAAGATCAGGAAGATGATGTTGGTGGCGTTGGCGGTCGCCGCCAGCGCCTTCTCCCCGAGGAAACGCCCGATCCAGATCGTGTTGATCGAGGCGTTGAGCGACTGGAGGACATTGCCCGCCAGCGTGGGGATGGTGAACAGCAGCAGGGTCTTGCCGATCGGCCCCTGCGTCAGGTCCCGCTGCTGTTGCGCCATATCAGCCAAGCCGAGCCAGCGCTGCGCTCAGCTGTTCCGCCTCCAGGCTCTTTTCGGCATGATCGGCACGCGCCTTCTCGACCGCCTCGGGCTTGGCCTTTTCGACGAAGGCCGGGTTGTTGAGCCGGTTGGCGAGCCCGTCGCGCTCCTTCTCTGCGGCGGCGATCGCCTTGGCGAGGCGGGCGCGTTCGGCGTCGAGGTCGATCACGCCCTCAAGCGGCAGCACGAAGGTGGCCTCGTCGACCACCACCTGCGCGGCGCCGCCAGCCGGCGCTTCGCCTTCGGCCGGGTCGATGCGCGCAAGCCGCGCGACCGCCGTCGCATTGGCGCGCAGCCGGGCGAGCGTCTGCTCGCTCGCGCCCCGGCTATAGGCCGGCAGCCGCGTTCCCGGCGGGACGTTGAGACCGTTGCGCGCGGCGCGAACCTCGCTGACCAGCCGGATCAGCCAGTCGATCTCGGCCTGCGCATCGGCATCGATCGCGTTTTCGTCGAACAGCGGCCATTTGGCGAGGATCAGTTCATAAGGCCGCTCGCCGAGCGCGTGCCACAGCTCCTCGGTGATGAACGGCATGAACGGATGCAGCATCACCAATATCTGGTCGAGCACCCAGCCCGCGACGGCGCGCGTCTCGGCCGCCTGTGCCGGATCGGCATCTTCGCCGAGCAGCGGCTTGCTGAGTTCGATATACCAGTCGCAGAAGCTGGCCCAGACGAAATGGTAGATGCTGTTGGCTGCCTCGTCGTAGCGCAGATCCTCGATCGCGCGATCGAGCGCCTTCACCGTCTTCATCGTCTCGGCGACGATCCAGCGGTTGACCGCCAGCTGCGCGGCGGGGGCCTCGACCGACGTCGAGGCGCCGATGCCGTTGCCCTGCGCGAAGCGCGCGGCGTTCCACAACTTGGTCGCAAAGTTGCGATAACCCTCGACCCGCTTCTCATCGAGCTTGATGTCGCGGCCCTGGCTTTCCATCGCGGTCAGCGTGAAGCGCAGCGCATCGGCGCCATATCTGTCGATCAGGCCGAGCGGGTCGACCGTGTTGCCCTTCGACTTCGACATCTTCGAGCCATCGGCGGCGCGAACGAGGCCGTGCAGATAGAGCGTCTTGAACGGCACCTCGCCCATGAAATGCAGGCCCTGCATGATCATGCGCGCATCCCAGAAGAACAGGATGTCGAAGCCGGAGATCAGCACGTCATTGGGGTAGTGGCGAGCCAATAAGCCCCTCTCCTTCAGGGGAGGGGTTTGGGGTGGGGCCTCTCCTCCTTCAGACGATGGGCTTGGCGAGGCCCGCAGGCCCCACCCCTCCCCCTCCCCTGAAGGGGAGGGGTTGCCCATCACCTCGTCGGGCCAGCCCAGCGTGCCGAACGGCCACAGCGCGGACGAGAACCAAGTG
The DNA here is from genome assembly GCF_049889055.1 of Rhizorhabdus antheiae. NCBI lineage: Bacteria > Pseudomonadati > Pseudomonadota > Alphaproteobacteria > Sphingomonadales > Rhizorhabdaceae > Rhizorhabdus > Rhizorhabdus antheiae. The sequence continues at coordinate 136,105 of NZ_JBLTWO010000008.1, read as the reverse complement.
TCGAGGACGTCGGGATCGCGGGTCAGCGTCCTGCCGCCGGCCAGTGCCTTGGCCTCCTCCTCGGTCTCCGCGACGAAGACATTGCCGTCCTCGTCATACCATGCCGGGATCTGGTGCCCCCACCAGAGCTGGCGCGACACGCACCAGGGCTGGATGTTCTCGAGCCAGTTGAAATAGGTCTTCGACCAGCTTTCCGGCACGATCCTGATAGCGCCAGAGCGCACCGCCTCGATCGCGGGCTTCGCCAGCGTCTCGGCATCGACATACCATTGGTCGGTCAGCCAGGGCTCGATCACCGCGCCAGATCGATCGCCCTTCGGCGTCTGGATCACACGGTCCTCGATCTTCTCGAGCAGGCCCGCCGCCTCGATCGCCGCGACGACGATCTTGCGCGCCTCGAAGCGGTCGAGGCCGAGATAGTCGGCGGGGATCAGGCCATCGCTGGTCTGCACGACGCGCGCGTCGGCATCGAGCATGTTGAGCATCTCGCCCGGCTTGAATCCGGCGCGCTTGCCCACCTCGAAATCGTTGAAGTCATGGCCTGGCGTGATCTTCACCGCGCCCGAGCCCAGCTCGGGATCCGCATGCTCGTCGGCCACGATCGGGATCAATCGACCGGTGATCGGCAGGCGCACCTGCTTGCCGATCAGCGCCTTGTAGCGTTCATCCTCCGGATTGACCGCGACCGCCATGTCGGCGAGCATCGTTTCGGGCCGCGTCGTCGCGACCGAGATCGTCCCGCTGCCGTCAGCGAGCGGATAGGAGAAGTGCCAGAAATGGCCCTGCACCTCCTTGGTCTCGACCTCGAGGTCCGAGATCGCGGTCTTCAGGCCGGGGTCCCAGTTCACCAACCGCTTGTCGCGGTAGAGCAGCTTCTGGTTGTAGAGGTCGACGAACACCTTGAGGACGGCGCGCGAGAAGCCCTCGTCCATGGTGAAGCGCTCATTGGCCCAGTCGCACGACGCGCCGAGGCGGCGGAGCTGGCGGGTGATCGTGCCGCCGCTCTCTTCCTTCCACTCCCACACCTTGGCGATGAAGGCGTCGCGGTCGAAATCGGTCCGCTTCTGCCCCTTGGCGTTGAGCTGCCGCTCGACCACCATCTGCGTGGCAATGCCGGCATGGTCGGTGCCGACCACCCACAGCGCATCCTTGCCCTTGAGCCGCGCATGGCGGACGAGGACGTCCTGCAGCGTGTCGTCGAGCGCATGGCCGATGTGAAGGCTGCCCGTCACGTTGGGCGGCGGGATCACGATCGTGAAAGGCTCGGCATCGGGACGCTCCGGGCGGAACAGTCCCTTGTCTTCCCAATGGGTGTACCAGCGGGCCTCGATGGCGGCGGGATCGAACGTCTTGTCTATCGTCATGGTGGCGCAGGCTTTAGCGGGGAGAACCGCCCCTGCGCCACCCTAATCTGCCGACTGTCCGTTGCGATCAGTTGGCCTTGGTGTGCTTGTTCATCCAACCGAGCACCTCGTCATACCATTGGATGCTGTTCTTCGGCTTGAGGATCCAGTGGTTCTCGTCCGGATAGACCACCAGCCGCGCCTCGACGTCGCGACGCCGGGCGGCGGTGAAGGCGGCGATGCCCTGGGTATAGGGAATGCGGAAATCCTTCTCGCCATGCAGGATCAGCATCGGCGTCTTCCACGCCGTCACATGGTTGACCGGGTTCCACTTCTCGTAATTTCCGGGCACCTCGAAATAGGGGCCGCCATGCTCCCACTCGTCGAACCACAGCTCCTCGGTCTCGTAAGACATGGCACGCGCATCGAAGACGCCGGCATGGGTGACGAGGCATTTGAAGCCGTCTGGCCAGTTGCCGGCGATCCAGTTGGTCATGTAGCCGCCATAGGAACCGCCCGCCGCACAGGCGCGGCTGCCGTCGAGCCAGGAGAAGCGCTGCGTGACGGCGGCAAAACCCAGCTTCAGGTCCTGCAGCGGCTTGCCGCCCCAATCCCGGTTGATCGCGTCGGTGAAGCCCTGACCGTAGCCGGTCGATCCGTGGAAATCGACCATCACCGCGCCATAGCCGGCGCCGGTGAAGACCGCCGGGTTCCAGCGATAGGACCAGCCGTCGCCGAAGGAACCCTGCGGCCCGCCATGGATCAGGAAAGCCATCGGCGCCTTCGCGCCTTCGGCGAGCCCGGCGGGCTTCAGCACATAGGCCCAGACGGTGTCGCCATTGGCGCCGGCGAAGCTGACATGCTCGACCGTCGGCATGTCGATCCCCGTCAGCCGCTCGCGGTTCACCACCGTCAGGCGGACGGGCTTGCCCTTGCCGCTGACCGCATAGAAGTCGGACGGCGCAACCAGGCTGTTTAATGTATAGACATAACCCTTGGGCGTCGCGAGGACGCCGCCCGCCGTACCGCCCTCTGTCAGGCGCGTCACCTTGCCCCTGGCGACATCGATCGCGAAGATCGCGCCGGTGCCGGTGTCTTCGGCGGTGACGTAGAGCGTCTTGCCGTCCTTCGACCATGACAGGCTGTCGGCCGAGCGGTCCCAGCCTTCGGTCAGCACGCGGGTTTCCCCGGTCGCGAGGTTGCGCAGATGCACCACCAGCCGGTCGGCTTCGTAGGTCGGGCGCTTCATCGCGACATAAGCGAGCCACTTGCCATCGGGCGAGACGCTGGGCTTGCTGTCGGTGGCCTTGTTCGCGGCGGTCAGGTTGACCGGGGCTGCCGATCCGTCGGCGGGCACCGCGAAGATGTCGAGATTGGTCGACAGCGGCTCGGTCCGCCCGGCCTCGCGCAGGGTGAAATAGACGGTCTTGCCATCCTTGCTCCAGCTGACCTCGCTGCCGTCGCCATAGGGTTTGGACGGCGCATCTCCGACGAGCGCCCCGACCAGCGGGACGCCGTTGCCGCTAGCCTTGCCCGCCGACAGCGGCAGGACGAACAGCTGCGAGCGCTGGCCATCGGCCCAGCTGTCCCAGTGGCGCACGAAATAATCATCATAGGTCCGGCCGCTGCCGCCCTTGGCCTCGGGCTTGGTGTCGGCCAGCGAACGGGCGCCGACCGGACGGTCGGCCCAGACCAGCAGCTTGTCGCCGGTCGGGGCGATCCTGAAGCCGCCGACGTCCTGATCGGCGACCAGCTCTGGCGTGCCGCCACCCACGGACACGCGCCAGATCGCATTCTTGCCGTCCTTGTCGGCGGTGAAGAACACCCACTGGCCGTCGGGTGCGAAGGCCGGGCCGCTTTCGTTCTTCGCGGGATCAGCGGCCAGCTTCTCGGGAAGTGCGCCCTTGCGGCTCAGATCGAGCCGCCAGAGATCGGTGCGCCCCTTGTTGGCCGCCAGATCGGTTTCGCGCTGGTCCCAGACGAGCCAGCGGCCGTCGGGCGACACGTCGGCGCTACCGATGCGGGACAGGGTTGCGACGTCGGTGATGGTAAGGGGGCGGGCATGGGCGGAAGCGCCGATCCCCGCCGCTAGGCCGATGGCCAGAAGCGAGATTTTCTGCATGGCGAAGGGCTAGCCCAATCGCGCGCCAGCGCCAAGACCGTGTCACCGCCGCGATATGGTGGCGCCCGCCGTCAGCCGTCCTTTTCCATCATCCGACGAATTTCCGCCTGAACGAGGCGCTCGACGATTTCGGGCAGGTTGCGCTCGACCCACTGGGTCAGGATCGGCTGCAGCGCCTCACGGACCAGCGCATCGAGCGTGATGTCGCCACCCGCAGCGCGCGGCGCAGGCGTGCGCGGCAGCAGGTCGCGGGGCACCGGGCGGGACACCGTTGCGGGCGCTTCGGCCTCGGCCTGGCGCAAGCGCTCGACGGCACGCTGCACCGGCCGTGCTTCGGCGGGACGCGGCGGAACCGGCGCCGGTTCGGGCACCGCATCGGTCAATTCGAGGATCGAGTCGGGGACCTGGGGACGCGGCGGCGGGGGGGGCGTCTCGCTGCGGATCGGCCAGGGCGGCGGCGGGTCGCGATCGGCCGGCGGCGGCACCTGCCCGAGCGGCAGGCGCGCAGGCGCGGGCGCCCGATTCGGCGCAGCCATCGGGGGAACCGGCGCAGGCGGGGTGGTTGCCGCCTGCCGTTGTGCGATCGGCCTGGAAGCTGCGGGTTCGTCGGAAATGATGCGCTTGATGGAAGCCAATATGTCTTCCATCGACGGTTCGGGACGCGGTTCGGCCATGGGCCGAATATAGGCTATTTTCCGGGCGTTTCCACAGCGCTGTGTGCGGGAACTGCGGAAACGCTCGGTTCCTTCCGGGTCGATGTCGCGACCGGCTTCGGTCTTGGGTCGCTGTCCCAGTCCCAGATCCGTCCGTGCACCCGCTTATAGTTCGACACCGGGTCGTACAGCGACCCGCCATCGAGCCCGAGAGTCTTGGCCTGCGCGCGGCCCATGGCAGCGAGCAGCGCGAAGCCCGCGACATAGGCATCGCGCTTGGCCGAGACGAGCGTCGAGCGCGAATTGAGCAGTTCCTGTTCGGCATTCAGAACGTCGAGCAGGTTGCGGTTACCCACACCCTGTTCGGCCCGAACGCCTTCGAGCGCGAGTTCGTTCGCCGAGACAGCCGCTTCCGACGAGTCGATCACGCCCAACGCCGCTTCGTAGCGGGCATAGGCGATGCGGGCATCGGCAATCACCGCACGCTCGGCGGCCGTCTCCGCCTCGATCGCCTGGCTCTTGCGCGCCTGCGCCTGTCGGACGCGCGCAGCCGGCTCGCCGCCCTGATAGAGCGGAATCTGCGCCTGGAGGCCGACCGTGGCGGTCTTGTCGATCTGCGCGACACCGGCAAGGCCACCGGCGAGCGTGCCCCGATAATCGGTGTAGTCGCCCTGACCGAAGGCCTGGAGGCGCGGCATCCGCGTCGCTTCGGCAACGCCGATGTCATATTGTGCGGCGCGCGTCGCCTGACGGGCTGCGGCAAGATCGGGGTTGTTGGCGACCGCCAGTTCGACCGCATCTTCCGAGCTGGCCGGCAGGCCCGGCAGTGCCGGCGGCGGCTCCAGCGTGTCGGGGAAGGTGCCGACCACTTCGAGATAGGTCTGCCGGCTGGCGTCCAGCTGAGCCTGTGCCGAGCGGAGATTGGCGCGCGCACCGGCCAGCCGGGCTTCGGACTGAGCCACGTCGGTGCGGGTCAGGTCGCCGACTTCGAAGCGGTCGCGGCTCGCCTGGAGATTGGTCTCCAAAACGCTGACATTGCCCTGGTTGAGGTTGACGATCGCAGTGTCTCGGATGACGTCCATATAGGCCGCAACGGCCATCGTGAACACATTGGCCTCGGTCCCCAGCAGGCTCGCCCGCCCCTGCTCGACACGCGCCTTGGCCGCGCGGATCGAATTGCGGATGCCGCCGCCCTGGTAGATCGGAACAGTTACGGTCGCGCCGGCCTGCAGCGCGCGCTTGGGGAAGGTGAAGGCGTTGGCCGAGCGCTTGACGAACTCATTATAGCCAGCGGTCGCGGCGACATCGGGCAGCCCCGGAGCGCGCGCGATCTCGACCCCTTCGTCGGTGGCGCGGAGCCCTGCCCGCGCACCCGTCAGCGTCGGGTTCGAAGCATAAGCGCGGCTTAGCGCCTCGCGCAGCGTCTCGGCCCTGGCCGGCGCGGCCGAAAGGGCGAGCGCCAGCATCGCGGCGGACATATGGAAACGGCCTGCCGCTTTACCCCCAAGCTTCGATGTCACCTGTTACATCCCTGTCAGAAGCTGAATCCGGCAGGCTTCTCGAAACCGGGAAGGATGGCGGCATCGGCGTCGGCGAACGCCGTCGTCCCGAAACCCTTGCCCGCCTTCGCACCCGAGACCAGTCGGCTGATGCCATTTTCGATCAGCGCGCCGACCAGGCGCCCACCATCCGCAAGCTGATCGACCAGCGCCTGCGGAAGCTGCTCCACGGCGCCATCGATCAGGATCAGCGAATAGGGTGCGCCCTTCTTGCTGCCGGCGGTCAGCGCCGCCTTGACCCAAGTGGCTCCCGGAACGGCCGCCTTGCCCTGCGCGAACAACGCCTCGTCCTCTTCCACCGCGACGACGCTGGCGCCGAGCGCGAGGAGCAGGGCCGCCGTATAACCGGTCGCCGCGCCGATGAGCAGCACGCTGTCTCCGGCCACGATCTGCGCCCGCGTGAGCAGACGGCCGGTCACCATCGGCGGATTGAGCGAACGCCCATGGCCCAGCGGCAGAGCGATTTCGGCATAAGCGATCGCGGCCTTGTCCGCGGGTACGAAGCGCTCACGCGCGACCTCGCCCATGGCGGTGACGACGCGTGCATCGCTGACCCCGGTGGTCCGGAGCTGGCTCACCACCATCGCGCGACGCATCTGCTCGAAATTCTGCTCGGTCACTGGGTTTCCTGCCACTTAGTGTCTTAGCCATACAATACAGTACGGACAGCTTCAAGGCTTTATCGCCTCGACGCATTTCCGCCAAGCATGATCTGGGGATTTGGGCAAAAGACGAAGATCGCTGCCAATGACGGTTGACAATCCCCCCCGCCCCCGCCATTTGCCCGCTCCACTGGCCCGATGGCGGAATGGTGACGCAGCGGACTGCAAATCCGTATATGCCGGTTCGATTCCGGCTCGGGCCTCCATACATCGTTGAAACGGCCACAGCGCTCCGACTCCGCGACAGTCGCCCGCTCATGCTCACCCGTTCGAATGCGCCCTCGGCCAGCCATGCAGCGCAAGAACCTACCGGCACAAATGGCTTGCCGGGCCGTTCCTGCGCGGGCGGCGAGTGATCTCTCAGGATTGCGCTGCGGAGCAGGCAGCCAAGTCTGCAGTATGAATCCGCCATTTGCACAAGGCAGCACGACAGAATGCTGCCGTCACAAGGCAGAGTTCGAAAGGAAAGACTGTTCAGGCGGCCTAACCTGATCATCCAGAGCCACTTTGGCCCGGGAGAGACGCGATGCGCAGACGTTCCCGATTGCTTGCGACGATCTTCAGCGGATCCCTGATCTGTGCAGCCCTTGCTGCCAGCGCTGCGCAGGCCCACGGTATCTGGTTTGCCCAGCGGGCGCGGCAATTGGCGCTGGTCTATGGCGTAGGGGCCGATGATCTGGATGCGGTGAAGCGCATGCCGCTAGTCCATGCGATTGTCGGTCTGGATGCCATGGGCCAGCCGGTGCCGACCAAGCTGCGCGCGGCGGGCGCCATTCCGGTGGTTGAAAGCGATCGGCCAGTGGCGCTGGTTGCCGCTGCGATGGACTATGGCCTGTGGAGCAAGGACAAGGCCGGGGTTTGGCACAATATGGGGCGCGACGAGGTGCCTGATGCGGTGGTTTCCGAGCATAACTTCAAATATGCGGTGCATCTGACAAGCCTTCCGAAGCAGCCGGTGCCGCTGCTGGCCGGGCATGGACTGCAGATCGTTCCCGAAGGCACGGCAATCCCGCAGGAAATGGGCAAGCCGCTGCGCATAAGGGCCTGGTTCGGCGCCAAACCTGCTCCGGGCGTTGCGATTCACGCCGATTTTGTCAACGATCCCGATCATGTGCAGGCAATCACCGATGCGCAGGGTTACGCCACGGTTGCCCTGCGCAATCAGGGCCTCAATGTGGTCATGGGCGTGCTGATAACGCCGAGCGACAACCCGGCGAAATATACGCGGATGGAGCATTCGGCGTCGCTCTCGTTCGTGCTTCCGCACGCGGAAGAGTGACTGCGCAACCGATGTATCGGCGAAGGGAGCCACGATGACTGCACATCCCGTATCTGTGGCTGTTTCTGCATCGAGCGCCTTGCCCGCATCAGCGTCGGACACCCCCGCGACGGCACGGACGCGCTTGCAGGCGATCGATGCGCTGCGCGGGCTCGTCATGCTGTTCATGCTGGTGGATCATGTGCGCGAGACCTTCTTCCTTCACCTGCCGGTCAGCGACCCCGTTGATGCGACCACCACCGATCCGGGGCTATTCTTCACGCGGTTGCTCTCAACCTTTTGCGCGCCGACCTTTGTGGCGCTGACCGGACTTTCCGCCTGGCTCTATGGCCAGTCGCACACGAAGACGGAGGTCAGCAAATTCCTGCTGAAGCGCGGGCTGTTCTTGATTTTCCTGGAACTCTCCGTGATCTGCTTGGCCTGGCCGACACAGCCCTTCGGATTCCCTCCGGCGCGGTTCTGGTTGCAGGTCATCTGGGCTATCGGCATTTCGATGCTGGCGCTTTCCGCGCTGATCCACCTGCCGCGCGGGCTGCAATTCGCGCTCGGACTTGCGATATGCACCCTGCACAACCTGCTCGATCCTATCGTGCTGACGTCGCAGGACAGCGGCCATGCGATCTGGGCGGTGCTGCATCAGCGTACCGTGATCGATCTCGGTGCAGGTCTGACTGCGAAGACGACCTATCCGGTGCTGCCGTGGATCGGGGTGATCCTGCTGGGCTACGCCGCTGGCCCGTGGTTCGGCAAGGGCAGCGATCCGGGCCTGCGACTGCGGCGGCTGGTGATGCTGGGCTTTGGCATGATCGCGGCCTTCGTGCTGATCCGCTATGCCAATGTCTATGGTGACAAGCCGTGGTTCACGGGCGACACCCCGCTGCGCACGGTGATGAGCTTCCTTGCGCTGACCAAATATCCGCCCTCGCTGCTGTTCTTGCTGCCGACGCTGGGCGCAGGCGTACTGTTGCTGGCCTTGTTCGAGAAATATCAAGACAGCGCGGCGCTGCCGCCTCTCACCCATCTCGGTGGGGCACCGATGTTCTTCTATATCCTGCATCTCTACATGCTGAAACTGGTCTACCACGTGGCGCTGGCGCTGTACGGCCCGGTCAAGGGCACCGTGTTCGGCGTGGACAATCTTTCGACGCTGTGGATCTGGACGGCCCTGCTTGTGGTGCCACTCTATCTTCCGACCCGCTGGTTCACCGGGGTCAAGCAGCGCCGCAAGGATATCTGGTGGCTCAAATATCTCTAGCGGCTCGACAGGCGATAGAGCCGTAGCACGGGACAATAACTCCGGCCCTGGTCAGCGGATATCGCTCCAATCCAGCGACAGCATAAAACGCCGGTGTCATCGGGATTTCACAATCTTTACCCGTCAGGGCCGATCGGTTCGATGCAAGATTCGTCTGCAGCCCCATAGTCTCTCCGTAATAAACATAAAACGCAGGACGGCTCGACAGCCGATTTCGCTCTCTGTTGATCTGAAATTGTCACACGGGGCGCGAAATCAGACCTTACGCATCAGGAATGGGGGTGAAGTTGCTATGAAGACACAATTTCCCGTAGCAGGAGCAGCAATGAAGGCCGCACTGCTTTTCGGCGTGGCAACAGGAGCAATGCCGACCGTAGCGCAGGCGCAGACTGCGCCTGATGTCGAGGAAGCGACCTCTTCGCCAGACGAAATGATCGTGATCGGCCTTCGTCAGCAGTACCGTGGTGACGTGCCGCTTTCCGCCGTTCCCCAGAGCGTGCAGGTGATCGAGTCCAAGACGCTGCAGGACCTCAACATTACCCGTCTGGACAATGCGCTCGACCTTTCGAGCGGCATTGCCCGCCAGAACAACTTCGGCGGCCTGTGGGATGCCTTTGCCATCCGCGGCTTTGCGGGCGACGAAAACTTCCCGTCGGGCTTCCTGGTCAATGGGTTCAATGGTGGCCGCGGTTATGGCGGACCGCGCGATGCTTCAAACATCGAGAGGATCGAAATCCTGAAAGGCCCCAATGGTGCCGTGTTTGGCCGTGGCGAGCCGGGCGGTACGGTCAACATCATCACCAAGAAGGCCCAGACCGACAAGTCGTTCGGATCCCTTGCGGTGCAGGGTGGCAGCTGGAACACCTATCGGGTCGAGGCGGACTATAATCTCGCCCTCTCCGACACGCTGGCGATCCGCCTCAACGGCGCTGCGCAGGACGGCGACAGCTTCCGCGATACGATCAAGCAGACCCGCTATGTCCTGACCCCATCAGTCCTGTTCAAGCCCGCCGATGGCACGAAACTCTCCTATGAAATGGAGTTCGTGGACAACAAGGTACCTTTCGATCGCGGCGTGCTGGCGATCAACAATGTGCTGGGCCGCATTCCCAATTCGCGCTTTCTGGGCGAGCCGGGCGATGGTCCGATTCACGTCAAGGTGCTGGGTCACCAGTTCCAGCTCGAACAGAAGCTGAGCAGCGACTGGTATCTGCTCGCCGGTCTGGGCTATCGCGACACCAGCTTTGTCGGCTTCGGCACGCAGGCTGAGCTTGCGCTCGGCCGGCAGGCGATCGACAATGATTTCACCAACCTGACCCGCCAGCGCAATCTGCGCGACTATGACACCACGAACCTCTCGGTGCGTGGCGAAGTTTCGGGCAAGCTCTACACCGCCGGCCTGACGCATCATGTGCTTCTGGGCGCGGACTTCGACAAGTTCGACATCGATCTGTTTCAGAGCCGCTACCGTCCGCCCAATTATGTAGCGGGCACTGCGCTGACCATCGCGAACAATGCTGTGAACGTGTTCAATCCGGTCTATGGCAATCGTCCGGTGCCCAATGCCGTGATCACCAACAGCGACGAAGAGCAGAAGGCCTGGGGCATCTACTTCCAGGACCAGGTCGATCTCTCGGACCGCCTCAAGCTGCGCTTCGGCGCTCGTTATGACAACTTCCGCCAGCATATCCTCAACCGGATCAACAACCGGGAGTTCAATGTTACGCAGAAGCAGTTCAACCCGACTGCGGGCATCCTCTACAAAGCTACAGATTCTGTTTCGGTCTATGGCGGTTTCGGCGAGGGTTTCCGCCCGAACAGCGGCGTGGACGCTGCCGGCAATCCTTTTGCGCCAGAATTGAGCCGGTCATATGAAGTGGGCATGCGCTTTGCCGCACCGGACGACACGATCAGCGCCACTCTGGCGGCCTTCACGATGAAGAAGAACAACATCCTGACGGCGGATCCGAATCCGAACAATGCCGGGTTTTCGATCGCCGGGGGTGAGGCCCGTTCACGTGGTATCGAGTTCGATCTCAACGCCAACCTGCCGGGCGACATCACCGTGATAGCGACATATGCCTATCTCGATGCCACCTGGACCACCGGATCGCTCGACAAGGACTTCGGCCTGACGATCAACCCGGGTGACCGCCTGATCAACATTCCCAAGCATGCCGCCAACCTCATCGTCAGCAAGGGTTTCATGATCGGCGACCAGCGTTTCACCCTCGGCGCAGGCATCAACTATGTCGGCGAGCGGCTCGGCGAAACGGCGAGCACGTTCGAACTGCCGGGTTACATGTTGACCCGCCTGATGGCGACGTACGAACCGCTCGACAACGTCCGCGTGACTGCCGACGTGACCAACCTGTTCGACAAGCAATATTATGCCGCGTCCTACTCTCGGCTGTGGATCGCGCCCGGTGCGCCGCGTGCGTTCAACGTGCGCGCGACATACTCCTTCTGAGCCGGGAGGAATATGGAGGGCGGGCAGGCACGTCCTGCCTGCCCTTCCGTCTGTTCGCTTGCCTGACCGGCCGACATTGACATGACGCGCCACCCAAGGAACGCAGAAGACATGACGTTTCTCTATCACGGGCTTGAAGCGCGCGGCGCGATCTGGGCGGACATCATGGCATCGCGCGTACCGCAATTGCCGTTCTTGCGATGGGGGCGCGATGCCGTGGATCCGGCGCAGATACGCTATCTGGCCGCGTGGAATGTCCCGCCAGATTTCATTGCGCAGTTTCCCAATCTTGAAATGCTGTTCAGCGTCGGTGCGGGGATCGATCAATTGCCGATTTCTGCACTTCCGCCGCAGGTTCGCGTGGTGCGTATGGTAGAGCCCGGCATCATCACCGGCATGGCGGAATATGTCGCCATGGCCTGCCTTGCGCTGCATCGCGATCTCCCATTCTTCCTTGCCGAGCAGCGCGCCGGGCGCTGGACCTATCGTCCTACGCGCCTTGCCGCAGAAACCCGCGTGGGTGTCATGGGGCTCGGCGAACTGGGTAAGGCCGCCCTGGCAAGGCTGAAACCGCTGGGCTTTCTGCTTTCGGGCTGGAGCCGCAGTGCCCACATGATCGAAGATGTGACCTGCTTTGCCGGCCCAGAAGCGATGAACGCCTTCCTGGCACAAAGCGACATCCTCGTCTGTCTGCTGCCGCTAACCGATAAAACGCGCGGCATTCTGTGCCGTGAAACCTTTGAAAACATGCCGCGTGGCAGTGCCGTGATCAATGTCGGGCGCGGCGGGCATCTGGTGGCAGATGACCTGATCGCCGCGCTAGACAGCGGGCAACTGCGCGCGGCGATGCTGGATGTCGCAATGCCTGAGCCCTTGCCCCCGGGCCACGCATTCTATGACCACCCCGCGGTTTTCCTTACCCCCCATGTCGCTGCGGAGACGCGCCATGCAAGTGCCGGGGAAGTGCTCGCCGACAATGTGCTGCGCCTCCTGGCTGGCGAGCCGCTGCTGGGCGAGGTGGACCGGACGCGCGGCTATTGAGGCACGGCATGTCATGCCGTGAACCTGCCGCAAAAAGTGCCCGGGATGGTTTCTCAAAGCAACGAACGGGTGCAAGTTCCGCTTAGGGGGTGGTGATCTTGTAACATCGCAGACCGCTTCCCGGGCTTGCCCGGATGGCCCACAAGAGGGATCGATCGCCTGTCATGAGCACCGCCGTCTTCACCCCCAAGTTCATCAGCTTCGACTGCTATGGCACGCTGACCCGCTTTCGCATGACCGATATGGCCATCGGCTTCTATGCTGATCGCCTTCCGCCCGAGGCCCTGCCGAAGTTCTGCAAGGACTGGGGGGCCTATCGCCTTGACGAAGTACTGGGCGCGTGGAAGCCCTATCGCGACGTGATCGCCAATTCGCTCGAGCGCTGCTCGAAGAAGTGGGGCGTGGAATTCCGCGAGGGAGACGCCAATGCGGTTTATGAGGCGGTGCCGACCTGGGGCCCTCATGACGACGTCCCGGGTGGCCTCTCCAAGATTTGCGACAAGATCCCGCTGGTGATCCTTTCCAACGCCATGAACAGCCAGATCATGTCGAACGTGGGCATGCTGGGCGCGACCTTCCACAAGGTCTGCACTGCGGAAAGCGCGCAGGCCTACAAGCCGCGTATGCAGGCTTTCGAATATATGTTCGATCAGCTGGGCATGGGTCCGGAAGTCGGCATGCATGTGTCCTCCAGCTTCCGCTATGACCAGAACACGGCGACGGACCTCGGCTTTGGCTGCCGCGTATTCGTCGGGCGCGGGCATGAGCCTTCGAACGCCAACTATCGCGATGTCGAAATCCCGCACATCGGCGCACTGCCCGCGGTTGTCGGCCTCTGAGCGATGCAGCCGCAATCGCTCTCCTACTGGCAACAAAGCACGCCCCCCTTTGCGGGTGGCGAGCAGGGCCGCGTCGAGGGCGATTGCGACGTTGCCGTCATCGGCGGCGGCTTTACGGGGCTTTCCGCCGCACTGGAGCTCGCGCGCAGCGGAGCAAATGTCATGTTGCTGGAGGGAGGTCGCATTGCTGGGGCGGCGTCGGGACGCAACGGCGGGCAGTGCAATGCCGGGACCGCGCATGATTTCGGCGCGCTGGCATCGGCACATGGCATCGATCTGGCGCGCAAGTGGTATCTTGCGCATGTGGACGCGGTTGAAACCGTGGAGCGGATTACGGCGCGCGAGGGGATCGACTGCGATTTCATCCGCTGCGGCCGGGCCAAGCTGGCCGCCAAGCCCGAGCATTTCCCCAAGCTGGAAGCCGCTCACGCGCTGCTGCGCAAAGAGGTCGACCCCAACGTCCAACTTGTCGGGCCCGGTGAAATTTCTTCCGAAATTCACGCGCAGGGGTTTCACGGTGCGCTCGTGCAGACGACGAGCGCGCAACTCCATCCCGGCAAGCTGGGCGCAGGCCTTGGCGAAGCGGCGGTGCGGGCCGGCGCGCGGGTCTGGGAGAGCGCGCCGGTCGAAGCGATCGAACGGTCTGGCGCCCGCTGGAGCCTGACGACCCCGCGCGGGCGCGCGCAGGCAAGGCAGGTGCTGATTGCGACAGGGGGTAACAGCCCTTACGCGCCATTCGGCTGGTTTCGCCGCCGCATCGTGACCGTGGGCAGTTTCGTGATCGCCACCGAGCCGCTTTCTGCCAGCCTGGCGCACCATCTGTTCCCGACGCGGCGCAATTATGTGACGAGCCGGATTGTCGGCAATTATTTCCGGCTTACCGGCGACAACCGCCTGATCTTTGGCGGGCGGGCGCGCTTTGCACTGTCGAATCCCACGTCGGATGCCAAATCGGGCCGCGTGCTCGAGGCGAAGCTGCGCGAACTGTTCCCCGACCTTGCGGGCACCGGAGTCGCCGCCTGCTGGGGCGGAGCGATTGACTTGACGGCAGACCGCCTGCCGCGCGCGGGAGAACATGACGGACTGTTCTACGCCATGGGCTACAGCGGTCACGGCGTGCAGATGGCGACCGCCATGGGCCAGCACATGGCAAGGGTCATGGGCGGCGATCCTTCGGCCAATCCCTTTACCGAGCTTTCATGGCCCGCAATTCCCGGCCATTTGGGAAAGCCCTGGTTCCTGCCGATGGTGGGGGCGTGGTACCGGCTGCAGGACTGGCTGCACTGATGGGCCTGACACGCCGCGCCTTGATCGGTTCGGGCCTTGCCGCGGCAGGTGCGCTGACGCTACCCGGCACTATCGCAAGCGCGGCACCGAGGCGCGGCGGATCGATCTGCGTGGCGGGGCAATCTGCCTCCACTTCGGATACGCTCGATCCGGCCAAGGCCAGCCATTCGACCGATTATCTGCGCCACTTCATGCTCTACAGCGGCTTGACCGCAACCGGAGCAGACCTGATCGCGCGGCCCAAACTTGCAGAACGTTTCGACAGCGCCGATCGCGTGATCTGGCACTTTACCCTGCGCAAGGGCGTGCGGTTTCATGATGGTGCCGAACTGACCAGCGCCGACGTCGTGTGGTCGTTGCGCCGCCATGCCGATCCCGCACTGGGATCGAAGATGGCGACGATTGCCCGGCAATTCGCCGAAGTGCGGCCCGATGGACGCTACGGCGTTGTGATCCGCCTGCACGGAGCAAATGCCGATCTGCCGGCGATCCTTTCGCAATCGCATTTCCTGATCGTGCGCGCGGGCGAGGCGAAACCCGGGGGCAACGGTACCGGCCCCTATCGCCTCGCCCAGTTCAAGCCCGGCGTACGTACTGAGGTTGTGCGCAACGAGGACTATTGGGTGCCAGGCAAAGCCTGGCTCGACCGGATCGAACTGATCGCCATTCCCGATGAAGTCAGCCGAGTGAACGCGCTGCTTTCAGGCGATGTGCAGTTGATCATGTCGCTCAACCCGCGATCGACGAAGCGGGTGGACACATCGCCTGCGCACCGGGTGCTGGCAACGCCATCGGGCCTTTATTCCGATCTGATATTGCGGCAGGACCGGCTGCCGACCGGCAATCCCGACTTCGTGATGGCGATCAAGCATCTGTTCGACCGTCCGCTGATCAAGCGTGCGCTGTTCCGTAACTACGCAACGATCGCCAACGATCATCCGATCCCGCCCTTCCACCCCTATTTCAACCCGCACATTGCGCAGACCAAGCTCGATCTCGACAGGGCCAGATGGCATCTGGCGCGCAGCGGGCTGAAAGGCGTGCGCCTGCCGATCTACGCTTCGCCCGCAGCCGAAGGTTCGGTCGACATGGCCTCGATCCTGCAGGAATATGGCGCGCGGGTAGGGCTGGAACTGGCGGTGAACCGCGTGCCTGCCGATGGCTACTGGTCCACCCACTGGATGAAGCACCCTCTGGGCTTCGGTAACACCAATCCGCGCCCGACAGCGGATCTGGTCTTCAGCCTGTTTTACAAGTCCGATGCGGACTGGAACGAAAGCGGCTGGAAGAACGAACGGTTCGACCGGCTGCTGGTGGAAGCGCGCGGGGCAACCGACGAGGGCCTGCGCCGCGAGATATATGGCGAGATGCAGCAGATCGTGCACGGCAAGTGCGGCGTGGCGATCCCGGTGTTCATCACGCTGATCGATGCGTTCGACAAGCGGCTGGGTGGCCTCACCTCGGTGCCGTTGGGTGGGCTGATGGGCTATCAGTTTGCCGAACATGTGTGGTGGAATGGCTGATGGCGACGGCTGAATCTCCTCGCTCCGCGCTGTCCGGCGTACTGCGGCTGGTGGGCAAGCGCATCGCTTCTTCGGCGCTGACGCTGCTTCTGGTTTCAGCAGTGGTCTTCACCATTTCCGGCCTCCTGCCCGGCGATGCTGCGCAGGAAAGCCTGGGGCAGAGCGCTACCCCCGAACAGGTAGCTGCACTGCGCCACGAGATGGGTCTCGATCGACCGGCGTTGACACGCTACCTGGAATGGCTGCGCGGCATGGTGCAGGGCGATCCCGGCCTGTCGTTGGTCGCCGGCATGCCTGTGCGCGATGTCGTTGCCGAACGGCTGCCCAACTCGCTGATGCTGGCGGGCTTCACGGCGCTGCTTTCGGTGCCTCTGGCGCTTACCATCGGCATTGCTTCCGCCATCAATCGCGGCGGACGGCTGGACCGGGGGCTGAATCTCGCGATGCTTTCTGCGGTGGCAATGCCCGAATTCCTGGTGGCGACGCTGGGCGTGCTGGTGTTCTCGGTCAAACTCCTATGGCTGCCCTCCATCGCGCTGGTCAACGAAGAGGCAAGCCTGTGGGACAGCTTGCGCTCCTGCGCCTTGCCGGTGCTGTCACTCACGGTCGTCGTGGTTGCACAAATGGCGCGGATGACGCGGTCGGCGGTGGCCGACCAGCTTGACCAGCCCTATGTGGAAATGGCGCGGCTGAAGGGCCTGCCGTTTCGCCGCATCGTCCTGGTCCACGTCATGCCCAATGCAGTCGGACCGATCGTCAATGCGGTGGCACTGTCGCTGTCCTACCTGATGGGCGGGGCGATCATCGTGGAGACGATCTTCAACTTTCCCGGGCTTGCCAGCCTGATGGTCAATGCGGTGACCAGCCGCGACATGCCGCTGCTGCAGGCCTGCGCAATGATCTTCTGTGCGGTCTATCTCGCTCTCATGCTGCTGGCCGATACAATCGCGATCCTCGCCAACCCAAGGCTGCGCGCGCAGTGAGACCGCTGATCTCCCTCGCACGCGCATTGCCGCTTTCGGGCCGGATCGGGCTCGGCCTTGTACTGATGTGGCTGGCGATAGCCCTGGCCGGACCTGCGCTCGCCCCGCATCCGGTGGGGGCCTTCGTCGACTTCGAGGTTTTTTCGGGCCTGTCTGCGCGGTTTCCGCTGGGCAGCGACTATCTCGGCCGCGATGTGCTGAGCCGCCTGTTATGGGCTGCGCGCTATACCGTGTTCCTTGGCGCTGGCGGGGCGCTGCTGGCCTGTCTTGGCGGAACCGCACTTGCGCTGACTGCTGCCGTCTGCGGAGGCTGGGTGGACGAGGTGCTTTCACGTGTGATGGACACGCTGATCTCGATCCCTTCGAAGATCTTCGCGCTGGTCATGGTTGCGGCATTCGGCTCCTCGCTCGGCCTGCTGCTGACGATCACGGCGGTTACCTATGTCCCGGGCAATTTTCGCATTGCCCGGGCGCTGGCGGTCAACGTGGTCGCACTCGATTTCGTTACCGTGGCACGAGCCCGAGGCGAAGGGGGATGGCATGTGGCATTGCGTGAGGTGCTGCCCAACATGATCCACCCGCTGCTGGCCGATCTCGGATTGCGCTTCGTGTTCATCGTGCTGCTGCTATCTGGCCTGTCGTTCCTCGGCCTTGGGGTGCAGCCGCCCTATGCGGACCTCGGCTCGCTGGTACGCGAGAACATCTCGGGGCTTACCGAAGGCGCGCCCGCGATCATTGTGCCCGCCATCGCCATCGCCACGCTGACGGTCGGCGCGAACCTGCTGATCGATGCGCTCAAGCCCTTGGAGACGGAGGGATGAACGCGCATGTATCGGTCAAGAATTTGCGCATCGTCGCAGGTGAAAAAGCGATTGTTCAGGACGTCTCGTTCGAGATTGCGCGCGAGCAGGTTCTCGCGCTGATTGGGGAATCCGGGTCCGGCAAGACGACGATCGCACTGGCGCTGATGGGCTATTCGCGCTTCGGCGCGACGATCTCCGGCGAGGTGTGGCTAGGCGATACGCGGGTCGACCAGCTAGATGAGGCAGGCCTCCGGACGCTGCGCGGCCGGCGCGTTTCCTATGTGGCGCAGAGTGCCGCTTCGGCCTTCAACCCTTCGCGTACGATCATGGCACAGGTGACCGAGCCCTTGCTGGTCCATGGACTGGCGGGCAAGGCCGAGGCTGAAGCGCGCGCTGTGGAACTGTTCCGTGTGCTGGCGCTGCCGTTCCCGCAGACCATCGGGGCGCGCTATCCGCACCAGCTTTCCGGCGGGCAGCTTCAGCGGCTGATGGCGGCAATGGCGCTGATCACGCGGCCGGAACTCGTGATCCTAGATGAGCCGACCACGGCGCTTGACGTGACCACGCAAGTCGAGGTGCTCAAAGCCTTCAAGGCGGCAATTGCCGCAGTGGGCGCGACGGCGATCTATGTCAGCCACGATCTGGCGGTGGTGGCGCAGATGGCAGACCAGATTCTTGTGCTCAACCAGGGGCGCACCCGGGAGCAGGGCGATGCGGCGCAGGTGCTCCATGCACCTGCCGACGACTATACCTGCACGCTTATGGCGGCCGCGCGCCCCAAGGTCCGCACAGCTCCGGCCGCCATTGACGGGGATGCGCTGCTCCAGGTCTCAGGCGTCAATGCCGCTTATGGCAAGGTGCCGGTGCTGCGCGACATTTCGCTAAGCCTGGCCAAAGGAGCGACGCTCGGCGTGATCGGCGAAAGCGGATCGGGCAAATCCACGCTCGCCCGCGTGATTGCCGGCCTTCTGCCACGCAGCGCCGGATCGGTCAGCTTAGGGGGCGAAGAGCTGCCAAGAAGCCTCGAAGGTCGCAGCCGCGAACAGTTCCGGAGGGTGCAACTGGTGTTCCAGAACGCCGACACCGCGCTCAATCCCATGCACAGCGTCGGTCAGACGCTGGCCCGGCCGCTGGCGTTCTACCACGGACTGAGAGGGGCAGACGCACAGCGGGAAGTGGCGAGGTTGCTCGATCTGATCCGCCTGCCCTCCGAACTGGCAACGCGCAATGTCCGTCAGCTTTCGGGCGGGCAGAAGCAGCGCGTGAACCTGGCCCGCGCCCTCGCCGCCCGTCCAGAGGTGCTGCTGTGCGACGAAGTGACATCCGCGCTCGATACCGTGGTCGGTGCGGCTATCCTCGAGCTGATCGACGAGCTTCGCCGCGAACTCGGCATCGCTACCCTGTTCATTAGCCACGATATCTCAACCGTCCGCGCGTTCTGCGACAAAGTGCTTGTGCTCTATGGCGGCACCGCGGTGGAGCAGTCGGATGCGGCCGCCTTTGCGCGGGGTGTCCATCATCCGTACACCCGAGTTCTGATGGATTCGGTACCCGAGATGCGCGCGGGCTGGCTGCAGCAGGCGGTAACACGCGCGCCGGTCATGCCGATGGAATCCGGGCCGGACCTTTGCCGATTCCTGCCGCGCTGTCCGGTGGCCTTGCGCGGCCGCTGCGACGCCGAAGCGCCCCCCTTGCGGACGGGCGAAGGTCTCGCCCTTCTGTGCCATCACGACATCCACGAACTGAGGGAGCCGACTGCATGACCGGCCGCTTCCGCCGCCTTGACGAAACTGGCCGCGCGCGCGTGCGGATGACCGTCGATGGTAG
Source organism: Rhizorhabdus antheiae (assembly GCF_049889055.1). Taxonomy (NCBI): domain Bacteria; kingdom Pseudomonadati; phylum Pseudomonadota; class Alphaproteobacteria; order Sphingomonadales; family Rhizorhabdaceae; genus Rhizorhabdus; species Rhizorhabdus antheiae. The sequence goes on along the minus strand of NZ_JBLTWO010000008.1, from coordinate 116,459 downwards.
CGAAATCACAGCACTTGAAGGCGATACGCTTATGGTGGCGCTGCTCGACAGCGGGCTCGCCCTGCGCAGCGCCGAGTTCGGGCCGGAGCGCCGCGCAGGCTTCTGCCTGATGGGGGCTTGTCAGGATTGCTGGGTTCGCGATGCCCAAGGCAATTCCTTGCGCGCCTGCTCCACGATGGTCGAAAACGGCCTTGCGATCTCGACGCGGCCACTGACGGCAGACTGGTCGGTGGCTCCATGACCGACCGTGTGGTAATCGTTGGCGCAGGGCCGGCCGGCGTGAACGCGGCGGAAGCGCTGGTACGGGTAGGCCTGCACCCGATCGTGATCGACGAGGGCACCCGGTCGGGCGGGCAGATCTATCGCCGCCAGCCCGAAGGTTTCAAGCGATCATATGAGACGCTCTACGGCAAGGATGCGCACCGGGCACGAGGCGTGCACGACAGGTTCGATGCCTTGCAGTCGCAGATCGACTATCGCCCCGAAACACTGGTGTGGAACGTCGCCGAAGGGCAGGTTTGGGCAGCGCGTGCGGGCGAGACGGAAGCGATCCCCTATGACCGCCTGATCGTGTGTTCGGGTGCGATCGACCGGCTCGCCCCCGTCCCGGGCTGGCAACTGGCGGGCTGCTACTCGCTGGGCGGATCGCAGGTGGCCCTGAAGGCCCAGGCCTGCAGCATCGGCGGCGCGGTGGTGTTCATGGGTACCGGGCCACTGCTCTACTATGTCGCTTCGCAATATGTGAAGGCAGGGGCGAATGTCGTCGCGGTGCTCGATACCTCGCCCCTTTCGGGCCGGGTAAGAGCGCTGCCGAAGCTGGCCACGCAACCCGATCTGCTTTGGCAGGGCATTTCATTGACGTTCGGTCTCAAGCGTGCGGGCGTGACGGTGCTCTCGGGCGTGACTCCCGTGACGATAAGCGGCGATCCCGAGACCGGCGTTTCGGGCGTCACCATCCGCACAGCTTCGGGCACGCTGCGGCATTTCGAATGCGATGCCGTGGCGATGGGCTGGCACCTGCGGCCCGAAACCCAGATCGCCGACCTTGCCCGCGCCAGCTTTAGCTTCGATCCCCACACCCGCCAGTGGCTGCCCGAGATCGACGCCGACGGTCGGGCCAGCGCACCGGGTCTCTATCTCGCCGGAGATGGCGCGAAGGTCCTTGGCGCGCGCTCGGCCGAAGTCACCGGCGAGCTTGCCGCCCTCGCCGCTCTCGCCGACATGGGCCACGCCATCGACCAAGACCGCCGCCGCCACCTTCTGGCCGAACGCGCGCGCTATGTGCGCTTCGCCGAAGGCCTCGCCGAGGCCTTTCCCTGGCCGCACCGTTTCGTAGCGGACACGGCAGACAGCACCGTCCTCTGCCGCTGCGAAGGGGTGACCGCCGCCGACCTGCGGGCCAGCGTCAATGTCGCCCATGCGACCGAAACCAACCGCGCCAAGGCCTTCAGCCGCGTTGGCATGGGCCGCTGTCAGGGGCGCTATTGCAGCAATGCCTCGGCAGAGGTCATCTCTGCCTTGCGCGGAGAGCCGCTGGAAAAGGCAGGCCGCCTGCGCGGGCAGGCGCCGGTCAAGCCGATTCCGGTCGCCACGGCTAGGACCGACGCATGAGCGCACCTGAAGCCACGGCAGACGTCGCGATCATCGGCGGCGGCTTGATGGGCTGCTCCGCCGCGTTCTTCCTCGCACAGCGCGCCCGTTCGGTGATCCTGCTGGAAACGGACAAGGTCGGGCGTCAGGCGAGCGGAACCAATTTCGGCAATGTTCGCCGGCAGGGGCGCCCGATCTTTCAGCTGCCGTTGGCCAACCGGGCCAGTCGCATTTGGCGGCAGGCCGGCGAACTGCTCGGATCTGATGTGGAATATCTGCAGAACGGCCACATCCGCGTCTGTTTTCGCGACCGGCCCGAAAATGTGGGCAGGATGGAGGAATATGCCGCACAGGCGCGCGAGGAAGGGCTCGATCTCGAACTGCTTTCCGGCAATGCACTGCGCGCGCGGTTCCCGTGGCTCGGCCCCGAGGTGCTGGCGGGATCGCATTCCGCGCTGGACGGTCATGCCAACCCGCGCCTTGCCGCACCTGCCTTTGCCCGCGCGGCGATGAAGCTGGGCGCGCAGGTGGTCGAAGATACGAAGATCGTTCATGCAGCCAAGGTCGGCGAGGACTTCGTCCTGGAAGCCGAAGACGGCCGCCGCTTCCGCGCGCCGACCCTGCTTGTAACGGCCGGTGCATGGGCTGGAAATATCGTGAGCCAGTTTGGCGAGTCTCTGACGCTCACCCCCCGCGCACCGACGATGAGCGTGACCGAACCGGTACCCTATTCGATTCTTCCCGCAGTCGGCGTGATGACCCCGGACGAAGTCGAGACCGTCTATTTCCGGCAGGTCGCGCGCGGCAACGTAATCCTTGGTGGCTCCATCCGAGCCCCGTCCTATCCGGACGAATACCGCTCCTATGTCATGCCACGGAACAGCATGACTCAATTCCACCATCTGCGCCGCCTCGCGCCGGCGCTGGCGAAGCTGCAGGTCATCCGCGTCTGGACCGGCATCGAGGGCTATACCGACGACAGCTTGCCGGTAATGGGGCCGAGCAACACCGTGCCAGGCCTATTCTATGCCTTCGGCTTCTCCGGCTCGGGTTTCCAGATTGGCCCGGGCGTCGGCGAAACGATGGCCGAACTGATCGTCACCGGGCACACCGACATTCCGATCGGAGCCTATTCGATCGGGCGCTTTGCCTCAGCCTGATCTTCCTGACTGTCCGAAGAACAATCGCGGAAATTGAACCGGCAACGCTGGGGAAGCGAAGGAGCGACGAGCTCGTTTTTCAGATCTGGATCAGCGCGGTCTTCACCTTGCACGAGGCAAGATAGGCCTCGCGGCCCAGATCCTTGCCCACGCCCGATTGCTTGAAGCCCCCGGTCGGCAGGATGAAATCGTCCGAGCGGCCATAGCGGTTGACCCAGACGGTCCCGGCATCGAGCGCGCGGACCGCCCGCAGCGCACGCGAAAGATCGCTGGTGTGGACGCCTGCGGCGAGGCCATAGCGCGTGCCGTTGGCGAGCGCGAAGGCTTCCGACTCGTCGGCGAAGGACTGCACGGTCAACACCGGACCGAAGATCTCGCCCTGCACGGCCTCGCTATCCGCCGCCACGTTCGTCAACAGCGTAGGCTGGTAATAGCTGCCCGATTGCGGCGCCGAGGCGCGCGCTCCCCCGGTCACGGCTTCGCCCCCCCCGGCACGGGCGCGCTGAACCACGCCGTCTATCTGCGCCAGCTGGCCTTCGGAGATGATCGGGCCCATCGTCGTTCGTTCGTCCCAGGTCGGGCCGATACTGTGCGCCTGAAATGCGGCAGTCAGGCGCTCGACCACTTCGTCGCGCACCTTTTCGTGAACCAGCAACCTTGATCCGGCGACGCAGACCTGGCCGGCGTTGAGCGTGATAGCGCGGGCCACCAGTGCTGAGGCCTTGCCGAGATCGGCATCTGCGAAGATCACCTGCGGGCTCTTGCCGCCCAGTTCCAGAGTCGAGGGTTTCGGCCCGGCTTCGGCGCAGGCGGCCATGATCGCGCGGCCGGTGCGCGTGGAACCCGTGAAGCTCACCTTGCCTACGCCTTCATTCCGCACCAGCCCGTCGCCGATGTCGGCCCCGCCACCTTGCACGATGTTGAAGATGCCCGCCGGAATACCCGCCTCCACCGCCAGCGTGGCCAGCCGCACGACCGAGAACGGCGTTAGTTCGGACGGTTTGAGCACCACCGCATTGCCTGCCGCGAGTGCAGGGCCAAGCTTCCAAGCAGCCATGACCAGCGGCAGATTCCACGGTGCTATCGCCGCCACCACCCCATAGGGCTGTGTCAGCGTGAAACCCAGCTTGTCGGGCGTGGTCGCTCCGATCTCGCCGCCGTGCTTGTCGGCAAACTCGGCGAAAAAGCGGATGCACTCGGCGGTATAGGGCAGGTCCCAAGCGAGGATTTCACGCAGTGTCCGGCTCGACCCTGCAGCCTCCATCGGAGCGAGCGTTCCGGAATCGGCCTCTATCAGATCGGCCCATCGGCGCAGCAGGCGCATGCGCCCGCGCGGTTCCATCGTGCCCCAGCCGCTGGTCTTCTGACTCCGTACGGCATCTTCTACCGCATCGGCCACTTGCTGCGCGTCGGCGGAGCGCAGCTCTCCCAGCAGGCCGCCGTCCGACGGGCGCATCACGGCAAAGCTCCGCCCACGCCCGGTAACCGTTGTGCCACCGATGAAATTGGCCGCCAGCGCGGGACGGATCGTGTCGGGATCGAACGGGCTCATCTGCGGGTTCCGGTCTCTCTATGTGTCGCGGCAGTCTATGCCGGCACTTGCGCCACAGATACGACGAAGCGGTGCAAATCTGCGCGATAATGTTCCGAATCCTATATAAAACCGGCAATTTCTGTTGATCGGGGCTGGCTAGACCAGCAGCATCGAGGCGCATCGCCTGCGCCACCAATATTGCAAATTGCGGGAGCAAGAGATGACAGTTCCGGACGCGGCACAGATCGTCATGCGCGACATGACCAGCAAAGACGTTCTCGCCGCCGCCGAACTGTGCATCGAACAGCAATGGCCTCATCGCGAGGAGGATCTCGCACTGTTTTTCTCGATTGGCGAAGGCGTGGTCGCGGAGCTTGATGGCAAGGTTGTCGGCACCGTTATGGGCTGGCGCTTTGGCGAAAGCTTTGCGACCCTGGGGATGGTGATCGTCACCAACGCCTTGCAGGGCAAGGGCCTCGGCCGACAGCTCATGGATACGATGCTTGAACGGCTGCAGGGCCGCACCATCCTCCTCAATGCCACCGCCGCAGGTTTGCCGCTCTACCGCAAGATGGGTTTTGTCGAACTCGGTGCCGTCTGCCAGCATCAGGCCATCGCATCCGCACAGCCGCTGGTCCAGCTGCGCCCGGGTGAACGGGTGCGGCCGATGGGCGCGACCGATGGCGAAGCCCTCAATGCGCTCTATGCTGCAGCGACAGGAATGGACCGCAAGGTCCTGCTCGATGCCTTCCTCGCCGAAGGCAATACCGTGGTGCTGTCCCATGAACATGAGCAGTCCGGCTTTGCCGTGTTGCGCCGTTTTGGGCGTGGATGGGCCATCGCGCCAGTCGTCGCCCCCGATGCCGACGGAGCCAAAGCGCTGATCTCGCACTGGCTGGGCACGCAATCGGGCAGCTTCTGTCGCATCGACATTCCCGAAGAATCCGGGCTCGGTCCCTGGCTCGAGGAGCAGGGCCTGCCTCAGGTCGGCCGGGTTACCGTCATGGCGCTTGGCCCCGCACCGGTTTCGGGCGATACCGTCAAGGCCTTTGGCCTCGCCGCGCAGGCGCTGGGCTGAACATGCTCACCCTGAACGACAGCACCCTGCTGCTGCAGGCGGCACTGATAGATGGCGAATGGATTTCCGGCGGTCTGCCCTCGATCGAGGTCACCGACCCGGCCACGGGCGAGATCATCGGTACGGTGCCCGATTGCGGGGAAGCCGAAACCACAACCGCGATCGCCGCCGCGCAACGCGCCTGGTCCGAATGGCGTCGCCGCACGGCAAATGAGCGTGCCGTGCTGCTGGAAGCCTGGCATGCGCTGGTACTGGCCAATCTCGACGATCTTGCGCTGATCATGACCGCCGAACAGGGCAAGCCTCTGGCCGAGGCACAGGGTGAAATTCGCTACGCCGCCTCGTTCATCAAATGGTTCGCAGAGGAAGGCCGCCGCATCGGCGGCCGCAACGTGCCTTCGCCCGAGCGTGACCGGCGCATCATCGTGATGACCGAACCGGTCGGCGTTTCTGCCGCGATCACGCCGTGGAACTTCCCCGCCGCCATGATTACCCGAAAGTGCGCACCCGCACTTGCCGCCGGGTGCCCGGTCGTGATCAAGCCTTCGGAGCTGACGCCCTTTACTGCGCTCGCGCTGGCCGAACTGGCGCGACGAGCGGGCTTCCCCAGCGGTTCGATCAACGTGCTCACCGGCATGCCCGAGGCCATCGGCGCGGCGATCACAGCAAGCCCCGTCGTGCGCAAGCTCTCCTTCACCGGCTCCACCCGCGTCGGAGCGCTACTGATGCGCCGGAGTGCGGACACGATCAAGCGGCTGAGCCTCGAACTGGGCGGCAATGCACCGCTCATTGTGTTCGACGATGCCGACCTCGATCTGGCCGTTAAGGCGACGATGGCCAGCAAGTTCCGCAATGCCGGACAGACCTGCGTATGCGCCAACCGAATCCTGGTCCATTCGACGGTCTACGACGAATTTGCCGACCGCCTCGGCGCGGCTGTCGCGGCGCTCACTGTCGGTAACGGCATGGACCCTGATGCCACCACCGGCCCGCTGATCAATCGCGCGGCGAAGGACAAGGTGTCCGCTCATGTCGAAGATGCACTGGCCAAGGGTGGCAAGTTGCTGTTTTCGGGCCGCGGCGCGCAGGGTGGCAACTTCGCGCGGCCCGTCGTGATCGGCAATGCCTCGCCCGACATGTGGCTCGCGTCCGAGGAAACATTCGGCCCCGTCGCCCCCCTGTTCCGCTTCGAAACCGAACAGGAGGCCATCGCGCTGGCCAACGACACGCCCTACGGTCTGGCGAGCTATTTCTATACCTCGGGCCTCGATCGGGCGTTCCGGGTAGCCGAGGCGCTAGAGGCAGGGATGATTGCGCTCAACACCGGCTCGATCGCGATGGAAATGGCGCCGTTCGGCGGGGTCAAGCAATCGGGCCTCGGGCGCGAAGGCGGCACTATGGGCATCGAGGAATATCTGGAAACCAAGGCATTCCACATCGGTAGCCTGAAGATCTGAAACCCGGGGGACAAGCATGGCAAGCAACAGGCGAAAGCATATCATTGCGGTAATCCCCGGCGATGGGATCGGCAAGGAAGTCATGCCCGAAGGCATGCGCGTGCTGGAAAAGGCGGCGATGCTGTTCGGCTTCGATATCGAACAGAAGTGGCACAATTTCGCCTGCTGCGACTATTATGCGCATCATGGCAGGATGATGCCCGAGAACTGGAAGGAAGAGATCGGCCGTCCCGATGCGATTTTCTTCGGTGCTGTCGGCTGGCCCGATACCGTGCCCGATCACATCTCGCTCTGGGGATCGCTGCTGCAGTTCCGCCGCGAATATGATCAATATGTGAATCTGCGTCCCGTGCGCCTTATGCCTGGCGTGCCCTGCCCGCTGGCCGGCCGCGAGCCGGGCGATATCGACTTCTGGGTCGTGCGCGAGAATACCGAGGGTGAATACTCCTCGGTCGGCGGCACCATGTTCCCCGGCACGGACCGCGAAGTGGTGATCCAGGAAACAGTGATGACCCGCATCGGTGTGGACCGCGTACTCCGTTATGCCTTCGATCTGGCACAGAAGCGCCCACGCAAACACTTGACCAGCGCCACCAAATCCAATGGCATCGCCATAACCATGCCCTACTGGGATCAGCGCGTGGAAGCCATCGGCGCCGAGTATCCCGATGTGCGCCATGACAAATACCACATCGATATCCTCACGGCGCAGTTCGTGCTGAATCCGGATCGCTTCGATGTAGTGGTCGGCTCGAACCTGTTCGGAGATATCCTTTCCGATCTCGGCCCGGCCTGCACCGGCACGATCGGCGTCGCACCGTCGGGCAATATCAACCCGGAGGGCACGCATCCTTCGCTGTTCGAGCCGGTCCACGGCTCCGCGCCCGACATTGCTGGGCAGGGGATCGCGAATCCCGTTGGCCAGATCTGGTCCGCCGCGATGATGCTGGAGCATCTGGGCGAAGCAGAAGCTGCCGCTGCGATCATGCGCGCAGTCGAACAGGTTCTTGCCACCCCTTCGGCTCGCACGCGTGATCTGAAGGGCGCGGCCAGCACGGAAAACTGCGGGAAGGCCATTGCCGAAGCTCTCGGCTGACCCCGACTGGGCGCGGCATAAAGTGCTGCGCCCGGTCATCTGAACGCCCCCGAAGCGCCCCTTCGCGATCGCTTTCGGCGAATCCCGCTCTTGCTCGCAGCATAGTCTATCGGCATTGTTCCTCAATGGACGAGCCGCGATGAACGCCCCCGCTTATGCTCTTTCGAACCGTGCCCTTCTCGATATCGATCGCGATCACCTGATCCACTCGGTCACATCGTTCCGGGGCCACGAACAGAACGGCGCGGTCGTGCTCGAATCCGGCAAGGGCATGTGGCTGACGGATGCCGAAGGAAACCGACTGCTTGATGCTTTTGCGGGCCTGTGGTGCGTGAACGTCGGCTACGGTCAGGATTCGATCGTCGAAGTCGCAGCAGAGCAGATGCGCCGCCTGCCCTATGCCACCGGCTATTTCCACTTCGCCAGCGAACCGGCTATCCGCCTTGCCGGGGAGCTTACTGCCGCCGCACCGGCGGGACTCGACCATGTGTTTTTCACCCAAGGCGGCTCGGATGCCATCGACAGCGCCATCCGCTACATAGTTCATTACTGGAATGCGGCAGGGAGGCCCGAGAAGAAGCACTTCATCGCACTGGAATGGGGCTATCACGGATCGAGCAGCCTTGGCGCCGGACTTACCGCGCTCGGCAATTTCCACCGCAACTTCGATCTGCCGCGCCCCTGGCAGCACCATATCAGCTCGCCCTATCCCTATCGCCACCCACAGGGGGATGATGAGGCGGCGGTGATCGCTTCAACCGTTGCGGCGCTGGAAGCCAAGGTTGCCGAACTCGGGGCCGACAATGTCGCGGCCTTCTTCTGCGAACCGATCCAGGGCTCGGGCGGCGTCATCGTCCCTCCGCGCGGCTGGCTCAAGGCGCTGCGCAAGACCTGCACGCGGCTCGGGATCCTGATGGTGGTGGACGAGGTCATCACCGGCTTCGGTCGCACCGGCCCGCTCTTCGCCTGCCTCGATGAAGGCGTCTCGCCCGACTTCATGACCGCGGCCAAAGGCCTGACGGCCGGTTACATCCCGATGGGCGCGATGTTCATGGCCGATCACGTCTATCAGACTATCGCCGATGCCGCTCCTCCGGCTCTGCCCATCGGCCATGGCCAGACCTATTCGGGCCACCCCGTCGCCGCCGCCGTGGCACTGGAAGTGCTGCGCCTCTATCGTGAAGGCGGACTGCTCGAAAACGGTCGCAAGACCGGAGAGCGATTTGCCGAAAGGATGGAACGCATCCGCAGCCACCCACTGGTCGGCGATGTGCGCTATCGCGGCATGCTCGGCGCGATAGAACTCACCCCCGACAAGACGACGCGGGCGATTTTCGACGGCTCGCTGGACATCGCCGGACGCCTTGCAAAGCTGACCTATGCCAATGGGGTGATCGTACGCTGCTTCGCCAATGCCGTGCTCGGCTTCGCACCAGCGCTGTGCTGCACGCTGGAGGAAATGGACATGATCTTTGATCGCGTGGAACGCTCGCTGGATCAGCTGCTCGATCAGCCCGACATCCGCGCCGCCGTTGCGCCGCAAGACGCCTGAAGCAGCGAGCGCGCGATGCTCCCGGGAGGACCCAAGCTCGACAGGATCGATCTCAAGATCCTAGCCAAGCTCCAGCAGGAGGGGCGGATCACAAATGTCGAGCTGGCCGATGCGGTCGGCCTGTCACCCAGCCCCTGCCTCACGCGGGTCAAGCGGCTGGAAAGGGCCGGGTATATCACCGGTTACGGCGCGCATGTGAGCCTCAACAAGCTCGGCGAATTTCTTACCGTCTTCACCGAGGTGACCCTGAGCGAACACCGCCGAGGCGATTTCGCCCGCTTCGAAAGCCGCATCGTCAAGATTGACGAGATCGTCGAATGCCACCTCGTCTCGGGAGGGTACGATTATCTGCTGAAGTTCGTTGCGCGCGGCGTTGCGCACTATCAGTCGATCATCGAGGGCATCCTCGAAAGCGACTATGGCATCGAAAAATATTTCTCCTATGTCGTGATCAAATCGCCTTTCATCAAACACCACTTCCCTATCCAGAATCTGTTCGGCCAGAACCATGCCTGACCCTCTGACGGCAGAGCTGGCCGACATCATTCCGGATCTGGTCGCCCTGCGCCGCGACATCCATGCTCATCCGGAACTCGGCTTCTGCGAGCACCGCACCGCCGCGCGCATCGCCGAGGAACTGCGCGGCCTGGGCATAGAGGTTCATGAGGGCATCGGCACCACCGGCCTCGTCGGCGTACTGAAAGGAAAGCGCCCGGGCACCCGCACCTTGGGCCTACGCGCCGATATGGACGCGCTGCCGATCCACGAACAGACCAATCTGCCCTGGGCCAGCACCACGGCCGGCACGTTTCACGGCTGTGGCCACGATGGCCATGTGGCGATGCTGCTGGGCGCGGCGCACATGCTGGCTGCGGATCCCGATTTCGCCGGCACGCTCAACCTGATCTTCCAGCCTGCCGAGGAAGGCCAGGGCGGCGCGCGGGTGATGATCGAGGAAGGGCTGTTCGATCGCTTCCCGTGCGACCGCGTCTATGCCCTGCACAACTGGCCGGACCTGCCAGCCGGCACGATCAGCACCCGCCCAGGTGCGATCATGGGCGCAGCCGACAAGTTCCAGATCACGCTCACCGGCAAGGGCGGCCACGCTGCAATTCCGCAGGACAGCCCCGATGCGATCCTTGCCGCCGCCAGCCTCGTGCAGCAGCTGAACACCATCGTCTCCCGCGCCGTGCCGGCCTATGCCGCCGCGGTTCTTTCGATCACCCAGATTCACGGCGGCCACGCACACAATGTGATTCCCGCTGAAGTCACCGTAAGCGGCACCGTCCGCACCTTCGATCCGGCGGTGCAGGACCGTATCGAGGCGCGGATACGCGCGATGCTCAAAGGCATCGAGGTCGGCTTCGAAGTGCAAGCCGCGATCGACTACGACCGCTACTATCCGGCCACGATCAACGATCCGGTCGCAGCAGCCGACGTAATGGCCGTCGCCGCTACGGTAGCCAAAGCCGAACTCGCGCCCGAACCTGCGCCGACGTCCGAAGACTTCTCTTTCATGCTCCAGCAGCGCCCCGGTGCCTATATCTGGCTTGGCCAGGCCGCGCCGGATCATGCCGCGCCCCTCCACAACCCACATTATGATTTCAACGATAAGGTGCTGGAGACCGGCATCCGCCTCCACGTTGCGCTGGCGCAGCACTGGCTGGTTTAGCGGCATTGCTGGGGCTGCGGACTGCAAATCCGCACATGCCGGTTCGATTCCGGCTCGGGCCTCCACCTTCTCGATTCAGAAATGGCATGTCACATTCGCCGCGGGCGAGAAGGCTAAGCGGGTACTTCGCGCCTCAGGCCCCGTTTGCGCCGGCGGGCCCGCCTTCATTCTCCCAGCAGTCCAATCCGGCGAGACGCTCCTCTTTTCTTGTGACGCGGGCGGGGGGCCATGTCGGCGCCCGGTCGATGGTCCCCTCGGTGCCAAGCAGCTTTCCGTACGCCTTGGCGAGGCGAAGATGAGCGCTGCGCGCAGACGGATGCGTTGCCGCCGCTGCTGCGGCATAGGACGCTTCCATTCTCATTCTAAAGTAACTCGGCCCCATGATGCGCGCCCCGTTCAGAGAAGGATAAGAAAGCCATACTCGTCGCCCCATCGGCTGATCCCATATCCGGCTAGCGGACTGCGGGATCGCGCGCTTCGTCGCGCAACGCCATAGCGACGGCGTCCGACAGCAGATGATATCGATAGTCGCGGTAGAGATAGCGAGGCACCAGCATCTTGCGGATGCCGTGCTGTGCCATCAGAACAACTTCGTCGCTTTCATCGGGCACTGACATCGAACGTCTCCTGTGGGTGAGGACAAGGCTCGCCGGAGATCGTCAGCCGCAGCGTGCGATCGCCTGCCTGAGCACCCTGCTCCTGTGCGCAAAACCCTTGGGGCTGACGAAACCTCCGGCAAAGCCATCGTACAGACGCCTTGCCATCCGGCTTGTCATATCGAGGGCCGCTGTCCGCGCCGGCCCGCCGACGGCGGGCCCCACTTCGAAATCATGCGGCGCGCGCAGCGGAAAGGCGGTTTCCTCGATGAGGCGCCGGGCGTCGCGCGCCATGTTCCTGTGGACGGTGCGGCTTTCGACGTCAGTAGCGACCTCGGACCGCATGATCGCCGCTTGCTCGCGCGCAAGCTGCATGTTCAGGTCGACGGGAGGATCACTCGCCTCGGCCCCGGCTTCGCCGGCAGGACAGGTTCTGGAGGGATAGGTCATCTGGCGCTCCTCGGTGCGGGAGCCCAAAATTGTCTCTCAGCCGTAGCGTGCGAAGACGTGCCGCGGTACTTGGGATATGGGGATGATCAGGAGGAAAACAAGCTGGAGACCTATGCGGGGCAAGCCGTCCATCTGCACCGCAACGAGGCTCGAAGCCGTCACTCCTTGATCAGGCGACGATCAATCTGCCATTTTCCTTCCATTCTAAGCATCGGCCTTCCGCATCCCTGGCAATTTGCATGCCAGCATTGGTTGGCGTAATAGAGGGAAAGCCTTTCCCTTTTATGCAAACCGGCAAGGCAAAACATAATGGTCCACATGATATTTTATCTTTTCCTGACTCATCGGATTCGATCGGGCCATGGATTCCATATACAGCATGTTTTGATTTCCCATATTATAAGTTTATTTTCAATTTTGTTACGGGTCCGATCATATTTTTCTTATTTTACCAAGAATGATCGCCATATCTGCACCCTTGCTTCGGCAATCAGCGCACGGAGACAGCGATGACCCATGATCAATGCGACACCAGGATGCTCGAGCAACTGCGCAAGCGCGCCTTGTCGGATGCCGCACTGACCACCGATCCGATCAGCCGGCAGCAATTTCACGATCTGGCACAGGCCTATGCCGAAACCGCGACCGAGCTGCGCACCTATGGCACGGCGCGGTGGCCCGTGCCCCAGGCTGCCGTCCTGCCGTGGCGCTCGGTGCCCTTGTGGACATCGAACGACCGATAAGCGTTACGGCTCGACCATCGGGCGGCGGATTACGCTGCCAGGCATCACTCGCTGAACGGGATCGAAGCCTTTGCGTGGAGCCCTGTCGGCAACCAGTCGCGGGTGAACGTACCGCGCAACTGACGCTCGATACTGGCCTTGACGAGTTCGGAGCCGAAGCCCTGGTGGCTGCTTGCTTTCTGCACCTCGCCGCCCCGCTCTACCCAGTCGAGCTGCAGCTGCCCGTCATGCCGGGCGATCGATAGCTCCACCATTCCCTTCGGGCCCGCCAATGCTCCATATTTGACGGCGTTCGTCGCGAGTTCGTGAAAGGTGAGCGCGAGCGGCGTCATATGTTTCTCGGACAAAATGACGTCCTCGCCGGTGACGCGGACGCGCGCAGCGCCATCGAAATTATACGCGGCAAACAATTCGCGCAGCATGCCTTGCAGGGTGAAAGCCGACGTGCCGTCCTGAGGCCGGACATAGTCATAGGCGCGGCCCAGCGCAGCGATCTGTTCGCTGAGACGCACCGCATAGTGCTTCAGGCCGGGATCGTTGCGGCTCGACAGCCGCAGCAGCGACGCCACGACGGTGAAGATGTTCTTGATGCGGTGGCCGAGCTCGCGCGAGAGCAGATCCTGCTGCTCCCGCATCATCCGTTGGTCGTGAATGTCGGTGCAGGTTCCGAACCAGCGGCGGATCGCGCCCTGCTCGTCGAGCAGCGGGAGCGCCCGCCCGAGCGTCCAGCGATATTCGCCATCGAAGCGGCGCAGGCGATATTCGATCTCATAAGGCTCGCCGGTTTCGAGCGAGTGGCGCCAGATCGTCCAGGCGCGCTCCTGATCGTCGGGGTGGAATTGGCCGTTCCAGCCATTGCCGGCGGTTTCTCCGGCAGTCGCTCCGGTGAACGCATACCAGCGGGCGTTGTAATAATCATGATAGCCATCGGGGCGGGTCGACCATACCATCTGCGGCATGGCATCCGCCAGCACACGAAATCGCTCTTCGCTTGCCGCGAGCTCGGCTTCGGCCGCCAACTCCCAGGCATGACGCGCCAGCTTTTCGCGACGATCCTCCAGAAAGCGCATCACCGAGCGGGCAAGGACCTCGAGCCCTTCGCGCTGCGCTTCGCTCAGTCCCGCGCGCGGCTCGGACGAGATGACGCAGAGCGACCCAAGGGGAGCGCCCTGCGAGGAGCGGAGCGGTGCGCCTGCATAGAAGCGGATATGCGGCGCGCCCGTAACCAACGCGTTGTCGCGAAATCTGGGATCCTCCCGGGCGTCGGGAACCTCCATCATCGCATGACCCATCATGGCATGGGCGCAGAAGGACAGGCTCCGGGGCGTTTCCACCGCCGCAAGGCCGGTCCGCGTAACGAAACGCTGACGCTCTTCTTCGACCAGGCTCACGAGGGCGATGGGACATTCGCATAACCGCGCAGCGAAGCGCGTTATCCCTTGAAGCTCTGGATCGTCGAACAGCCCCTCGACCGCATAAGGCGTCAGCCGGTCCGCCTCGCCATGGTGGGCATCGTGCAGCGCGCCTGTGGTCGCCGTTGCGCCAGCGCCCGGACCTTCGAAGTCCTGCACTCGCTCAGCACCAATCGTGACGAACGGCGCTACCCGATGATCGCAAATTGCGCATTGTCCCCCAAAGACATGCAAGACCAGAGTTGGCCCCCATGCGCCGTTAACCGTCTTATCGAAAAATTGTTCCGACTCTTCCGGGCGGTCCGATCACGGGGTAGCCCCAGCCCCGCAACCCAACCCTGCCTGCGCGCTCAGCCGTACAGACTCATCAGCCAGAACAACAGGACGAGCGGAACCACGACGGCGGCAACCGCCAATATGATTGCGCCGATCGGAATGGCTGCAGACTCGTCCTGATCGATCATGCCCCTCCCTACATCGCGCGCGACCTCCGCTCAACTCGTCAGCCTTGGCGGAGGATTGCGCCATCGCGACCGTGAAGCCATGGACTTAGCCAGGCTGGCGCCCCCGCGCCGTTGAGCGAGAAAGGCAGGACCGTCGATGGCGCGACAAATCACTCTCCCTGTGAAGGGGGTCGACTTCCCCAACCGGGACGCGCGGTTGCATGGCAATATATCGCGCCGCTTCGAACTCGCCACCTGCCGACCCGGCGAGCCGGTCAGGCTGGTCGCCGAACCCGGCAATCCGGTCGACCCGAACGCGGTCCTCATCCTGTCGGCGCGCGATGTGCCCCTCGGCTATGTGCCGGCGGAACGGGCCCCCCTCATCGCGCGCCTGCTGAAGCAGGGCGAAGGCGTACCCGCCATCTTCCAGGGCATTGCAGGCACCACCGCCTTCATCCGCCTGTCGCTCGACGGAACGGTGCCCGTCCTTCCCGCACTGCCCCCTGCCGTCGAAGCCATCGACGCGGAGCCGGACTATTTCACGGATCCGCCGAGCCCGTTCGACTGACCGCGCTCCGTGCGGGATCAGGCCCGTCTGCAAACCGATGCTGTCGTGCAGCGCATAGCGGTCGACGATATCCGCGCTCGCCCGGTTATAGCCGACGACCTCCACGGCGTTACCCTCGCGCCGCAACCGAAGCACGATCTTGTCGAGCGCTGCCGCGGCCGAGATGTCCCAGAAATGCGCTGCCGACAGGTCGATGCGCACCTCCTTCCCCGGCTATTCCGGCTGAAAGCAGCGGGTGAAGCGTTCGACCGAGAACATGCGCCGCACTTTCGCGGCGAGGAAGATGCCCGAGAGGATCACTCCGGCGAGCACTCCGGGCAACAGGTCTCGTGTCCAGACCAGGACGACGACCGAGGCGTAAAGCCCGACCTGCGGATCGGCGGCCGGAATAGCCACCTGGAATTGCTCCGGGTCCTTGCAAAAGCCGTGGCCTTGGTGGCGCCCGATCGAGAGATCGACGCGGAAGATGTCGAAGCGGACGCGGCGAGAATGCCCGGCTTTGAGTCACCCGGCCTCGATTGATAAGGCCGACCGTCCATCGGTGGGGGCCAAATGGACGGTCGGCCAATCATGCCGAAGCGCCAGCGGCCAGGATCCCGTTGGGGGTAGGATCCGAAGTCGCCGGACTGCGCCGGCGTGCGCGAAGGCTTGACCCATCGAACACGCAGCCAGGCTGCCAGCCGAAAACAGCGCATTGCCGTCTGTAGCGGCAGTTTCTCTGCGTCTCTGTTACCGTTACATCGAGGCTCGATAATGTTCATGACTCGCTGTTTCGAAGCGTTTATCGTTACGCCCGATGAGCGGGCACCAAACCGGAGCGGGAGGCAGTGACGCCGATGCCGCACGCCAGGAACCACAGGGAGCGGCGTCCGAGCAGGCTGCGTTGATCCGTATGGAACTCGACTCGATCCTGACTTCACCCGATTTTTCACGCGCACCGATCATGAAGCGGTTGCTCTGCTTTCTGGTGGAAGAAACCGTCGCCGGGAGAGGCGACCAGCTGAAGGCCTATTCGGTAGCGGTCGACGGTCTTGGCCGCGCACCCGATTATGATGCGCGCGCAGACAGCTACCCCCGGGTGCAGGTCGGCCGTCTGCGCAAGATGCTCGACAATCATTATCGGCTATCCGGCGCTCAATATGGAGCCCGGCTGAGCATACCGAGCGGCCGGTACAAGGTGGTGCTCGAACTGCCGACGATCGCGCCGGAAGGTTCAACGGAGCCGCTGCCGCCCGCCCTTGCGGAACATATGCCCTCGTCGGGGCCATCGCGGCTGTCCTTCGGGATCTCGCTGCTGCTGACCCTGGTGCTCGTGGTCGGCCTGGGCACGGCTGTGGCGCTTCTGTTGCCCATGGGCACCTCGCGCGCCGCCGATGAGCGCCCGATCCTTGAGGTCGCCGGCACGAACATGGCGCGACAGAGCCCGCTGGGTTCGCGCATTCGCACCGTATTGATAAACGGCCTCGGTCGCAGTCTTGCGTTCGACCTGCGCCCGCTTCCGCTGTCGCCGTCTGTGCAAACGCCGTCGAGAGACGCGCCCCCCGCGCGCTATCGTCTGGGAGCGGACCTGATCGATGGCCCATCGCCCCGCCTCTTCCTCCGCCTGACCCAGCTATATCCCAACAAGCTCCTCTGGTCCGGCGACGTCACGCTGCCGCCCACCGTGCGCAGCGACGCGGCGGCTCTGGACCAGCGACTGGCGTCCGTCATCGCGACCATCGGCAAGGTGGACGGGTTGATTGCCATCCACGAACTCCAGCGCAGCGCCGGGCAGGAAGCGATCGGCTATAGCTGCCTGCTGCTTTACCATCGCTATCGCAAGCAGCGATCGCCCGAGGACCGCCTCCATGTCGAGACCTGCGTCGACCGCAGCCTGGCGCGCAATCCCGACGATGCCACGCTGCAGGCGGCTGCGGCACAACTGGCTGCGGAGAAGATGTACGATCCCGGCGTCGATCCGAGTTCGAAGGCCGGATATCTTCTCATCGCACGGCGCCACGCGCAGCTGGCACGTGTACTCGACCCTTATAATGGCTGGACCAACGCCACCCAGGCCCGCATTGCGCTGGCCCGCGGCTCCTGCTCTCAGTCATCCAATTTCGCACAGCGCGCCGTCGCCCTGCAACCTTATGAACCGAACTTGCTCGCTGATGTAGGGGTCTATCTGGCCGATTGCCGGGACCCTCACGCCGAAGCCGTGATCCGCCGCGCGATCGCGGTTGGCGATGACCCCTCCGGCCGTTATCATGTCCCGCTGCTGATGCTCGCCATCATCCGCGACGATCATGCTCTTGCCCGTGAGGCCCTGTCGCAGATGGCACCGCCGGTGATCGGGCGGCCGCGCGGCTTCTACATCATGGCAGCCGCGGGCTATGGCATGCTGGGCGACCGGGAAAAGGGGCGCGCAGCCTGGAAACAGCTCGAGAGGCTGGACAGCGCCGTCGCTCCGGCACCCCGCGCCTATCTCGATCAACTCGGTTATTCGCCAGAAACGCGACGGAAAATTACGAAGGATCTTCGACTGATCGGCCTCGCACCGGTTCTGTGAGCCAGTGATTTAGCGCTATCCCGCTTCGGCGGTCGGCGTTACAGCCGTGCAACGATATCGCATCGACCATCGGATGCAGACGCAGGGATGGCCCCATGAACACCGTCGTCGACATCTCCCTCCGCCTTGCCGGCCGAAAGCCCGATCTGGGGGCGGACCTGCTGGTAGCTGCGGCCGCGATCGGCCTTGCAGCCGCCGGACGACTGATCGTCGACATTTTTGCGCCGGGTGTGGCGCCCTTCGCCTTCGTCTTCCCCTTCATCATATTGGCGAGCCTGGTCGCCGGCGCACGGGCGGGACTGATCGCGGCAAGCATCTGCCTGATCCTCATCTGGTATTTCGTCATTCCCCCGGCTCGCTCCTTCGAGATCACTGCGACGCAGCTTATCGGTCTTCTCGTCGCCGCATTCTCTCTCGTCCTTGCGGTGGCCGTAATCTCCGCCTTCCGCTCCACGGCCCTGCGTCTGCGCGAGGAGGAACGCCGTCATATCGAGTTTCTCTCTCTCGCCTTGCGCGAGGTGGACCACCGGACGCGCAACAATTTCCAGATCGCGGCCTCGCTTCTGGTATCTCGCGCAATGTCCCACGCCGATCCCGACGTGCAGGACGAGCTCCGCGCAGCGGCAGGCCGGCTGCAGTCGCTCGCCGCCGTCTATTCCAACCTGGCGCTCAGCAGCGCCGACCTGACCAATGTCCTGCTGCACGACCATTTGCGCGATGTCTGTGACCGGATTCGGGAGGCTATGCTGCCCCCCGGCATCACGCTGAGCCTCGATGCCGAACCGATGCAGGTAGCGGCGAAGACAGCCGTGGCGATCGCGCTGATCGTCAACGAGGCGATCACCAATGCCGCCAAACATGCCTTTCCCGATGGTCTCGGAGAGATCGCCCTATGGGTCCGGCGCGAAGGCGACGGGCTGGTGGTGACGATCGAGGACAATGGCGTCGGGCGGGCGGACGCGCCATCGGAAAAAGGCCATGGCAGCGGAGCGAGCCTGATGCAATTGCTCGCCCGTTCGCTCCGCGCCACGCTGGACATCAGTGCGGGCTCGACGATCGATCATGGGACGCGCTGCGAATTGCGCGTGCCGGCCCAGCCGGACTGAGCGGCGCGCCGCCCGGACCGGATCAGCCGAAGCGGCCTGTCACATAATCGCGCGTGCGCTGGCCGCGCGGATTGGCGAACAGCTCCTCGGTCGGCTGAAACTCCATCATCCGGCCAAGATACATGAAGCCGGTATAGTTGGAGATACGCGCCGCCTGCTGGAGGTTGTGCGTCACGATGACGATCGTGAAATCCTCGCGCAGTTCGATCAACGTCTCTTCCAGCTTCGCGGTGGAAACCGGATCGAGCGCCGAGGCGGGTTCGTCGAGCAGGAGGACATCCGGCTCCACCGCGATGCCACGTGCCACGCAGAGGCGCTGCTGCTGCCCGCCCGACAGGCCGAGGCCCGAACTGTGCAGCTTGTCCTTGACCTCGTCCCACAACGCGGCGCGGCGCAACGACTTCTCGACGATCACGTCCATCTCGGCCCGGCTCTTGCGCTGGTAGAGGCGCACACCGAAAGCGACATTGTCGTAGATCGACATCGGGAAAGGCGTCGGCTTCTGAAACACCATGCCGACGCGCGCGCGCAGGCCCGCGACGTCGACCGGCGAACGGACCATCGTCGCCTCGTCGATCGTGCCCTCGCGCTCGCGCAGGCGCTGGAGGCTCTTGCGGTCGGCGAGCACGTCATGACCGTCGAGAAGGATGCGGCCGACCGCATGCTGACGCGGATAGAGATCGTAGATCCGGTTAAGCGCGCGCAGCAGGGTCGACTTGCCGCAGCCCGACGGGCCGATCAGCGCGGTGATCTTGTTGCGCTCGACCGGCAGGTCGACGCCGAACAACGCCTGGGTTTTGCCATAGAAGAAGTCCAGCTTGCGCGCTTCGATCGCGAGCCGGTCGCTCGGCGGGAAGGCCAGATGGACCTCTTCGGACAGATGCGAAGGAAGGTCGGTCATTAGCGGCGGGCCTCCCGGGCGACGACGCGCCCGATGATGTTGATGGACAAGACGGCGACGGCGATCAGCAGCGCCCCGACCCAGGCCAGACGCTGCCAGTCCTCATAGGCGGACAGGGCGAACTGGAAGATGGTCGTGGGCAGACTGGCCATGGGTTGGGTCGGATCGACCGAGAAGAACTGGTTGCCGAGCGCGGTGAACAGCAGAGGCGCGGTTTCGCCGCTGATGCGGGCGAAGCCGAGCAGCGCGCCGGTGATCAGGCCTGCGCGGGCGGACTTCCACACCACCTTGCGGATGACGAAGGCGCGGCTGGCTCCCAGCGCCATACCGGCTTCGCGCAAGGCGCTCGGCTGCAGGCTCAATATGTCCTCGGTCGTCCGGGTCACGATCGGCATGGCGATGATCGCCAGCGCCACGGCACCCGCAATGGCAGAGAAGCCATGAAAGGGCCGGACCAGTATCTCGTAGACGAACAGACCGATCAGGATCGACGGCGCCGACAGCAGCACGTCGTTGAGAAAGCGGACGGCGGCACCATAAGGGGAGCTGCCGCCATATTCCGACAGCCAGGTACCGGCCAGCACGCCGATCACCACGGCGATCAGCAGGCCCATGCCGCACATCATGATCGATCCCATGATCGCGTTGGACAGACCGCCTTCGGAGCCAGGAGCGGGCTGCGTCATGGTGAAGATCTTGGCGTCGATGCCGCCCAGACCCTTGCTCAGCAGCGACCACAGGATCAGCACGAGCGCGGTCAGCGCGATCAGCGTCGCGATCGCCGTGAGCCCGACGAACAGATAGTTGGAGAGGCGGCGATAAAGGGCGCGGTCCATGACGAAGGCCTCAATATTTCTGGCCGCCGAGCAGAGCCCGGGCGATGGCGAGGACGCCGAAGGTGATGAAGAACAGCACCAGCCCGAGCGCGACGAGCGCCGCGCTGTGCATGTCGCTGGTGGCCTCGGCGAACTCGTTGGCGATCGTCGAGGCGATGGTCGAGCCCGAGGCGAAGATGGAGTCGGGGAAGCCGTGGGCATTACCGATGATGAAGGTGACGGCCATCGTCTCGCCGAGCGCGCGGCCGAGGCCGAGCATGACCACGCCGACGACACCGCGCCGGACATAGGGAATGATCACCGAGCGGACCACCTCGAAGGGGGTGCAACCCAGGCCGTAGGCGGCCTCGCGCAACTGCGCCGGAACGGTCATGAACAGCTCGCGGAAGACCGCTGCCATATAGGGCAGGATCATGATCGCGAGGATGACCGATGCGGTGAAGATGTTGGCGCCGTTCGGAATGCCGGAAAATACCGACTCCTGCCAAGAGCCGGGCTCGGCCTCCATGATCAGCGGGAGTTGAACATGCTCGGCGAACCAGGGCGCGAGCACGAACAGGCCCCACATGCCATAGACGATCGACGGGATGCCGGCGAGCAGCTCGACCGCGATCGCCACCGGCTGCGCAATGGTGCGGGGGCAGAACTCGACGAGAAAGACGGCGACGCCCAGCGCCAGCGGCAGCGCCATGACCAAAGCAAGGAAGGCGGTGACCAGCGTGCCGACGATCGGGCCCGCAGCACCATAGACTTCGGTGACCGGATTCCATTCGCTCGAGGTGAGAAATCCCAGCCCGAACTCGGCGAAGGCCGGCCAGCCGCCGATGGCGAGGCTGATGACGACGCCGCCCAGAGTGACGAGCAGCATCGTTGCCGCGCCCAGGCAGGCCGCCTGGAAAATGGCCTCGCCGGTCGAACGCGATGGTCCGAAGCGTGCAGTGTCAGTTACGGCGCTGGCCATGGTCCTGTTCCCGTAAAGCGGCGAGGTTCAAACGCACCTCGCCTACCCCCTTGCCTTCTCGGGTTGACGTTCCGATCAGCGTGCTACGTAGACCGGCTTACCGCCCGCCTTCACATTGGCAAGCCATTGCTTCCGGACCAGCGCCTTCACCGGAGCCGGCAGCGGCACATAGTCCAGCTGAGCCGCCGTCGCATCCCCCGATTTGTACGCCCAGTCGAAGAATTTCAACACGCTGGCGCCGGTCGCCGCATCGGCCTGGCTGCGGTAGACGAGGATGAAGCTCGCGCCGGTGATCGGCCAGCTCGACGCTCCGGGCTGATCGAGCAGCAGGACATAATTGCCCGGCGCCGCCGACCATTTCGCGCCGGCTGCAGCAGCGGCGAAGTTCGCGGCGGCAGGCGCGACGAACTTGCCCGCCTTGTTCTGCAACAGGACGAAGGTCGCCTTATTCTGTTTGGCATAGGCATATTCGACATAGCCGATCGAGCCCATGGTCTGCTTGACGAAGGCCGAAACGCCGTCATTGCCCTTGCCGCCGATCCCGGTCGGCCAGGAGACCGCGTCACTGGCGCCGACCGTCGAGGCCCAGGCCGGGCTCTTCATCGCGAGATAGGTGGTGAAGAGGAAAGAGGTGCCCGAACCGTCCGAGCGATGCACGACGGTGATCGGAAGCGGCGGCAGTTTGACGCCCTTGTTGAGGGCGGCGATGCGCGGATCATTCCACTTAAGAACGCGGCCCATGAATATGTCGGCGAGCAGCGCGCCCGACAGCTTCAGCTGACCCGGCTGGACGCCGGGGAGATTCACCACGGGAACCACACCACCCATGATCGTCGGGAACTGATAGAGGCCGGCTGCCGCCAGTTCTTCGGGCTTCAGCGGCTTGTCGGATGCGCCAAAGTCGACCGTCCGCGCCTTGATCTGCTTGATCCCGCCGCCCGAACCGATCGCCTGATAGTTCAGGCCGATGCCGGTGCTCGCTTTGTAGCTCTCGGCCCACTTCGCGTAGATCGGCGCCGGGAAGGTCGCGCCGGCCCCCGAAATCGCGGCCGCGCCTGCGGCAGATGCCGTGCTGCCGATGATCAACGTGGCGCCGAGCACAGCGGCGAAATTCCTGAACATTCCGTGAGTCTCCAATCCCGGCCTGTGCCGGGCTCGAGCCCGCTTACTGATCGCCTGTTACACGAATGTTACAGCCGGCGCGCCCGATAGTCCGGGCACTCGCCGCCAGTTCGCGCGAACAATGTCATGAAATTGTAACAGGCGCGATTTCACCCTGCACAGCTGGCAAGCAGGCCCGCATGACCTGCCGGCACTGGCCCGGAAAGATTTTCTATTCCCAATCGCCACCGAACCGCTTGACCGGAATGTAACCGATCGGTACTTGATGCGTACCGATCGGTCACATCGGTAGGGAGCATCACCATGGCCTATGTCGGTTTCACCTTTCTCGACGGGCAGACGAGGGACCCGACAGCGGATGATGCCGTGCGTTTCACGCCGGTTGAACTGCGCGTGATCGCGCTGGCCGAGCGGATCGACGCGACGCAGGAAATCGATGCCGGCAGCCGCCTCGGCAGGTTCGTCGAATGGGCATCCGGAATCAGGCTGCCCCGCCCCCTCGCCGACCAGCGGCTCGAGACACTGCGCCGCTTCGCCTCACTCGCGCGCCATCATGCAGACCGGCTCGATGAAGCCGACATCGCCGAGATGCGCCATGCCGGCTATTCCCCCGGCCAGATACGGGGCCTGTTCGACTATCTGAGCCACGAGCACCCCAGTATCGCCTGAGCGCCGCCGGCACGCCTTTCCTGTTTACAAGCCCATCGCCTTGCGCATGAAGGCGTCGCTCTCCCGCAGCATCTGCGCGCGCATCTCGCTATCGTCGATCTGATGATCCCGATTTTCGAACACCACCAATCGGCTGTCCCGCCCCGCAGCCCTCAGCGCCTTGTCCATCAACCGCGACTGTTCGATGTCGACATTGCGGTCCATCGTGCCGTGGTACATCAAAACCGGCGCCTTGATGCTCGCCGCGCGGCGGGCCGGTGAGCCCTGGACCGCCTGCGGTCCGTCGCCGATCCTGTCTGCTTCCAGTCTGTAGTAGGACCACCACCTGCTGTCCTGTTTGAGCGCGGGCAGGTCCGTTACCGGGGCGATCGCAACCACCGCCTTGAACAGGGTGGGGTCGATGACCGCAGACTGGAGCGCGGCATAGCCGCCATAGGACCAGCCCAGGATGCCCAGCTTCGACGGCGCAGCGATACCCTGCTTGATCAGCCAGCGCCCGGCATCGGTCACGTCGCCGATCGCAGTCGGCCAGGACTGATAGCCATTCTTCTGAAACCAGTCGTCACCGTAGCCGGTCGAGCCGCGGAAATTGGGCTGGAGTACGGCATAGCCTCGTGCGGCATAATATTGGACCATCCAGTCAAAGCCCCACTCATCCCGAGCTTCTGGACCACCGTGGGGCATGACGATCGCCGGCAGATTCTTGCCCCTGCTTCCGGGCGGCAGCGTCAGATAGCCGGGGATCATCGTGCCGTCGGCAGCGGGAAAGCTGACCGGTCGCATCTCGGCCAGCTTCAGCCCTTCAAGCTGCGGGCGGACCGGCTGGAAGGTCGCCATCTGTTTGGTTGCCCGGTCGAGAATGTAATAGACGCCCGGATCCTTGTCGCTGTCGGCGCGGATCAGCAGCTTCTTCTCGTCGATGCTCGAATCGACGATGGACACCATCGGCTGCCCGGGCAGCGCCTTGGCCAGCGAATCGCGCAGCTTGGCAATCTTCTCGTCGAAATAGACCGAATAGCGAGCGTCGGTCGCATAGCTCGCGCCGATCACTCGATTGCGCCGGCCGATCTGAACGAGGTCATCGACATCGACATCGGGCCGGGCAAGCAGAAGCTCGCGACTGCCGCTGCCATCGAGCGCCATGCGATAGAGCGCACGCCGCCCTTCTGTCTTGTCGAAACCGTAAACTGCGTTGCGTTCATGATCGACGGCGACAGGAAGGAAGCCGGTCTGATCCATATAATTATAGGTAGAGAAGGATTCCCACTTCTTGCTGTCAGCGGCACGAAAAAAGTAACGGATAAGCCCTGAGTTTCGACCATTCTCGAACAATTCGACGCCTTTGACGCGAATATGACCATATCCATCGGTCAGGTAACCGGTAAGATATTGTTCCGGTCGCTCGACTCGACTGGTCGCCAATGTGCGTGTATCCACTTTGTCGACAACCATTCCGGCCTCACTGCTGCCGAGGCGCGAGCCTATCCGATCTTCCGCCAGTTGCATCCTTGTCATGAGGACGGCACCGTCCTCGTCTGCAAGCCAGTCAATCACGCGTCCGCCATTGGTGTTGTCGCCTCGGCCGTCGAAGCCGGACGACTTGCTCAGCATCTTCAGATTCCCACCATCCATATCCACAGCGACGATGCGGCTGAACGCGATAATACCGTAGAGAGCGGAATCGGGCGTGCGCGTCAGCCCCCAAATGTCGCAGATCAGCCGGCTGTTGGTGATCCAGTGGCAGCCCGATAGCCTGTCGGTCTCGCCATCGGACATCAGCGCAACCTTGGGCTGTTGATCGACACCCGGAGCGAAGGTGAGCAATGCCGAACCCTGGCCTTTGGTCGGCACGACATAGGCTAGGCGCGTCCCGTCCGGCGACATGCTTATCTTTTGGATCTGCTCGCGTGCGCCGAAGGCCGCCGCGAGGTCCGTTTCGGCCGAGGCCATCGCGCCGAACGATATTGTGCCGACAAGAAAACCGATGATGTTGCGTCGCATAGCGTCCCCCCCCCTGCGCCCGATGTCCCGCACCGTCAGCGCTCGCGCAAGCGGGATTGGGTCCATTTTCGTGCTATCTCCCTCGACATCTCCCCCAAGAAATGCGGCGTCTCCGAACTGACGCCATTCTCCAAGAAAAGCGCCATCGGGCGGTCAGAAGGACGCCATCAACCAGCGGCATAGGCTGAGCCATGTTCGCGCCCTGGATGACCTCGAAACGCAGCCGGATCGCCGCCGCGCTTCTCGGTTGTGGGCTGATCTTCGCGGGCGCACGGGGCGTCGCCGGCGACAAGGATGCATTCGATCCGCTGTCGCAGCCGGTCGCTGCGCCGCTCTCGATCATGACCTATAATGTCGAGGGCCTGCCCTGGCCCGCCCGAATCAATCGTCGCGCGTCGCTGCTGCATATGGCGAACCGTTTGCGCGCCCTGCGCGCCGCAGGCCGGCAGCCTCATGTCGTGCTGCTCCAGGAAGTCTTTTCCGACGACGCCCGCGCCATGGCCCGATCGTCAGGCTACGCGTTCGTCGCCTTCGGCCCGTCAGCCGACACGCGGGGCGATGCGCGGTACGACGATGTGCGTCTGTGGAGTGATCCCGATCGCCTACATGGCGAAGGGATCGGCAAGCTGCTCGACAGCGGGCTCGTCATCCTGTCCGACTATCCGATCGGACGTGTGCGCAGCATGACCTTCGGAGAGGCCTGCGCCGGTTTCGACTGCCTCGCGAACAAGGCGGCGATGGCGGCAGAGGTCGAGCTGCCGGGCGCCCAGGGGGCCGTCACCATCGTCAATCTCCACCTCAACGCGCGCAAGGCCTCCGGCGTGGCGATCGACCGGGCCAATGCGGTCTATCGCCGGCAGGCATCGGCGCTACAGCGCTTCCTGGCTGCGACCGATCGCGTCAAGCCGCTGGTGGTGGCGGGCGACTTCAACATCGGACGCAGCATGCTGCGCCGGGCAGCGATCACCAGCGCTCTGCCATCGCGCGGCCAGCGCGGGATCGCCGACGCCCTGTCCCGCTGTATCGCGACACCCGACATCTGCGGTGGCGCGAGCGCAGAGGATGCGGTCGCCACCCATCGGCGCGGCAAGGACCGGCACTTTCTCTTCCCCGGCGAACATATCGCCTTGGCAGTGCAGGCGATCTCGGTCCCCTTCGGACACGACCGCGACGGCTCGATGCTCTCGGACCATATCGGCTATGTCGCCCACCTCGACCTGGTCCCGCGCACTTCCGGCACATAGCCACGACGTGTAGCTTCACGTGCGGCGCCGCCTGGGTCAGGCTTGCGACCATTGATGTGCGGTAGGAACTTTTTGGCGTTCCATAGGCAGCAAATAGTCTGTCCTTCCGATCGCCAGCCCCGCGTTGCGGATCAGCGCATAGGCCATTGGGTAATGTCAGATCGACCGCTGCGCCCGCATCGGCCCATCCTGATCGATCAGCGCGCCCCCTCCGATGCCAGCCACCCGGCCAGCAGCAGCACCTCCAGCGGCCAGGCCGCCAGCGCGAGAAACAGGCCGAAGGGCAGGCGGCTCGACCGATCGACGCCACCGCGTCCGATCGCCAGCGCCAGCGCGACTGCCAGGCCGCCGAGTGCCGCCAGCAGCAACAGCACCGGCAGCAGGCGCCAGCCGAGCCACAGGCCCAGCGCACCGAAGAGCTTGGCGTCCCCTGCCCCCATGCCTTCGCGGCTGCGCAGGCGGCGGTAGAGGACGCGTATCGCCATGAAAGCGAGCCAGGCGGACAGGCCGCCGATCAGGCGATCGCCGACAGATGGCGGCAGGCCCATGGCAAGCGGCAGCAGCGCCGCGACCGCCAGCGCTGCGACCAGTCGATCGGGCAGCCAGAAATTTCGCAGGTCGAGCAACGCCAGCGCCAGCAGGAGCCAACCCATTACCGCCGCGCAGAGCGCTTCCGCCGGGGAGTTGGCGACGAGCGCCGATAGCAGGCCAACGATCAGCCCGCCCGCCTCGGCCAGCGCATGCACAGGCTCGATCCCGGCGCCGCAACAGGCCGCCCGGCCCCGGCGCAGCGCATAGCTGGCGAGCGGTACCAGATCGCGGGCGCGCAATTGGGCGCCGCAATGGTCGCACACGGACCGCCCAGCAGAGACCGACCGATCCTGTGGCCAGCGGATGACAAGCGCTCCGATGAAGCTGCCGAAGACCAGCCCCAGCACGGCGCCCAGCAGTGTCAGCATCGTCGCAGCATCCGATCTGTGGCTGTCATGGCCCCGTCACCTGCTCATGCAATAGGGGAGACAGATTCGATAGGGCCGAATTCGACAGGGGTGTCGTGATGCGTAATGTCGGTAGTTGCCAGTGCAGCCTGCTCGGCCGCTTCCTGATGTTCGCGACGCGGAACGCCCGCGCCGCGAACCAGGCCTCCGGTCAGAGGTTGAGCAACGCCGGATCGCCGCCCTGCGCGGTGATGTTCACCGAAAGCGCGCGCTCGGTCGCATAACGCAGCAGCGCGTGCGGGCCGCCGGCCTTAGGCCCGGTGCCCGACAGGCCTTCGCCACCGAAAGGCTGCACGCCAACCACCGCGCCGATGATCGAGCGGTTCACATAGACATTGCCTGCAGGCACGAGTTCGCGGACCTCGGCGGCGAAGCGCTCGATACGGCTGTGGATGCCCAGCGTCAGGCCATAGCCGCGCGAGGCGAGCCGGCCCGCGACCGTCGCCAGATCTGCGGGATCGTAGCGGACGACGTGCAGGATCGGACCGAACACCTCGCGTTCGAGAAAGTCCGCGCTAGGAATTTCGGCAATCAGCGGCGCGAAGAAATCGCCGCCCGAGGGGGCCTCGCAGGTGTGAAGGATCGTCGCCTCGCGCGACAGCCGCTCACGATGCGCCTCCAGCGCCATCCGCGCATCGGCATCGATAACCGGTCCCACATCGGTCGACGGCGATGACGGGTCGCCGATCACCAGCGCGTCCATCGCGCCCCGGATCGTGTCGATCAGTTCGTCCGCGCTGTCGTGCGGTACGAACAGCAGGCGCAGCGCCGAGCAGCGCTGGCCGGCCGAACCGAAGGCCGACAGGATGACGTCGTCGACCACCTGCTCCTTGAGGGCGGTGGTGTCGACGAACATACCGTTGAGCCCGCCCGTCTCCGCGATGAAGGGAATGATCGGGCCGTTGCGCGCCGCCAGCTGGCGGTTGATCGCCCAGGCGGTCTCGGTCCCGCCGGTGAAGGCAACGCCGTCGATGCCGGGATGGTTGACGATCGCACCGCCCACCGTGGCGCCATCGCCCGGCAGCAGCGCGAGCAGCGCCGGATCGAGCCCGGCCTTGTGGAACAGCCGCACCGCACGGGCGGCCACCAGCGGCGTCTGCTCGGCGGGCTTGGCAAGCACCGCGTTGCCTGCCGCAAGTGCGGCTGCGATCTGCCCGGTGAAGATGGCGAGCGGGAAGTTCCACGGGCTGATGCAGGCGAAAAGGCCGCGCCCGCCCAGTTCGAGCTGGTTGGTTTCGCCCACCGGCCCGGCGAGGATCGTTGGCGCGCCGAACTGGCGCTCGGCCAGCTCGGCATAATAGCGGCAGAAGTCGATCGCCTCGCGCACCTCGGCCACGCCATCGTTCAGCGTCTTGCCCGCTTCCAGCGACAGCAGCGCGATGAAGCCGTCCATCTCGGCCTCCATCGCATCGGCCATGGCGCGCAGGACCGGCGCGCGACCATTGCCCCCCAGGCGGTTCCAGCGCGGCTGCGCCCGGCGCGCCGCCTCGATCGCGCGGTCGACATCGGCCGGGGTGGCAGTCGAGACATAGCCGATCACCCGGCTGCGATCGGCCGGACTGGTCACCGGCTCGGATGCCGCCGCGACCAGCCGCCCCTCGACGATCGCGCCGGTGGTCTCGCGCTCACCGGCGGTCAGTTGCGTGGCGCGCTCGGCGATGTTGCGTGCTTCGACCAGCGAATAGTCACGCCCCAGCGGATTGGCGCGGCCGGCGCCGTAAATGTCGGCGGGGACCGGAATACGCGGGTGGCGATCGGGCTGCGCTGCGACGGCGGCGATCGGATCGGCGACGACCAGATCGGCCGGCACCTGCTCGTCGAGCAGAGCATGAACGAAGCTGGTATTGGCGCCATTCTCCAGCAGGCGGCGGACCAGATAGGGCAGCAATTCCTCATGCCCGCCCACCG
This sequence comes from Rhizorhabdus antheiae, assembly GCF_049889055.1. Taxonomy (NCBI): domain Bacteria; kingdom Pseudomonadati; phylum Pseudomonadota; class Alphaproteobacteria; order Sphingomonadales; family Rhizorhabdaceae; genus Rhizorhabdus; species Rhizorhabdus antheiae. The sequence continues at coordinate 86,814 of NZ_JBLTWO010000008.1, read as the reverse complement.
GCGCATAGGCGCGCAGGCGCAGCTTGCCGTAGCGGGCCTCCGCCGCATCGTAGAGCGCCTCGCCCATGCCATGCAGGCGCTGATGCTCGATCACCGCGCCGGCCTGCTCGGCCATGCGGCGCACCGCCGCCAGCGTATGGGCATTGTGGCTCGCAAATTGCGGGTAGAGCGCCGGGCTGGCGTCGATCAGGGCCTGCGCACAGACCAGATAGGACAGGTCGGTCGCCGCCTTGGTGGTGAAGACCGGATAGTCGGGCCGACCGGCAACCTGTGCGCGCTTGATCTCGCTGTCCCAATAGGCGCCCTTGACCAGACGCACCATGATCCGCCGTCCGCTGCTCTCCGCCAGATCGCGCAGCGCCGCGATCACCGCGAGGCCGCGCTTCTGATAGGCCTGAACGACGACGCCCAAGCCCTGCCAGCTGCCCAGCTCGGGTTCCCTGACCAGCTTTTCGATCATCTTCAGCGAGATGACGAGGCGATCGGCCTCCTCCGCATCGATCGCGAAGTTGAGGTCATGGCGCGCGGCGATCAGGGCCAGCCGCTTTACGCGCGGATAGAGCTCCTCCCACACGCGCGCTTCCTGCACCGCCTCGTAACGCGGGCACAGCGCCGACAGCTTGACCGATACGCCATGGCCGAGTTCGGGGCCGGCGCCACTGGCGGCCTGTCCGACCGCTTCGATCGCATCGGCATAGATGCGCTCATAGCGCTCTGCATCGGCGGCCGTGCGCGCGCCTTCGCCCAGCATGTCGAAGGAGCAGAGAAACGCTTCCTTGCGCGCGCGCGTCAGCGCGTCGGCGATCGTCCGCCCGAGCACGAACTGTTCGCCCATCATCCGTACCGCTGCGCCGACGGCCTGGCGGATCACGGGCTCGCCGAGCCGCGCGGTCATGCGCTTGAGGAACCCGCCGAGGTCGCGCCGCGCCTCCTCATCGACATCCACGAGGCGGCCGGTGAGCATCAGGCCCCAGGTCGAGGCGTTGACGAACAGGCTGTCGGACTTGCCGAGGTGGCTGGCCCAATCGGCCGAGCCGATCTTCTCGGCGATCAGCCGATCGCGGGTGTCGGCATCGGGGGTCCGTAGCAGCGCCTCGGCGAGGCACATCAGCGCGAGGCCCTCGCGGGTGCCGAGCGAGAATTGTTGAAGGAAGCTCTCAACGACGCCCTGCTTCTTGGTCGCCGCGCGCGCGCCCTCGACCAGGGCCACCGCCTCGGCAACCACAGCTGCGCGCTGCGCCGGATCGAAGGGCTGACGGTCCAGCAGCGACCGGACGACCTCGGCCTCATCCTGATATTTGCCGCCGTCGATGATATCCCATTTGGAAAGCTGATTAGCCATTCGATCCTCGCAGCACGGCACTATATGCCGATATATCTCTATGATATTCGCCTCTTCACCGAATGTGCTTCATATTAAGGCCATCGAAAGCGAAGAGATTCGAAAATGCCCCCTCCTGATCCGAAGCTTGTTCAGATCGACGAGACCGACCGCCGCTTGCTGCGCGTCCTGCAGGACGATGGTCGAATCACGAACCAGGCGCTGGCGCAGATGTGCGGCATGTCGCCGGCCGCCTGCTTCGACCGGGTGAAGCGCCTGCGCGAACGCGGGGTCATCACCGGCTACACGGCGCTGCTCGACCCGGAACATCTCGACCAGGGCCTGATGATCTTCATCGAGGTGATGCTCGACCGCACCACCGATGACGTCTTCACCGCTTTCTCGGAGCATGTCCGTCGCGTGCCCCAGGTGCTGGAATGCCATATGGTGGCAGGCGGCTTCGACTATCTGCTCAAGGTCCGCGTCTCCAACATGTCGGCCTACCGCAGCTTCCTCGGCGACATCCTTACCGCGATGCCCGGCGTGCGGGAAACCCGCACCTATGCCGTGCTGGAAGAGGTGAAGCTCACCACCAAGCTGGCGCTATGAGCCTTCGCATCGCGGTGCTTCCCAGCGCCCGCGAAATATGCCAGCCTCCTTATCTATCTAAGATAACAATAATGATGGACGAGGAGCGTGCGAGATGCAGGCAGGCGAACGCCTCGCTTTTGTAGCTATTCCGCCGGGTTGGCGCGGCGGCGTTGCGCGCGTCACCCTGATGGGCGGCGCGCCGCTGATGGCGCTGATGTTCGCAGCGCTCGGCCCCGTCCTGCCGACCATCGCCGAGCATTTCGGCGGCCAGAGCCAGGGCGCCTTCGCCGCGCAGATGATCCTGACGATGCCGGCAATCGGCGTGATTCTGGGCGGCATATTGGGCGGCCTGACGGTCGAGCGCTGGGGTCCCCGCCCGGTCATGATCGCGGCGCTTTCGGGCTATGGCGTGCTCGGGGTCAGCGGCTATTTCATCGACAGCCTGCCCTATCTGCTCGTCGCCCGCTTCCTGCTCGGTCTCTGCGTCGCGCAGATCGGCACAGCGATCGGGGTGATCGTCGGCAGCTGGTTCGAGGGCGTCGCGCGGGCGCGGCTGCTCGGCTATCAGAGTGCGGTCGCAGGGGTGTTCGCGGTCAGCGGTCTGCTGATGTCGGGCCTGCTCGCCGAAGCCGGGGGATGGCGCACGCCTTTCCTGCTCTACACGATCGCCTTCGTCGTCCTCACGCTCGCGGTGACCGGCCTGCCCAAGGGCGTGGGCCGGACAGCGCCACGCGAGGAGCGCGCATCGCTCCGACCGCTGATGACGCTATGGCCGGTCTATGCACTCGCACTGTTCCTGTTCGTCGGCTATTTCATGACCTCGATCCAGCTGTCCTTCCTGCTGGCGGAGGACGGCTTCGACAGTCCGCTGGTCCGCTCGGTCGTGATCGCCTCGGGCGTGCTTGCCGGCGGTGTGTTTGGCGGCTGCTATGGCCGCTTCTACGCCTGGTTCGGCGAACGCGGGGTGCAGTTGATGCTGGTCCTGATGATGGCGACCGGTCTTGCCATCATCGGCTTTTCGAGCAGCGTCGCGCTGCTGACGCTGGGCGCAGTGCTGTCGGGCGGCGGCGGCGGCATGATACCGCCCCATATCGGCGGCATCTTGCTGAACCGCGTCCCGCCCGAGATCCGCGCGCGCGCCGTCGGCCTGGAGTTCACTGTCCTCTACATCGCCGACTTCATCAATCCGCTGATCATGACCCCGCTCCGCGCAGCGATCGGCATCCACAATGCTTTCATTGTCGCGGCGGTCACGCTCCTGATCGGAGGGGTCGCGATCTCCGTTCGGCAACGCAGGGGATAAGGCCTTGTCAGTCTATTTTATAATAGATAGCCACCTTAACGAATAAAGAGTCGGTACGATGAGGAGGGGATGAGGCATCGCGGGACGTCCGTCCCAGCGCGCGGTGCAGCCTGCCCCTCTGACAGGGAGGGGATATGCAGTTGGACGGTAAGGTTGCGCTCGTCACGGGCGCTGGCGCGGGCATCGGGCAGGCAACTGCACGGCTCTTCGCCGAGCGCGGCGCGAAGGTGATCGCCACCGACATCGACGAGGCGGGACTGGCCGAAACCGTCGAGGGCCGATCGAACATCGTCACCCAGCGCTCCGACGCCACCAGCCTCGCCGATGCGAACGCGGCGGTCGGGCTGGCTGTCGAGCGTTTCGGCGGCCTCCATCTCCTCATCAACGTCGTCGGCGGCAGCCGCCCCGGCAAGACCGTGGTGGATTTCGACGAAGAGGAATGGGACTTCTGGGTCCGGCTCAACCTCAACTCCACCTTCCTGATGTGCAAGGCGGCGATCCCCCGGATCGCGCAGGACGGCGGCGGATCGATCGTCAACATCGCCTCCGGCGCCGGCGTCTCCGGCATGGGGCGCAACCCGGCTTATGTGGCGGCCAAGGGCGGCGTCATCTCGCTGACCAAGTCGCTGGCGATCGACCATGCCGCACAGGGCATTCGCGCGAACGTCATAGCGCCGGGCCCGATCCTGACCCCGCTGATGAAGCGCAACCGCTCCGAACAGGAAATCGCCTTCATGTCGAAGCTGTCGCTGGTCGGCCGCCTCGGCAAGCCGGAGGAGATCGCCGGTACCGCCGCCTTCCTGTGCAGCGAGGACGGCGCTTTCATCAATGGCGAACTGATCAATGTCGCGGGCGGAAGCGGCGGGCCGATCTGATCGCGCCGCCGCCCGCTGCCCCGCCCCAAGAGGAGAACCCACATGCTGTACGACGCCTATGCCTGCTGGCGCGAACTGGCCCCCGCCGTGGAGCGCGAGCGCACCACCCTGGAGGACAAGGTCCAGTATCTTACCGACAAGATCCGCATTCAGGAGATGATCAACGAATATGCCTTCGCCTGCGACAGCCGCGGCTGGGACGTGCTCGAGCGCCTCTATGACGAGAATATCGAGCGGGTGATGAAGGGTACGCTCGACGAGACGGTGAAGGGCCGGGACAATCTGATCGGGCTGCACGCCAAGCCGGCTTTGCCCCGCCGCGAGGGCGTCGTCGCCCCGCCGCGCGACCTGACCAAGATCACCGGCCTCGAGATCCGCCACCTGATCGGAACCCAGGTCGTGCGCGTGTCGGACGACAACCAGTCCGCCTGGGCGCTGTGCCATTATCAGATGGCGCTGGTCGGGCAGGAAAATGACGAGTGGCAGCACGGCCTGCACGAAGGCACCTATTTGTTCAGCTTCAGCAAGGCGACCGGCAGCTGGCGCTTCACCAAGCATCAGATCTGGACCAACAACGCTGCCAATCCGATGTTCTCCGATCCGCGGGCGAGGAAGGGCGCGTGAGCCGCTTTGCGGGCAAGGTAGGGCTGGTCACGGGGGCAGGCCGCGGCATCGGTGCCGCGACCGCCGAGGAGCTTGCTCGCGGCGGTGCCGCGCTCGCTCTCAACGATGTCGACGAGGCGCGCCTCGAAGAGACGGCAGAGCGCCTGCGCGGCCATGGGGTCCGCGTCACCACCCATATCGGCAGCGTCATGGAGCCCGCCTTCATCGCGGATTTCGTGGCTGCGGCCAATGCCGCCCATGGCAAGGTCGACCTGCTCGCCAATAATGCCGGCGGCGGCCCGCCGATGACGCCCTGGGCCGAGTTCGCGAAATCCGACTTCGCCCATTTCCGGGCGATCTTCGAGATGAACTTCTTCACCCAGGCGATGCTGCTCCACGCGGTGCTGCCCGGCATGGTCGAGCGCGGCTTTGGCAAGGTCGTCTGCGTGAGCTCGATCTCGGCCGTGCTCGGCCAGGAATCGGGCAGCGCCTATGCATCGGGCAAGCTGGCGCTGCACGCGCTGGTCAGCTCGGTGTCGAAGGAGGTCGCCCGCTTCGGCGTGAATGTGAATGCGGTGGTGCTGGGCAATCCGCCCCACCCCAGCCGGACGCCCGAGCGACAGGCCTTTCTCGACAAGATGTCGCATTTCGACCGGGTCGGCCGGCTGGAGGAGTTCGGCAAGGCGATCGCCTTCCTGCTGTCCGACGAGGCTTCCTATATTTCCGGCGCCGCCGTGCCGATCGACGGAGGGCTGATCGCACCGCGCCTGAACGAGTGACGGGGGTCTGCGCACCCCGACAACAATAAGATCATGCGCACGAAAAGGAGAGGGAAATGACCAGGCAGCACATGCTGATGTGCGGCATAGCCGCTTTGCACCTTGTTCCCGGCACCGCCGCAATGGCCCAGCAATCGGGTCCGTCCGCCGGGACGCCCGCCGTGAACGACAGCCAGATCGCCGACATAGTCGTCACGGCACGCCGTCGAGAGGAGGCGTTGCAGGACATTCCGATCGCCGTCCAGGCCTTCACCGGCGAGATCCTCGAAAAGCAGCGCATCCAGAATGCGACCGACCTGTCGAAGATCGTCCCCGCCCTCACCTCCGCGCAGAGCAGCCGCGACGAGGAGAATTATGTGATCCGCGGCCAGTCCGGATCGGGTGCCTCGATCTCGGGCCAACAGGTGACGGTGCCTGCCTATTTCGCGCAGGTGCCGCTGCCGATCGGCGATGGCGGCGGACCCGGCTATTATTACGACCTGCAGAATGTGCAGGTGCTGAAAGGCCCGCAGGGCACGTTGTTCGGCCGCAATTCGACCGGCGGCGCCGTGCTGTTCGAGCCGCGCCAGCCGGGCACCGAACTGGGCGGCTATGTGATGGCCGAATATGGCAATTACGACAATCGCGGGATCGAAGGCGCGCTCAACCTGCCGATCAGCGACACGCTGCGCATACGCGTCGCCGGCAAGGGGCTCAAGCGCGACGGCTTCACCCGCAATGCGACGACGGGCAAGCGCCAGGATGACCGCGATTTCGTGAGCGGGCGCATCTCGATCGGATGGGATCCGACCGATCGCCTCTCGAACATCCTGGTCGCGGACATCTTCCGCTCGACCACCAATGGCAGCTCGAACATCCTGGCGGCAGTCAACCCAGCCGCACTCATCCCGACCCTGTTACAGGGGGCGGTATCGCAGGCGCTCGCCCGCCAGAACGCCGCCGGGCCGCGCACGACCTTCAGCAATGTCGACGGCATCGACAAGAAGCGCTCGATGGGCGTGTCGAACATCACCAGCTACGACATCGCCGACGGGCTGATCCTGAAAAACATCTTCGGCTATCGGCGCTTCAAGCAGGTCAACCGCTTCGACTTCGACGGATCGCCGCTGACCATCCTGCACTTCGACACCTGCTCGACTGCGGCCACCTGCAATGCGCGGGATCCAGGCGCGCCCTGGGGCCTCAACATCCGCCAGATCAGCGATGAATTGCAGCTGCAGGGGCAGGCGTTCGACGACCGGCTCAAATATATCGTCGGCCTGTTCGGGGCCGATCTCGACACGCCCGACGCCAATTACCAGCACCAGACATCGGTCTTCGGTTCGGTGACCGACACCAACCAATATATCGACGACACGTCGCGCGCGATCTTCGCCAATCTCAGCTACGGTTTTGGCGGCACGCTCGAGGGGCTCACGCTCAATGCGGGCTATCGCTGGACGCATGACCGCCGCGCGCTGACCCTCTATCAGGTCACCAATAGGCGTTGCGTGACCGGCGCCACCGGGACGACCGTAGCCAATCCGGCGCAGGCCGATCCCTGCCGGGCGGATTTCGTCGCCAAGGCCAACAGCGACGCCTATACGGTCGGCTTCGACTATAAGCTGTCGCCCGGCACGATGGTCTATATCTCCCACCGCCAGAGCTATCGCGCGGGGGGCACCAATCCGCTGGCGGCTCCGGCACTGCTCGCCAATCCGCCCATACCCAATGCGATCTCGCTCTTCCGCTATCAGCCCGAGACGTTGCGCGACGTCGAGCTGGGCCTGAAGTCCGATTTCCGGCTGGGCGAGTGGAGCCTGCGAACCAACATCGCGGCTTATTATCAGTGGCTGAAGGACGCGCAGATCAACCAGACCTTCGGCGTCGGCACCGCCAATGTCAGCGCGCTGGTCAACGCCGCCTCGGCCAAGATCAAGGGCGCCGAAATCGACGTGACGGTGGCGCCGACGCGCGATTTCAGCGTGCTGATGTCCTACGCCTATACCTCGGCCAAATATGGCGCTTTCCTCGATTATTCGCGGCGCGATCCCGCGACCAACGCACCCACCCGCCAGTCGGGCCGCATCTTTCCGTTCACGCCACGCCACAAGCTGAACGTGAACGCGCAGTGGACGCTGCCCGTCGATGAATCGCTGGGCAAGATCTCGGGCTCGATGAACTGGGCCTATAAAAGCTCGATCATCCTGGGGCTGGTGCCGTTCATCACTTTGCCCAATGGCACCAATGTGTTCGACGGGGAAAGCCGCGAGCGGGCGACGCAGACGATCGACCTGACCGTCGACTGGCGCGAGATTTTCGGCAGCAGCTTCGATCTGGGGCTGTACGTCACCAACCTCACGAACACGACGTTCAAGATCGGCGGCGCGTCGCTGATCAATTCGAGCCTGGGCGTCAACCAGCGCATGTACAACGAACCGCGTATGTACGGGGCGACGCTCCGCTACGCCTTCTGAGGAAAGGAACCCGATGGCCGATATACAGCGAATAGCTGGCAACCCGCGGATGAGCGGCGCAGTGGTCCACAATAATGTGGTCTATCTGTCCGGGCAGGTCGCGATCGACCATCGGGGCGGCGCCGTTCCCGATCAGGTCGAGGAGGTGCTGTCGCGGATCGACGCCTTGCTGCAGGAGGCGGGCAGCGACCGGAACCGCCTGCTCACGGCATCGATCTTTCTGTCGGACCTCGCCATCCTGCCCGAACTCAACGCGGTGTGGGATCGCTGGATCGTGCCGGGCTGCGCCCCGACGCGGACGACGATGGAGGTAAAGCTCGCCTCCCCGCTCTACGCGCTGGAGATCGCGGTCACCGCCGCGACCGACTGAACGAGCCAGGCCAAAAAGAAAAGCTCCCGGCCGCGCTGGCGACCGGGAGCTTTCTTGTCTGTAGTCGAGATCAGAAGCGCTTGGTCAGCTGGATCTGAACCGTCCGCGGCAGGTTGGCGAAGCCCAGCTGGTCGGCCGGAATGCCCGCCGCCGTGCCGGTGCCGCTGCCGGTTGACGGACCGTCGACGACGCCACTGACATAAAGACGGTTGGTCAGGTTCTTGCCGATGACGGCGATCACCCAATTGTCGTCCCATGCACCGACGCGGACGCCGGCATCGAGCGTGGCATATTTGCTCTGGCGCGACAGCGGATTATTGAAGCCCGAAGCGAGGTAGCTGCCGCTGTAGCGGACGTCGACATTGGTACCGAGCTTGAGCGTGCTGCTCAGGTCGGTGTCATAGGCGACGCCGAAATTGCCGGTCCAGCGCGGCGCGACCGACAGCGGCGCACCGTTCAGGTTCTGACGCGAGGCGATCGCGCTGATCGCCGTGCAGCCCTGTGCCGGAGTCTGGCCTGCATAGCAGGGCGCCAGCGGGAACTTGGTGTAGGTCGCCTTGGTATAGTTCAGCGATCCGTGGACATTCAGCCCGGCAACGGCACGCGGCGCATATTCGAACTCGGCTTCAATACCGCGGGTCTTCGCGTCGGCGGTCAGCGTCTGGAAGGCGAAGATCGGCGAGTTGAAGAAGTCCACCTGCAGATCGAGATACTTATAGGTGAACGCGGTCAGGTTCAGGCGCAGCTGGTTGTCGGCCAGCGTCGACTTGATGCCTGCCTCGAAGCCCCGTGCCCGCTCCGGATCGAAGGTGAGATCGGCGAGCGGATTGGTCGAAAATTTCGAGTTGATGCCGCCGTTGGAGAAGCCGCCCGACTTGTAGGCGGTCTTGAACGCACCATAGACGAGCAGGTCGCGCGAGGGCTTCCAGGTCAGCGTGACTTCGGGCGACCAGTTGTTGAAGGTCTGGTTCGCCGTCACTTCGCCCAGACCATCCGGATCGTTCTGATCGCGGAAGATCGCGGTCACGCCGGGGTTGTTATAGGGCTGGGTAAAGAAGCTGTCCTTGGTCTCATGCGTGTAACGCACACCACCGGCCAGTTCGACGGTCGGAACGATCTTCCAGGTAACCTGACCGAACAGCGCGGTCGTCTCACCCTTGGTGAAGCTGGTCTTGCTCGTTGCGACAAACTGGTTCTCGGGCGAAGCCGCGCTGTTGCGCAGGCCGGCAAAGGCCACCCACTGCCCGAAGTTGCGGCGCGTCTTCTGATAGAGCGCGCCGACCATCAGGTTGATCGGGGCGTCGAAGCTGGTGAGCGCGCGCACTTCCTGCGAGAAGGACCGCCAAGTCGAATTCTCGGTTGCCCAGGTTGCGTTGTTGCTCGACTGGAAGTCGCAGGCGCAGGTCCAGCGGTTATTGTTGCGGTTGAAATTGGTGACCGAGCTGATCGTCACATTTTCCAGCTCATAGTTCACATTGCCGTTGATCGCATAGCTCTCATAGCGGTTGTAGAGCTGGCCATCCTTCTTCGCATAAGGGAAGTTGGCGGCGATGTCGGCCGGCATGTTGTTCTGGTGCGTAACGAACTTGTCGTTGTCGCAGGCATAGCCGCTGAGCTGGCTGATGCCGGTGCCCAGGCCGCAACGGAAAGCGACATAGTTCCACGAGCTGTTGTTCACGCTGTTGCGGTCGTAGCTGGCCTTCAACGTCATCGTCAGACGATCGGTCGGCTCGTACTTCAGCGTGACGCGGCCGAGGATCTCGTCCTCGCCCGGCGCGCGGCTGGCCGCCGGCGTCGCGAGGTGGCCGATCGGGTTGCCGGTGCCACCCGTCAGCAGATTCTGGATGTCGAGCGTGGTGTAGGTCCGGTTGACCGAGACGTTGCGATAATAGCCGCCGTCCATGGTCGACGCACGCACCGCGACGCGCAGGCCGAGCGTCTCAGTCAGCGGGCCAGAACCGATGAACTCGCCCTGATATTGACGCGAGCGGAACTCATAGCCCGCACGCGCGATGAACTCGCGCTCGGGTCCGGGATCGTTGGTCGCGAGGCTGATCACACCGGCGGTCGCGTTCTTGCCGAAGAACAGCGCCTGCGGACCCTTCAGGACTTCGATCCGCTGGAGGTCGAAGAAGCCCTCCTGGATGATGCGGCCTTGACCATAATAGGCACCGTCGACGACCACGGCGACCGACTGTTCGATGCCGATCGAGGTGGACGACGAACCGATGCCGCGCAGCGTGAGCTGGGCACCCGAGCCGTTCGACGCACGGCCGACGTTCAGATTCGGCGTCGCTGCCGCGATCTTCTCGATGCTGGTGATGTCGCGCTTGAGCACGAGATCGCCGCTGATCGCAGTGACCGCGACGGGAACGCTCTGGACGCTCTCCTGACGCTTACGCGCGGTAACGACGATGTCCTCGAGGCCACCGACGACCTCCGAGGCCGCCGTCTGGGCCGGGGCATCCTGCGCCAGTGCGGGCGCAGCCATAGTGAAGGCGAGCGCCATAGTGGACGCGCCAAGCAGAGTTGTTCGGAAAATCACCGCATCGTCTCCCCTAGATCTATCGTTCGGCTTTTATTCGGCATTGATGATAGGCGTGACCGCTGCGGTTGCCGCCTCGCAAAAACACTAGCTTCCGAGCGGCGGGTTAGAGATGTGGCTTTTCTGCATCACCTCATCCTCTGGCTAGTCAGTCCTGCCTGTCGACTTGGGTCGAGGCCGAGATTTATTGCACCGCACCGATATCCATCGCTGAAGGCGCCAGTGACGAGGCCGCCTATCCTTATTGACAGGGTGAAATGCCTGCCGTCTCGGAAAGGATCGGCCCGCAACATGAGAATGAAGAGAGAGGACCACCGATGCGGGAATCCAGCGCCGAAGGGCTGCAGAAGGAAATACTGGACCTCGCGGCGCGGCGCGACATTGCCGATGCGGTCCAGCGCTACATGCGCGGTCTCGATCGCCTCGATCGCGCCATGCAGCGCAGCGCCTTTCACGACGATGCGGAGATCGACTGCGGCCTGATGGCGGGCAAGGTCGATGCCTTCGTCGACTTCTGCCAGGAATTCCTCGGTTCGATGGAGGGCAGCCATCATCTGCTCGGACAGGTCCGCATCGAACTCGACGGCGATCGCGCACGCGGCGAATGCTATTTCCAGGCCTGGCATGGCACGCGCGGCAGCGAGGGCGAGCCCCGCGACCTGGTGATCGCCGGCCGCTATATCGACGATTATCGCTGCATCGACGGCGACTGGCGGATCTCCCGCCGGGTGCTGCTGACCGACTGGGTCACCGACCTTCCCGCCGACCACAGCTTCTTCGAGAACAGCCCGGGCGCGCTGCGCGGCGGCCGGCGCGGCGAAGACTATAGTCAGCGGCCCCGCTGACGTCCCCTTTGGGCGGGCTGGCCGGGCAGTGCGAAAGCCACCAGATAGTCGCCCCGCTTCGTGCGCAGCGATCCGTGACCACCGGCGACGATGACGATCATCTGGCGGCCGTCGCTGGCGGCATAGCTGATCGGGGTTGCCTGACCGCCCGCCGGTAGCCGCTGTTGCCACAGCAGACGGCCCGTCCGCGTCTCGAACGCCCGGATCTGGGCGTCGGTCGTGGCGGCGATGAAGCTTACGCCTCCGCCGGTCGTCACCGCACCGCCCAGGTTGAATATCCCGACCGGTAACGCAAGACCGAAAGGCGCATTGCCGCTGCTGTCGCCCAGCGGCCGCTGCCACAGCAGCCGCCGGCCTTGCAGGTCGACACCGGCGATCCGTCCCCAGGGCGGCGCTAGGCAGGGAAAGCCGATCGGCGACAGGAAGGGCCGCAGACGCAGACCGAAGGGGGTCCCGGCCATCGGCATGGGCGGCATCGGTCCGCTTCGCTTCGCGGAACGCCCCGCATCGGGATCATAGGGAGTTGCCCCCGCCGCATCGGCTTCCGCCCGGTCGACCAGTTGCCCGACGAAAGGCATGTTCGAGCTGTTGACGATCATCGTCTGCCGCGCAGGATCGATCGCAACTCCACCCCAATTGATCGCGCCGAATGTCCCCGGCGAGAACAGGAAAGGATCACGTGACGGCGGCGTATAGTCGCCCTCATAGCGCAGCCGCCTGAAGGCGAGCCTGCACAGCAGCATGTCGACCGGTGTGGCGCCCCACATCGCCCGTTCGGTGATTCGCGGCGGAGCGAAGGATGGCAGCCCGCTCGAGTAAGGCTGCGTGGGCGATACATTCTCGGTCGACGACGATGGAACCGGCCTCTCCTCCACGGGCGCCAGCGGCCGGCCGCTGCGTCGGTCGAGCAGGAAGATCTGGCCGGTCTTGCCCGCCAGGATCAGCGCGGGTGTCGGCCGCCCTCCTCGCGCAGGAATATTCACGAGTGCTGGCTGGGCCGGCATATCATAGTCCCACAGGTCGTGATGCACGGCCTGGAACGCCCAGCGCACCGCGCCCGTCGCCGCGTCGAGAGCGACGAGGGACGTGCCGTATTTCTCGGCTGCGGCGGTCCGAAGCGCGCCATAGAAATCGGGCGAACTGTTGCCGGTGGGCACATAGACGAGGCCCAGCGCCGGATCGGCGGTGAACAACGCCCAGGCATTGGGATTGCCGACCGAGAAGAGACCTTGCTTGTCGGCACGCCCCGCCTTCCCCGGAGCGCCGGCGTCCCACACCCAGTGCAGCGCACCCGTCCGGACATCATAGGCCCGCACGACGCTGCGCGCCGGATCGAGCCGCTGATTGTCGATCACATAGCCGCCGATGACGGCCAGATCGCCGATGATCGCGGGCGGCGACGTCCCGTAATAATAGCCGTCGAACCGCGTCGCGACGCCTTTCAACAGGTCGACGCTCCCCCTCTTGCCGAAGCCCGGACAGGGACGGCCCGTTGCCGCGTCGACCGCGATCAATCGGGCATCCAGCGTCGCTTCCAATATCCGCGACGCGCACTCGCCCGTGCCGGCGCTGGCATGGTGCGAAACGCCGCGACAGACGATCGAGAAAGCCTTGCTGGCGTTCACCTTCGGATCGTGGCGCCAGACCTCGCGCCCCGACGCGCCATCGACGGCGAAGATGCGGTTGCGCGGGTCGCAGAGGTAGAGGACGCCGTTGATCGCCAGCGGGGTGGCGGTGAAGCGACTGTTGTTGCCGAGATCATCTATGCCGCCGGTCCGGAAGGTCCAGGCACGCGCCAGGCTGCCGGCATTGGCGGGGGTGATCTGGGCGAGCGGGCTATGATGGTCGCCTTTCCAGTCGCCACCATAGTTGGGCCACTCACCCTTATCGACCGGTGCAAAGGCGACCGCGTCTTGTGCCGGCGAAGGCGCAGGCTCCCGGACCCAGACCCATCCGCCTGCCAGCAGCGCACTCGCGCCGACCGCGACCATCAGAGGCGTCAGCCCCCCGCCCGGCTCCCGGCGTGTCGGCTCGAGCCAGAGCGCCACGGCACTGAGTGGCACCAGCAGCACCAACGGCGCAGCAACCCGGGCCATCATGCCCCAAGGCTGGGTGCCGACCTCCCACAGCGCCCAGCCGATCGTGGCGAGGCAGAGCAGGGCGTACAGCCAGTAGCCACGTCGGTCTCTCCGCAGAAGAAGCACGGCCGAGCAGACCAGTCCGACCCCGGCGATCGCATAATAGGCCGAGCCGCCGAGCCAGAGCAGCTGCGCGCCGAACCAGCAGAGCGCGGCACCGACGATCCCCAGAACAGCCGCGTGCAGGACGATGATCGACAGACACAGCGCTGCGGGCATCAGAATTCCTTTGGCAGAGACGTCGTGCGGGGGGGCGCTTGGGTGTCAGACGAGCATGGCAACCATCTCGCCTGCGAGCAGGCCAAGCCGCCGCACGCCCTCGGTCGCTGCCTCCGAAGGGATCATCGAGAAGCTCAACCGGAAGCGATTGGTTGCGGGGCGGACATTCTCGGCCCTGGCCGGATAGAAGGCCGCGCCCGAGATGATCGAGACCTTATGCTCCATCAACGCGCGCTCGGCGAAGCGGCCGGCGTCGACGCCCTCGGGCAGGCTGGCCCAGACATAGAGACCACCCTCGGGACGGGTCCAGGACACACCGTCCGGCATATGCTGATCGAGTGCGGCCAGCATCGCATGGAGCCGCTCGCGATAGACGCTACAGCCCGTCTCGATCGCCGTGTCGAGCGACGTCCGGATAACGTCGAGCAGCAGCATCTGGTTGAGCGCGCTGGTCGCCAGGTCGCTCGCCTGCTTGATCAGGACGAGCTTGCGGATCGCATCGCGGGGGCCGGTGATCCAGCCGATGCGGAGCGAGGGCGCGACCGTCTTGGAGAAGGTGCCGGTGTGGAGCACGGGGACTTTTTCGATATCGCCATAGCGGCACATCGCCAGCGTCAGCAGCGAGGGGATCGGTTCGCCCTCGTAGCGCAGCTGCTCGTAACAACCGTCTTCGACGATGATCATGCCGGTGGCGTCGGCGAGGTCGAGCAGTTTTTCGCGATCCGCCAACGACATCGTCGTACCGGTCGGGTTGCGGAAATCGGGGCCGACATAGCAGAATTTGGCGCCAGCCAACGCGCTTGCATCCCATTCCGCCGAATCTTCGGGCAGGCCCAGATAGCGCGGCTCATAGGCATCGAACGCCCGCAGGGCGCCGATGAAGCTCGGAATCTCGACCATGGCCTTGTCGCCCGGCGACAGCAGCAGCTTGGCAATGAAGTCCAGTCCCTGCTGCGACCCGTTGGTGATCACGACATTGTCGATCCCGCACGCCACCCCGGCATCGGCGGCAGTCTGCTCGGCTATCCATTGGCGCAACGGCGCATGGCCCTCGCTCGGCGCATATTGCAGCGCCGTCCGCGCGAGCGTGCGGTCGCCCCAGATGCGATCCGAAGCCTGCCGCAAGGCCACATAGGGAAAGATGTCGGGATCGGGCAGCCCGCCGCCAAGATGGATGATCTGGCGCGCGTCCAGCAGCTTCATCCGCTCGCGAATGTCGGACGCGACGACCCCCGCCATGCGGCTGGCATAAAGCGATTCCCAGTCCGGCATCGGACGGCCCCTCTTCTGTCTTTTTTCGTTGCCGGGAGTGTCGCCAGAGGGTCGGAGCATGTCCAGTCGGGACACTGCTCCGATCCTTGCTTTCGCGAGATCGCTGCTCCGGGAGCGGGCGTTCAGGGCTCGATCTTGACCGGCATCCGCTTGATCCCGCCGACGAAGTTGGACCGCAACCGGCTCACCGGACCGGCGAGATCGAGCTGCGGGAAACGCGCGAGGATTTCGGTCAGCACCGCGCGCAGCTCGATCCGGGCAAGGTCGTTGCCCAGGCAGCTGTGCCGCCCGAAGCCGAAGGTGAGATGGCGGTTCGGCTTGCGCGTGAAGTCCAGATCGAAGGGGCGATCGAACACGCTTTCGTCGCGGTTGGCGGACGGATAGAACATCACGACCTTCTCGCCTTCGCGCACCGTCTGTCCGGCGATATCGATGTCGCGCGTCGCGGTTCGGGCCATGTAAACGATCGGCGTGACCCAGCGCAGCAATTCCTCGACGGCCGGCACCATCAACGACGGATCGGCGGTCAGCTGCCGCCGCGCCTCGGGATGCTCGATCAGCGCCAGCATGGCGCCGCTGGTCGCGTTGCGCGTGGTTTCGTTGCCTGCGATGGCGAGCAGGAAGCAGAAGCCCAATATCTCCATGTCGTTCAGCGGCGTGCCATCGATCCGCGCCTCGACCAGCAGGCTGACCAGATCCTCACGCGGCGCGGCGCGGCGCTGGGCGATGAAGCGGGCGAAATAGCCGAACATCGCCTGCTGCGCGGCGGCAATGGCCTCACGCGGCAGATCGACATCGCCATATTCGGGGTCCTCGCTGCCGATGACCGCGTTGCTCCATTCATACATCTGATCACGGTCGTCGGTGGGGACGCCGAGCAGTTCGAGGATCACGTCGAGCGGCAAGCGCATCGCGATGGCGTCGACGAAGTCGATGACCTGTTCGCCGTTAGTCGCGGCGGCGATCCGCGCGGCCGCGACGTCGTTGGCGATCTGGCTGCACCGCTCGATGATATGCGCCTCCAGTGCGCGCATCACGCTGGGCTTGAAGCGCTCGCGAAGGATCATGCGGTATTTGTGATGCTCGGGCGGGTCCATCGTCAGCATCAAAGGGACGCGCGGGCCGCCGCCTTCGACCTCCTGGTCTTTGCGCAGGATCGTGACGCCGGGGCTGCTGATGAAATTGTCGCTGTCCTTCCCGATCGCGGTGATGTCGTCATAGCGCGCCAAGGCCCAGAAAGGCTGGCGAATCCCGTCCTCGTGCCAGGCGATCGGGCGGTTACGCCGCATCTCGGTCCAGATGTCATGCGGATAGCCATGGCTCGCGAAACGATCGGGATCGAACAGTGCCGGATCGGCCAGCGGGCGGGTGTCGGTCATCGGGGCATCCTCTTAGTGAACGATCGCTAACTAGCGTTTTCAGAACAGCTCCGCTAGGGGGATCGCGATGATCGACGACGACAATCGGCAAGGCACCGCTCCCCGGCGGACGCGCATGACGCGGGAGGCGCGGCGCTCGCTGATCCTGTCGGCAGCATCCGAGATGTTCCAGAAACACGGCTATGCCGCTGCGAGCATCGATGCGATCGCCCTCGCCTCCGGCATCAGCGGCCCGGCGATCTATCGCTATTTCAGCCGCAAGACCGAGATATTGGTCGCCCTGCTCGAGGCAGCCGCCGTGGACGCCCTCGACGCGATCGAGTCGGCAGCAGGCGAGAAGGCGGTGACGATCGATCTCATGGCCGACGTCCTGGTCGACCGCGCGCTACGCGAGGGCGCCGTGATCGGTCTGCTCCAGTCCACCATCATCGACATGGACGCCACCGACCGATCGCAGCTCGAACAGGTGCGCCGGGCGCTGGTCGACCGGCTGAGCGCTCTGTTGCGCGGAGTCCGCCCGTCGATCGAAATCGAGCAGGCGAGAACCCATATCGAAGCCGCGCTGTCGATCGTGGGCCAGCTGGCACGGCGCGGTCCCGATGCGGCCGAGGTCGATCGGATGCGACCGATCTTGCGCGCCGTTCTGGCTGCCTGACCGGAGTCAGGCGTCCACCGGCTCCGCGAGGCGTGCGCGGACCAGATCAACGAAATTGCCGACCAGCGCCGACCCGTTGGCGGACGACCAGAGCATCGACAATGGCAGCGGCAGATCGAGATCGACGATATCGCGCAGTACGATCCCCGGCGGGGTCCGGTCGGGCCGCGCGGCGGTGACCACGCCCAGCCCGATCCGCGCCGCCGCCAGTTCATAAGCGATGTCGACCGCCATGACCTCGACCGCGATATTGGGCGAGACGCCCTGCGCATCGAAGGCGGCGATCATGCGGTCGAACAGGCGCGGCGACACATGCCGAGCCGGCCAGAGCAGTGGCTCCCCGGCGATATCACGCAACCTGACATGCGGTTGCGCGGCGAGCGGATGATCGTCCGGCAGTGCCAGCACGAACTTGTCCTCGCCCATGGCCACCGAATGAAACTGGTCGCGGTCGCTGCTTTCATCGATCACGAAAGCGACATCGATCTCTCCGGCGGCCAGCCGGGACCGCTGTGCGTCCGACGGCAGCGGGAAGGCGCGCAGATCGACCTCGGGATAGAGCTTGCGGAAATCGCGCAGCACCAGCGGCAGGATCGGCCGCCGCAGCATCGCTTCCGAGAAGGAGACGCGGATGGTGCCCCGATCGCCCAGCGCCACGCTTTTCACATGGCGGCCCGCCTCCTCGATCGACATCAGGATGCGGCGCACATCCTTGGCGAGTTCGCGGCCCGCCTGGGTGATGGCGACGCCGCGCGCCTGCCGCTCGAACAGGGCAACCCCGCCCAGCTCGCGCTCCAGGTCCGCTATCCGTCGGGACAGCGCCGACTGGGCGATGTTCAGCCGTTCCGCCGCGCGGTGAAGATTCTGCTCCTCGGCAACCGCGAGGAAGAAGGGAAAATGCTTGGCGATCCGCAAAGTGCGCAGCGTCGCGACACCGCTCGAGATCGTCGGCTGGAGCGAGGAGGTCGTCCCCGATGCAGCGGGCGCACGGGTGACCGGCGCCGTTTCGGCTTCATGGTCCTTGTACATCGGATCAGGCCAGTGTGACACGGACGACGGCGCGGGTGCGGGCGATCTCGCTCGACCGCATAAGCACCTCGACATCGGCGCGGTTGCTGCCGCCGAGATGGCGTCCGACCACCGAAGCGGCCAGCGGCTCGCCCATGGCCTCCGCCTGCTCCTCCTGCATGGACACCAGCGAGGCCGAGGCCGTGCCCGACCAGGACCGGACCATGTCGCAGATCCGCTCGGCAAGCGAACCCGCCGAGCCATCGCGCTCGACGAGCGGCACAGGCTGTCCAAGACGGACATCGGCAAAACGCAGAATCGATCCCTCCATCAATCCCCTCCAATGTCTGCCCCGCCTGCCTCTGCACCTTGCAGCTGCGGGGCTTGCGCCGTGACGGGCCTTCCAGAGCCGCCCCGACCAATTGCTGATACCAGCGACAATATCGTTATCTTATATAAGATAGGCACAGCCATGGTTTGGAGTCAACATTGGCAGCCATGAGCCAACATATCCTCCGCCTCGCTTCGGCGCTGGCAGCCTCTCCCATGCTTCTTTACTTATAAAGATAGATAGTACAGAGAATCGGTGAGAGGAGAAAACATCATGGCCACCGCCATCGCCGCAACAGGTGACGCAAGCGAAATGCTCGCCACCCGTCGCTCCCCGCTTCCCGATGCGCTCGTCGCACCCGGCCCCGACGCAGATGAGAGCGCCCGCCTGTTCGAGATTGCGCTGCGCGTCCCCGATCATGGCCGTCTCGCGCCGTGGCGCCTGATCCGCATCGCCGGCGCAAGCAAAGCGCGCTGGGTCGAGCGCCTGATGGAGATCGTCGAGACGCGCGAGGACGCCGCCAAGACGCGTGTCAGCACGCGCAAGCTGGCATCGGCCCCACTGGCTGTCGTGGTCGTGTCGAAGGCGACGCCGGGCCACAAGGTCCCCGAATGGGAGCAATGGCTATCGGCCGGCGCCGTCTGCATGAACCTAGTCAATGGTGCCCATGCACTGGGCTATGGCGCCCAATGGCTGACCGGCTGGCATGCCTATGACGCGGACGCCACCGCCCTGCTCGGCCTGACCGACGGTGAAAGGGTCGCCGGAGTCATCCTGATCGGTACCATCGCCGAACCCGCCGGACCGCGCCCACGCGTGTCGGTGGCCGACACCGTGACCGACCTGGATCTCTGAGCATGGCCCCGGGGGGCAAGCGATCAGGGCTTGAGCGATTCCGCGATCACGGTGATGCCGGTGTCGAAGCCGTGTCGACGCTCGCCACCGCCGGTATAATGCTCGCGGATCGCGCGCTCGGCGGTCAGCGGGTCGCCTTCGGCGATCGCCCGATAGATGCGCTCATGCTCCTGCGCCAGCGAGAGCCGCACCGAGCGGTCGGCGAAAGTGCCATGGACCGACTTGTTGAGCGCGAGTTCGTCGACCTGCGCCGACCAGAGCTTTTCGAGCGCGCCCACGACGAGGCTCATCGTCTCATTGCCGCAGCCCGACACGAGTTCGGTGTGGAAGGCGCGCGCGAGCCCGATGAAGGTGCTCGGATCGTCGACGGCCGCGAGGCTGGCATCGATGTTGGCGCGGAGCTTCGGCAGGACCGTCGTCGCGCGATCGGTGCGTCGCGCCGCCTGCGCGGCACAGGCCGGTTCGAGCAGGCGCATCGCATCGACCAGGTCGATCAGCGGCACCTTGCGCGCCTGCAGAACCAGACCCAGCATATAGGCAGCTGTCGAAGGCTTGGGCACATGAATGACGGCGCCGCCGACATTGCCGCGGATCACGGTGATCAGGCCTTCGGTCTCGAGGATGCGGAACGCCTCGCGGATGCAGGGCGGGCTGACGCCGAACTCGGTGAGTAATTCGTCTTGTTTGGGCAGAAGGTCGCCATCGCCGAGTGCTCCCGAGAGGATGCGCGCGCGCAGCGAAGAGGCGACAATCTCCGCGAGACGCGGCTGCCGCAGCCGCTTCTTGCCCGATACGGTCATAGTCAGGTTCGGTGCCTCCAACTGGTCCGCGCGCTCCGCGCGGAGGGCTCTCCCTCTGAAGATCAGCAATAGGTTTCGTTCCAATCTTTGCAACAACAACCCGTATAACCGTTACAAATAACAGGAGAGACAGGATGGGCGCCGATCTGGCCCGCTATCAGACCTTTACGATCAGCATCACGCCCTTCACGGCCGATGGCGCGATTGACGAAGCCGCCTTCCGCCGCCACCTGCGCAAGCTCAGCGATGCGGGCGTCGGGGTCTATGTCGGCGGCGGTGGCAGTGGCGAGGGCTATACGCTGTCCGACGAGGAAACCGAACGCTTGCTAGCCATCGCCAGCGATGAGCTCAAGGGCCGCTCGCCGATCCGGGCGATGGGCGTCGAGCCGCGCACCGCGCGCCAGATGATCGCCTTTCTCGACAAGGCGAAGCGGGCCGGTGTCGACGCCGCTCAGGTCTATTCGCTCGACGTCGGCCATGGCCATGTGCCGACCCCCGCCGAACTCGACCGCTATTTCGACGAGGTTCTGTCGAACAGCGACATTCCGTCGGTCCTGTCCACCCACCAGTCGGTGGGCTATGTCATCCCGGCGCCGGTGATCATCGCGTTGTTCGAGCGCCACCCGCAGCTGATCGGCCTCAACATCAGCCACCAGGACCCCAATTATCTTCGCACGCTGTCCGATGCGCTGGGTGATCGGATCGACATCTGTGTCGGCGGGCCGCACAACGCCCCCCTCGCCTTCGCCTTCGGCGCACATGGCTTCCTGACATCCGAGGGCAATATGGCGCCGCGCCTGTGCGCCAGCGTGATCGCCGCCGCCCGCAGCGGCGACAATGTCGCCTTCCTGGAGCGCTGGGGAAAGCTGATGCGGCTGTTCCTCGCGCTGTACGGCAATGGCGGCATCCGCGTCACCAAGGCGCTGCTCGAACATTTCGGCATGGCCGGCGGACATCCCCGCCCACCACGCCTCCCTTCGGAGCCCGAAGCGCTGCAACGCGCGCTGGCGGTGGTCGAGGAGATCGGCCTGGCCGAGATCGAGGGCTGGTAAGAAAAAGGCCCCCTGCCGAAGCGGGGGGCCATTGATTTCCGGTCGGTCTGCGATCCGATCCTATTCGGCGGCGATCGCGTCGCGCTCGGGCGGGTCGGGCTCATAGCTGGTCGTGAACTCGTTGAAGAAGTCGGACTCGCGCGACGTGTCGATCGTCCGCGCCCCGCGCACCCCGAATTTGCGCCTTGCCTCCTCCAGCGGAAGATCGAGCCAATCCTCGTAGCGCGGGAGGAACAGCGGATCGGACCGCTCGCCCACCTTCAGCGCATAATGGGCAAGGTCCCACATCTTCGGGAACAGCGCGGGGTAGTGAAGCGGCCCGCGCATGAACATCGGGATGGTCAGCAGCGTATTCTGCACATTGAGCAGCCCGGCCAGCTCGGCGTTGAAATGGCGGAAGAGATTACCGTATTTCAGGAAGGCCGGCATGATCTCGCCGAGGCCGTCGAACCCGCCGCCGCTCAATATGTGCATGAAGTCGTGGATCTGGACGCCGCGCAGGAAGAAATATTCGAAGCTCGAGCGCGGCTCGAAGCTCGGAATGATGTCTACCTCCATCTGGGCGCCGACCAGCTGCTTGTACCAGATGCCGCCGATAGACCCTTCCGGGCAGGACTTCATGTCGTCGCGGCGCAAACGCGACAGCCAGCGCTCATCGAGCCATTTGTCGAACTCGGGCCAGTCCTTGCGCGCCTCGTTGAACAGCTCCTCGATCCGCTCATGGTCCTGCACCTCGCGCACCGCCTCGATCAGCATCGGAATGCCGAAAGTCGGCGGATAGTCGCGTCCATTCTTGCGCAGGCTCTGCGTCACGACCCACTCGCGGATGCGATAGTCGCTCAGATATTTTGACGAGCTGATCAGCGCGCTGCTGGTCGTCTCGACCTTCTGGCGACCACGCTGCAGATAGGGAAGATCGTCTTCCGTCATCCTCTTCCTCCTCGTTTCGGCTCTCAGGCCGCCACTTCCTCGACCTTAGGGAGTTGCGGCCCCACCATCTCGCCCGGCAGGGCCCCGGTGAACGCGCCGTTTTCGAAGGTCGGCACGCCGTTCACCAGCGTGAGACGCATCGGCGCCGCGTCGCGGGTGAAGCGCCAGGTCATGCCGCCCTTGCCGTCGGGCACGTCGAAGACGCGCTTGAGCGGCCGCGCCTCGATCTCGTCGAGCTTGAACACCGTGACGTCGGCGCGATAGCCGGGCTTCAGCACGCCGCGATCGGCGAAGTTGAAATGGCCCGCCTGCTTGCCCGTCTGGACATGGATCGCTTCTTCCAGGGTCAGTTCCTGCTGGCGCATGAACTGGGTCAGCAACAGGATATTTTCGCCGCCGCCGCAGAGCATCTGGCCGTGGGCGCCCGCGTCCGAGATGTTCGCGACGGTCTTGTCGTCCTTGAGCATCTGCAGCGTCTGCTCATGCGCCATCGGGTGCGGCATACGGTTGACGATCGAGTTGAGCCCATTGGCGATGACCCAGTCGGCGAGCGCATCGGACGGATGGACGCCGCGCTGCTCGGCCAGATCCTTGAGGCTGAGGCCCAGCGGGCCGGCACCGGTCTCGGAATCGAGCAGCAGCATCATGTGCGGATTAGCGACGAGCGACTGTTTGAACGCCTTGTTGTCCCAGCTGTCGCGAGCCCGCGCCCGGAAGTCCGGGTCATTGAGCAGGGCGAGCTTTGCCTCGACCGTCTCGGCCTGCACGACCTCGTGCCAGACATATTCGTTCGCCTGGGCGAAGGACGAGGTGCTGAAGAAGTTGAGCGCGGTCGTCGGCGGAACGTGCGCGAAGCTCGGCCAGAAATCGAGGCCCTCTTCCTTCTGCTTTGCGGTGATTTCCCACATGCGGTCGCGGATCGAATCCTGGAAACGCAGCAGGCCGCCCGCGCCCGCCATCTGCACGCGGACGCCGCGTCCACGGCAGAGATTGCCGAGCCGCTCCATCTGCTCGGGCGCCTTCAGACGGAAGAAGGTGTCGAGGATGACCTGCAGCTGGGTACCCGGACGGCTCGCCAGCACGCCGATCAGCGCCGACCATTCGGCATCGTCGGCGACGAGGCTTGGCACCGCGCGATCCTGGCTGTCATGGTCCATCAGGTTGGACGACATGCCCAGCGCGCCCGCGTCGAGCGCGTCCTCGAGCAGCGCGCACATCTTCCGGATTTCCTCGGGGGTCGCGGCGCGGGTCCAGGCGTCCATTCCCATAGCCGCCAGGCGGATCGCGATATGCCCGGCATAGCCCGCGATGTTCGCTGCCGTCGGACAATTTTTCGCGATCGACGCGCTATATTCGGACCAGCTGCGCCAGTCCCACGGCAGGAGGTCGAAGAAGGGCTGCTCGGGCACCTCCTCGAAGAAGGTAAAGATCTTCACCATCTCCCGCTGCACCTCGCGCTCCTCGTGGATCGGCGCTGCGGTGAAGCCGCAATTGCCGATGACCACCGTGGTCACGCCATAGCCGGGCAGCGGGTCGAGGCTCGGCTGCCACCACATCACCGCGTCCATATGGGTATGCGGCTCGATAAAGCCCGGGGAGACGATGCAGTCGCTGGCGTCGACGACCTTGTCGCCGGACGCAGGCTCCAGATTCTGGCCGATCTCAATGATCGTCTTGCCGCCGATGCGGACGTCGGCCTTATACGCCGGTGCGCCGGTTCCGTCGACGACGGTGCCGCCCCGGATGAGAATGTTGGTCATGGCTCTCCTAACCTCCTGATAGCACCGAGTAGTTCATAAACTGTATAAGATTGCAAGCTTAACAGGGTTGCCGATCAGGCAGGCCGCGTCAGCCGCCTTTCGGCTCGCCCAATGCACGGTGCGCGACGATCTCGATGCCGTAGCCGTCGAGCCCGACGAAGCTCGCATCGCTGTTGCTGAGCAGGACGATCCGGTGGATGCCGAGGTCGGTCAGCACCTGTGCCCCGATCCCATATTCGCGCAGCGCCATCGTCCGGCCGCTGCTTTCCTCGCGCCGCTCGCGCCGGGCGCGGATGATGCAGGCGACGAGGTCGGGCGCGGGCGAGTTGAGGATCACGACGACCCCGCTGCCCTCGGCCGCGATCGCCTCCATCGCTTCCCGCAGCACGCCCGATCGATCGCCCTCTTCGGCGAAGAGATCGGCCAGCGGAAAATGGACGTGCATGCGCACGAGCACGGGCGCTTCGGGATCGATCCTGCCCTTCACGAGCGCCACGACCTCTGCTCCGCCGACCTTGTTGCGATAGCTCTGTATCCGCCATTCGCCGCCCCAGGCGCTGACGAAGCGCATCTCCTCGCGCAGCTCGACCAGATGATCGTGGCGGCGGCGATAGGCGATCAGGTCGCGGATCGTGCCAATCTTCAGCCCATGCTCGCGCGCGAACGGGATCAGGTCGGGGAGACGCGCCATCGAACCATCGGGGTTGAGGATCTCGCAGATCACGCCCGACGGATTGAGCCCCGCGAGGCGCGCCACGTCGACCGCCGCCTCGGTATGGCCGGCGCGGACCAGCACCCCACCCTCCCGCGCCACGAGCGGAAAGACATGGCCCGGCGTCACGATCTCGTCCCGCGAGCGTGAGGCGTCGATCGCGACCGAGATGGTGCGGGCGCGGTCATAAGCGCTGATCCCGGTCGTGACCCCATCGCGCGCCTCGATCGAAACGGTGAAGGCAGTCTCATGGCGCGTGCCGTTCTGGCGCGACATCGGCTCCAGCCCCAGCTCGTCCGCGCGTTGACGGGTTATCGCGAGGCAGATCAAGCCACGGCCATGCTTCGCCATGAAGTTGATCGCGTCGGGCGAAGCCATCTGCGCGGGGATGATAAGGTCCCCCTCATTCTCGCGGTCCTCGTCATCGACAAGGATGAACATCCGCCCGTTACGCGCGGCGTCGATGATCTCTTCGGGCGACGACAGAAAGCCATGCGGAAGCGGGGACGAAGGCGCCATCGGACGGATCCACTCCTGTGCCGGCATCCTTCTCGCGGGCCGGGCTTGGCGCTCGCAGAGGATTGTCCGGGCAGCCGGCCTGTTTGCCGACGATGGGCCCCGTCTATCGGCGGCCGGAGGGGGCAGCCATTGCCGTTGGGCTATCGGGTTGTTCGCCGCGCAGCATCGGGCGGGATTGCTGTGCGATGCCCTGTCGGCAGTCGTGAGGCCGGGAACGATGCCGGGCCGCTATGGGTACCGCCACCAATCGGCATTTGAATCGAACGCTCCTCCGACCGAGTTTCGGAACCAGTCGAGACCATATGAAGCCGAGAGAGAGCGATGCGTTTTTCCCTGATATTCGAGGCCCAGATTGCCGATGCGTCGCCGCGTGGCGAACGGCAGGTGTTCGACGAACTGGTCGAACAGGCGGTCCTGGCCGAACAGCTCGGCTTCGACGTGGTCTGGAGCGTGGAGCACACCTCGCTCACCCATTATGCCCATATGAGCGCGCCGGAGACCTTCCTGGCCTATATCGCGGGGCGCACGTCGCGCATCGGCATCGGCCATGGCGTGGTCTGCCTGATGCCCGCCATGAACCACCCCATCAAGGTCGCCGAGCGTGTCGCGACGCTCGACCTGCTGTCCAAGGGTCGGGTCCATTTCGGCGTCGGCAAGGGCGGCAGCCAGCAGGAAGCGGGCGCCTATGGCTATGACCTGCGCGAGCTGCAGCCGCTGATCGACGAGGCGATGTACCTGATCCCGAAGATGTTCGTGCAGGACGAGATCGAACATAACGGCCCGCACATCAATATTCCGGCACGCCCGATCCATCCCAAGCCCTATCAGGATCCGCATCCGCCGATGTATCTGGCCTGCACCAACCCCGACACGCTGGTGCGCGCCGGGCAGCGGGGCCTGGGCGCGCTGGTGCTCGGCTTCGGCGGACCCGAGGAGGTCGCCAAGAAGAACAAGCTCTATCGCGATGCGTGGGAGAGCCGCGACGTAGCCGACCAGGTCGGTTATCGCCCGATCCAGCACCTCGCAGCGCTGTGCCCGACGATCGTGCTCGACGACGCCGCACAGGCGCGCAAGATCGGCATTCGCGGCCAGCGCTATTTCTACGAGTCGCTCAACTACTGGTATGGCGGCGGCCCCCGACCCGAGCCCGAGACCTGGGGCGAGGAACTGGTCGAAGAAGGTACCGACACCATCATCACCACCAAGCTGGCGTCCGAGACCATCTCGATGGACCTGCGGCCCGACGAGAATGGACGCCGCCCCAGTTCGGGCATCCTCAGCGCGCGCAACGCCTATGGCTCGGTCGAGGATTGCATCGACTATGTCGAACAACTCGCCGCCGCCGGCGCCGACGAGATATTGTTCATGACCAATATGGGCACGGTGCCCCAATGGGCGCAGCTCGAAACGCTGCGCAAGATCGGTACGCATGTGATACCGCATTTCCGGTGAGACCAGCGATCGACCTTGCCGGGCGGACTGCGGTCGTGACCGGGGTCGCGTCCGGCATCGGTCGCGCCCTCGCACTCAAGGCGGCCGGCCTGGGCATGGCAGTCGCGGGCTGCGACCGTGACGCCGCCGGTCTGGATGCTCTGCGCGCTGCCCTCGACGCAACGGGAACGCCACACGCCCTGCGCATCGCCGACGTGACCGATGCGCAGGACATGGCCGGGCTGGCGGAGGCGGTTTCCACCATGCCTCCGGTTGCACTGCTCTTCGCCAATGCCGGCCTGTTGCGCAAAGGCGCGGTCCTCGACCTGCCGCTGGACGACTGGCGGACGCTGCTGGAGGTCAACATCTTCGGGGTGGTCAACACGCTTCAAGCCCTGGTGCCGGCGATGATCGCCTCGCGCGTGCCCGCGCAGGTCGTCGTGACCGGATCGACCGCATCGATGGTCACCGCACCGGGCCTTGCGGCCTATAGCGCGACCAAGCATGCCCTCTGGCCTGTGGTCGAGGCGCTCCGCGACGAACTCGACGGCACCTCCGTCGGCGCCACGCTGCTGATGCCCGGCGCCGTCGCCACTGCGATATTCGCCTCTACCGACCCGGCTCGCACCCGGCCGGCGGACTCGATGGAACCGGAAGATCTCGCCGAGATCGCCTTCGCCGGCGCCCTGGCCGAGGCACCGAAGATCCTAACCCACCCCGCCTATGCCGACCGTGCCCGCGCGCGTTTCGAGACAGTACTGGACGAGATCTCTCGACATTGAAAAACCCATCGCGATGGGTTATTTTCAACCATGGTCACTGTCTATCGTGCTCATGGCCTGCGTTTCATCATCTTCGTCGATGATCACGTACCGGCCCATGTCCATGTATTCGGCGACGGACATGCCAAGATCAACCTCCTCGGGGCTGATGGCACGCCCGAGATCGTGACCATCGAAGCTATGAAGCGGGGCGACGTTCGCCGGGCGCTGCAGATCGTGGTCGAGCAACAGACCTATCTGCTGTCATGTTGGAGAGACATCCATGGTTGATACCGGCAGGATCGATCCTGACATGGCCCAGCCCGACAGCTTCGGGCCGAGCGACCTCGACCTTGCGGCAGCGGAAGAACGCGGGCGCATTGCTGCGCAGATTGAACCCCGCGCCGCCCGCGTACGCTATGATCGCCGGCGGGGACGAATGCTGGTCGAGCTCACCAATGGCTGTTCCTTCACCTTCCCCCCGCGCCTTGCCCAAGGCCTGGAAGATGCGAGCGACGAGGCGCTCTCCCAGGTCGAAATTCTTGGCAACGGCTATGGCCTGCACTGGGAAAGCCTGGATGTCGACCTGTCGATCCCCGGCCTGCTAGCCGGGCTCTTCGGTACCAAATCCTATATGGCGCGCCGAGCCGGGCAGGCGACGTCGGCTGCGAAAGCCGCAGCGGCCCGCCAAAATGGCTCCAAAGGGGGCCGCCCCCGGAAAACCGCCGGAACATGAAGGTCGACACCGCCAGGATTGTCGCTGGCGGTGCCCCGATGCTGGCTCGTTCCGAGAAAGGCGGCGGGCCTCACACCGCCGGGTGGAACTGCTTGTACCAGTCGCGATATTTCAGGATCGGGCCGTCGGCAGAGGACAGCATCGGCTGCTCGACATAGGCCTTGTAGGGCCAGATCTTGCCGTCGCTATATTGTTCTTTCAGCCCATGTTCGGCGGCCAGCCTGGTGAAGTTTTCGATCTGCTCGGAGGCGAGCGGACAGTCATCGTCCTTCAGGAAGAACTGGTGAACGTAATAATGGCTGAGATTCTCGTCCACTGGGGTGACCGAGACATAATAGACGGTGACGATACCCGGCGCGTGAGGCGTGCGGCTTTCGACCCGCGAAAGGCCGCCGCCGATGACTTCGGACTCGACCGTCGAACCGATCGACTTGTCGGCGGGCCCTTCATAGCCGGCGGGCAGGATGCGAACGGGGCTGTAAAAGCGAAAGCCCTCGGTCTTGATCTCACCGTCGGAGATCGCCTTGCCGGTGCCATGAACCCCCGGAAAATGCGCGAAGTCGACGCCATTTTCGAACACGTCCTGCGGATGGGCCGATCCGAAATCGTCATGGAGGCGGTGGAAGCCGGCGCCGGGAATCTTCCGGCTCTCGTCATATAGGGGCAGCTCGTACATCGGCGGCCGCCCGTCGAGGTCGTGCCAGATGAAGATCATGCCGCCGCGTTCGGCGGTCGGCCATTTGCGCACCTGCGCACGCGGCGGGACCGCCTTGGCGTGGGGCACATGGACGCACTTGCCGCTCGTGTCGTAGCGCCACTGGTGGAAGGGACAGACGATCGTCTCGCCTTCGACCCAGCTGTCATAGCCGAGATGCGCGCCGAGATGCGGGCAATGCGCATCGGTGA
Source organism: Rhizorhabdus antheiae (assembly GCF_049889055.1). Taxonomy (NCBI): domain Bacteria; kingdom Pseudomonadati; phylum Pseudomonadota; class Alphaproteobacteria; order Sphingomonadales; family Rhizorhabdaceae; genus Rhizorhabdus; species Rhizorhabdus antheiae. Next base: position 57,662 of record NZ_JBLTWO010000008.1, on the reverse strand, counting down.
CGACGGTCTCGCCGCTTTCGGTGCGGAACAGGACGAGGTCCTTGCCGAAATAGCGGAGCGGGCGGACATCCTTGGGCGACAGATCGTCGGTGAAGCCGACCGCGAACCATCCGGTCGGATAGGGATGAAATGGGTAGCGGGTACCGAAGCGACTGGGTGCATTCATGACAACATCCCTCCTTTTTTATCAGATGATCGACGCGCCGCCGTCGACCACGACCGTTTGTCCCGTGATATGTGCGCCTGCATTGGAGGCGAGCAGCAGGGTGGCGCCCTTGAGGTCGTCGTCGCAGCCGAGCTGGCCGCGCGGCGTGTCGCCCCGCAATTCCTCGCCATGCTTGTCCAGGACATACCCCGTCAGCTTCGACGGGAAGTAACCGGGCGCGATCGCGTTGACGCAGATGCCCTGCGCGCCCCATTCGGCGGCGAGCGCCCGGGTAAAATTGATCAGGCCGCCCTTGCTCGCATTATAGGCGATCGTGCCGATCATGCGCGGGTGGTGCCCCAGCAGCCCCTCGACCGATGCGATGTTGATGATCCGCCCCCAGCCGTTCGGCAGCATGAAGGCGCGGCCGACCGCCTGGGCGAGCAGGAAAGGCCCGGTCAGGTTGACCGCGAGCAGCTTGTTCCACCCGTCGAGCGGCATCTCCTCGGTCTTCGAGCCCCAGGACGTGCCCGCATTGTTGACGAGGATGTCAACGCTCAGCCCGGCGGCCTTGATCGCCTCGACCACGCGAGCCGGCTCTTCGGGCTTGCCCATGTCGGCTGCGATCGCGATTGCCTCGATCCCGAGGCCCGCCAGATGCGCCACGGCGGCGTCGAGTTCGTCCTGCTTGCGCGCGGTGAGGATGATCTTCGCGCCGAATTCGCCGAGTGCCTCCGCCATGGTCAGGCCCAGCCCGCGCGAGCCTCCGGTCACGAGGGCGGTCCGTCCGGTCAGGTCGAAAAGTGTCTTCAACGGGGTCGACATCAGCAATAAGTCTCCAGGGTCATCCGGCGGTGTAGCCACCGTCCACGAACAGGGTCTGGCCGGTCACGAAGCCGGACGCGGGCGAGGCAAGGAAAAGCAGCGCGCCCATCAGGTCCTCGACCTCGCCGAGCCGACCGAGCGGGGTGCGATCGACCACGCGCGCGTAAAGCTGCGGCTGGGTGCGGACGAGCTCGCGGTTCAGGTCGGTCACGATCACCGTCGCGCCGAGCGTGTTCACAGTGACGCCCGCCCCGCCGAACTCGAAGGCGCAGGCCGCGCCGAGATTGGCGAGCCCGGCCTTCGACGCACAATAGGCGCCCCGGTTCGCCATGCCGCGACCCGACAGGATCGAGCCCATGTTGATGATCCGCCCATAACCACGCTCGATCATCTTCGGAGCCACCGCGCGGATCGCGTGGAAAGCACCCATCACATTGACCTCCACGACGCGCGCGAAATCCTCGGGCGCGACGTCGAGCAGAGATTGCGGGTTGGTGATGCCCGCATTGTTGAACAGGATGTCGATGCGGCCCATGTCGCTGGCGATCTGCGCCGCAGCCTCGACCATCGCTGCGGGATCGGAGACGTCGGCCTCGACGATCATGGCCCGGCGCCCGGTCGCCTCTACCGCTGCAGCGGCCGCTTCGAGCTTGACGCGATTGCGGGCAACGAGCGCGATGTCCGCGCCCGCCTCGGCCATCGCCAGAGCGCCCGCTGCACCAAGGCCGCCGCCGCCGCCGGTGACGACCGCAACCTGGCCGGTCAGGGCGAAGCGCTCGATTCCTTTCACGCCGCCCGATCCATATCGCCGCCGCGAAGTTCGATCAGCGCAGCGATACGCGCTCGCAGATAGGCATATTGGCCGGCCATAAGGGCGTCATCGGTCGCCGTAAGCTGGTCGGCCAGCGCCAGCATCTCGGCCAGCAGCGCGTCCTCGTCCATCGCAGGCGCCATCTTGTCTCTCCTACAGCCGGTAACCGTCCTGCCGCTCGTCGCTCCAGCGCCGCGCCTTGTAGGCGAAGCCCTGAAACTCAGCGCGCGGGACCTCGCACACGTCCATCCAGACGTTGCTGCGTTCCTTGATCGCGGCGCGGACCGACTGGACCAGTCGACCGCGTTCGTCGGCCGACAGGCCGGCATGATGTTCGGCCACAGCGATCTTCACCTCGATCTCGGTCTTGCCGTCGCGCGTGTAGACCCGGCCCTTATATTCGCCGACCTGGGGGTGCGCGAAGACGGCGGCATCGATCATCGACGGCCAGACATTGTTGCCGCGGATCTTCATCATGTCGTCGAAGCGGCCGATCGTGCCGCACTCGATCGCGTTCCAGGCGCCGCCACCGGCTTCCTGCCACGGCACGAAGCGCGCTGCGTCGCCGGTACGGAACCGAACCGTGGGGCTGCCCTGAACCGACAGGTTCGTGACCACCATCTCGCCCTGCTCGCCCGGCGCCACGGGCTCGCCGGTCGTCGGGTCGACGATCTCGATCAGATGCTCCCACTCGAACAGCCGGATCAGCCCGCGTGCGCCCTTTTCGTCGACCACGCCCGCCGAACAGGTGGAACCGCCGAACCCGTTGAGCTGGGTGCTGCCATAGCCTTCCTGCAGCCGGCAGCCCCAATAGTCCTCGATCTTGGCGGCCCATTCGGTGGGGTAGCCCTCGGCTGCGATGAACAGGCCGTGCATGTCGGGAAAGGCTTCGCGCGGCACGATGCCGCGTGCGACCAGCGCCTCGGTCAACGTGTGGAGATAGTTGGTCGACGCATAGATGAAGTGGACCCCGCCCAGCTTCAGCATCAGGTCGATCTTGGCATCGGTCGACAGATTGCCGCCGACATGAAAGCCCGTCGCGCCGACGATGCGCAAGGCCTCGCCCGGCCCCCAACCGCCGGTCGTCATGCCGCCGGCAGGCACGCAATTCAGCGCGGTGTCGCCCTTGCGCAGGCCCGCCATGAACCAGGGCAGCGCATGAAGATAGCCGAGCATATGGATGTCGCGCTGGGTGCGGCCATAGATTTCCTGACCCTGCCCCGACGTTCCGCTGGTCATGCTGATGTGGACGACCTCGTCGCGGTCCACGCCCAGGCGCGTTCCGAACGGCGGCGCCGACTGCTGGTCCTTGAGGAAGTCGGCCTTGGCGGAGGTCGGGAAGGCCTTGCGGAAATGGTCGAGGCTGGAAATCCGGCCGTCGACGATCCCGCCTTCCGCCATCTTAGCGCGGTAGAAATCGCTCTTCGCGTGGAGCCTTTCACAGAGCGCCCGAACCTTGCGCAGCTGAAAGGCTTCCAACTCTTCGCGTGACATGCCCACGAAGCGCTTCAGCAGCGGGGACGCGGCGAAGGGATCGGCGATGGCAGGCGACGCCATGGCTCAGCCTCCGACGGGACGGAAGGCCGGGAGTGTGATCTCCGCCGTCGCCCGATTGAAGACGATCTCCACCGGGAGATCGGCGCACATCTCCTCCGGTGCGATGCCGAAGATGTTGCCAGTCATCCGGCAACCTTCGTCGAGCGTCACCAGGGCGACGATATAGGGGACCTCATCGGCATAGATGTCGCGCGGGACCGGGTGGCGCACGACGATCCAGCTGAACACCTTCCCCTTGCCGCTCACCTCGACCCATTCGGGCCGCTCGAGCGAGCCGGGGCAGAAGGTGACGGGCGGGAACAGATGCTCGCCGGTCGAGGCGCAGCGTTGCAGCATCAGGCGCCCCTCGCGCATGCCGTCCCAGAAGGGCGTGCTTTCGGGATCGGGAACCGGCAGGGGCTTGGCATAGGCGGTGTCGGACATGTCAGTTCCTCAGGATCATGGCGCTGCCGCAGGTCATCGCGCCCGCGGTGGTGAGGGCGATCTCCGCCCCCTCGATCTGGCGTTCGCCGGCGGTGCCGCGCAGTTGCTCGACCGCCTCGATCACATGGTTGAAGCCGTGGATATAGGCTTCGGACAGGAGGCCTCCATGAGTGTTCACGGGGAGTTCGCCATCGCGCGCGATGCGCCCACCCATGACGAAGGGACCGCCCTCGCCTTCCTTGCAGAAGCCGAGCCCTTCGAGCGCCATCAACACGCTGTAGGTGAAGCAGTCGTAGATCTCGGCGACGTCGACGTCCTTCGGGCCGATGCCCGCGCTGGCCCACAGATCGTCGGCCAGATATTTGAAGCAATTGTGCGAGTGGCTCGGCCAGCGGATCGCATCGAACAGGTCGTCGCCCTGGCTAGGCCCGCCGCCATAGGCGCCGCCCATGATATAGACCGGCTTCTGCGGCAGATCGCGGGCATGCTCCGCCGAGGTGATCACGACCGCGCAGGCGCCGTCGCTTTCGAGGCAGATATCGTACATGCGGAACGGATCGACGATCATCCGCGAGTTGAAATAATCGTCCTTGGTCATCGGCGTGCGCTGCATCGCGCGCTCATTGAGCAGCGCGTTGGCGCGAAAGGTGGTCGCGATCTCGGCCCAATGCTCTTCGGTCGTGCCGTAATCGATCATGTGGCGACGCGCCCACATCGCCATCGCCTGCGGATAGGTGATCCAGCCGAGCGGCGCGGTATATTGGGTCACGCCATAGGCCGACATGTCGCGCCCGCCGCCCAGGCGGAAGCCCGAACGGCCGTTCATCGCGCGGAAGCACACGACATTCTTCGCGAGCCCAGCCTCGATCGCGGCGGTTGCCGCGAGGGTGATGAGGTTCGCGCCATTGCCGCCAGCGGCATAGTCGACCGCATAGCCGGCATTGACGATGCCCATCTCGGTTGCGACGCCAATCGCCGGGGCGCTGTCATTGAAGTTGAAGCTGACGATCCCGTCGATGTCGCCGACGGTCAGCCCCGCATCCTCGATCGCCTTCAGGCAGGCCTCGGTGGCGAGGCTGCGCACGGTGCGGCCGGAGAATTTGCTGTATTCGGTGTTGCCGATACCGGCGATCGCATATTTGTCGCGCAGCTTGTACATGGTCAGCTTTCCTTGGGCGCGCCGAACCGCGGCGCGCGCTTTTCCTTGAAGGCGATGAGGCCTTCGGTGGCGTCGGGCTCGGTCGTCGCATAGCGATGGACGAAGGCGATCTCCTCGCGCAGCCCCTCCTCATAGGGCGTGTCGAGCGTCATGTTCGCGAGCCGCTTGGCGCCGGCCAGGCCGACCGGGCTCTTCTTTTCCATGCCCGCAATCCACTGCCTTGCCTCGGCGATAAGATCGGCGTCGGCCACGACCTTGGTGACGAGCCCCCAGGCCATTGAGGTCGGAGCGTCGAGCAATTCGCCCGTCAGCATCAGATGCTTGGCGCGGAGCAGGCCGATCGCGCGCGGCAGCCGTTGCGAGCCGCCCGCACCCGGCAGCTGACCGAAGTTGAGATGGCCGTCACCGATCCGCGCGCTCTCGCCCGCGATCGCCATGTCGCAGGCAAGCAGCAACTCGATCCCGCCGGCGACGCAGACGCCGTTGACCGCCGCGATCCAGATCGCGCGCGCTTTTTCGATGCCGACGAGCATGTCGTAGAAATCGTCGAGAAAGGCCTGGAATTCGGCGGGCTCGCGATAAAGGCGGATATAGCCATCAAGGTCGCCCCCGGCCGAGAAGCTGCGACCGGCACCCGTCAACAGAACGAAGTCGATGCCCTCGCGGGTCTCGATCTCGGCGACGGCGCGTTTCAGCTCCTTCACCGTCGACCAGTCGAGCGGATTGAGCTTCTCCGCCCGCGACAGCGTCAGCAGCGCGGTGCGGCCTTCATAGGCGAGCGTCAGATTATCGTAGCTCATGCCGGCACCGCCCAGCGCTTCTTCGCATCATCGGTCAGCGCGCCCTTGGCGACCTTGCCGCCCGAGGAGCGGGGCAGCTCGTCCATCAGGACGAGATATTCGGGAAACCACTCGCGCGACACGCCGCGCTCGGCGAGATGCGCGGTCAACTGATCGAGCGTCAGTTCCTGACCTGCCCTCGGGACCACATAGACGCAGACGCGCTCGCCGAAGACGGGATCGGGGGCGGGCACTGCGGCAACGAGCGCCACGGCGGGATGGGTCGCGACCTCCGCCTCGATTGCGGGCGCCGACAGATTCTTGCCGCCCCGGATGATGAACTCGGACGTACGGCCGATGACCCGGAGATAGCCGTCCGCATCGACGTCGACGATGTCACCCATCAGCATCCACCCATCAGCGGTGAACAGCTTGGCATTGGCCTCGTCATCGTCCCAATAGCCGAGGCAGGTGGCAGGCCCCCGGCAGGCGGGCTGGCCGCTGCCTTCGACCTCTGCGCCCGTGGCCGGGTCGAACAGGCGCACCTCCATCTCGTCGATGATGCGGCCTGCCGTCTTCAGGCGATGCTCGCGACTGTCGCTTGCGGTCGTGCGGCTGAGAGCGCCGGTCTCGTTCGAGCCGTAGAATTGCAGGACGGCCGCGCCGGTCACCTCCTCGAACTCGGCGGCTCGCTTATAGGGCACCGCCTCGCCCCCGGTGAACATCGAGCGCAGCGACGACAGATCGCGTGGGCGCTCGGCCTGTTCGTTGAGCAGCATGATGAACTGGGTCGACACGCAGCACAGCACCGTGACGCGCTCGCGCTCGATCAGGTCGAGTGCCAGCCCAGCATCGAAGCGGGGCAGCACCACCGTCGGCACGCCCAGCGCCGTCGGAGAAAAATGCGCGGTCCACAGGCCGAAACCGAAGGGCGCCGGCACCGCACCCATGAAGACCTCGTCCTCGCCGAAGCGCCCGGCCTCGGCGGCCAGCTTGTGGAAATAGAACCAGCGATTCTGCGTGTGCATCACGCATTTGGGCATCCCGGTGGTGCCCGAGGTCGAGTTGATCAGGAACAGCGCATCGGGATCGCCTTCAGGGAATGCCGCGCTGTCAACCGGAGCCACCCCGCTCCATTCGGGATGGGCGATCAGCTCTGGCACCACCAGCCATTGCGACAGAGGCGCTCCCTGCCCGCGCACCGCCGCGACCAGATCGGCGATCGACTGATCGCGCATCCGATCATGCGCGATCAGCAGACCGGCACCGGTACGCTTGAGCAGATGCGCGATTTCCGCAACGCCTGCGCGGGCACCGATCCCGACCGCGACCATGCCGGCGCGCTCGACGCCGAGCAAAGCAGCGTGGACCGCCGGGCCATCGGGCAGAATGACGGCGATGCGGGAACCAGGCAGCAGGCCGCGCGCCAGGATCTCGGCCGCGATGCGGTTGCCCGCCTGATGATAGTGGAACCAGCTGAAGCGGCCCTCGGGCGTGACATAGGCGTCGGCGTCGGGCTTCGCCTGCGCCAGCTCGGCGACCCGGCGCGACAGGGTCAGGTCGCCCCACCAGCCAGCGGCGCGATAGCGCGCAGCGGCCTCCGGATCGGCGCGCCCGCTGCGGGCGACCTCAAGCGGCTTCACAGCAATCCCTCCTGCCCCTCGTCGACTTTAAATTAGGTATCATTGCCATGATGCGGGCCGTCAACCGGCCAGATTCGCTCCTGTCCATCGACCCTGGGCGCGCAATCTCCGTCGCGCTGGCCGGGCGGGTTCCGGGAACGAACGATGCTTTGCGATCGGCCGGTCCGGCGGAGGGTACAACCCCCGCCAGGCCCAGCCGAACATCGTCAGGCAGCCGCCAGCTTCGGGCGGGTCTCGACCTTCTCTGCAGCCGGAAATTTGTACAGCTTCTCGGCATTGCCATGCAGGATCGCGGCCTTGGTCGGCCCCGGCACGCCGGCCATCGAGGCCTGGATCGTGCGCCAGCTATAGGGATAATCCGCGCTGATGTGCGGATAGTCGGTCGACCACAGCACCCGCTCCGGGTTCATGTAGCTGAGATTGTCGAGACCGAAGCTGTCGGTCATGTAGCCGAAGTAGAAATGCTCATCGATATATTCGGACGGCAGGCGCTTCAGGCCGAACTGGCTGACCTTCTCGAGACGCTGGTAGTTGTTGTCGATCTGCTCCTTCACATAGGGCACCCAGCCGAAGTCGACCTCGGCAAAGGCGACCTTCAGGTTCGGGAAGCGATCGAACACGCCGTTGAAGATGAACTCGATGCAGCGGTTGGGCGCGTCGAAGAAGCGGCCATAGCCCGGCAGCTTCGCCTTGTGCGGCGACGGCTTGTAGATGCCCAGCGCAACGTGAATGTTGAAGCAGACGTCACGCTCGTGGATCGCCGCCCAGAGATAGTCATGCTCGTCGGTCATGACGGTGGTGCCGGTCGGATAGGCCTGCGACATCACCGAGCGCATGCCAGGACGACCCAGCACCCGGTCCATCTCCTCGACCGCGACCTTCACGCCACCGCGGTTTGGGATATAGACCAGACCGCAGAAGCGGCTCGGGTCATAGGCCACATATTCGGAGACCCAGTCATTATAGGCGCGGACAAGGGCGAGGTGGAATTCCTCGTCCTCGACCAGCGCGATCGCGGCCTGGATCGAGGGGGTCGGGTACATCACTTCGGCGGTAACGCCGTCGCGATCCTGCTCCTTGATGCGCTCGGCCGGATCCCAGCCGCCCTTGCGCATATCCTCGAAGCGCATCCACGCCTTCACTTCCTCGGGCGGCAGGCCGGCACAGGCGTTCCAGCCGAAATTGCGCGGGCCGTCCAGCCCTTCGAAAATCCAGCCGTCACCTTCCGGAAAACTCTCCATACGAGGCGCGCGGTCTTTGAATTTCGAGGCCACGCGCTTCGTGAACAGGTCGCCCGGCTCATTGAAGTGACTGTCCGCCGAAATCAGCCTGCTGCTACCCAAAGGCATCGATTCATCTCCTGTATTAGCTATCTTATATAAGATAGAAAAAATTGATCTGAGTCAACCGCGCCCGCCCTTCGCGTATCGGCATCGCAGCGAGCTAGATTCCGCGCGCGCTCCCCCGGAAAGCGAGCGTCCAGGCGCCGATGAAGGCAGCCACCAGGATGAGCGCCGCCCCCACCGCGACGAAGGTCGCATGGATCCCCAGATTGAGACGGATCGGTGCGGTGAGGATCGGGTTGAGAAAATGGCCGAGGAACAGCGAGGACTGCACCAGCCCGATCGCCGAACTGCGTTGCGAGGGGCTGACCTTGTCGAGGAAACGGTTGAGGAAGAAGGGCATCGTCCAGCCCGCACCGATCCCCTCGATCACCACGCAGAGCAGGATCAGCTCATAGGTCGGAACCAGCCCCGCCCCGATGAAACCGCTGCCCATCAGGATCGCGGCCGCGACCAGCGTCCAGGCGCCGAGCCGCGCATAGACGAAGCCGAAACCGAAGGCGGCGACGATCGACACCGCTGAGCTGAGCGCCGGCACCCGCGACACCAGCACCGCGCTGGTGATGCCATTGTCGCGCAGCAGGAATGGCATCTGGAAGGAGGGCATGGTGTGGCCGATCGACATGACGAGCGACAGCAGCAGGAGCGGCCAGAGCTGCCAGACCGAAAAGCTCTCCCCGCCCTTCGGCGCGCGCTCGAGGTGGATCGGGCGGTCGAAAGCCACGAAGGCGAGCAGCAGCATGAAGCCGGGAAGCAGGAACATGATGCCGGGCGCGCGCCAGCCATAATGCTGTGCCAGCCAGCCGCCGAGCAGCATGGTCGACACCGTACCGATCGAGGAGATTGCCTGGCGATAGCCGATCAGCTTCGACCGCAGCGCACCGCCGAACTGGGCGGCAAGAATGCTCGTCATCGCGACATCGGCGACGACCGCGCTGAAGCCCAGGACGAAGCGGCTGGCGAGCAGCAGATAATAATCCTGCACCACCAGCTGCATCAGGCCGGCGACGGTGCAGATGCCGAGCGAAAGGAACATCGTGTTGCGCAGATTGCGGTTCGATACGACGAGGCCTGCGAGCAGGCCGGAGAGGGCCATGCCGACCGGGGCCAGCGTCACGACGAACTGCGCGCTCAGCACATCGTCGCCCTGCCCGCCGAATTCCTTGGCGATCAGCTGGAGCGCGGGGACGACGGTGGTGAAGGCCAGGGCGGACTTGATGCCCCCCGTCAGCAGGATGAAGATGACGAGCGCACGTCGCCACGCCGGCAATTCGGTCGCGGGCGCCGTCGCCGGCGTATCACTCACTATGCCCCCGACCGCGGCCATGGCATCCCTCCTCATCCTCTATTTTCAGACGATAGCATCGCCGCATCCGGCGAGGCTTCGCTTTGGAGCATTCCTCCATTGCCGAGCCTGCATCATTGGCGAGCGGGCCGGCAAGCGGTTCGGCTTTGCCGGAAGCGTCAGCCCAGCGTCAGACCGCCATCGACGGTCCACACGGCGCCGGTCACGAACGATGCGGCGGGGCTGGCGAGGAAATGGACGACGCGCGCGATCTCGTCGACTTCGCCCGGCCGCATCAGCCCCTTGGTGAGCGGCCGGACATTCAGCGCGCCCGGCGGCATCAGCGCGATCTGCGCCTTGGCGGCCGGGGTCAGCACCGGGCCGGCCGCGATGGCGTTGACCCGGATTCCGACCGGCGCCAGCTCGATCGCCATGACGCGCGTCAGCGCCTCCAGCCCCGCCTTGGACGACGCATAGGCCGCCTTGCCGGCGGTCGAGTGGATCGCCTGCACCGACCCGATGCTGACGATCGCCCCGCCCCTGCCCGACGCCTGCATCCGCCGTGCCGCGAGCTGCGACAGCCGCGCGACGCCCTTCAGATTGACGTCGAGCAGCATGTCCCAATGGGCCTCTTCGAGATCGAGGATTCCGCCCGAGGGGAAGAGGCCCGCCGCATTGATCAATATGTCGATCGGCACTTCGCCGAGAGCGGTCGCGATGGCTGCCTCGACCCCCTGCCAGTCTGTGACGTCGGCAACGACACATCGGGCACCGTCGATCGCCGAAGCGGCAGTCGCGAGGGCATCGGCATTGCGGTCGAGCAAGACGACGCTCGCTCCCGCCTCCGCGAGGTGCATGGCGACGCCATGGCCGATGCCGGATGCGCCGCCCGTCACCAGTGCCGTCTTTCCGTCGAGGCGGCTTGCCTCCGCCAGCGACGCCGGAACGGCGCCCGATGAAGCCGTCAACTCATCCATCGCGCCCCGCTCCTCGCCATTGGGATCAGAATTCTATGCCGAGCGCCGCACCGAAATAGCGCGGGCGGCTATAGGTGCCGGCCATGATCGCGCCGAAATCCGACGCGAAGGTGATGAACCGGTTGTTCGACAGATTCTCGCCGAAAACCTGCGCCCGCATCTTCCGGCCGGCGGCCAGGAACTCCCAGATGATCCGGGCGCTGTAATTGGATTCCTTGCCGTACAGCGGAACCTGCGCGGTGTTCGGCGCCTGCGCGATCAGTGTGTAGGTCGGCGAATTGCTCTTCCCGTCATAGTCGCCCCGGATCGTAAAGGTGCCCGCATCGCCTGCGTCGACCTTGTACTGGCCGCCGACATGGTAGGTCCAGTGCGGGACATTGGCGAACTCGGCCTGCGACGCGACGTTGGTCGGCACGCCTGCGACGGCGAGGATGTAGCGCTTATATTTCGGCCGGACATGGCCGAGATTGGCGTCGAAGCGGAAATCGCCCAGCGCCACCACCGTTTCGACCTCGAAACCGCGATATTGCGCCTTGCCGGCATTGGTCAGCTGGTTGGTGTTGGTCTGGATGTTGTAGCCGTTGACCTGCAGGTCGTCATAATCGGTCTGAAAGGCCGACAGGTTGAGGCGCAGGCGGCGGTCGAACAGGTCGCTCTTGAGGCCTGCTTCATAGCTGATCGCCGTTTCGGGATCGAAGGGCAGCGCGCCGACTGTCGGGGCATTATAGCCGCCAGAGCGATAGGCGGACGAAGCGCGCCCATAGACCATGATCTGGGGCGTCAGCTGATAGCTGGCCGAGCCCAGCCAGCCGACATTGTCCCATTTGTCCTTGCGCGACTGAGACAGGGTCGTCGTCGTGGTCGTCGTCTGCACTGAACCCGAGTTGAGCGTCTTCTTGTCCTCGGTGTAGCGGATGCCGCCGACGATCTCGAGCCGGCCATCGGCGAAGGAGGGCTTCCAGCCGACCTGCGCGAAGCCCGCATAGGATTTGGAGTCGATCGAATAGCTGGTCGAGCGGTTGAGGCGAACCGCCACCGTCGGCGAGATTGGCGAGTTCAGGATCGTGGTGATCGTCTCGTCGACCTTCTCGTCATAATAATAGAAGCCGACCAGATAGTTGAACTCGCCGAGCGTACCGAGGAACTGCAGTTCCTGGGTGAACTGCTTCTGGTCGCCCGGATTGTTGGGGGTGACGTGTGCGGTCACGGGCTCCGGATTCTGGCCGGGCACCACCGGATTGGCGACGATACCGCGCGTCGAACCGCCGCCGATATTGCCGCGCAGATTCTGGTCGATGCGCTGATAGCCGGTGATCGACTTGATCGAGAGCGCGTCGCTCACGTCATAGTCGAGGGTGAAGGCGCCGCCATAGGTCTCGACCGCCGACTTGCCGTCGGTGCGCGGGTCGCGGACCGAGAAATCGCGCGGACCGACGCCGATCGGATAGGCCGGGCCGAAATTCTGCCCCGCATTGCCGAAATAGGCGCGGCCCACCGTCGATGCCGCCAGCGCCTCCCAGCCGGTGTAGGAGACGATCCTGTTGTAACGGCCGCGCAGATCGAGCGTCAGCGCGCCCATCTCGCCCCGGATCGCGCCACCGAAGCCATAGCTGTCGAGCGCCCCGCCCCACTTCGCCTTGGAATAGCCGGGCGCCTCGACCCAGCCGTCGCGGCTGTGCGTCTGGGCGGACAGCTTCACCGCGAAGGGCGAACTGCCGATGCGGCCCAGCTGGGCGATCGCCGAGGCGACGATCTCGTTGCGCGAACCATAGGAGAAGTCCGCCTTGAGCCCAGCTTCCTCGGTCGGGTTGCGGGTGTTGAGGACGATCGCGCCGCCGGTCGTGTTACGGCCGAACAAGGTGCCCTGCGGCCCGCGCAGCACCTCGACGCTCGCAACGTCGGGCAGATCGAAGGTGTTGCCGCTCGGGCGCGGGGTATAGACGCCGTCGACATAGACGCCCACCGCCGGCTCGACATAGAGCGCGGTCGACAGCGTGCCGATGCCGCGAATGTAGATCGCCGGCGCATTGCCGCTGCCGCTCGCCTGGGTAACGCGCAGGCTGGGCGCCAGCTGCGTCAGCCCCTCGATCCGGACGATGTTGAGCGTCTGCAGCTGCTGCGAGGAGATCGCGCTGACCGACAGCGGCGTCTTCTGCGCACTTTCGGAGACACGCCGAGCGGTAACGATGATGTCCTCGATCTGACCCGCCGTCAGCGGCTCGGCCACGTCGCCTGCGCTCTGTGCATAAGCCGGAACCGCCGCCACCAGCAGCGCCCCGACGGCCACACCCGCGCGAAAGAGATCGCGAGCCGCGATTTGCCTCAACATTCTGCATCCCCTCGGATTTATGATTTATGCGGGTTCTACGGCCACTTGCGATCAGAACAATTCTGAAACGGGCACGGCTGCCATGCAATATGGGCAAGTTTGGGCGGCAAAGCTCATTCTCCGGCTGCCGCCTCAAGCCCCCGCGCAATCAAATCCCCCACCCGGTCGATCTCCGCATTGGCCGCAGGCAGCAGATCTATCAGCGTCGCGAAGCCATGCGCCATGCCGTCATGGGTGCGCAGGCGGACACGGACGCCGGCCTGGCCGAGCGCCTCGGCATAGGCCCGACCTTCGTCGTGGAGCGGATCGCATTGGCCGAGGACGATGATCGCCTCGGGCAGTCCGGCGAAGGCCCCGGCCGTCAGGGGTGAGGCTTCGGGCTCTGCCCGGCGCCCAGCGGGCACATGATGGTCCCAGAACCAGGCCATGTCGGCCCGCGAGATGAAGTGGCCGCCTGCGCCGTAGAGCCCGTAAGATGGCCGGTCGAAATCGGGCGACAGGACCGGGTAGAGCAGCAGCTGCATCGCGATCGCCGGCCCGCCCCGCTCGCGGGCGCGCAGCGTCAGCGCCGCCGCGATATTGCCGCCCGCGCTGTCGCCCGCGACGACGATCGGCCGGCCCGTTTCGGCCAGAGCGGACAGAACCGTCCAGCCATCGTCGAGCGGCGCGGGATAAGGATGTTCGGGGGCCAGGCGGTAGTCGACGCTGACCACCTCCAGCCCGCTCGCCGCCGTGAGCTGCCGGCAGACCGGATCGAAGCCGTCGAGCGTGCCGAACACCCAGCCGCCGCCATGGAAATAGAGGATCATGCCGGGGCCGCGCGACGTCAGCGGCACATAGCGACGGGAAGCAACGCCCCCCAGCTCGACATTCTCGATCCGCGCGACCTTCGCGCCGCGATCCTTGGGCAGCGCCGCCTGCGACTGTGCGAAGGTCCGGCGTGCATCCTCGACGCTGCCTTCGGCGAAGCCCGGCAGGTTCAATGCCGCGCGGCGGTCGAGCATGGCCCGCATGTGCGGATGCAGCTCGGCTGGTGTGTCCCTCTCCATCGCGCAACAGGGCCTCGCCGGGCCGATCCGAGCAATTGCCGATTGGCGATGCCATTGATCGGGCTTTGATATTCGACGCTATGAAGGCACAGACCTATTCGCAACTGCAAAAGAATCCTGAGCGATTCCATGGGAGGGTGATGAGCGACCTATTGATCCAGCGCGAGGAAATGGACTTTCTTCTGTGGGAATGGCTCGGCCTCGGCGCCGTGCTGGCCCGCAGCGGCGCGGACGCGCTCGACCGGGAATCAGCCGATGCCATATTGGACTTGTCGGCCAAGCTCGCCGAAGACGCCTTCCTCAGCCATTACAAGCGGATCGACAGCGAGGAGCCGAGCCTCGGCCCTGATGGCGTGAAGGCGCACCCGGCGATCCGCGACGCGCTGCGGCAATATGCCGAACTGGGCCTCTTCTCCGCCAGCTTTCCGACCGAGCTGGGCGGGATGGCGCTGCCCAGCCTGCTCGCCAACGCCTCCTTCGCACAGTTCCTCGCGGCGAGCGTCTCGACCGCCGCCTATCCGATGCTGACCACGGCCAATGCCCGGCTGATCGCGGCCTTCGGATCGCCGTTGCAGATCGAGCAATTCGCCCTGCCGCAGATCGCCGGGCGCTGGTTCGGGACGATGTGCCTGTCCGAGCCGCAGGCCGGATCCAACCTGGCCGATGTCACGACGCGTGCCGTAGCCGATGGCGAGGACGGCTTCGGCCGCCGCTTCCGCCTGTCGGGACGGAAGATGTGGATTTCGGGCGGCGACCATGATCTGGCGGAGAATATCGTCCATCTGGTGCTGGCGAAGGTGCCCGACGAGGACGGCCGGCTGATCCCCGGCACGCGCGGCATATCGCTGTTCATTGTGCCCAAGATCCTGCCCTTGGGCGCCCGCAACGACATCGCCGTCGCCGGCCTCAACCACAAGATGGGCTATCGCGGCACCACCAACTGCCTGCTCAATTTCGGCGAGAATGAGGGCGCGATCGGCTGGATGGTCGGCGAGCCGGGCCAGGGCCTCCCGCAGATGTTCAAGATGATGAACGAGGCGCGCATCGGCGTCGGCCTGGGTGCTGCGGCACTCGGCTATCGCGGCTATCGCCATGCGCTGCGCTATGCGCAGGAGCGGGTGCAGGGACGTTCTCCCAGCGCCGGCAAGGGACATGAATCGCGCCCGATCGTCGAGCATCCCGACGTCCGCGACATGCTGCTCGCGGCCAAATGCTTCGGCGAGGGCGCGGTCGCCCTCACCCTCTATTGCTCTCGGCTCGTCGACGATGCCGAGCATGATCCGGCGGCCGACACGCTGCTCGGCCTGCTCACCCCGATCGCCAAGACCTGGGCCTCCGAATATGGGCTAATCGCCGACGACATCGCGATCCAGGTCCATGGCGGCTATGGCTATACGCGCGACTTCGACGTCGAGCAGCTGTGGCGCGACAACCGCCTGAACCCGATCCACGAGGGCACGACCGGCATCCAGGCGCTCGACCTGGTCAACCGCAAACTGCTGCGCGACCGCACCGCCTTCGGCCTGCTGCGCGAGCGGGTGACCGACTGCTGCGCCCGCGCCGCCTCCACGTCGCTGGCAGCGGAAAGCGAGATTCTGGCCGACGTTTTCGAACGGCTGGCGGAGACCCTCGACCTGATCGAGCCATGGGACGCGAGCCGCATCGCGGCGCATGCGACGCCGCTGCTGCGCGCCTTCGGCCATGCCGTCTCGGGCTGGCTGTGGCTCGACCGCGCACTGCTGTGCGAGGGCGACACCGGAACGCCATTCCGCGCGGGCAAGCTGTGGGCGTGCCGCTATTATTTCGAACGAGAGATACCGCGCATCGACGCCTGGCTTCGGCCGGTCGAGGCCGGCAGCGATCTGGTCGCCGTCGTGCCCGTCGAATGCCTTTGAGACAATAAGAAGAAGGGGGAGAGGATGAGCATCGATCTGAGCGGCCGCGTGGCCATTGTTACGGGGGCCGGCGGTGGCCTTGGCCGCGCCCATGCGCTGCTGCTGGCGAAGCGCGGCGCGCGCGTCGTCGTCAATGATCTCGGCGGTTCGCGCGACGGATCGGGCGGCGGCAACGCGATGGCCGAGGCCGTGGTCGAGGAGATCCGCGCCGCCGGCGGCGAGGCCTTCGCCAATGGCGCGAGCGTTACCGATGTCGATCAGGTCCAGGCGATGGTCGCCGAAACCGTGGAGCGCTGGGGCCGGGTCGATATTCTCGTCAACAATGCGGGCATCCTGCGCGACCGCACCTTTGCCAAGCTCGACCTCGCCGATTTCCGCGCCGTCGTCGAAGTCCACCTGATGGGATCGATCAACTGCACCAAGGCGGTGTGGGACCAGATGCGCAGCCAGGGCTATGGCCGCATCATGATGACGACCTCGTCGTCGGGTCTGTGGGGCAATTTCGGCCAGTCGCATTATGGCGCGGCCAAGCTGGGCCTCGTCGGCGCGATGAAGACGCTGTCGGAGGAAGGCGCGAAATACGACATCCGGGTCAACTGCCTCGCGCCCTCTGCCGCGACGCGGATGACCGCCGATATCATGGATGAGGCCGAACTGGCAGCGCTCGCCCCCGAGGCCGTCTCTCCCGCAATGCTCGTGCTGGTGTCGGAGCAGGCGCCCAACGGGATGATCCTGTGCGCAGGCGCCGGCAGCTTCGAATGCGCGCATATCACGATGACGCAAGGCGAATATATCGGGACCGGCGACGATGCGGCGGAACGCCTGCTGGCGAGCCTCGACCGGATCGCCGACCGGACCGACGAAATGGTGCCGCACACCGGTCTCGAACAGCCCCGCTTCGAACTCGCCCGCGCACTCGCCCAGACCGAACCGGCGCTGGCCAATGGCTGATCGCGGTCTCGGCGCGGTCCGCGAGGCGCATCGGTTCGACGAGGCGGCGCTGGCCGGATGGCTGGAAGACAATGTCCCCGGCTATGCGGGACCGCTGACGGTCAGCCAGTTTTCCGGCGGGCAGTCCAACCCGACCTACAAGCTGCACACACCGACGCGCGACTATGTGCTGCGCCGCAAGCCGCCCGGCACGCTGCTGAAGGGGGCCCATGCGGTCGAGCGCGAGCATCGCGTCATCAGCGCGCTGCATGCCGCCGGCTTCCCGACGCCGCAGACCCATGGCCTGTGCGAAGACCAGGCGGTGATCGGCACCGCCTTCTACGTGATGGACTTGGTCGAGGGCCGCAACTTCTGGGACACCGCCTTCCCCGGCGTATCCCGCGAGGAGCGCTCGGCGCTGTTCGATGCGATGAACGCGACGATCGCCGGCCTGCACAGCATCGACCCCGCAGCGGTCGGGCTAGACGACTATGGCCGGCCCGGCAATTATTTCGAGCGGCAGATCGGCCGCTGGTCGAAGCAATATCTCGACGACGCCGATGCCGGCCGCGTTCCGGCGATGGACCGGCTGATCGACTGGCTGCCGGCGAACATCCCGCCGGGCGACGAAGCGAGCATCGTCCATGGCGATTTCCGCTGCGACAATATGCTGTTCCACCTGACCGAACCGCGCGTCGTCGCGGTGCTCGACTGGGAATTGTCGACGCTCGGCCATCCGCTCGCCGACTTCGCCTATCATCTGATGGTCTATCGGATGCCCCCCGGCTTTTCGACCGGTCTGGCGGGCCTCAACCTGCCCGCGCTCAACATTCCGTCCGAGGCCGATTATGTCGCCGCCTATTGCCGCCGCACCGGGCGCGAGGGGATCGACCGGCTCGACTTCTATCTGGCGTTCAGCCTGTTCCGGCTCGCCGCCATCATCCACGGCATCAAGGGCCGGCTGATCCGGGGCACCGCGTCGTCCCCACAGGCAGCCGAGGCCGCCGCGCAACTCGACGACATCGCGGCGCTCGCGCTCGCCCAGACAGGACGCTGAGACATGGATTTCACCTTTTCCGAACGGCAGGTCGAGTGGCGCGACCGGGTGCGCACCTTCATGGCCGAGCATGTTCTGCCCGCCCAGCAACGCTATCACGCCGAGATCGCCGAGGGCCCGACGCGGTGGAAGCCCGTGCCCGTCATCGAGGAGCTCAAGCAGAAGGCGCGCGCGGCGGGCCTCTGGAACCTGTTCCTGCCGCCAGCGGACCATGACGAGGGCGACTATCGCGGCGCCGGGCTCTCCAATCTCGAATATGCACCCTGCGCCGAGGAGATGGGCCGCGTCACCTGGGCATCCGAAGTGTTCAACTGCTCGGCACCCGACACCGGCAATATGGAAGTGCTGCACCGCTACGGGACGCCCGAGCAGAAGCAGCGCTGGCTGCGGCCCTTGCTCGACGGCGAGATCCGCTCCGCCTTCGCGATGACCGAGCCCGCCGTCGCCAGTTCGGATGCGACCAACATCGCGACCCGGATCGAACGCGATGGCGATGAGTATGTGATCAACGGCCGCAAATGGTGGATCTCCGGCGCTGGCGATCCGCGCTGCAAGCTGCTGATCGTCCTGGGCGTCAGCGATCCCGATGCCGAGCGCCACCAGCGCCACAGCCAGATCTTCGTGCCGGTCGACGCGCCGGGCGTGACGATCGGCCGCGCGCTGCCGGTCTTCGGCTATGACGACGCGCCCCACGGCCATTGCGAAGTGATCTTCGTCAATGTGCGCGTGCCCGCCGCGAATATCGTGCTGGGCGAGGGACGCGGCTTCGAGGTCGCGCAGGGCCGCCTCGGGCCGGGCCGCATCCACCATTGCATGCGCTCGATCGGCCTTGCCGAAATGGCGCTCGACGCGATGGTCGCGCGGCTGATGAGCCGCGAGGCGTTCGGCAAGCGCATCGCCGACCAGTCGGTCTGGGAACAGCGCGTCGCCGAGGCGCGCACCGCGATCGAGATGACGCGTCTGCTCTGCCTGAAGGCCGCCGACATGATGGACAAGGTCGGCAACAAGGTCGCGCAGCTCGAGATCGCGATGATCAAGGTCGCCGGACCGCGCCTCGCGCTGCAGGTGATCGACGATGCGATCCAGGCGCATGGCGGCGCAGGGGTGTGCGACGACTTTCCGCTCGCCGCCGCCTATGCGCTGGCGCGGACGCTGCGCCTTGCCGACGGTCCGGACGAGGTCCACAACCGGGCGATCGCCCGCCTCGAATATCGGCGGGCCAGCGCACGCTGACCCGTCGCGGGGTCAGCCGGCAACGTCCATCGTCACGACGACCTTGCCGAGGGCTTTGCGGTCCATCACCCAGCGGATCGCCGCCGCGCCGTCCTCAAAGGCGAAGCGGCGGCTGATCTCGGGACGGATCGCACCGGCGCGATACCAGGCGAACAGCTGCTCCATGTTCGCGGCTTGGGTTTCCGGATCGGCCTTCATGAAGGCGCCCCAGAACACGCCGACGATCGCCGCCGACTTGACCAGCGGCAGGTTGAGCGGGATCGCCGGGATGGTACCCGCGGCAAAGCCGACGACCAGATAGCGGCCATTGGGTGCGATCGAGCGGAAGGCCTGCTCGGCCAGATCGCCGCCGACCGGATCATAGACCACGTCGGGCCCCTTGCCGCCGGTTGCGGCGCGCAGCTGCTCGCGGAAGTCGGGCCGGCTATAGTCGATCAGCGCGTCGGCGCCGTGCGACCGGGCAAGTTCCAGCTTCTCCGGGCTCGATGCGGCAGCGACGACCCGTGCCCCCATCGCCTTGGCGATCTCGATCGCGGCGATGCCGACGCCGCCGGCAGCGCCCAGCACCAGCACCGTCTCCCCCGGCTGCAAGGCGGCACGCTGGACGAAGGCGTGGATGCCGGTTGCATAGACCATGGTGAAGCCCGAGGCTTCGTCGAAGGGCATCTCGTCGGGAATGCGCACCGCCGCATCGGCATCGACCACGACCTTCTCGGCGAAGGAGCCCCAGAGGGTCATGGCGCAGACGCGGTCGCCGGGCGCGAAGCCCGTCACGCCCTCGCCCACCGCCTCGACCACCCCGGCCGCCTCGCCGCCCGGAGCAAAGGGAAGCTCGGGCTTGATCTGGTACATGTTGCGGATGATCAGGCTGTCGGGGAAATTGACCCCGGCCGCGCGTACGCCGATCAGGATCTGGCCGGCACCGGGCACCGGATCAGCGGTCTCACGCAGCACCAGATCCTCGGGCGGGCCATGACGTTCGCAGAGAAGAGCGCGCAAATATCTGTCCTTTCGGCTGTTCGCTCCCTTCCCCTAACGCCTTGCCATTCGCGTGGGAACGCTCGCCACGGATGGCGGTTGGTCAATCACCATCATGAACGCTCCGGCAAGGGACATGCGCGGGAAACGTACCATGTCCAGCGCCCAATCCCGACCGGAGGAAAGATGCCGCCCGAAACGAACGACCGCAAGGAGACCAGCATCCTGATGACCCAACCGTCCGAACGCCTGCTTGGCGGAGCCATGTTGCCCTATTGGTCGCTCGTCATCCCGATAGCCGGCCTGCTCGCCATCGGCCTCGGTCTGCCTGCGCTCGAATGGGGTGGCTCAGCCGCTGCAGCGACGATCATGATCGGCTGCGTCCTCGCCGCCGTCCACCAGGCCGAGGTCGTAGCGCACCGCGTGGGGGAGCCTTTCGGAACGCTTGTCCTGGCCATAGCCGTCACGGTGATCGAAGTGTCGCTTATCGTGTCGTTGATGATCTCGGGCGGCGGCGAGGTTGCGACGCTTGCACGAGATACGGTGTTCGCGGCGATCATGATCATCCTCAACGGCATCGTGGGCGTCTGTCTGCTGAGCGGCGGCGTGCGCCATCATGAGCAGCAATTCGTCCTCCAGGGCGTCAATGCGGCGCTCTGCGTGCTGTCGGCCATGGCGGTGCTGGTGCTGGTGCTGCCCAATTTCACGTCGAGCGTCCCCGGCCCGGTCTATTCGCCATCGCAGCTCGCCTTCACCGCGATCGTGTCGCTCATTCTCTATTGCACGTTTGTCCTGATCCAGACGGTGCGCCACCGCGACTATTTCCTGCCGGCGGGCGCCGAGCATCTTCCCGAAGAGGTTCACGCCGCGCCGCCTGGCAATGTGCAGGCATGGCTCGCCTTCGCGCTGCTCGTCGTGGCGCTCGTCGGCGTGGTGCTGCTGGCCAAGCAGCTGTCGCCGACACTCGAAGCCGCGGTACTCGGCGCCGGCCTTCCCCTCACGCTGGTCGGCATCATGATCGCTGCACTGGTGCTGGGGCCGGAGAGCCTCGCGGCGGTCAAGGCCGCCCGGCGCAATCGGCTGCAGACGAGCCTCAACCTGGCGCTGGGCTCGGCGCTCGCGACCATCGGGCTCACCATCCCGACCGTAGCGGTTCTGTCGATCGTTATGGACTGGAAGCTGTCACTCGGGATCGATGCGAAATCGATGACCCTTCTCGGACTGTCGCTGATCGTGTCGGCGCTGTCGCTCGGCACCGGCCGGACCACCATCCTTCCCGGCATGGTCCATATCGTGATCTTCCTGGCCTATCTGTTCACGACGATCGTGCCTTGACCCCCGCGACCCGGCTGAGATCTCGCAGCCGGGCGGTGTTCAGCGGCCGCATGACCGACAGCGCGGTGAACCAGCGCTGGCCGAGCAGCGCCTGTTCGCGATCTTCCTTGGCCAATGCCAGCACCTCGTGCCGGTGGCGCTCGATCATCTCGGCCAGCCGCGCCGCGCCGGCGCGCGAGAGCTTGACCAGTTCGGCCGAGAAGCTCGTATCGGGATCGGCGAAGTCCAGCTCCATGAACTGGGGCTTCATATAGGTCTCGAACATGCCCCGCAGCGGCGTCTTCATGAAGCTCGCGGCCGGATCGACCCGCGACCGCACGCGCAGGCCAGGGCGTCGGTCGATCAGCGCCAGCCGCTCGAGCCGAACCAGCTTGGCCTCGACCAGCGCGGGATCGATCTCGAAATCCTCGGCGATCTCCTGTGGCGGAATGTCGGCGAGGATCGCTGAGAAGAAGAAGGCGAGCAGAACGTCGGAGGCGAGCTCGCGCTCCTGCGCGAGGGTGAGTTCGCGCACCAGCTCGGTCTGGCCCTGCTCGGCTTCGCGCGCCAGTTCGGCGAAGGTCAGGCCGCACAGGGCGAGCAATGCCTCGAGCCGGGGCAGCGTGAGGCCGCGCCCGGCCTTCCACCGCTTGACCGTTGCCTCGCCCACGCCGAGTTCGGCAGCGATGCGCGGCGCGGTCCAGCCGCCGGCCCGCAGCCTTTTGCGCAAAACCGCCAGTAGCGCGTCGCTTGCATGTCCGGATCGCATTTCGATCCGATAGGTGTCGTATATCGATCCGATCTGCAAGCTATGCCTTGCAACGACTCTCGATTGGAGGCTCCCTGCTCAGTCTGACGAGAGGCCGAAGACGCCCCGTCCGGCGCAAGCGAGGAGAGGCTTATGACCGACATGCTGATCAGGAACGGGACCGTGGTCGACGGAACCGGCGGCCCGTCCTATCCGGCCGACGTCCGCGTCCGCAACGGGCTGATCGCCGAGATCGGTTCAGACCTGCAACCGCAGGGCGAACGCGTGTTCGACGCGACAGGGTGCAAGGTCACGCCGGGCTTCATCGAGGCGCACACCCATTATGACGGCAGCATGTGGTGGCAGCCCGATCTTGATCCCCTGCCCGGCTACGGCACGACGACGATGATCATGGGCAATTGCGGCTTCAGCGCCGCCCCGCTCCATCCCGACAAGGCGATTCAGCGCGAAATGATCGGGATCTTCTCCTTCTTCGAGGACATTCCCGAGCAGCTGTTCCTCAAGCATATGCCGTGGGACTGGCTGAAATGGTCGGAATATAAGGCCGCGATGGAGCGGCAGGTCCGCGTTCCGATCAACTATGCCACCTATGTCGGCCATATCGCGCTGCGGCTCGCCGTGATGGGCATGGACGCGTGGACCCGAAAGGCCACCCCGCAAGAAATTGCCGCCATGGCGGACCTGCTCGACGACGCTCTCGCGGCCGGGGCGCTCGGCCTTTCGTGCAACCTGATGGACCATGACGGTTCGGACCGTCCGGTGCCGACCCTGTCGGCCTGCGACGACGAACTGACCGCGCTGTTCGACGTGATCGAACGCTATCCCGCCGCGACCTATCAGGTCATCGTCGACGTCTTCATGCGGATGACCGGCCCGCAGAGCATGGATCGGCTCGAACGGCTGCTGAAAGGCCGCTCGATCCGGTTGCAGGTCGCAGGCGGACTGCCTCTGCTCGAATTCCAGAAAAAGATCCGCGAGCCGATGGAGGCCCGGATGCTGGCGATGCAGGAAGCGGGAATCGACGTCTGGCCGACGGCCGCGCACGTCCCGATCACCAGCGTGATCGGCCTGATCAAGTCGCTGCTGTTCGCCCAGTCGAACGACTATGTCTGGCATGAGGTCGTCCTTGCCGAGACGCATGAGGAGAAGGCCCGGCTGCTCGCCGATCCGGACTGGCGCGCCCGCGCCCGCGACAGCTGGGACAACAAGATCTGGAAACAGTCGGCGCTGGCCAATCCGCAGAACCTGCTGCTGATCGACAGCGAGAACGGGACCGGACCGATCAATATCAGCCTCCAGGCCTATGCCGACGGACGCGGTCTTCACGCTTCCGACGCGCTGGCCGACTGGATGCTCGCCAACGGCACGCGTTCGACCATCCACATGGCGCCCTGGCCCAAGGATGAGGACCGGCTGATCGAGCTGCTCCACGACCCGCGTTCGGTCGGAAATATTTCGGATGCCGGTGCGCATCTCCAGATGCTGTGCGGCGGGGGCGAGAACGCCCTGCTGCTCACCCATTATGCGCGCGACGCCAAGCTGATCTCGCTCGAACAGGCGGTCCACGTCCTGACGGGCAAGCTCGCCGGCTATTTCAACCTGCACGACCGCGGCACGATCGAGGTGGGCAAGCGCGCCGATATCGTGGTTTTCGACCTCGACGAGATCCAGCGGCGGCAGATGGAGAAGGTCTATGACCTCGACGACGGCAAGGGCGGCCTGACCTGGCGCTTCAGCCGGAAGGCGATGCCCACCCGCCTGACGCTGGTCAATGGCGTACCGACCTTCGAGGGCGGCGCCTATACCGGCGCGGTGCCGGGCGAATTCGTGGCGCCGAGGGTCGAGGCGCGCGATTTGGTGGCCGAACCGGCCGAGTAAATGCAGACGAATTGGGGAGAGAGACCATGGAAGCGAAGATAAGCTCGGACGAGATGGCCTATTTCAATCAGGGCAATGTGACGCTGACCACCGCCAGTTCGGTGCTGATCAGTTCGTCGCCCTATCTGAACCACCCCATCCTGCCGCAGATGGTGGCGCAGGAGATGCTGCGCCGGAATGGCCCCGACGTTTCGCCGACCGCCTATATCCCCGAAGTCGCGCAGATCTTTCACCAGCTGGAGAATGTCGGGCGGATCGTCGAGCTGTTCGAGATGGAGAAGGCACGGCTGCCGAAGTTCCGCGAATGGCTGGAGAAGCGCAGCCTCGCCAATTTCCGCCTCGCCGACGTGGCGCATTGCGCGCCGGGCACGCTGGGCGCGGCCATCCACCATTTCATGGCGACGAGCGGCTATGAGCTGGAATTCATGTTCAAGGAGATCCCGGTCGTCAACGACTATACCTTCTATCTCCGCCAGACCGCCGTCACCCATGACATCGAGCATATCGTGACCGGTTTCGGCCCCAATCATGGCGGCGAGATCGCGCTGATCGAGGCCAATCTCCAGTCAAAGTCGCGCTATTTCTGCGCCGAACTGGCGGCCTTCTTCAACCGCTTCCCGATCTATCTGAAGGCGAAGACGATGCTGAAGGACGTGCTCTTCTACCCGGATGCGCATGTCCTGGTGCAGGAGGCGCAGGTCCAGGGCCAGCGCCAGGGGCTCAACTGGAAATATCCGCTGATGCTGGCCGACTGGCGCGCGATGATCGACATGCCGCTGACCGAGGTGCAGGCCGAACTGGGCATCACCCCCGTTCCGGAGCCGGGCCTGTGGCAGGACACCACCGATCTCGCGATCGACCCGCGCCAGGATCTGGCGCAGGCCGCCGAATAGCCCTCTCGCCGGGGAACGGAGCGGGACCCCGTTCCCCGGATTTTTTCAGAGCTGCTTCTCGCGCCTTTTGGTGCTGCCGCTGCTGCGCTGAAGGATCATGCTGAAACAGGCGCCTCCGCCCACCGTCGCATAGCTGGCCGTGCCGCCATGGACCTGCGCGATGGCAAGGACCACGGCGAGGCCGAGGCCGCTGCCCTTGGTCGGCCGGTCGACCTCCATATAGCGCCGAAACGGCTCGAACGCATAAGGAACGAAATCGTCGGGCAGGCCCGGCCCGTCGTCGATCACGTCGATCCGCGCGAGGGTGCGGTCGAGCGTCAGGCGGACCCGCACCGTGCAGGGCCGGGCATGGCGCTGCGCATTTTCCATCAGCGCCATCAGCGCCTGCCGGACTCGCGCGGCATCGACGTCGCACTGCCCCTCGTCCAGTTGCGTCTCGACGCGGAAGCCGACCGCTTCCATCCCCGGCAGCATCAGCCGGACGACACCGCGTATTTCCTCCGCCAGATCGGTCGGCAGCAGCCGCGCGTCGAGACGGCCGCCGTCGAACAGGCTCACCGTCCGCAGATCCTCGATCAGGCGGGTCAGCGCCTCGACCTGCGCGACCAGCGAGCGGAGCAGCGGCGGATTGGGATGGAAGACCCCGTCCGCCAGCCCCTGCAACCGCCCGCTCAATATCGTCACGGGTGTGCGCAGTTCGTGCGCGATCGCGGCGTTCCAGCGGGTGACTGCCTGCGACGCCGCATCGAGGCGCTCGGCGAGCAGGTTGAAGTCGTCGACCAGCATCGCCGCCTCGAGCAGCGAGCGGTCGCCCGCTTCGGCCCGCGCGACAAGATCACCGTCGGCGATGCGCCGGGCCGCACGCGCGACCGAGACGAGCGGGGCAACGATTCGGCGCGCCAGCCGCCGCGCGACGATCACCGTGATAATGCCGGCCGCTGTGCAGAGGCCTAAAATCACGGCCCATTCGAGCCGGGTGGGAAACCATTGGGTCGCTGTGGACAGAAGTTCTGGCGCCGTGCGGACGAGGATACCATAGAAGACGTAGAGGCCGACGATGGTCAGCACGACCGACGCAATGGTCGCCACCACCATCGACAGGACGATCTGTCCGCCGAGGCCAGTGAAGCGGAGCTTCACGCGAGGTCCGCCAGCCGGAAGCCGACGCCCCGCACATTGTTGACGAAACCCGGAGCCCCCGCATCTTCCAGCTTGCGCCGGAGCTTGCTGAGATGGGTGTCGACGGTGCGCTCGAGCGCTTCGCCACCCGGCAAGCAGGCATCGACCAGTTCGCCCCGCGAAAAGGCCCGCTTCGGGGCTCGCGCCATGTGCGACAATATGCGGAACTCGGTCAGCGTCAGGGGAAGAATGACGCCGTCATCGGAGCCGTCCGGGGTGACCGACGCAATATGGCTTTCCAGATCGACGGTGATGGCGCCGACCCGCAACAGGCTGCCGGCCGAACCGGCCGAACGGCGGAGAACCGCACGCGCACGCGCCGCCACTTCTACCGCGTTGAACGGCTTCACGACATAATCGTCGGCACCGATGCGTAGCGCCTGAAGCTTGTCGATGTCCTGATCGAGCGCGGTCAGCATGATCACTGGGGTGGTACCGCGCCGGCGCAATTCGGCAAGCACCTCCCATCCATCCATACGCGGCATCTGGACGTCGAGCATGACAAGATCAGGCTTGAGCGCCATATGGATATCGAGCGCCGTCCGCCCATCTCCGGCGCGCACCGTGCGAAAGCCTTCCCGTTCGAGATAGGCCGAAATGACCTCGGCGATTTCAGGCTCGTCCTCGGCCACCAGGATCAGCGCATTGTTCACGGTCTTACTCTCTCCCCTGCCGCCGTCCTACCCGAAAGGACAGGGGAACCGCCATGGCGCTCCACAGTTTCTCCACACTTCGCCCACACGGCATCGACGAAGCCGATGCATTGGCCGCTGTCATAACTGGATCACTGTGGATTTTATCGATGCACCACCTCTTCGGACGTCAACGCTCGCTCTTGGCTCTCGGCACCGCTTCGCTGCTCGTGCTGACCGCCTGCGGAGCCCAGCAGCCGCCTCCGCCGCCGACGCCTGAAGTCTCGGTCATCACGGTCGCGCCGGCGGCGGTGCAGATCGCCGACGAGCTGCCCGGCCGGGTCGTAGCCTATCGCGTCGCCGAAATCCGCCCGCAGGTGAGCGGGATCATCCAGCGGCGTCTGTTCGAGCAGGGCAGCGAGGTCCGCGAGGGCCAGCCGCTGTTCCAGATCAACCCGGCCCCCTTCCGCGCCGATGCCGGCAGCGCCGCCGCCGCCGTAAAGCGTGCGGAAGCGACCCTCGCCCGGGCGCGGACGCAGGAACAGCGCCTGGCAACGCTCGCCCGCAGCGATGCCATCAGCGGCCAGGACTATGACGACGCGGTGGCAGCCCGCGCTCAGGCGGCCGCCGACCTCGCCCAGACCCGCGCCGAACTCGACCGGCGGCGCGTGGATCTCGGCTTCGCCACGATCCGTTCGCCGATCAGCGGCCGCATCGACCAGGCGGTGCTGACCGAAGGCGGCCTCGCGAGCACCAGCGACACCAATCCGCTCGCCACCGTCCAGCAGATCGACCGCGTCTATGTCGACGTGCGCCAGCCGGCGACGCGCCTAGAAGCGCTGCGCGCGGCTGCCCGCAAGGGCGCGGCCAATCAGGGCGCGCCGGTCGACATCGTCATCGGCGAAGGCCGCGTCCATGGCGTGAAGGGACGGCTGCTCTTTTCCGGCATCAGCGTCGATCCCGGCACCGGCGAGGTGATCGCCCGCGTCGAGGTGCCCAATGCCGACCGCACCCTGCTGCCCGGCATGTTCGTCCGCGCGCGGCTGCCGCGCCTCGCCCAGTCCGACGCGATCATGGTCCCGCTCCAGGCGATCGCGCATATGGGCGACCAGACGTCGGTCAACATCGTCGACGCCAAGGGCAAGGTTCAGACCCGCAATGTCGTGCTCGGCGACGAGAAGGACGGCAAGGTCATCGTCGAAAGCGGGCTGAAACCCGGCGACGTCGTGATGGTCGAGGGACAGGACCGCGTCCAGCCGGGCGCGACGGTGAAACCGATGCCGTGGCGCAACGCCGCTCCGGCCCGCTGAGGTAGAGCCCCATGTCCCGCTTCTTCATCGACCGCCCGGTCTTCGCCTGGGTGCTTGCGATCGGCATCATCCTGATGGGCCTGATCGCCGTCCCGAACCTGCCGATCGAGCGCTATCCCTCGATCGCTCCGCCCAGCATCAGCATCTACGCTTCCTATCCGGGCGCCACCCCGAAGACGATGAACGACAGCGTCGTCGGGCTGATCGAGCGCGAACTGTCGAGCGTCAAGAACCTGCTCTATTTCGAAAGCTCGACCGACACCTCGGGCGCCGCGCAGATCACCGCGACTTTCCAGCCGGGGACCAACCCCGAACTGGCCCAGGTCGACGTGCAGAACCGCCTGAAGACGGCCGAGCCGCGCCTGCCGCAGATCGTCCGCCAGACCGGCGTCACGGTGGAGGCGGCCTCGTCGGGCTTCCTGATGATGGTCAGCATCCAGTCGAACAATCCCAATGCGGATGCCGGCATGCTGGGCGACTATGCCGCGCGCAACGTATCCGAGGAGCTCAAGCGCATCCCCGGCGTCGGTCGCGTCCAGCTGTTCAGTTCCGAACGCGGCATGCGCGTGTGGGTCGATCCGGCCAAGCTGCTCAGCTACAAGCTGACCATGGGCGACGTGACCGATGCGATCGCCAGCCAGAACGTCCAGATCGCCCCCGGTTCGGTCGGTGCCGAGCCCACGGTCGGCGAGCAGCGCGTGACCATCCCGCTGACGGTCGACGGCCAGCTGCAGACGCCGGAAGAGTTCAGCCAGATCGTGCTGCGCGCGAACAGCGACGGTTCGACCGTCCTGCTTGGCGACGTCGCGCGGATCGAACTGGCGGCGGCAACCTTCGCCAGCAGCAGTCGGGTCAACGGCAAGCCCAATGCGATCCTCGCCGTCCAGCTATCGCCGGGCGCCAACGCCGTGCGCACATCGTCGGCCGTCAAGGAACGGATGGACGAGCTGTCCAAGTCGATGCCGCCGGGCGTGTCGTACAAGATCCCGTTCGACACCGCGCCCTTCGTCTCGATCTCGATCGAGAAGGTGGTCGAGACCCTCGCCGAGGCGATGATCCTCGTCTTCCTGGTGATGTTCCTGTTCCTGCAGAAGGTCCGCTACACGCTGATCCCGGCGATCGTCGCCCCGATCGCGCTGCTCGGCACCTTCGCGGTGATGTCGATCACCGGCTTCTCGATCAACGTGCTCACCATGTTCGGCATGGTGCTGGCGATCGGCATCATCGTCGACGACGCCATCGTCGTCGTCGAGAATGTCGAACGGTTGATGACCGAAGAGGGCCTGTCGCCGCGCGACGCAACCCGCAAGGCGATGTGGGAGATCAGCGGCGCGATCGTCGGCATCACGCTGGTGCTCACCGCCGTGTTCATCCCGATGGCGCTGTCGAGCGGATCGGTCGGCGCGATCTATCGCCAGTTCACCGTCGCTATGGCGGTGTCGATCCTCTTTTCCGCCTTCCTTGCGCTGACATTGACGCCCGCGCTCTGCGCCACGCTGCTGAAGCCGGTGACGGGCCATGAGGAGAAGAAGGGCTTTCTCGGCTGGTTCGACCGCAAATTCGCGGCGATGACCAAGGGCTATGAGAATTGGGTCACCCGCCTGCTCAAGCGGTCGGGCCGGATGATGGCGGCCTTCGCCGTGATCGTCGCGCTGCTGGCGCTCGGCTTCTACAAGCTCCCCTCCTCCTTCCTGCCCGAAGAGGATCAGGGCTTCTTCATCTCCGCCTTCCAGATGCCGGCGGACTCGACCACGCTGCGGACATCCGAAGCAACCGCCGTTCTGGAGAAGCATAACCAGAGCCGCGAGGCGGTGCGCGACACGGTGGTCGTCCAGGGCTTCGGCTTCTCGGGCTCGGGCTCGAACGCGGCGCTCGTGTTCACCGTCCTGAAGGACTGGGGCGACCGCAGCGGGGTTTCGGCCGCCGACGAGGTGGGCGCCGCCAACCAGGCGACCTCGCAGATCCGCGAAGGCATGGTGATGAGCCTGCTGCCCCCGTCGATCGACGGGCTCGGCAACTCCTCGGGCTTCTCACTGCGCCTTCAGGACCGCGCCAATCGCGGGCAGGAAGCGCTGATGGCCGCCCAGGGCCAGCTGCTCGGCCTCGCCGCGCAAAGCAAGGTCGTCGCCGGCGTCTATCCGGAAGGCCTGCCGCCCGGCAGCAGCGTCAAGCTGCAGATCGACCGGCAGAAGGCGCGCATCATGGGCGTCGCCTTCCCCGACATCGCCTCGACGCTGAGCACCGCCATGGGCTCCACCTATGTCAACGACTTCCCCAACAAGGGGCGTCTCCAGCAGGTGATCGTCCAGGCCGAGGCGAAGTCGCGGATGAGCATCGACGACGTGCTCAACCTCTATGTCCGCAACGCCGACGGCGAACCCGTGCGGCTGGGCGAGCTGGTGTCGACCAGGTGGGAGCTGATGCCGCTCCAGCTGGTGCGCTACAATGGCTATCCGGCAATCCGCATCGCCGGACAGGCTGCCCCCGGCCAGTCGACCGGTGCGGCCATGCGCGAGATGGAGCGGCTCGCCGCCCAGCTTCCGCCGGGCTTCGCGGTCGAATGGACCGGCCAGTCGCTGCAGGAAAAGCAGTCGGGCGATGAAGCGGTCCTGCTCCTGGGCCTCTCGATGCTGATCGTGTTCCTCGTGCTCGCGGCGCTGTACGAAAGCTGGGCGATCCCGCTGTCGGTCATGCTCGTCGTGCCGCTCGGCCTGATCGGCGCGCTGGCGGCGGTGTTCATCGCGGGGATGCCCAACGACGTCTTCTTCAAGGTGGGCATGATCACGATCATCGGCCTGTCCGCGAAGAATGCGATCCTGATCGTCGAGTTCGCCAAGGCGGCGCGCGACGAGGGCATGTCGACGGTGGAGGCGACGATCCACGCCGCGCGCCTGCGCCTGCGCCCGATCGTGATGACCAGCCTCGCCTTCACCCTGGGCGTCATGCCGCTGATGCTCGCCACCGGCGCGAGCAAGGAGACGCAGCGCGCGATCGGCACCGGCGTGTTCGGCGGCATGATCAGCGCGACGCTGCTCGCCATCTTCTTCGTCCCCATCTTCTTCGTGGTGGTGATGAAGCTGGTCGAACGGCTGCGCGGTCGTGCCAAGACCAAGGACGAGAACAAGAGCGCCGGCGAAGATCCGGCGCTGGAGAATGGACATGCGTAAACTCGCCCTGATCGGGCTGCTGATGACCAGCGCCTGCTCGATGAACCCGCGCCTCGACGTGCCCCCGCCCCCGGTGCAGCAGAGCTTTCCGCAGGCGTCGCCCGAGGAGGCCGCCAGCGCGGCCGCGATCGACTGGCGGACGATGTTCCGCGACCCGCGCCTCCAGGCGCTGATCGAGCTGGCATTGGAGAATAACCGCGACCTGCGCGTGTCGACCCTCAATGTCGAGGCGGCGCGGGCGCAGTTCCGGGTCGCCCGCGCGGCGCAGTTGCCCCAGGTCGATGCCAATGGCTCCTATACGCGGCAGCGCATTCCGACCGCCGCAGCTGCCGCCGGCGTCGGAGGTGCGATCCCCGGCAATGGCAACGCGCCGAGCGGCTTCGAATTCCAGCAATATTCGGCCAATGCCGCGCTCACGAGCTTCGAGCTCGACCTGTTCGGCAAGCTCCGCTCGCAGAGTCAGGCCGCGTTCGAACGCTATCTGGCGACCGACGAAGGCCAGAAGGCGGCGCGCATCTCGCTGATCGGGTCGGTGGTCGACGCCTATCTGGCCGAGCGGCTGGCCGACGAGCAATCGCGCCTGATCGAGCGCACGCTGGTCGACTGGCGCGCCTCGCTCGACATCGCCCGGCGCCGGCACGAGGCGCGACAGGCGAGCGGACTCGACCTCGCCCAGGCCGAGGGGCAGGCGCAGCAGGCCGAGGCCGATCTGGCGGCGGCGCAGCGCAGCCTGTCGCAGGCGACCAACGCGCTGCAATTGCTGGTCGGCAGCCCGATCCCGGCGGACCTGCCCGCACCGATGGCGCTGATGGACCAGCCGATCATCACCCAGCTGCCCGCCGGGCTGCCGTCCGACCTCATCGCCAACCGGCCCGACATCCGCCAGGCCGAGCATGAGCTGGTCGCCGCCAATGCCGATGTCGGCGCGGCGCGCGCGGCCTTCTTCCCCAGCCTGTCGATCACCGGTCTCTTCGGCTTCACCAGCCTGTCCTTCGACCAGCTGTTCAAGGGCGACAACCGCACCTGGTCCTTCACCCCGCAGATCACCCAGCCGATCTTCCGGGGCGGCAGCCTGCGCGCGCAGCTCAACGTCGCCAAGATCCAGAAGCAGATCGCGGTCGCCAATTATGAAAAGGCGATCCAGTCGGCCTTCCGCGAAGTCGCCGACGGGCTGGCCGGCCGTGCCACCTTCGCGCGGCAGCAGGACGCCCAGCGCAAGGCGCGCGACGCGGCGGTCAAGCGCGCCGAACTGTCGGCGCTGCGCTACCGCGCGGGCGTGGACGGCCGGCTCGAACTGCTCGACGCCCAGCGGAGCCGCTATGCCGCCGAACAGACGCTGCTCGACCTGCGGCGGCAGGAATTGTCGAGCGCGGCCGGCCTCTATCGTGCGCTGGGCGGTGGTGCGGAGCCGAAACGCCCCTGACGCCCCGCTCTTCCCGCCATTGACGCCTGAATATACGAACCATATACGGTTCGTATATTCAGATGCGAGGCGGATATGGGCATCGTCAAGATCGACGACGAACTGCACGAAGAGATACGGCTGGCCAGCACGGTGATGTGCCGGTCGATCAACGCGCAGGCCGAATTCTGGATGAAGATCGGGCGGCTGGCCGAGGCCAATCCGACCCTGTCCTTCAACGACATCGTGCGGATGCAGATGAGCGCCGCCGCGCAGAAGCCACCGGCAGCGGCGGACATTGGCCGCGCCGAGGCCGCCTGACATGGTGAAGACCCCCGACGAACTCGCGCTGATGCGCATCTCCGGCCGGCTGCTCGCCTCGGTGTTCGAGATGCTCGACACGGTCGATCTGGCGGGCCTGTCGACCATGGCGGTCAACGACATGGTCGAGCGCTTCATCGTCGACGACCTCGCCGCCCGACCGGCGAGCAAGGGGCAATATGGCTTCGCCTATGTGCTCAACTGCTCGATCAACGAGGTGGTGTGCCACGGCGTGCCGAGCGCGACTGAGTTCGTGCGCGACGGCGACATCGTCAATTTCGACATCACGCTGGAAAAGAACGGCTTCATCGCCGATTCCAGCAAGACCTATCTGGTCGGCGACGTCCCCGCCGCTGCCCGCCGCCTCGCGAAGGTGGCGCAGGAAGCGATGTGGAAGGGCATCGCCCGCGTCCGCCCCGGCGCCCATCTCGGCGACATTGGTGCTGCGATCGAGGGCCATGCGCGCAAGAACGGCTATTCGGTCGTCCGCGAATATTGCGGCCACGGCATCGGCCGCGAGATGCACGAGGAACCCCAGATCCTGAACTTCGGCCGCCCCGGCAGCGGCCCCCAGATGCGCGAAGGCATGGTCTTCACGATCGAGCCGATGCTCAACCAGGGCAGCCGCACTGTGGCGACCCGCGACGACGGCTGGACCGTGGTGACGACCGACGGCAAGCTGTCGGCCCAGTTCGAACATACGGTCGCGGTGACCGCGACCGGCGTCGAGGTGCTGACGCTGCGCAAGGACGAGCGAGGGAGATTGGCGCAGGCGGCTTAGGGGCCGGACTCATAGATATCCGCTTTCGACCAGTTGCAGACTCGCCCAACGACAATAAAATTTTAGAAATGCGCTTACGGAGGAGATCAAGTGGACAAGCATCGAAAATCCCAATTAGTGGAACGAATGCTATTCGCTATGCTGCTGGCCGCGATGGGTGCTGCGGGATCTTTCTATGAGCGATTTCGGACTGAAGTCCCGGGTTGGCAACTGGTCGCTCTGATAATTGCGGGCATGTGCGCTTCTTACGGTGCCTATCGCCTCGCGCTCCAAAAGCTCACATCCTAGATATTGGACCGCACCCTTTGGGTGAGACGCGATAATTAGGGACAGCGTGTTGCTGCCAGATCCAAGGGCTGCTGCGCAGCAGCCCTTGGCGCCGTTTCTTCATACTCATCGGGCGATCGGTAGGCCAAGGCGGAATGGAGCCGCTGGCGGTTGTAGATCTGTTCGATGAACGAACCGATGCGGGCCGAGGCGTCGGCCAGGTCGCGGTACTCAGCGCCGATGACCTCTTCCTGCTTGAGCGTCTTCATGAAGCTCTCGGCCATAGCATTGTCGTAGGGGCATCCGGCTCGGCTCATGCTGGGCACTATGCCGGCAGCCTCCAGTCGGGCGATGTAATCGCCGCAGGCATATTGGACGCCGCGATCGGAATGGTGAACCAATGCTCCCGGCAGGACAGGGCGCCGTTCCAGCGCCATCGCCAGCGCATCGAGCGCAAGCTCGGCGCGGAGGTGGTCGGCCATCGCCCACCCGACCACCTTGCGGCTGAAGGCGTCGAGGATGACTGCCAGATAGACGAACGCCTCGGCCAAACGGACATAGGTGATGTCGGCCACCCACAGCTGGTCGACATCCATCGGCTCGATGCGGCGGGCCAGGTTCGGCCATATTCGCCAGCTGTGGCGCGCGTCGGTCGTCGCTGGTCGGAACAGAGGTTTCCTCAGGCACAGCAGATTATCCTCGCGCATCAGCCGCAACACCCGCTTGTGGTTGACCTGCCAGCCTTCGCGCCTCAGCAGCGCCGCGATCCGACGATAACCATAATGGCGATGCCCAAGGCACAGCCGCTGAACATGATCGCGCAGCGCCGTCTCTTCCTGCCGGGGAGAATGATCCTGCCAGCGCCGATAGAAGGCCGCACGGCTCACATCGGCCAACCGGCACAGCTGCTCCACCGACAGCGGCGATCCCGAGCCTTGCAGACCCGTCATCGCCTGGATCTCGGCGATGACACCGTCGCGCCAGCGCCGTCGCTCGGCTGGCGTGACGCCTCGATACGCTGCAAGGCACCCTTGAAAAAATCCAGCGCCACCTGCTGCTCGCCGACCTTGCGCTCCAGCTCGGCTATCTGTCGGCGCGCCTCGGCAAGATCACGCGCCCGCCCAGCAGGCCCCCGTGCCAGCGCCATCTCGGCATGCTCGACCCGGTTCGGCCGACCGGGACCATCCCGAAGCGCTTCCTCACCGCCGTCGCGAACCGCGTCCCGCCAGCGGTACAAGATCGTCCGCTTGATCCCCAACTCCCGAGCCAATGCCGTACCGCTCTCGCCAGCCAGCATCCGCCGGACCACCTCAAGCTTGAACGCCCGCCCAAATCTTCGTCGAACCACTTTGGACATATACCCCTCCCAAAAAGGGCTGTCCCTAATTTCTCTGTCTCAATCCAGGGGGGCAATCCAATAGCAGAGAAATCAGGGAAATTGGGGACAGTATATCTATTTCTGCTGTGCGTCGGCGACACCCTTCGAAACTCCACCACATTCACCGCCAGCTCTCTGCGTCAGTACATTCGCCTAAAATAGTAGGCCGTCTCCGATTTGCCCGGCAATATCGGCCGCGTCGGCAGCGTCGGCCCGGCCGGCGGCACGGCGGACAATCCGCACTGAGTTTGGGCAGAGGGCGTGGGGCACGCCGCTCTCTTGTAGACATCGCTCTGCCCCTCCCCTCCACCGTCCTGCGGACGGTCCCCCTCCCCGTTCCGGGGAGGAACTTGGGCGGCGTGGCGCGAAATATCCTCCCCGGAACGGGGAGGGGGACCATGCGGAGCATGGTGGAGGGGAAGGGAATTGCGGTGACGGAATTGCGGTGACGCTGCATTCATTCCGCCGCCATCCGTTACCGACGCTTATTCCATAGCTGTAACCGCTGCAGCCCGCCGAGAAGATCGGATGTGGTAACATCGTCGCGGTTATCGATACCGAGGAGCATGGCCGCTGCCCAGCGGATGGCGTCGTCGTCGGGTTCCTCATGAAGCATGGTCTTCAGATAACCCAGAGACCGGAGATCGCGCCGCCGGGCGAGGCCGATGATTGCTTCGTAGCGTACGTCCCCATCGTCATCGGCCAAGCGCGCGTTCAGGGCTTCACGAATTTCGTCGGTGTCGGCTTCACTCAACTGGCCGATGCCCAAGGTCGCCCAGTTGCGGACGTCCGGATCGACATCGCTCATGAGCTTCAGCAACGCGTGCTGCGAAGCGGACGTGTCGACCGTTCCCAAAGCCTGTGCGACGGCAAGGCGAATGCCACCGTCGGCATGATCCGCGAAGGGAAGGATGTGCGGCGTGGCCCGCTCCTCGTCGATGTGCTGGAGCGAGTATATCGCGGCGGACATAACCGGCAGAGCTTCGTCTTCAAGCAACGGCAGTACCGCTGCGAAGCCCTCATCCGGAAAGCTGCGATCCGGGATACCGAGTTGTCCGAGGATGTCCGCAGCACGAGCGCGGTGTTTCGGATCTGGGGAGCAGATCAGGAGCAACGCCCGATCGAGCACATCCCTCGATCCGCGATAATGCAAGGCCGCGATCGCGTCCCATGCCGCTTCGTCGTCTGACCGGCAGGCTGCCTCGAACAGCTCTGCCACAGAGCGAGGATCATCCGCAGGTCGGTTCATCGCGTAACCACGGATTTGGAGCTCCCCCTCAACATTTCACCGCCCGACCCCGATCAGTCCGCTTGGCCAGCAGGATGATGGCCGAGCCCGGCCCTTATGGTTAGCGGTTCATTAAAAAGTCGATGCTAGCACCGGGGCATTTCCAATGTCCCATGAAGGGCTCGACGTGGCCGAATCCGCGCCTTTTCCATATCTTGCCATCCCTCCTGAGGCGCGCTGGCGGAACAGCGTTTCCGGGCGACAGCCAGGCGACATCGATCCCCATTTCGACACGAAGCTCCAGATCGACGCGACCGACAGGATCGCGTCGGCGGGAAGCTGCTTCGCCCAGCGCCTGTCGGCCTCGCTGCAGTCGGAAGGCTATAATTATTTCGTCACCGAACAGGGGCCTCCATTGCTTTCGCCAAAGCGTAAGCAGGAGCTCGGCTACGGCATGTATTCCGCGCGCTACGGCAATATCTACAGCGCGCTGCAGCTGTTGCAGCTCTTTCGCCGCGCCTTCGGCCATTATGCGCCGGTCGAGCCGCTGTGGCGACTGCCCGGCGGGGACTATGTCGATCCGTTCAGGCCCTCCGTCCAGCCGGGCGGTTTCCGCAGCGAAGAGGAGTGCCTGTGGGACCGCGAGACGCATCTGGCAGCCGTCCGACGGATGTTCGAGGAGGTCGACATATTCGCCTTCACCCTCGGCCTTACCGAAATCTGGCACAGCTCTGTCGATGGCGCCGTTTTTCCGTCCTGCCCCGGATCGGTCCTCGGCGGTGACTTCGATCCCGAACGACATAGCTTTCACAATTGCCGGGTCGATGAGGTTGTCGGCCATCTCGACGCCTTCGTCACCGAACTGGCGGCGGTCAACCCGAAGGCGCGGATGATCCTGACCGTCTCGCCCGTGCCGCTGCTTGCCACGTTCGAGCCACGCCACGTGCTGCAGTCGACGATCTATTCCAAATCGGTGCTCCGCGTCGCTTGTGAGGAGATCGTGCAGCGCCATTCGCATGTGCACTATTTCGCATCCTATGAAATCGTGACGGCCAGCGGCGACAGCAAGCAGTATTTCCTCGACGATCACCGCTCGGTTTCGGATGCAGCGGTCGCGCATGTTCTGGAATCCTTCCACCGCCAGTTCATGGGGCAGGTGCCAAAGGCGGTGCGCGGCGCGATCGAACCGACGGATAATCCGCCGCCGAGCGCCAAGCCCATGTGTGACGAAGATCTCGTCATGGCGGCACTGGCCGACCAGATGGCGGGACGGTGAGCCGGATGGGTATCGAACTGCTGGGAGCCGCTTCTCCGATCCACATGATCGGGGAGAGCCATAGTATCGTTTTCGGCAATCTTCTTTTCCGGCCGGTCTGGTCCAAGGATCCCTATCTGTGCCGGACCCGCTTTCTGCCGACCTTGCTGGCGGCGGACTATGCGGTGGGCGACGACATCGACAATGGCTATATCGACGCGCTTATCGCCGAGGGTATCTTCGACGCATCACTGCGACCGGCCTTCATGCATTGCGAGCCATCGGCCGCCTATATCGCGGGCCAGCCGCTCATCGCGCCGCCGATGATATTGTTCGCCGGCGACCTCGACATCCACAAGATGTTTCTCGACTTCACCGACCGGTGCGATTTCATCCTGCCCGACGACCCCGGCTATGGCGTCGACAAATCGAAGACCATGCTCGCCCATGCCGAGGTGGTCGATCATGTCCTGGCCCTTCTCACACCGTTCCTGCAGACCGTCGAACAGCTGCAGGCGGCAGGCTTTGGCCGCCTGATGATCCACTGCCTGCCTCCGCGCACTGCGGACGATGAGCGCGCAGCACGGTGGACGCGGTTCGTCTTTTCCGCAGCGGTGAGGGCGAAGATCACGATCGTCGCCAATCGTCTTTTGGAGGAGTTCTGCTCCCACGCCGACATCGCATTCATCGACACATGGCCGGAATTGACCGAAGGGGGCTATCTCAAGCCTGAGTTCGATCTCGATGGTTGTCACGTCAACCGGGCAGCCGCACAGATCTCACTCGAAAAGATCGCGGACGTTCTCATCGACCGAACGGCGCATAACGCCAATATGAGCCGCTATAGCCAGGCCCATCTGCAGGCCGATCGGCGTCCGGTCAGCGACACGGCCGACGCTCATGCGGACCAATGGCAGCGCGACGGTGCCGTGAAGGGGCGGCTGGACGGTGAGGCGGTAGAAGCCATCCGCCAGCAGCTCATCTTCGACCTTTCCAACGAAAACAGGCATGCACGCCCCGACTGGGTGGGACAGCCTCGCGCCGGCAGGACGGACATCATGCTGGCCGAGCCATCGGAACGGCTTCTTGGCGACGCTGCAGGAACATTGTCTCAGGACGACGTCGGAGCGATCCTCCATGCCGGCTCGGATCGCGAACTCACGATAAGCTGCTTCAGGCCGGTCCGATATGGGCCGGCTGCGGAAGACATGGCGCCCCTCCCCTCGCCGGTCCGGACGCGTCGCGCGGTGATCTTTCTGACGAAGAGCGACCGGCTTTCCGTCGAAACCCTCGAAGGCACCACCATCGCAACCACCGCCTTCGAAGCGGGCAGCATCCTCGTTTACGATCCGCAACGGGTGCGACTGAGGCTGGAGCCCGGGTCGGACAGTGTCGACCTGGTGGAGGTCGCCCTGATGCCACGTCACCCCGAGCATCCCTTCCGCGTGATATGGGCTGGGCTATGCGACTGGCCGGCCGACCCCTTCCATTACTCGGTGTCGGGCATGCCAGCTTTCCCGCCGTT
This sequence comes from Rhizorhabdus antheiae, assembly GCF_049889055.1. Lineage (NCBI taxonomy): Bacteria > Pseudomonadati > Pseudomonadota > Alphaproteobacteria > Sphingomonadales > Rhizorhabdaceae > Rhizorhabdus > Rhizorhabdus antheiae. Next base: position 17,945 of record NZ_JBLTWO010000008.1, on the reverse strand, counting down.
CCGTCACGAGATCGTGAGGGAGAGGTCAAAAGGCTAGACGGTTACCGACAGAAGAGCGGTCCGGCGCATCGTCTCGATCACTGCGTCGAGGCTGACGACGTGGTAGCCGTCGCCATGCATCGCCAGATAGGCGGCGGTGATCGCCTTGATCGCGCCCAACCTATTGCATTCGATGCAGGGCAGCTGGACCGGCCGCGCAGGAATAGCAGGTCACCCGTCGATCGGATGCGCCGGCCCGGCGCCACTATCATCCCGGCGTGGGAACCGAATTTCCGTTCATGCGTGTTGCAACCAGCAGGGGCCTCGTCGGTTATGGTCCGTGACGCTGCCGTATCGAAACCGGTCGGCAAGCCTTGGGGGGCCAGTTGTTGAAGCCGTTGTCTTTCGTCGCCGCTCTGCTGACCACCGCTGCGTCGACCCTTTCCTATGCGCAACCTGCACAGACGCCGCTCGACGATAGCGCGTTCGAGGCCGCGCTGCCTCCGCTCGAAGAGACGGCTGCTCCCGCCGCGACGGAAGAGAGTGCCCCGGCCACCCCCGCCGCCGAACCGGCCGCACTCGCCCCCGAGCCCGAACTCGAACAGCCCCTGCCGCCGCTGAGCGCGGCCCCGGTCGATCCGCCCGCCATTGCGGTCACCGACGAGAAGGCGCGGGAACTGCCCTATGATGTCCGCATCGAAGGGCTGAAGGAGGTCGGCCTCGAAGACGAGTTTCGCGATCTGTCGGCGCTGCTGTCCGACGGACGCAAGGCGGAGAATGCCGCCCAGGTCGGCGCGCGCGCCGAGGAGGATGTGCTGCTGGCCGAACGGCTGCTCCGCTCGCGCGGCTATTATGACGGGGTTGCCACCATATCGGTCGACACCCTGCCCAACGCGCGCAACCGCCTGACCGCCACGCTGACCGCGACGCCGGGAACGCGCTATATGTTCGGTCGCATCACGGTGACCGGCGCCGTCGAGGAGCCGATGAAGCTCGCGGTCGACGCGCTCGACCTGAAGAGCGGCGCCCCGATCGTCGCCGCCGAAGTCGAGGCCGCCGAGGCCAATGTCTCGCTGCGCCTGCCCGAAAATGGCTATCCCTTCGTCAAGGTCGGGCAGCGCGACATCCTGCTCGACGACCGCGACCACAGCGGCGATTACACGCTGCCGCTCGAATCCGGCCCCAAGGCGCGCTTCGGCGGGATCATGACCGCCGGCGATCCGGTGTTCGACGCAGGCCATATCGAGGTGATCCAGCGTTTCGACCGGGGCGACCTCTATGACAGCCGCCAGGTCGACGATCTGCGCCAGGCGCTGATCGCCACCAGCCTGCTCTCCACCGTCGCGATCGAACCGGTCCGCACCGGCACCGTCGCAGCGGACGGGACCGAGACGGTCGACCTGCTCGTCCGCCAGAGCGAAGGCCCCCGGCGGCAGCTGGCGGCGAGCGCGGGTTATGGCACCGGCGAAGGCGTCAAGCTGACCGGCTCCTGGACCCACCGCAATCTCTTCCCGCCCGAAGGCGCGCTGACCGTCGAGGGCGTCGCCGGCACGCAGCAGCAGAGCCTGTCGACCGCCTTCCGCCGATCGAATGCCGGGCAGCGCGACCGGGTCTTCGCGCTGGGGGCCAGCGTCGCGCGACAGGATTTCGAAGCCTATAATGCGCAGACCGTCAGCCTGACCGGTAGCCTGTCGCGCGCCAGCACCCCGATCTTCCAGAAGAAATGGACCTGGAGCATCGGCGGCGAACTGACCGCATCGCGCGAGACCCGCTTCAACCCGGCCGATGGCGAGCGCCCGCGCAGCACCTACTTCATCGTCGCCGCCCCCGGCCAGCTCGGCTATGACGGATCGGACAGCCTGCTCGATCCGACGCGCGGTTTCCGGATCACGGGCCGGCTGAGCCCCGAGGCGCAGAAGCGCAACAATGGCGGCTATGACGCCTATGCGCGGATGCTGCTCGAAGGCAGCGCATATTATCCGGTGATGGACTCGCTGGTGCTGGCCGGGCGCGCCCGCGTCGGATCGATCGTCGGCGCGACCCGCGACACCATCGCTCCGTCGCGGCGCTATTATGCCGGGGGCGGCGGATCGGTGCGCGGCTTCGGCTTCCAGCAGCTCGGCCCCAAGGACGCCAATGGCGATCCGGTCGGCGGCCGCAGCCTGACCGAGTTTGCGCTGGAGGCGCGCTACCGCTTCGGCGACTATGGCATCGTGCCCTTTTTCGACGCCGGCCGCGTCGGCCAGGGCTCCACGCCCTCGCTGTCGGGGATGCGCTACGGCGCCGGTATCGGCGGGCGCTATTACACCAATTTCGGGCCGATGCGGATCGACATCGCCACCCCGATCAACCGCCGCAAGGGCGAGTCCAAGATCGCGCTCTATATCTCGATCGGGCAGGCCTTCTGATGGCGGAGATCGACACCACCGCCCGCGCCGGTCGCCCCCTCTGGCAGCATATCGCACTATGGACGGCGGGGACGGTCGCCGGCCTGTTCCTGCTCCTCCTCCTCGGCATCGCCGGCCTCGACACGAGCGGAGGGCGCCGCCTGCTCGCGGACCGGCTGGCCGGCTTCGAGACCGCCTCGGGCCTGCGCCTGTCCGCCGACCGGATCGACGGGTCGATCTATGGCCGCATGATCCTGAAAGGCGTGCGCGTGCATGATGCGCGCGGGACCTTCCTCAGCGCCGACCGCATGGTCCTCGACTGGCGCCCCTTCGCCTATCTCACCTCGAGCAAGGTCGACATACGCGAACTGACCTCGCCCGAGGTCCGCTGGCTGCGGCTGCCCGAACTGAAGCCGGTGCCCAGCGATCCCGATGCACCGCTGCTGCCCGATATCGACGTGGCGCTCGGGCGGCTGGCGATCGACCGGCTGGTCATCGCCCCGGCGATCACCGGCAAGGCGCATGTCGTGCGCCTGTCCGGCAAGGTGGACATCGCCGATGGCCGCGCCGTCCTGGCCGCAGATGCCGCCGCTCTGACCGGCAAGGGCCTCGCGGGGGGCGACAGACTGCGCCTCCGGCTCGATGCCGTGCCCGCGGCCAACCGGCTGTTGATCGACGGCCGCATGGAGGCGCCGGCCGGCGGGCTGATCGACGGTTTCACCGGTCTCGGTAAGCCGCTGTCCGCGACCCTCGCCGGCAATGGCGACTGGAACGCGTGGAACGGCACGCTCAGCGCCCTCAGTGGAGCGGAACGGCTGGCCGACCTGACCGTCACCGCCCGATCCGGCCTGTTCGCAACCAGGGGCGCGCTGCGGCCGGGCACCGTCTTCACCGGGCCGATCGCAGGGCTGACCTCGCCCCAGCTGACGGTCGACGCCTCCGCGAAGCTTGCCGAGCGCAGCGCCACGCTCGATGCCAAGATCGCTTCGGACGCGCTCAAGGCGACAGCGACCGGCAAGGTCGATCTCGCCAACAACCGCTTCACCACGCTGCGCGTCAACGCCTCGCTGCTGCGGGCGCGCGCGATCGCGGAGAATCTGGCGGGCGACGACGTCTTCGCCGACGCCACCCTCGACGGGCCTTTCGCCACCCCGACCATCGCCTATGCGATCAGGGCGAAGCGGCTCGCCTTCGGCACGCTGGGGATCGACGGGCTGGTCGCCGAGGGCAAGGCGCAGGTCGATGCCGATCGGATCCGTATCCCGCTCCACGCCACCGCGCGCCGGGTGACCGGGCTGAACGCGGCGGTCGGCGGGCTGCTCGTCGACCTAAGGGCGGACGGCGACCTCGCCTGGTCGAACGGACGGCTGCTGTCCGACAATCTGCGCCTGCGGTCGAACACGCTCGACGCCACCGCGATCATCATCGCCGATCCCGCCAAGGGCATCTACACCGGCGCGCTCAAGGGCCGCGTCAACGACTATCAGGTCGACGGTCTTGGCCGGATCGCGCTGGTGACCGATGCCGCGCTGGTGCCGGGGCGCGCGGGCGGCTTCGGCATTCGTGGCGGCTTCCGCATGACAACGCGGCGCATCGACAACGAAACGCTGCGCGATGCGCTCGGCGGCCCGGCGATCGTCACCGGCCAGTTCGGCTTCGACGGCCGGATCGCCCGGCTGACCCGTTTCGCCGTGCGCTCGCCAGGCTTCCAGCTGGGCGGTGCGGTCGGCAGCTATGATATCGAAAATGGCCGGATCATGTTCCGCGCCTCGGGCCGCTCGCGCGACTATGGCCCGCTGGTGGTCGATGCCAGTGGCACGCTCGATCGCCCGCTGGTGCGCCTGCGCGCCGCCCGGCCCGGCCTCGGCGTGGATCTGCGCGATCTCGTCGCCGAACTGCGCGGCGTGCCGCAGGGCTATGCGGTCAAGGCGCGCGGTGCGACCGCCTATGGCCCGCTGACTGCCGATCTGTTGATCCGCCAGGGCCGTGGCCCGCTCGCGATCGACGTCAGAAACGCGACCTTCGCGGGCGTCGATTTCAAGGGCAATCTCATCCAGACACGCAGCGGACCGTTCGACGGCCGCCTGACGCTGGCGGGATCGGGGCTGTCGGGCGGGCTGCAGCTGTCCGCCGCCGGATCGGACCAGCGCGTCGTCGCCGATGTCACGGCGTCCGCCGCCCGCATCCCCGGCGACGTGCCGATCCTGATCGGTCAGGGCAGCCTGAAGGGCGAGGTCGTCCTCCGCCCCAAAAGCCCGACCGCCCAGGGCCGCTTCGCGCTCGCCGACGTTCGGCAGGGCGAGACGATGGTCAAGCGTGCGCAGGGCCGCATCGATTATCGCGACGGCTCCGGAACGGCCGCGCTGGTGGCCCAGGGCCGCAGCGGGGCGGACTTCGACGTCGCGGCGCAGGCCCGGTTCGCCCCGAACCGGATCGTCGCGAATGCGAAGGGCCGCGTCGCCAACGTCGCCTTCCGCTTCGCCGAGCCGGTGAGGATCGACCGGCAGGGGCAGGACTGGATCCTGTCGCCCGCGCGCCTGGTGGTGCCGCAGGGCGAGGTTCGCCTGGCGGGCCGCTATGGGCGCGAAAGCCGCCTGGAGGCGCGTCTCGCCAATTTCGACATCGGCATCGCACAGGCCTTCATGCCCGGCCTCGGCCTTGGTGGCCGCGCCAGCGGCACGCTCGATTATGGGAGCGCACCCGGCCAGGCGACGCCGACCGTCAAGGCACGGCTCGACATCGCACGCTTCACCCGGACCTCGGCCTATGTCGTGTCCGAGCCGGTCGATCTGGCGCTGCTGGCGAAGCTCGACGCCTCAGGTGGCGACATGCGTGGCATCGTCCGGCGCGGAGGTAGCATCGTCGGCCGGTTCGTCACGCGGCTCGCCCCGCTGGGTGCCGGCGCGACCTTGCAGGACCGGCTGATGCAGGCGCCCCTGTCGGGCGGCATTCGCTACAACGGTCCTGCCGACGTGCCCTGGACGCTGACCGGCATCGCGGGGCAGGAACTGAGCGGGCCGATCGCGATCGCCGCCGATTTCGGCGGGCGGCTCGACAATCCGACGCTCACCGGCATCGCCCGTGCGAAGACGCTGCGCTACGAGAATAGCAGCTACGGCACCGTCATCTCCAACATCGCACTCGACGGCCGCTTCACCCAGTCGGAGTTCCTGCTCAACACGCTCACCGGTCGTGCGGGCGACGGCACGGTGAGTGCTTCGGGCCGGGTCGGCCTCGCCGCGACCGAGGGTTTCCCGATCCAGCTGAAGGCCACGCTCGCCCGCACGCGCCTGGCCAAGAGCGATGCGCTGGGCGCGGTCGCCTCCGGCACTCTCGAAATCACCAATGGACCCGGCGGCGGGCTGATCAAGGGCGACCTGCGCATCCCCGAGGCGCGCTACCGCATCATCCGGCAGGGCGCCGCCGAGGTCGCGGAGCTGACCGGCGTGCGCCGTCGTGGCGACGAACCGCTCAAGCCGGGCGGAAGCGACGCTGGCCCCGCGCCGAGCAACTGGAAGCTCGACATCCACATCCGCGCCGACAACCAGATCTTCGTCAGCGGCATGGGTCTGGAAGCCGAATGGGCGACCGACATGCGTGTGACGGGGACGGCGGGCGATCCCCGCGTGGTCGGCCGCCTGTCGGTGGTGCGCGGCACCTATTCCTTCGCGGGGCGGCGCTTCGACCTCGATGAGCAGGGCGAAGTCCGCTTCGATGGCGGCCAGCTCACCAATCCGGAACTCGATCTGTCGGCCGATACGTCGGTCGAGGGCGTCACCGCCCGGATCGTCATCGGCGGGCGGGCGATGGCGCCACAGGTCAGCTTCACCTCCACCCCCACTTTGCCGCAGGACGAGGTGCTCTCGCGTCTGCTGTTCGGCGAGAGCGTCACCTCTCTGTCCCCGACCCAGGCGATCCAGCTGGCGGCGGCGCTCAACTCGCTGCGGGGATCGGGCGGCGGGCTCAATCCGCTGGGCAAGCTGCGCTCGGCCTCGGGCATCGATAGGTTGCGCGTGCTGGGTGCGGACAAGACCGCCGGGCGGGGCACAGCGCTCGCGGCCGGGCAATATATCTCCAACGATATCTATGTGGAGGTGATCACCGATGCGCGCGGCTTCACCGCGACCCAGCTGGAGATCTCGCTGTCGAAGACGCTCAGCCTGCTCAGCCAGACCAGCTCCTTCGGTGGGTCGAACGCCAGCATCCGCTACTCGAAGGATTATTGAGGCTGGAGCGGAGCATCGATCCTCCCCGTCATCCCACCGCGCATCTTCGGCGACATCCGTGCGGGGCGGACGCGCATCGCCATCAATTCATCCAAGGTCGGGTGCAATTTCGGCGGCGTCCCGTGGCGCGGGCCATGCTCTCCAAATGAGGATAGATACAAAGTGGTCTGCCCCAGACACTATATGGCGTGTAATCATCGATCACAGCCAAACCAGGCACAGCTGTGCAGGCAATTGACATTTTAATAATAATCGCTATTTTCGAAAAGGCTCAACGTCGCCTGCGACGAATCTACTGCCTGATACGCAGATTTTCCTTTCACGCGCTTCAAGCTCGACAGCCATGTGGCTGGCGATAATCTTGCCTGTGAAGGACAATATCATGCCGATCGGCACCGTAAAATTTTTCAACGAGACCAAGGGCTATGGCTTTATCGAGCCCGAGGACAATAGCGGCGACAGCTTCGTCCACATCAGCGCCGTCGAGCGCGCCGGAATGATCACCCTCAAGCAGGGTCAGCGCCTCAGCTATGCGATCGAAGCCGATCAGCGCGGCCGGGCGTCAGCGGTCAATCTCGAAGCAGCCTGATCGATCGACGATCGCGGGAGGGATCGGCTGCGTCCGATATCTCCCGCAACGGCCCGAAGGCCAGGCGGACCTATTGGCTGCCACATCCCTTCTACCCCAATTACATAAGAACTGGCGCAAAGCGCCGCGGAAGCAGAATGTATTTCAAGACTCAAAAAGACGTGAATACCCACAATTACAGAACCCAACCCCAGCGTCAGCGCCTGTCCCCCCTGCCGGGAGCGAGCCTGTCGCGAGCAGATTTGAAGCGTCTCGTCGCCGACATGGTCGACTGAGGGCCTGACTAGGAGAACCATCATGCCGTCCAACAGCGACCTGTGCACCACCCGGGCCGACGAATGCGCCCAGCAGGCCGAACAGAGCGTGCTGGCCGAGGTCAAGGAACAGTTTCTCCGGTCCGAACGCGCCTGGCGCGGGCTGGCCGTCCGCCATTCCGCCCAGGAGGCCCGCTCCACGCGGCGTCTTCAGAATGCGGCAGAGGGCGTGAAGCAAAGCGCGGACATCGACGGTTGACCGCGACCAGCGATCGCTATCGGGTCGAGCCCCGCGCCGTGCAGCTTGCAAGACAGCTGCACGATCGTTGGGGACTGGATTCGGTAGGGCAAGCCCATTTCCAGTTTCTGGAAGCGACCCGCCTGGGCAAGATCGCCCGGGCGGATCTTTATCATGCCGTCTGGTCGGTGCTCCAGCACAGCCACCGCGTCTCCGCGACCTACAGTCCGGCGCACGCCTGAACCCGGCATAGACGCCGAGACGCTGTGGACACCATCGCCGCTCAGGACTCCGACGAGCCTGCCGACTGCCGCAGCAAATCCCGCAGGTCCGACGAGCGCAGATGCCTGCCGTCGCCCGTCTGGACAATCAGTCGCCAGATTTCCTCCGGGTCCTCCTGCGCGACCAGCCCCATCATCTCACGCAGCGACCCTTCCGCGATCTTCTGCGGTGCGCGGCGCCCTCCCCGCATCGTGTTGCCACCGACGGTGCGCCACAGGCTCGCGGGCTCATCCTGTGCGGCACTCATATGCGGATAATCATGATGGAATCGTCCTGACGAAGCGATGCGGTGATGCGCGGGAAGCAAACAAGAAGGCGGTGCGGCACTCCTGCCCGGAGCGTCAGAGAAACACGCTCCGCCCCGAACCGCGAAGGCCAGTGCGGACATGGTCGATCAGCTCCGCGTAAAGTCTCGCCAGGCCAAGATGCGCCGCGCGCGCTTCCCCGCACAAGGCGGCAGCTGCCTTCATCAACGAAAGCTGGTGCCGAGCGAAAAGATAGTTGCGATCCATGGTGCGTCCCTCGTTGCAGCGGGAGCACGTTGGTCTCTCTGTCACCGGATGCCGCAGAACGTCCAGATGATGAACCGACCTTAGCATGGTTGGGGAATTGCGGAAACCAGCACGCGATGAACCGCTTGCGGTGCCGGCCATATAGAAAAAGATACAAATATATCTCACGTATCACTGCTGATACATGTATATCATGATCGAGTCGAAATCGCAGGATTGGCTGGTCCTGCTCCACCAGCTGCCGACCCGCCCGCCCTATCTGCGGGTCAAGGTCTGGCGCCGTCTTCAGGCGATCGGCGCGGTCGCGATCAAGACCGCAGCCCACATCCTGCCCCGCAGCGAGGCCAATGAAGCGGCCTTGCGGTCGCTGATCGACGACATCGTCGCCGGCGGCGGCGAGGCAGTCCTGATCGACGGGCGGCTGATCGGCGGGCAGACCGACGCGGAAGCCAGCGCGCTGTTCGATGCGGCCCGTGACGCCGATTATGACGATATCGTCGCCACCGCGCGACGGCTGATCGAAACGGGCCCCGCGAGCGGCGGCGAGATCAACCGGCTGCGCAAGCGGCTCGACGAAACCGTAGCGCTCGATTTCTTCGGGGCCCATGGCCGGCAGAAGGCCGAGGCGGCGATTGCCGAAATCGACCGGCTTCGCCACGCCCATCCCGATGTCCGCCGCGCCGATGTGGCGCCCGCCGTCTCCCGCAATTCCCTGCGCGGGCGGGTCTGGGTCACGCGCGGCGGCGTCCATGTCGACCGGATCGCCTGCGCCTGGTTGATCCGCCGCTTCATCGACCCCGACGCGACCTTCCGTTTCGTCGATCGGCGCTCCCACAGCCCGGAGAATGGCGAACTTCGCTTCGACATGACCGATGCCGAGTTCACCCACGAAGACGACCGGTGCAGTTTCGAGACGCTGCTGCTGCGTGCCGGACCAGCCGACGATCCCGCGCTGGCGGCGATCGCCGAGATGATCCACGAACTCGATATCGGCGACGGCAAATTCGACCGTCCCGAAGCCTCGGGCCTCGGCGCCATGCTGGCCGGCATCTGCGCCTCCACCGACGACGACATGCTGCGCATTGCGCGCGGCAGCGAGACGCTCGACCAGTTCCATGCCTTTTTCAGCTCGAGGACATCCGCCCGATGAGTGAGACCGCTCCTTTCACATCCGGCTCCCCGACGCCCCCGGCCCGCGATCACGGCATAGGTTTCGGGGAAGCCGTTCGCGTCTGGGCGCGCATCGCCGCGCTCAGCTTCGGCGGACCGGCCGGCCAGATCGCTGTCATGCATCGCATCCTGGTCGAGGAAAAGAAGTGGATCGGCGAGGAGCGTTTTCTCCACGCGCTCAACTATTGCATGCTGCTGCCGGGGCCCGAGGCGCAACAGCTGGCCGCCTATATCGGCTGGCTGCTGCACAGGACAAAGGGCGGGCTCGTCGCCGGCGCGCTGTTCGTGCTGCCGGGCTTCCTCGCCATCCTCGCGCTGAGCTTCGTCTATGTTCTGCTCGGCCAGACGCCGATGGTGGACGGCTTGTTTTTCGGCCTCAAGGCCGCTGTGCTCGCAGTCGTCGTCCAGGCCGTCATCAGGGTCGGATCGCGCGCACTGCGCAATGGCGTCATGCGCGGGATCGCGGCCGCCGCCTTCGTGGCGATCTTCTTCCTGGGCGCGCCCTTTCCGCTGATCGTTCTGCTGGCGGGATTGAGCGGCTATCTGGGCGGCCGCGTGGGGCTTCCGGCGTTCAAGGGCGGCGGCGGTCATGGCAGCGGCGGCGGCACGATCATCCATGACGCGGACACCGCGCTCGGCGAGGGGCTGCCCGATCATGCACGGCCGAACCTCGGCTGGTCGCTGAAGATATCGTCCGCCTTTCTCTTTCTGTGGCTCGCCCCGGTCGCCGCGCTGCTGCTGATCGCCGGCCCCGCCAACCCCTTCACTCAGATCGCGACCTTCTTCAGCCAGATGGCGGTGGTAACCTTCGGCGGCGCCTATGCCGTGCTCGCTTATGTCGCGCAGGAAGCGGTCGGCACCTATGGCTGGTTGCAGCCGGGCGAGATGCTCAACGGCCTGGGCCTTGCCGAAACGACGCCGGGTCCGTTGATCATGGTGGTCCAGTTCGTCGGCTTCCTCGCCGCCTATCGCGGATCGACCGGCCTGCCTCCGCTGGCGGCGGCGACGCTGGGAGCGATCCTGACAACCTGGGTGACCTTCGTCCCCTGCTTCCTGTGGATTTTCGCGGGCGCGCCCTTCGTCGAGCGGCTGCGCGGCAACAAGGCCCTGTCGGCGGCACTCAGCGCGATCACCGCCGCGGTCGTCGGCGTGATCCTGAACCTCGCCTTGTGGTTCGCGATCCACACGCTGTTCGGTCAGGTCCGCCGCATCGCCGCCGGCCCCCTATCCTTCGACGCTCCGGAGCCGGCAAGTCTCGACCTGCCCGCCCTCATCCTCGCGACGCTGGCGGCGCTTGCGGTGTTCCGCTTCAAGATTGGAATGATCCCGGTGCTGCTCGGCTCGGCCGGCCTTGGGGCGGCGTATATGCTGTTGGGGTGAACGGGATCGATCGACACTAAACCGCTCGGACGGGAAGATGCCCGCCCTGCAGGACCTCGTCGCTAAGGCGCATGGGCCAATTGCCGCCGCGGCGCCAACCGCAGCTGACGCGGAAATAACACCGATGTGTGAAGATGGTGCCCAGGGACGGGATCGAACCGCCGACACTGCGATTTTCAGTCGCATGCTCTACCAACTGAGCTACCTGGGCACTCGTTGGAGGCGTGCCTATAGAGGTGGGTAACAGGTCCTGTCCAGCCCGCTTTTCGCCTTTTTTATTCGGGGTCGATATCGGCAGGCGGGCCGGGGATTCGATAGCCGTCGTCGAGCCAGCGCAGCAGGTCCCGGTCACGGCATCCCTGGCTGCAGAAAGGCTCATATTCGGGCCGGGCCGGCTTGCTACAGCCGGGGCATTCATGGATTTTCCGCGTCGACATGGCCGCCGGATATGACGAGGCGCGCGTCGGGGCGCAAGGCAATCGGTGCGCCGATGCGCCGCGCGAGTTCGGCCTGCCAGTCGGCACGGGCAGCAATGCGCTCGATCACGGCCGGATGGGCGCTGATGCTGCGTGTGCCTGCACCCGGCGTCCGCTCGCCCCGGCGCAGCAGTGCGCGCGCCGCGGCGCCCACGCCATCCCCCTGAAGCCGTTCTGGCAGCGAAGCGCGCCGGCGTGGGCGAACGATCTGCAGGAAACCGAAGCCGTTGACCGCCGTGCGCTCGAAAGGCTGTGGCAGGATCGCATCGACCGCGTCGGCCGCCGCCTGGCGCGCCGCCTTGCTGCCGGCAGTGGGAAGGTCGATCCCGATCGAGCCTTCGATGCCATGGCGGACAATCATCGCCGCCGCAGCCGTGGCGCCGGCGACGGCGAGCGCCGCCGGATCGAGCCACCCGTCCACGTCGATCAGGCTCATCGCCGGGGTGAGCGAGAGGCGCAGGCCGCCGCCGTCGAAGGCGACCTCGCCGCTGCGCGCTTCTTCGAGCAGTTCGGACCAGCCCGCCGCTTCCAGCGCATCGGGTTCATGCGCGCCGGGCCGCCGGATGGGAATGCCCGTCGCCTCGATCCGCTCGAGCAGGGTCGGGCCGATCGTCGGCGCGGACTCGGACGATGCCTGTCGCGCCAGCGCGAGCTTGGCCCGCCCCGGTTCGGGCAGGGCCGCCCTGCGGATTTCGGCCAGCAGCGTGCCGCCTTCGGTAACGCCACGCGGGAGCGGTTCGATCAGCGCCTCTGCGCCGTCGTCGAGGCGCACGAGCCCGCGACGTCCGGGAACGGTGATCCGGGTCAGGCGGGCCCTGGCAACGGTGCCGGCGGTGGGTCCGTCATCATCGGCTTCGATCTCGGCGGACAGGATGACGCCATCCTCGATCAGCGCGGCGCGCGCCTCACCGATCCCGTCCTCGTAGATCCACTCAGCCATCCGTCGACGGCAGCAGCCCGGCCGAGGCGAGCAAGGCACGCGTCTCGAACAGCGGCAGGCCCATCACCCCCGAATGGCTGCCCGACAGCATCCCGACCCAGCTTTCGGCATAGCCCTGGATCGCATAGCCGCCGGCCTTGCCCTGCCACTCGCCGCCAGACAGATAGGCCTCGATCTCGGCTTCGGTCAGCCGCTTGAACTTGACGATGCTGGTCGAGATCCGATGCCGCGCCTTGCCGATGCCGTCGATGAGGGTCACCGCCGAATGGACGCGGTGCCGCCGTCCCGACAGCAGGCGCAGGCAGGTGCGCGCCTCCTCGGCGGTTTCGGTCTTGGGCAGGATGCGCCGTCCGGCAGCCACGACGGTGTCGGCGCCCAGGACGCATGCGCCCGCGTGCCGCGCAGCGACCACGGCCGCCTTCTCCGCCGCCATACGCGCAGCGTAGCGCGCCGGCTGCTCGTCGCGGCGCGGCGTTTCGTCGATATCGGCGGGATCGATCGCGGATGGCTCGATTCCGAGCCTGCGGATCAGCTCGGCCCGTCGGGGACTGGCCGAGGCGAGAATGAGCAGGGACAAGGCCCCTGCCCTTATTTGAAGCGGTAGGTGATACGACCCTTGGTCAGGTCATAGGGGGTCAGCTCGACCAGCACCTCGTCGCCGACGAGCACGCGGATGCGGTTCTTGCGCATCTTGCCGGCCGTGTGACCCAGGATTTCATGGTCGTTTTCGAGCCGGACACGGAACATGGCGTTGGGCAGAAGTTCCACGACCTGCCCGCGCATTTCCAGCAATTCTTCTTTCGCCAAACCAGTGCCTCACAAAGATGATCGGAGTTTGGGCGTCGCCATACGCGCTTGACCGCCAAAAGGAAAGCGGCGCTTGAAGACAGGCTTGAAGCGCGGCTTGACTGCCTCAAAGGAGAGATGCGGTAGCGGCAATTGCGCAGACCGGTCCATTTCTCTAGCGGCTGCATCGGGAAGACACCAAAGGGAGGAGAATCGCATGACCGAGGACGAGATCAAGGACGGCTTCCGCCATGCGATGCGGCGCCTTGCCACGACGATCGCGCTGATCACCACCGGTCGCGACGAGAGCTGGTCGGGCATGGCCGCGACCGCCGTCATGTCGGTCTGTGCCGAGCCCCCCACACTGCTGACCGCCGTAAACCGCACCGCCAGCATCCACCCGGTGCTGAGCCAGTCGGAGCGTTTCTGCGTCAACCTGCTCGCCGATCGCCACCGCGATCTGGTCGGCATCTTCAGCGGCCAGAAGAAGGGCCTCGCCCGCTTCGAAACCGGCGACTGGACCGCGGGGCCCGATGGCATTCCGGTCCTCGGCGACGCGCTCGCCAGCCTGGTCTGCCGCACGACGCAGCGGATCGACGTCGGCACCCACACCCTGTTCCTCGGCGAGGTCGAGGAGGTGGTGAACCATGACGAGATCAGCCCGCTGGTCTGGGTCGACGGCACCTTCGCCAGCGCCGCGCGCTGACCGCATGCCTCAGATGCGAAGCGGCGCTTAGGCCAGCCGCGCAGCGCTTATCACAGCCGCTTCGCCTCCAGGATCTTCACCGGCTGCTTGATCAGCTGGCCCTTCATCGAACCCGAGCCGCCCGGCCAGGTCTTCTCCGCGAGGATCTTGCGCAACATGGGCATGCCTTTGACCACCTTCCCGAACACCGCATAGCCGGGATCGCCCGCCTTGGCGTCCATCGCCGGAGCGGGCCCCACCAGGATGAAGAACTCGCCCATCGCGCTGCCCGGTTCGCGCCGCGCCATCGAGATGGCGCCATCGACATGGCGCAGCCCGGTCTTGCTGGTCGGCTCGTGCGCGATCGGCGGCAGCGAGCGGCGCATGTCGCGATGGACCCCGCCCTGGACGAACCCCCGGCCCGGATTGCCCACCGCGCGCGCCGCGCGGTAGAAGGTCGTGCCGTCGAAGAAATGCTTGTCGACATAGGCCAGGAAGTTCTTCGCGGTGATCGGCGCGCGCTTCGTATCCACCGCGACGACGAAGCTGCCCGCCGTGGTCTTGACCGCGACGCGGACGATGCCGGGAGCGGCCTGCAGCGGCGACGCCAGCAATGGGGTGAACAGCAGCACGGCGGCGACTTGGAGGAGCGATCGACGAATCATGCTTTGAGCTTAACGGGTCGGGTGATCGGGTCCATCGCGGAAAGAGGGTAAACGCCGAGGTTAATACTGGCTTCACCATATCGACTTGCGATAGACAGTCCGACGAAGCGTTGGAGTAAGTTCATGACCGCGAAGCGCGCCCTGTTCGGCATCGCCCTGCTCATCCTGACACCGGGGACGGCATCGGCCATGGTCCCCGACGCCGATGGCGAGATGCGGCAATATGTCCGCGCCCGGCTGGCCGATGCGGACGGCATGCCCGAAGCCGCAGCCAACAGCTATGCCAAGCTGCTCCAGGCCTCCCCCACCGACCGGCGCCTCGCGCTGCGCACCTATCGGCAGGCGCTGACGGCGGGCAATTTCAAGCTGGCCGGACAGGCCGCGCGCCAGCTGGACAGCCTCGCCGCCCTGCCCACCGACGGCAGCCTCATGCTCTTTTCCGAAGCCGTCGCCGTGCGCGACTGGCGTCTGGCGGACCAGATCGTTACCCGGATCGACCGGGAACAGGTGTTCGGTTTCCTCGTGCCGGTGATGCGCGGCTGGGTCGCCTTCGGCCGGGGCTCGTCCGACGCCGCACGACTGGCGGCGCCCGCCGGCGGGTCGCAGCTGGCCAATGCCTATTCGCGCGACCATCATATCCTGATCGAACTGGCGATGGGGCGGAACGAGGCGCTCTCCGACATCCGCAAGCTGGCAGCTGCCAATGACAGCCGGTCGCTGCGCCTCCAGCTGGCGGCCGGGGCCCTGTTCGCGAAGCGCGGTGAGATCGAGAAGGCACAGGCCGCGCTTGAGGGCCGCGCGCCCGAACTGGCCCGCGCCCGCGCCCAGCTCGACGCTGGCCGACCTATTCCCGGCGCGGTCGACACCGCCGAGCGCGGCCTGTCCGATCTGTTCGCGCAGCTGGCGATCGACGTGAAGGGCGACGGCCGCTCGCCCATCTCGCTCCAGCTCGCCCGCATGGCCTGCCATATGGCGCCCAGCAATGCCGCCGCGATCATCGCCACCGCCGATCTGCTGTCGGGTAATGGCTACAACGAGTCCGCGCTGAAGCTGACCCTTCAGGTGCCGGCCGACAATCCGCTCTATGAGGTCGCCCGCCAGCAGCGCAGCGGCATATTGATGCAGATGGGCGACCGTCAGGCCGCGCTTGGTGATGCGGAAAAGGCGGCGGCCCGCCCCGATGCGCCGAGCAACGCCTTCGTCGAACTCGGCGGCATCTTGTCCGACCTCGAACGCCATGAGGAAGCTGCCAGGGCCTATCAGAAGGCGATCGACAAGGACCAGGTCGAGGGGGTCAAGAGCTGGGTCCATCTGTTCCTGAAGGCCGGCGCGCTTGACCGGTCGGGCGATTGGGACGGCGCCAAGGCCCTGCTGCAACAGGCCAATGCGATCGCTCCCGGCCAGGCGATGATCCTCAACTATCTCGGCTATGGCATGCTCGACCGGGGCGAAAATCTGGCCGAGGCGCAGACCTATATCGAACGCGCCAGCGGCCTCGATCCCAATGATGCGGCGATCGCGGACTCGCTCGGCTGGCTCTATTACAAGCGCGGCAATTATCGCGGCGCCATCCCCGCGCTCGAACGGGCGGTGGCGGGTGATCCCGGCCAGTCGGTGATGAACGAGCATCTCGGCGACGCCTATTGGGCGGTCGGACGCCGGATCGAGGCGCGCTATTCGTGGCGCGCCGCGCTCGTCCAGGCCGACAAGGCGAGTGCCGACCGCATCAACCGCAAGCTTTCGGACGGACCGGGCGAGACGCTGTCCGCCAACGATCGCTGATCGCGCCAGCGCGCTCGCCCGATCGCACCGCCATGACCGACAGCGAGATCGCCTTCGCGAAGATCAACCTCGCGCTCCACGTCCGTCGCCGGCGCGAGGATGGCTATCATGAGTTGGAGACGATCTTCGCCTTCGCCCGGCATGGCGACCTGGTCAGCATCGCCGAGGGGCCGCCCCGCCTGACGATCGACGGCCCCTTCGCCGACATACTGCGCGGTGAGGACCCGGAGGACAATCTGGTGATGCGCGCCGCGCGCGGCCTCTACCGCCTGGCCGGTGCCGGAACCCCGCCCGCCATCCACCTCGACAAGCGCCTGCCCGTCGCCGCCGGCATCGGGGGCGGCTCGGCCGACGCCGCCGCCGTTCTGCGCCTCCTCTGCCGCCGGCTGGGCCTGTCCACCGACGCGCCCGAGGTGCTGGCGCTGGCCGCCGAACTGGGCGCCGACGTCCCCGCCTGCCTGATGTCTCAAAGCGTGCGCGGCGACGCGCGCGGTGACGTGCTCGCGCCCGTGGACGGCAGCGGCCTCTGCGACATGCCCCTGCTGCTGGTCAACCCCGGCGTGCCGCTGTCGACGGGGCCGGTGTTCAAGGCCTGGGACGGCGTGGACCACGGCCCCCTCGCCTCCGGCGACCCGCTCGAAGCCGCACTGGCCGGCCGCAACGACCTGGAGCCCCCCGCCCTTCGGCTCTGCCCGGTCATCGGCGACGTGATCGAGCGCTTGGCGGCACAGCCGGGCTGCACTCTGGCGCGCATGTCGGGCTCGGGCGCGACCTGCTTTGCGTTGTTCGAGAATAGCGAGCAGCGCGACACGGCGAGCGAAGTGATCGGCGTGAAACAGTCAGGCTGGTGGAGACTGGCAAGCGGCCTGCGGTAAGCGGCGGCCCTTCTCTCTTTCTTTCTAATTATTGCACTGTCACCGCGATTTTTAAGGGCGGAAAGATCATGGGTAATAAAAGAAAATGGGTAACCGCAGCATTATTACTCTGTCTTTGCAGCTGCAGCCGCCAGAATTCCGCCCCGGTCTTGCATAAATGTTATAAATCGAGAAATTTAGTAATAAAATTTGATCAAAGTATGTTGAAAACGCAGGATGGTTATATAGAAAACTATGAAATTGTTAAACGAAAAGTAGGTTGGGTTATTTCATCTTCCTTAGATGTTGAAAGAAATTATTCAGGTGGGTTCAAGTTTGTTAAGTCAAAAATTGGAAATTATGACTGGATTATAGATAATAACATGCAAACATTTAAAGTAATATCCAAGGAGAGGGATGTGTTGATTTTTCAGAAATGCCAACTTGAACAAAATTAAATAAATCTCCGATACGAACCAGTATTTATTGCGATCCACTCGCCGCCTTCGGCAGCGGTTGCTCTGCCACCTGAAAACTGGATTGTTTGAGATCGAGTTTTTGGCCTCAGGTTTCCTTGGCTGGGCAAGGAGGCGTGGCATGAAGGCATCGAAGTTTACGGAGGCGCAGAAGGCGTTCGTCATCAAGCAGAGCGAGGAAGGAATACCGGTGGCGGAGGTCTGCTGTAAGGCGGGGATCAGCCAGGCGACCTACTTCAACTGGAAGAAGAAGTACGCAGGACG